>NZ_JBIRYI010000014.1:0-187686 GCF_044389675.1 Promicromonospora kroppenstedtii | reverse complement strand
GCGGCGAGTTCCTTGATCCGGGCGATCAGTCGTCGGGTGCTCATCGTCGCGAGTTCGGTCAGGTGGGTGGGGCCGCAGATCTCCTCGTCGATCAGCACACGGTGCTCCAGGGAGAGGTGGGAGGTCTCCCGGACCAGGAGCGTGGCCCGCCATTGGGACAGCACCCCGGCCTGCAACGCAGTGAACGTGTGCGGCATCTGGGTGACCCACACCCGTGACGTGGACACGAACCCGGCACCCGCGTGCGGGCTCACCCGCAGTGCCGCACCGACCTGGTTCGGCACACCACGTCCTTGCCGCTCGGCCCGGACGCTCTGCCGGGCTTCCTCGGCGCGGGTCGCCTCGTCCAACGCGACCGCCAGCCGCGCCTGGGTCGCGGTGACCGCGTTCTTCACGGCCTCGAGTTCACCGAGCAGGTCCACCCACTGAGCCTGTACTGCCCCAGGCACACCGGCAGGAGTGTCAGTGGCACCGGGCAAGATCATCTCCGCCAGGACCCGCCGCACCGCCCGCACACCTGCCACGTCGACCGCCCTGCTCCCGGGCAGCACCGACTCGGCAGGCTGCACATCGCCTGCCGGAACCAGCACCTCACCCGTTCGCTTCATGCCATCAACATATAGCACACCCGTTCGTACTGCTCGTCGAAACAGTCGGCATCTGCCCACAGCAGAACGGGCGGTCCGGCACCAGCACGCAGGAAGGACAGACCCAGTGGGATTCACCGGTCATCTCGTCGTCGCGCGCAGCGACGGCCCCCTCGAAGAGGTCCCCCTGCTCGCATCCATCGCCGAAGGTCATCCACCCGAGGTCATCGTCGACCAGGCGTGGCTGACCAACACAGGGTGGCAGCAGGTGCACGTCGAGGCAGGCTACTGGGACGAGGACCGCCCGACGGCACTCGCCGACCTGGTCCGCGAGACGGGGGCTCCCGCCTGTTCGGCCTGGGTCCTGGACAGTGACTGCGCGATCGTCACCGGGCTCGCACCGGCCGGCCGGCCGTGGCGGACCGCGCTGCACCTCGACACGGTGCTCCACTACGCGGAAGACGACCCCGAGGCGGTCTTCTGCCCCGACGGGATGGACCCTGACGAGTTCGTGCGCCGGCTGAACGCTCACATCCCGCACACCGCCGCCAACGTGATCGCCTGGGCCGCAGCGGCTGGGTTTCCTGCGGTCGACCCGGGCCGGATCGAGGCGCTGCTTCGGGCGAGGTCCGACTTCGTCGAGGAAACCTTCGACGACGTCCTGAGCGCATTCGGCTTCCCCACCCCCTGAGACACAGCCCAGGTCTATGCAGACCCCAGCTCCACCACCCACCGCGCCCGCTCCACCATCGCCACGTCGAGAAACGTCCCGTCCGCCAGCGCCACCGCCCCCACCCCGGCGTCCGCCGCACCCGCTACCCGAGACAGCACCTCCCGAGCCGCCGCGACCTCCTCGGCCGAGGGCAGGAACGCCGCCCGGATCACATCGAGCTGCGCGGGGTGGATCGCCGTCCGCCCCGAGAAGCCCAGCCGGCGCCCCACCCGGCACGACGCCGCCAGCCCCTCCAGGTCCCGCACGTTCGTGTAGGCCGACATCACCGGCGCCACCAGCCCCGCCGCCCGCGCCGCGACCACGACGCGGCTCCGGGCCCAGAGCAGCCCGTCCTCGTCGTCGACCCGCAGGTCGGAGCGCAGGTCCGCCTCCCCCAGGCCGATCGACGCGACCTGCGGCGACACCGTCGCGAGCTCGAAGGCCCGCTCGACGCCGAGCGCCGACTCGACGAGCAGGTGCAGGGCCCGGCCCGGCAGCGCGTCGGCAAGCTCCTGCACCTCGACGACAGATTCCACCTTCGGCACCCGGGCTCCCACCGAGGAGGGCAACGAGCCAAGGAGAGCGACATCCTCGGCGTGCCACTGCGTGCTGCGGTGATTGATCCGCACCTGAACAGCCCGGTCACCGACAAGAGCAAGGGACAGCCGCGCGTTCTCCCGCGCCTCCGCCTTGCGCGACGGCGCGACGGCGTCCTCCAGGTCGACCAGCACCGCGTCCGCGGAAGAGGACAGCGCCTTGGCCACCCGGTCGGGGCGGTCGGCGGGCACGTAGAGCAGGGTCAGCGGCGTGCCGCCGCCCGGCACAGCCACGGCAGCCCCGCTCATACCGCCCCCGCCTCCCGCAGCTCGGCCACCCGCTCCGCCGAGAAGCCCAGCTCCCCCAGCACCTCGTCGGTGTCCGCGCCGTGCGGCCGGCCCGTGAACCCGATGACGCCGTCGTTCTCCGAGAGCCGGAACAGCGGCCCCTGCATCAGCATGGGCCCGAGCTCCGGGTCCTCGATCTCGTGGATCGTCCCGAGCGCCCGGAACTGCGGGTCGGCCACGATGTCCCGCGCGTCGTACACGGGCGCGACGGCGGCCTGGGCCTCCTCGAACGCCGCCACTACCTCGTCCCGCGTCCGGCGAGAGATCCAGCCCCCGACCGCTTCGTCGAGCTCGTCCGCGTGCCGCGCCCGGTCCACGCCCCGTGCGAACCACGGCTCGTCCACGAGCTCGGGCCGCCCTACCAGGCGCATCACGCGCTCCGCGATCGACTGGGCCGACGTCGACACGGCCACCCAGTGCCCGTCGCTCGTGCGGTAGGTGTTGCGGGGCGCGTTGTTGCTCGACCGGTTGCCGGTCCGCGCCTGCACCGTGCCGAGCTGGTCCCAGCGCGTGATCTGCGGCCCGAGCATGGCCAGGATCGGCTCCACGATCGCGGTGTCCACGACCTGGCCGCGCCCCGTCCGCTCCCGCGCCGAGAGCGCCGTCATGATCGCGAACGCCGTGGCGAGCGACGCGACGCCGTCCGCCAGCCCGAAGGGCGGCAGCGTGGGCGGGCCGTCGGGCTCGCCGGTCATCGCAGCGAACCCGCTCATCGCCTCGGCGAGCGTGCCGAACCCCGGGCGGGTGCGGTACGGACCCGTCTGGCCGAATCCGGAGACCCGCGCCAGCACGAGCCTCGGGTTACGCGCGGACAGCTCCTCGTAGCCCAGGCCCCAGCGCTCCAGCGTGCCGGGCCGGAAGTTCTCGATGACGACGTCGGACCGCTCGGCCAGCGCCAGGAACACCTCCCGCCCGCCGTCCGAACCCAGGTTGGCGGTGACCGTGCGCTTGTTGCGGCCCAGCGTCTTCCACCAGAGGTTGACGCCGTCCTTGGCCGCCCCGTGCGTGCGCGACGGGTCGGGCTTGGTGGGGTGCTCGACCTTGACGACGGAGGCGCCCAGGTCGCCCAGGTGCATCGCCGCCATCGGCCCGGCGAAGAGCGTGGACGCGTCCACGACGCGCAGTCCGGCCAGGGCGCCGGCGGCGGGGTCGCGCGACACGCTCATGCCGACACCTCCGGCCCTTCGACGACGTCCCACGCACAACGGAACCCCACGGTGGCCGCCCGCGCGAGCCCGAGCCCCGGGAGCAGCAGCTTCACCGCGTAGTCCGGTGCGTGCCGCCCGCCCTCGACGTACCAGTCGGAGTCGGGGGCGCGGTAGTCGCTGCCGCCCTTGAGCATGACGAACCGCGTGCGGCCGTCGCTGTGCTCGCTCTCGGTCCAGCTCCAGACCGCGACGCCGGGCCGCTCCACCCCGAAGGACGACGGCGTGGCCTCTCCCGCGAGCTGCCACTCGTCCTCCGTGGGCAGCCGCCCGCCGCGCCACGCGCAGTAAGCGCGGGCGTCGTCGAGGTCCACGAACGTGACCGGCTCGTCCTCGGTGCCTGCGGCCGGGCGGCCGTCGGACCAGTGCGCCAGGAACCGGTGCGGCTCGGCCGGCGCGTAGCCCGTCGCGTCCAGGAACGCGGCGAACTGGGCGTTCGTCACCTCGGACCCCGCGACCGCGACCGCCGTCGGGAGCACACCGTCGCGCTGCAGGGTGCGCGCGTCGTGCAGGCGCGGCGGCAGCGGCTTCCACTCGTCCACGTACGGCGCGCCCTGGTACATCCCGGTCTCGCGGGCGCGGTAGCGGACGGTCAGGACGTAGTCGCCGGCCGGGACGACGACGGCGTCCGGGTCCGCCCCCGACGTGTCAGACGGGTGGGTCACCCGGGGCTGCACGTCTGACCCGCCCACGCGGCGCGCCAGCCGGTGCGGGAACCTGGCGTCGGGGTCGTGCGGCGTCTCGCGCAGGGCGTCGAGCAGACCCGGCAGCCAGGCCGGGTCCGCGACGTCGTCGGCGATGTGCAGCAGGGCGGCGATGCCCCGCCCGGGCACGATCACGTCCGTCGCGTCTGACACGTCCGAGAGCGGAACGAGGCGTCCGTTTGCCCGCTCCGCGGCAGCGGCGTCCAGCACCGGCGCCGCGTAGTCCGTCTCGCCTCGGTTCACCAGCGTCCACAGCGTGACCCCGCCCAGCGACCACCGTGACGCGTACACACCCACGGCCTCCGCCTCCGGGGCCAGGGGCGCCAGCGGCGTCCACCCGCCGTCGAGCAGCAGGTCGCCGGCGGCGCGCTGGACCGTCACCATGCGGCGGACGGTCGCCGCGTCGCGCCGGGACCAGCCGACCCACACGCCGAACACGACCTCCCACACCATGACGCCGACGCCGTTCAGCCACGCGGACTGCAGCTCCTCGGAGTGGTCGCGGTGCCAGCGCCGCACGTGGTGCTGCATGTGCCGGCGCTCGTACCAGTGCGCGCGCAGCACGCCCGGCACCGGGGAGTCGGCGAAGAACTGCGCCCACGACGACGAGTGGTCCTCGATGCGCTCGACCGGCAGCTTGGACTCGCCCTCCAGCACGATCCCGGGCCGCGCGGCCTCCAGGCGCGCGACCAGCTCGGGCTCGGCCTTCTTCAGGGTGTCGAGGAAGACGCCGTCCGCCCCCAGCTCGCGCACCACGGCGGCGAGCTCGGTGAGGTCGTCCGCCCCGCGCCGGGTGCCGACGTCCCACGGGTTGTAGTCGACGAACACGTGCAGCCCGGCCTCGTGGAAGGCGCCCACGAGCGCCACGAGCCCCGGCACGTCCCGGTAGAAGTCCCACTGGTTGCGGTCGTCCAGCCCGATCACGGGGTAGGCGTGCCAGAGGACGACGGCGTCGAGCCCGCCGAACCGCTCCCGGGCGTCGGCGAGGAACACCTCCGGAGTGAACCGGCCCTCCTCGAACGAGTAGAGCAGCTCGTCCCACAGCCAGACCTGCGCCACGGTGCTGCACCGCGCGGCCCAGGCGGCCTCGGGCCGCTCGTAGGCGGCGCCGGTATAACCGTGCCGCTCCCGCGCGTCGGCCCGCCAGGCGTGCAGCGTCTCGCGCCAGGCCGGGCGGGCGGCCGGGTCGGCGGGCCCGGAGAAGATCTTGGCCTCGTCCAGGGCCGCGCTCCGCTCGGCGGTCAGGGGCCCGACGACGACCTCGGTCGGCCGGTCGATCGGCCGCGGGACCAGCGGGTCGAAGGTGTAGCTCATGGTGCCTTTCCCAGTTCTTCCGCCAGCGCGACAACGTCGGCGGCGTGCGGCACGGCGTCCTGCGCGCCGGGTCTCGTGACGGCGAGCGCTCCGGCGGCCCCGGCGAGCCGGGCGGCCCGCGCGAGGCCTGCCGGCCCGGACTGCGCCAGCGCCGCCGCGAGGACGCCGCAGTAGGTGTCGCCCGCGCCGGTGGTGTCGACCGCCGCGACCACGGCGGCCGGGACGCGGACGGGCTCGCCGCCGCGCCGGGCCACGAGGCTGCCCGCGGCGCCCAGGGTCACGACCACGGCCGGGACCCGGGCCAGCAGGGCCGCCGCGAGATCCTCGGGCGTCGCGGCGCCGGAGCCCGGCCCCGCCAGGTCCGCCGCCTCGTGCTCGTTGACCACGAGCACGTCGACCTGCTCCCAGAGCGCCTCGGGCAGCTCGCGTGACGGCGCCGCGTTGAGCACGAACAGCGCACCGTCCCGGCGTTCCCGGGCCGCCGCGATCACGGTGTCGAGCGGGATCTCGAGCTGCGCCAGCACGACGTCGGCCGCGGCGATCCGCCGGGCCTGCGCCGCCCCGACCCGCACGTGCGAGTTGGCGCCGGGCGCCACGACGATCGCGTTCTCGCCGTCGGGCGAGACCGTGATCAGGGCCGTCCCGGTCGGGGCGTCGATCCGGTCGACCGTGTCGGTGCGCACACGCGCCGCGCCGAGCGAAGTGAGCAGCAGCTCGGCCGACTCGTCCCGGCCCAGCGCCCCGACGAACGTGGTGTCCGCTCCCCCGGCGCGCGCCGCGGCGACGGCCTGGTTGGCGCCCTTCCCACCCGGCGTGCGGCGCAGGTCGCCGCCCAGGATGGTCTCGCCGCCGGCGGGGTGCCTGGGCACGTCGACCACGAGGTCCACGTTGGCCGACCCGACCACCACCACGGTCCCGCTCATGCGGCACCCCCGGCCGGCACGGCCGGCGACGCCAGCGCGACCGTCCGCCGCGCCAGGTCCGCGATGCGCTGCTCGCCACCGGGCAGGGACGTCGCGATGCGCCCGTCCAGGGGCGCGGTCCACCGCTCGCCCATTCCTTCGGGATGGAGCGCCCCGACGATGCCGCCCACGGTCGCCCCCGCGGAGTCGGTGTCCAAGCCCGCCGTGACGGCGATCGAGACGCTCGGCCCGAACTCGCCCCGGCCCGCGGTCAGCGCGAACGCGATCACGGCGGCGTTGTTGAGGGTGTGCACCCAGTGCAGGTGCCCGTACTCGGCGTGGATGCGGTCCAGGCCGGCGCGCACCTGGGCCTCGCTCCCGTCGTTGTCGCGACCCAGGGAGCGGCCCAGGGCCACGGCCGCGGCGAGACCGCTGCCGGGCGGGACCACGGCTTCGGCCGCGTCCAACACCTGCTCGACGTCGGCCGCGACCACCGCCGCGGAGGCCAGACCCGCGGCCCACATGGCCCCGAAGATCCCGTCGCCCGTGTGGCTGAGCCTCGCGTCGGCCCAGGCCAGCCGGGCCGCGCCCCGCACGTCGCCGGGCGAGACCCAGCCGAGCAGGTCGGTGCGGATGAGCGCGCCGATCCACTCGCGGAACGGGTTGTGGTGCGTGGCCGTCTCGGGCACCGGCACCGCGTCCAGGATGTTGCGGTAGGCGGCGCGCTCGGCCGTGAAGGTGCGCCCGGCGGGCAGGTTGTCCAGCCAGAGCTGCGCGACGTCGTCCGTGGTGAACCCGCGGCCGTGCTTCTCCAGGAGGGTGAGGGCCAGGATCGGGTAGTTGAGGTCGTCGTCCTCGGGCATCCCGGAGATGTTCTCCTCCAGCGACGTCGGCGCCGACCGGCGGTTCCACGGCCAGCGGTCCGCGACGTCGTCGGGCAGGCCGACGGCGGTGAACCAGCGGTCCAGCGGCCAGCGGCCGGTGGACCGCAGGATCTCCTCGATGCCGGCGCGCGGGATCTTCTCGACCGGCTTGCCGAGCAGGCAGCCCGCGGCCCGGCCGGTCCAGGCGCCCTGGACCCGGGCGGCGTAGGCGGCGTCGCCTCCGGCCGGACGGCCGGGCAGCGCGGGCGCCGCCGGGAGCGACGCCTCGATCTCGGACCATGACCCCGGAGCAGAAGCTCCCTGCCGCGCGTCCAGCTCGTCCAGCAGCTCCCGGGCGAGCGCCCGCAGCTCCGGCGGCGCCGGGACGGGACCCGCACCGCTGACCGCCGGCGTCGGGTCGCCGCCCGCGGCGACCCAGCGGTCGCGGACATCGGCGACGTCCTTGCCCTCGGCCGCCGACTGCACGAGCTCGTGCGCCAGGAGGTCCTCGGGCTGGGCCCAGGTCAGCCTCACGCGGGCTCACCCGCCCCGACGGCGTCCAGCTCCGTGAGCCGGGCCAGCGCCCGCTCACGGTCCGCCCGCAGGATGTCGCCCGCGGCGTCCGCCATGAGGCGACCCGTCTCGCGGACGTCCATCTTGCTGGCGGTCTCGATCTCGTCGAGCCAGTCGGCGGGCACCACGTCGCTGCCGCCGAGGCCGGCGGCGACAGCACCCGCCATGACGGCGATCGAGTCGGCGTCGCGCCCGTAGTTCACGGCGGCCAGCACGGAGCCGCGGAAGTCGCCACGGTGTCCGAGCAGGAGCCCGAGGGCCACCGGCAGCTCCTCGATCGACTTGGTCCGCGAGGGACGACGCGCGTCCATCGACATCTGCCGGTACTCCGGGCCGACCGAGTCGTAGGGGGCGACGACCTCCCGCACGAGGCGGGCGAGCTTGCGCTCCTCGTCGTCGCTCGTGGGTGCCTCGGGCCAGCCTTCGAGGGCGTCGACGACGGCGCGGAGCGCGTCCGCCGTCCCGTCGTGCGCCACGTCCAGCGCGGCCGCCACGACGTCGTCCAGCGTGGCGCCCGGGGCGACCGAGGCCGCGACCATCGCCGCGAAGACCCCGGCCGCCTCGCGGCCGTAGCTGGACTGGTGCGCGCCGGTGAGGTCGATCGCCTCGGCGTAGGCGCCGCGGGGGTCACCCGCGTTCACCAGCCCCACGGGCGCGGCGTACATCGCCGCGCCGCAGTTGACGACGTTGCCGACGCCGGCCTCGCGCGGGTCGACGTGCCCGTAGTGCAGGCGCGCCACCAGCCACTTCTCGGCGAGGAACACCCGCTGGAGCAGCAGCGCCGTCGACTCGAGCTCGGGGATCCACCGGGGCTCCCCGATCATCAGCGGCACCAGGTCCTCCGCCATGGCGTACGCGTCCAGGTGCGCGCGCCGCTTGGCGTAGACCTCGACGAGTGCCCGGGTCATGAGGGTGTCGTCCGTGATGTGCCCGTCCCCCTTGTGGTACGGGGCGATGGGGCGGGCGTCGCGCCAGTTGGGGTACCAGGGCCCGACGATGCCGCGCACGCGGCCCCCGTGCCGCTCCTCGATCTGCTCCGGCGTCCACCCCTCGGTCGCCCCACCCAGGGCGTCCCCCACTGCGGCACCGGTGATCACGGCCACCGACCGGTCCTCTAACCAGCTCACGGTATCTCCCTCGTCGTTCCTGCGTCGCGTACGTCAGTCGTCGCTCGCGTCGGTCTTACTGCGTGATCTCGTCCCAGCCGCTCGTGAGCTGGTCGGCGAGCTCCGCCTCGTCGGTCTCCTGCGCGAGGTAGCGCTGGTAGGCCGGCGTCGCCACCGTGTCCTTCCACTGCGCGTACGAGTCGGCGAACAGGTACGGCGCCGCGGTGAAGTTCTGGCCCGAGGCAAGGATCGTGCTCCAGCCGTTCTCGTCGCCGAGCTTGGCGGTCATGGCCTCCTGGGCCGACGTCGTCGCCGGGATCAGGGCGTCCGCCTCGTTCAGCGCGGCCAGGTGGTCCGTCTGCGTGAAGAACTCGATGAACTCGGCCGACTCCTCGACGTGCTCGGAGTCGATGTTGACCGACAGCGTCTGCGGGTTGGCGGCCTGCTGCGGGCCCTCGGGGCCCGCCAGCGGAGGCAGCGCCACCCAGTCGAGGTCCTCGGGTGCGTCCTTGGCGATGTTGGCCGCCTGGTACGAGCCCTGCACCGTCATCGCCGTCTGCCCGGCGTAGAACGACGCGATGGCCTCCGACCCGGACTGGGTCAGGGTCACCGGCAGGATCGTCTTGTCGTCGTAGGCCATGGCGTGCACCAGCTCGGGCAGCGCCATCTCGCCGGCGCCGACGGTCAGGTCGGCGTCCTCGCCGGTGCCCGTGATGTAGGTGCCGCCGAACCCGGGGGCCAGCGACATGAACGCCGCCGTCGGGCTGGACAGGCCCCAGCCGAGGCCGTAGACGTCGCCCTTCGTGGTGGCCTGCGCGATCTCGCGCAGCTCGTCCCACGTCATGGTGTCGCCGGTCGGGACCTCGACCCCGGCGTCCTCCAGCAGCGTGCGGTTGGCGAACACCACGTAGGACTGCAGCTCGGTCGGGTAGGCGACCACCTGGTCGTCGACCGTGACCGAGTCGAGGATGCCCTGCGGGATGTCGGCGCGGCGCTCGTCCGACATGAGGTCGGTCAGGTCGGCGAGGTAGCCGTCCCGGGCGAACGAGACGATGCTCGCGGCCTCGTAGTGGATGATGTCGGGCGCGGCGCCGCCGTTGAACTGGGTGATCAGCTTGTCGTAGACGCCGTCCCAGCCCGCCGGGACGATCTCGACCTGGACGTCGGGGTTGGCCTCGTTCCAGTCCTCGACGATCGACTCCGTCGCCTCGATGGCGGCCGGCTGGTCGGACAGCGCCTGGAACTTGAGGGTGACCGGGCCGCCGTCGCCCGCGTCGCCGCTGCCGCAGGCCGCGAGCAGCAGGGTGGTGGTCGTGAGGCATGCGGCGATGAACACTCCACGAGACTTCATGGGTCGGCCTTTCGGGTTGGTGGTGCGGGTACGGACGGTCATCCCTTGACCGCCCCGGCCATGAGGCCGCCGGTGAGCTTCTTCTGCATGATCGAGAAGAAGACGATGCTGGGGATCGCGGCGAGCACGGAGCCCGCCGCCAGGGGGCCGAGCGCGACCTTGCCCTCGCCGCCGATGAACGTCGACAGGGTGATCGGCAGGGTGTAGTTCTCGGGCGACTGGAGCAGCACGAGCGCGAAGAAGAACTCGTTCCACGAGGACACGAAGCTGAACATCGCCGTGGCGACGACGCCGGGAGCGAGCAGCGGGACGACGATCCGGCGCAGCACCACCAGGCGGCTGGCGCCGTCCATCGACCCCGCCTCCTCCAGCTCCACGGGGATCGCGGCCACGTACCCCTGCAGCATCCACAGCGCGAACGGCAGCGTGTAGGTGGTGTGCACGAGTGTGAGTCCGACCAGGCTGTCCGTCAGCCCGATCGTCCGCAGGATGAGGAACAGCGGCAGGATCACGAGGATCACCGGGAACACCTGGCTCACCAGGATCCAGCCGACGCCGGCCGCGCGGATCGCGCCCTTGAGCCGCGCCAGCACGTAGGAGGCCGGCAACGCGATGAGGATGACGAGCGCGGTGGACGCGAGCGCGACGATCGCGCTGTTGGCCGCCGACTGCACGAGCCCCTGCCGGGCCAGCGCCTCGGAGTAGTTCTCCCAGTGCCACTCCTGCGGCAGCAGGTTCACGACCAGCGAGTTCAGCTCGCCGGACGACTTCACCGATGCCGAGATCAGCCACAGCAGCGGGAACCCCAGGAACAGGATGTAACCGGCCAGCGCCACGTACTGGGCGGGGCGGACGAGGGTGCGCATCGGCTCAGCCCTTCTTCTCGGTGCGGTCCTCGCGGAACTGCGAGCGCAGGTACAGGGCCAGGAGGAGGACCACCACGACGACGAGCACGACGCCCATCGCGGCGGCGTAGCCGATGTTCCGGTTCTTGAACGCCTCGAGGTAGGTGAACAGCATCGGCAGCATGGTGCGGCCGCCGGGCCCGCCCTCGGTCAGCACGTAGACCAGGGAGAACGAGTTGAAGTTCCAGATGAAGTTGAGCGACGTGATCGACGTGACGATCGGCCGCAGGCTGGGCAGCGTGACCGCCCAGAACCGGCGCCAGGCGCCGGCGCCGTCCATCGCGGCGGCCTCGTGCAGCTCGTCCGGGATCTGCTGCAGCCCGGCGAGCAGCGTCACCGTGGTCTGGGGCATGCCCACCCAGACGCCGACGACGATCACGGCGGGCAGCGCGGTCGAGAAGTCGGCGAGCCAGTTGATGTCGTCCGGCAGGCCGACGGAGCCCAGGAACGCGTTGAGCGGACCCGCGTTGGGCGAGTAGATCATCTTCCACATGATCGCCACGACGACGGGCGGCATCGCCCACGGGATCAGGGCGAGCACGCGGGTGAGCCCCTGGAGCCGCAGGCCGGAGTTCAGCAGCAGCGCCAGGCCGAGCGCCGCGACGAGCTGGAGCAGCGTCACCGAGACCGCCCACACCATGCCGATGCGGAACGACTCCCAGAAGAACGAGTTGCCGGCCAGCCGCACGAAGTTGTCGACGCCGACGAACTGGTAGTCCGGGCGGCGCACCAGCTCCGCGTCGGTGAACGCGAGCAGCACGCCCATGAGCAGCGGCGCGACGGACAGCACCAGGATCGGCAGCAGCGACGGCATCACCAGCGCGGCGGCCTCGCGGCGCCGGGCCCGCTCGATGCCCCGCGGGGCTCGGTTGCGCCGGGGCCGCGGCGGCGACGGCCGGGGCGAGGCGAGGACGGTCATCGTGCGCTCATCTCCTTGGCGGTGGACTCGCGCACGAACAGGCGCGGTCCGATGGCGATCTGCTGGGCGGGCTCGGCGACGTCGTCGACCCGGTCCAGGACGAGCCGGGCCGCGGCGGTGCCGCGCTCGGCAGAACCGAGCGAGACGCTCGTCAGGCTGGGCTGGAAGACGCGGCCGATCTCGGTGTCGTCCATGCCGGTGACGGCGAGGTCGCCGGGTACCGAGAGCCCCAGCTCCCGTGCGGCGCGGATGACGCCGATGGCGAGCAGGTCGTTGGCGGCGACGACGGCGTCGAACGGGCCGGCCGCCGGGGTGCGGGACAGCAGCCGGCGAGCGGCGGCGAGCCCGGCAGCGACGGTGAAGTCGTCGGCCCGCTCGGTCTCGGCGTGGTCGCCGGCGAAGCCCGGGCCGCTCGTGGCGGCGTCGAACCCGCGCTGGCGCGCGGCGCCCGGGGTGGTGTCGAGCGGGCCGTTGACGAAGCCGATGCGGCGGCGGCCGATCTCCACGAGGTGGGCGACCGCCTGGCCGAGACCCGCGGCCGAGTCGGTCGAGACGGAGTCGATCCCCTGCTGCTCCAGCGAGCGGCCGATGACGACGACCGGCACGGGGGCCTGCCGGATCGCCTCGACGAGCACGTCGTCAGTGCGCAGCGGGCTGACGATGAGGCCGTCCACGAAGCCGCTGCCGAGGCTGCGGACCAGGTCGACCGTGGAGCCGACGGTGTGCCCCGTGGACATGACGACGACGCGGTACCCGTGCGGCGCGAGCACCTCATGGATGGCGGTGAGCATCTCGACGTAGACCGGGTTGCCGATGTCGGCGACGGCGAAGGCGACCTGGAACGTGCGCTTCATCCGCAGCGACCTGCCGATCGCGTCCGGGCTGTAGCCCAGCTCGGCGGCGGCCGCGCGGACGCGGTCCACCATCTTGCTGCTCGCGCCCGTGCCGTGCAGCGCGCGCGAGGTCGACGCGAGCGACACCCCGGCGCGCTCGGCCACCTGCATCAGGGTGGCGCGTGATGACGACACTGTCACTCCACTTCCTCGTGAGGTCCTGCCCGTTCTGGAAACGTTTCCAGTTTCCGGCCGAGCGATCACTGGAAACGTTTCCGGCGATGGGCGTCAGTGTTGCACCGCGGCGCGCGAGCCGTCAAGCAGCGGCCCGGGCGGGGGCGCACGGACGGGTGTCGGAAAGTGCGCTTCTACCCAGTCATCGGGCCCGAGAACAGCCCTCGTTTCGAGCCTGATGACTGGGTAGAAGCGCACATCCGGGCGCAGTGGTCACGCGTGCGACATCGTCGGGGTCGGGGTCGGGGTCGACGTGCGGTGGCGGGAGCGGTAGGCCGAGACCTTGACCCGGTTGCCGCACGTGCGCATGGCGCACCACTCGCGACGGTGGCCGCGCGAGCGGTCGAGGTAGACCTGGGTGCACTCGGGGCGGCCGCACTCGCGCAGCAGGGCGGCGTCGGGACCGCCCAGGATCTCGACGGCCTCGCGGGCGACGGCGGCCAGGCCCTGCGCGGCGGTGCCGGTGCGGCGGATGCTCGCGGCGGCGTCGCCGGCGCCAGCACCGCCCGCGACCTCCAGCCGCACCGTGACCGGCGGCTCCGCGGCGTACCGGTTGAGCACCTCGACGGCCGCGGCGAGCGCGGCGGGATCGGCGGGCTCGACCCGGTCGCCGGTGTCGGCGGGCCCGGCCTGCCCGGCCAGGTCCGCCGCCGCAGCGGAAGCCGCGGCCGCGAGCGCCGCGCGCCCGCCCAGCCGGTCCTCGACGAGCAGGTACAGCGACTCGCGCAGCTCCACGGCGGCGGCGAGGTCGGCGCCGTCGGCGTGGGGAGCGGCGTCGAGCATGCCCGACTCGACGAACCAGTCGTCGAGGAGCTCCGGCGTGGCCAGCTTCTCGGCCGGCACGGGATTGCGGCGGGCGCGCAGGGTGCCGAGGAAGTCGAGCGCGAGCGTCCCGCAGGGGAAGGCGTGGTTCACGTAACCATTCTGAACGGTGACGCGGTGACGCACAAGTCCCTGTAACCAGTTTGACGGGTTACGGATCGTGTGTCAGAGTTCTGGTCATCGCAGTAACCGCTCAAACCGGTTACCCCAACTGAGGAGCATGACCATGACCGCCGTCCGCTTTCACCTCGACTCGACGCTCTCCCCCGAGGCCGCCCTGGCCGTCCTGACCGACTTCGGCCCGGCCCGGGCCGAGGCCTGGCCCACGATCGACGCCGACCACCTGACGGTCCACGAGCAGGGCGAGACCTGGGCCGAGGTGACCGAGGGCACCGCCGCCGCCTGGGAGCGGGCCCGCTACGAGTGGGACGCCGAGCGCGGTCGCGTGGACATCACCACACTGGACTCGAAGGTGTTCGGGCCCGGCGGCGGCTGGGTCTTCCAGGTCACCCCCGACGAAGGCGGCAGCCGGATCGACGTCGAGCTGACCCGTCAGCCCCAGACCCTCCAGCGCAAGCTGCTCGCGGCGCTGCTCCCCCTCGTCGGCCCCTCCTCCCTGCGCAAGTCCTTCGCGGGCCCGCTGCAGGCCAGGTAGTTCCGCAGCTCCCCACCCCCGACCACACCCCCACCGCAGAACCCCCAGAAAACGGAGAGAATCATGGAACTCAAGCTCGAGGTCGTCGTCCTGCCCGTCGCCGACGTGGACCGTGCCAAGGCCTTCTACGGGCAGCTCGGCTGGCGCCAGGACGCCGACTTCTCCACCGAGCGCGGCCTGCGGGTCGTGCAGCTGACCCCGCCCGGGTCGGCCGCCTCGATCATCTTCGGCGAGCACCTGACGGACGCCGCGCCGGGCTCCGTGCGCGGCCTGCACCTGATCGTGTCGGACATCGCCGCGGCCCGGGCCGAGCTCGTGGAGCACGGCGCCGACGTCAGCGAGATCTGGCACGACCAGGACGGCGTCTTCCACTGGGCCGGCACCGAGAACCGCGTACCCGGGCCGCACCCGGAGCACGACAGCTACGCGTCGTTCGCGTCGTTCGCCGACCCGGACGGCAACGAGTGGGTGCTCCAGCAGATCGTCGACCGCCTCCCGGGCCGGTGACGGAGATGACGAGCGCACCCGACCCGGCAGCGAACGAGATCCTGCTGGACCTGCTCAAGCGCGCCGCGGCGGCGCACGGGGTCCACGAGGAGCAGGAGCTGGGCGGCGTGTACGACGAGGCCTGGCCCGAGTGGTACGCCGAGCACATGACACGGGCCCTCGCCGAGCGGGGTTACCGGATCGTGGGGGCCGACGATGAGCCGGTCTGACCAGCCGGCCGACGCCGGAGCCCTCGACCGCACCGAGCGCATGCTGCGGTCCGCCCCCTCGCAGACCGTCGAGCAGGTGCACGTCGAGGCCTTCGAGCGGCTGACCCCGGCCGAGCGAGCGGTGGTGTTCGACCGGCTCACCGCCGACGCGACGAGCCGTGACGACCGGCCCGCCGACCCGTCCGCCCCCGCCCTCGGGCGGGCGGCGGCCCGGGTCGAGGCCCGGCAGCGCGGCGGGCTCGCCCAGGTGCTGGGCACGGACGGGCCGGGGGCGGCCCTGAGCAGCGCCGTCAGCGCCGCGATCCTCGGCGTCGTCGCCACCTACGCGGCGTCGTCCGCGGCCTGGGAGGCGTGGGGCGCCGAGGGCGACGACGAGCCGCCGTCGTACGGGGGCGGCGGGATCGGGGACTTCGGTTTCTGACCGAGCCAGAGGGCATGCTCCCGCGCCGCCCACGACCGCCGGACGGACCCGGTGCGCATGCCGCGCCGGGCCTCCGGGTCGGCGAGCGCCTTGAGCACGTGGCCGGCGACGACGACGGCGAGCGCGTAGGCGCCGGCGTCGTGGACGAGCACGACGCCGGCGCGCGGGACCAACCCGAGCGCGAACTTGAACCACAGCAGCAGTCCGGTGCCGAGCATGACCAGGACGGCACCCGCGAGCCAGGCCGCCCAGAGCTTCTGGCCGGCGTTGAACTTCCCCGCGAGCCGGCCGCGGTGCGGGTCGGGTGACCGCAGGCTCGCCAGCCAGCGCCGGTCCTGCGGGGTGAACCGGTCGAGGCGCCGCAGGTCGGCCCGGAACGGGCCGGACCAGAGTCCGAGCAGGGCGGGTACCGGCAGCAGGATCCCGGACCACTCGTGGAGGGTCTCGACCACGAGCCGCCGCCCCACGAGCTGCGCGACGGGCACCACGTAGAGCGCGACCGCGGTGAGCAGGCAGACCAGGAACAGCAGCCCGGTCGCCCGGTGGACGGCCCGCTCGGCGGGGCTGAACCGCAGCACGCGCTCAGGCACCGACCGGCTCCTCGCCGGGCAGCCAGCCGTCCACGGGGTAGCCGTAGTCCTCCCAGTACCCCTGCTGGACCTGGCTGGTGACCTCGATCCCGGAGAGCCACTTCGCCGACTTGTAGAAGTACATCGGCGCGACGAAGAGCCGCACCGGGCCGCCGCTGTCGTGCGGGACCGGCTCGTCGAACATCCGCAGCGCGACCACGACGTCCGACCGGCGCGCCTGCTCGAGGGTGAGGCTCTCCGAGTAGGCGCCGTCGAAGCAGGTGAACCGGACGGCGGCGCCCTCGTCCCGCACCCCGGCGGCGTCCAGCAGGTCGCGTAGCAGCACACCGGTGAACGGCACCGCGTCGACCTGCCAGCCGTCGGTGCACACGGCGTCGTGCACGACCGTGGTCTGCGGCAGCGCCGCGAGCTGGTCGAGCGTGTACGTCGCGGGCCGGTCGACGAGGCCGCCGACGGTGAGCCGGTAGGTCGTCGCGTCCTTGCGGGGCACGGAGCCGACGACGCTGAAGTAGCGGAAGCCGCGGTCGTCCGGCACCACCGCGGGCGCGACCCGGGACAGGGCCGCGCGCACCTCGCCGAGCCCGCTGCGCACCGCGGGTCCCACGGCTACGCCCGCGGCGCCCAGGCCGAGCATCGCCAGCACGATCCGGCGCCCCACCGGCCGCCCCGCGGGGCCGGCGGCGTCGGGCACTCCGGCAGCGGGCATTCCTTTGTCGATCATGCCGCCACCCTCACCCGGACGCGGGCGCGAGGGCACCAGGGTGCTCCCCTGGTCCCCACCCTGGTGCTACTGGACGGCGCGGCGCGCGGCGGTCCGCGCGCTCAGGGACGCCACCGCCGCGACGACGACGCACAGCGCGGCCGTGGTCGCCAGGCCCACGGTGAAGCTCGTGCCGGCCGCGATGAAGCCGACCACGAGCGAGCCGAGCCCGGTACCCGTGTCGAACCCGATGTTCCAGACGGCGCTGGCGACGCTGCGCTCCCGGTCGGGCACGGCGGCGAACGCGGTGACCAGCGTGAGGTTCTGCAGGCTGCCGTACGAGACGCCCACGAGCGTCATGCCCACCACGAGCCAGGCCGCGCCGGGGCCCGAGCCGGTGATCGACCAGCCGCACAGCACCAGGGCCGCCGCGCAGAGCAGCAGGAGCGGCGGCACGAACCGGCTGGGCCCGAACCGGTCGGCCAGGCCGCCGACGAGCCAGCGGGACAGGGCGGCGGCGAGCGTGAGCCCGAGCAGCCCCACCATGGCGACCAGCGCGCCGTACCCGAGCTGCGGCGCGAACGTGAGCAGCGCGCCCCCGGGCGTGGTCACGGCGAGCAGCACGAGCGAGGGCAGCACCAGCGGCAGCAGCATCCGCGCGCGGCCGGCCGGTGCGCCGTCGTGCACGTGTGGCGCGACGGCGTCCGCGTGGCCGGCGGTGAGCAGGTCCAGCCGGTTGCCCAGGGCCACCGCGAAGGGCACGGCGAGCGCGGGCAGCGCGCCGACGACGAACACGACCCGGAAGTCGACGGACTCGGCGACCCAGGCGGCGCTCGGGGTGAGGAACACCTGCGGGGCCGCGACCGCGAGACCGTAGACGCCGATCGCCCGGCCGCGCCGGGCGGCGCCGACGAGCTCGGCGATCGCCGTCGCGCCGCAGACCGTGACGACGGCGAACCCGGCACCCCGCACGGCGGAGGCGGCGAGGATCCAGCCGAGCTGGTCGGTGAGCACGAGCGCCAGCGACGGCAGGCCGAGCAGGAGCACGCCCGCGACGAGCGTGCTGCGCCACCCCAGCCGGCGCAGGGCCCAGGGCACGGTGGTCTGGAAGGCGACGGTGGCCGCCATGAGCACGGCGTTCACGAGCCCCGCGCCGGCCTCGTCGGCGCCGCCGTGGATGGCCCACAGGGGCGCGGTCGGCAGCAGGAGCGCGTAGCCGGCGAACCCGCACAGCGACATCCATACCAGGGCCCCGATCCCGGGTACGCGCAGGATGGGCTGGTCGGGGTCGGTCGGGAGGCTCACGTGGCCTCACCCTACCGACGCCGTTCAGGGACGCCGGGCCACCGCCCAGCGAAACGCGTTCAGCAGGCGGTAGCCGCCGTCCGGACGGCGGAACGGCGCGGCGGCCTCGACGACGACGGGTGCGAGGTCGGCGACCGTCGCGTCGCCCTCGCCGAACA
Source organism: Promicromonospora kroppenstedtii (assembly GCF_044389675.1). Classification (NCBI taxonomy): domain Bacteria; kingdom Bacillati; phylum Actinomycetota; class Actinomycetes; order Micrococcales; family Promicromonosporaceae; genus Promicromonospora; species Promicromonospora kroppenstedtii. Next base: position 169,227 of record NZ_JBIRYI010000014.1, on the reverse strand, counting down.
GGATGCCGCGCACCAGGTCGTCGGCGTTCCGGGCAGTCCACGGGACCGGCACCACGCCGTGGTCGAGCACCGTCCAGCCGGCGTCGGCCAGGAGGTCGGCGAGGCCGCCGGGCAGGCGCAGCGGGCCGTCCTCGGGCGGGTCCTCGTCGTCGGCCTCCGCGAGCGCCACGTTGATCGCGTCCAGGTCGTTGCGGCTCCGGTCGGCCCAGCCGGCCAGTCCGACGACGCCGCCCGGCGCCAGCACCCGGGCGATCTCGGCCAGCGCGTCGTCCAGGTCGTCGGCGAACTGCACCGCGTTGACGGCGAGCACGGTGTCGAAGGCGTCGTCGTCGAACGGGAGGTGCTCGACGTCACCGCGGCGCACGTCGGCGCCGACGGCGCGGGCCCGCGCGAGCTCGACCATCCGGGCCGCCGGGTCGACGCCGCCGGCCCGGGCGCCCCGGTCCTGGAGGTGCTCGAGCAGCTCGCCGCTGCCGCAGCCCACGTCGAGCACGCGGCTGCCCGGGCCGGTCGCCGCAGTGGTGAGCAGCGGCTCCCAGACCGGGCGGGCGAAGGTGCCCCAGTAGCGGCCCCAGTCGTCGGCGACGGCGGACCAGGGGTCGGCGGTGCTCACCGGATCAGAGGACCCGCTGCGCCTTGGTCAGGTTCTCCCGGAGCTCCTCGGCGTTCTGCCGGGAGACGTAGGCCGGGCGGTCGCGCTCGAAGCGCCACGACTCGCTGAGCGGGCCGGCGCTGACGGTGTCGAAGCCCGCCGCGTCGTAGAACGCGGTGACCAGCTCGACGGCCTCGGGGTAGTCGCTCGCCGTGGCCAGGGCGCGGCGGTTCGGCGTGCCGGCCGGGGTGCCGTCGGTGGTGATCGCGGCGGCCACGATCTGGTTGAACGCCTTGACGACCTTGGAGGTCGGCAGGTGCTCCTGGAGCAGGCCGGAGACCGTCGCCTCGCCGCGGTCGAGGGCCTCGATGTGGCCGTCGCGCTCCCAGTAGTAGTTGTTCGTGTCGAGCACGACCTTGCCGGCCAGCGGCTCCACCGGGAGGTCACGGTAGGCCTTCAGCGGCACCGAGACGACGGCGACGTCGGCCGCGGCGGCTGCCTCCTCGGCGGTCGCCGCGCGGGCCTTGGGCCCGAGCTCCGCCACCAGGTCGGCGAGGGTCTCGGGACCGCGCGAGTTGGCGATCACGACCTCGTTGCCCTGCGCGATCGCCACGCGGGCGACCTGGCTGCCGATGTTCCCTGCTCCGATGATGCCGAACGTAGTCATACGAGCGGCAACCCCGGGACGGCGCGCAGCATTCCACCCGCTCCGCGCCCGGTTGCCGTTCGTACGATGGCCCCCATGGTGAACGGCGACACGGCAGACCGGGCACGGTCGTACCGGAAGGCCCCGGAGCGGCGCGCGCAGATCCTCGCGAGCGCCATCGCCGTCTTCGTGGAACGAGGCGTGGGTGCGTCCCTGCGGGCGATCGGCGAGGCGATCGGCGTCTCCCACGCGGCACTGCGCTACTACTTCGCGCACCGCGACGAGCTGCTGATCGAGGTGTACCGGGCGCACGAGGCCACGGTGCGGGAGGCCACGGCCCACGAGCCATCGGCGCCCGAGGAGGTGTCGGCCGTGGCGATGATGGAGCGCAGCGCCGAGCGCAACGCGTCGATCCCCGGCCTGGTCGAGCTGTACGCGACGCTCACGACCGACGCGCTGCAGGCGGAGCAGCACCCGGAGACCCGCGAGTTCGTGCACGCCCGGTTCCGGCGCGTGCGCGCCGACCTGGCCGAGCGCGTGCGCGCCGGCCAGGCCTCCGGCGCGGTCGCCGCCGACATCGACCCGGACGACGCCGCCGCGCTGGTCGCGGCGGCGTCGGACGGGCTGCAGCTCCAGTGGCTGCTGGACCCGGAGGCCGTCGACGTCCGGCGGTCGCTGGCCCTGCTGGAGCGGCTCCTGCCCGGCCCTACCCCGTAGCCGCCGCCGGGTCCCAGCCCTCCGGGAGCGGGGCGATCGGGTCGACGGCGGAGCCGATCTTCACCGGCTGTCCCGCCTCCGCCGCGTCCCGGACGCCGAGCAGGATGTCCAGGACGTGCGCCGCGACGGCGCCCGACGCCCGTTCGGTGCCGCCGTCGCGGATCGAGCGCACCAGGTCGACGACACCGGCGCCGCGGCCGAACTCGGGGCCCGCGGCCGGCAGCGCCGTCGGCTCGTCGGAGCCGTACGTCCACAGCGTGGAGGCGCCGTCGAACCCGTTGGGATCGGGCAGCACGATGGTGCCCTCGGTGCCGTTGACCTCGACGAACCCGCTGCGGGGCAGCGCGTGCTGGAACGAGAACGTGGACTGGGCCGAGCGTCCCTCGCCGAACTCGATCAGGGCGGCGTGGTGGGTCGGCACCTCGACGGGGAACGCCTCGCCGGCGCGGGGGCCGCTGCCGATGGTGCGGCTCTGGCGGGAGGTCGAGGCCACCGCCTGGACGCGGGTCGCGGAGCCCAGCACGTGCACGAGCGTGGTCACGTAGTAGGGCCCCATGTCGAACAGCGGGCCTGCGCCGCGCGCGAACAGGAAGTCGGGGCTGGGGTGCCACGACTCCGGGCCGGGCACGTGGAACATCGTGGTCGCCGTGAGCGGCTCCCCGATGTCGCCGCGCGCGACGGCCCGCAGCGCCGTCTGGATGCCCGCGCCCAGCACCGTGTCCGGGGCGCACGCGACGCGCAGGCCGCGCGCCTCGGCGTCCGCCAGGAGGGCCGCCGCGGCGTCCCGGTCCAGGGCGACGGGCTTCTCGCTCCACACGTGCTTGCCCGCGGCCAGGATGCGGTGCCCCACCTCGGTGTGCACCGCGGGGACGGTGAGGTTGACGACGACGTCGACGTCGTCCCGGGCCAGCAGCTCGTCCACGCTGCCCGACGCCGCCACGCCGTACTCCTGTGCCCGCTCGGCGGCGCGCGCGAGGTCGAGGTCGGCGACGAACCGGACCTCGACGTCGGCGAACCGGGTCAGGTTCTCCAGGTACTGGGTCGAGATGTTGCCCGCCCCGACGATGCCGACGCCCGCGGCGCCCGGCCGGCTCATCGGTCGTGCTCCGTCAGCCAGGCCAGCGACCGCGCGATGCCGTCGAAGACGTCGCCGCCGTACGCGTCGAACTCGATGACGCGGGTCGCCGCCGGGGCGGCCGCCAGGATGGCGGGCACGTCCACCTCGCCCGCGCCGGCGGGCTGCTGCCGGTCGACGTCGCCGTCGAGCGTGCCGTCCTTGACGTGGATGAGGCGCACCCGGTCGCCCAGCGCGGTCAGGAGGGCCGGGGCGTCCGCTCCCCCGACGGCCGCCCAGTACGTGTCCACCTCCAGGACCACCCCGGGCGCCAGGTGGTCCACGAACACCTCCAGGGCGTGCCGGCCGTCGATGCGGGTGCTGAGCTCCCAGGCGTGGTTGTGGTACCCGAACTCCAGCCCGCGCTCGGCCGCGAGCGCCGCCAGGGCGTTCACCCGCTCGGCGAGCCGGGCCACCTGGTCGGCCGTCCGCCACTCCTCCGCGGGCAGGAACGGGTCGATCACGGTGTCCATCCCCAGTGCGGCCGCCGCGTCGAAGATCGCCGCGGGTTCCTCCGCGGCGAGCACGGGCGCGTGGCCCGACGGCGCGGCCACGCCCGCCGCCGCGAACGCCCGCCGGAACTCGTCGGTGCGCTCGTGGAAGGCGTACGGCTCCACGTACCCGAGGCCGATCTCGGCGAGGCGCGCGATGGTGCCGGGAAGGTCGTGGGCGACTGCGTCTCGGACCGAGTAGAGCTGCACGGATGTCGGCGTCGTCGTCGGCATGGAACCCCCTAGTTCGTCGGTGAACCCGGCTCGTCGGTGAGCCGCCGACGAGCCTATCGACGAAATTCTTACAGTGGAAGATTCTTCGCCGAAAGCGTTGCCGTCGCCGTCAGCCACCAGGTCAGCCGGCCCGCCCGGTCCAGGCGGGCCAGCCGGTCCGGGCCTGCGCGGTCGAGATTCGTCTCGGCGCCGAGCATGGGTTCGACGCCGATCGATCGGTACGGGGCCTCCTCCGGCCAGCCGCCCAGGTTGCGCCACACGACCAGGGAGAGCGGGGCCGCGGCGGGCGTGCCCCAGCGCAGCCGGAGCCGGTCGGCACCGTCCACGACGTCGAGCCGGTCGGTCGCGACGACGGCGCAGCGGGCGGTGCCGTCGTCCGGGCCGAGCACGTCGAGCGGCATTCCCCCGCCGTCGGGCCACGTGGTGGGGGTCGTCGCGCCCGGCTCGGGCCACTCAACGACGAGCGTGCCTGGGCGACCGGGCACCTCCAGGCGGGCGTCCGGGCCGACGTCGAGCAGGAGGTGGACGGCGTGCAACAGCCCTGCGCCCGGCGGCCCGGTGATCGTGTAGTCGGCGCGGACCGTGCCGTCGTGCGTGGTGAGGCGGCGGGTCAGGGCGAGGTCGCCGGCCTCGACCCGGGCCGCCGTGCCGTCGCCGCCGTGGGCAGCCCAGGGTCGTGACCACACCTCGCCGTGGTCGCTCGGGCCGCCGATCGTGGGGAGGCACTCCTCGCCGCCGCCCGCGTCGACGAACGGGTCGCCGGGCGCGACGCCGGCCCGGGCGTCCGCCGGAACCCGCGGGTTGTGCCAGAGCCATTCGCGCTCCGGCGTCGCCAGCGAGGTCCAGCGGCCGCCCAGGGCCGGGTCGGTGCGGACGGTGAGCGGCCGTCGGTTCGCACCGGGTTCGGTCACACCGGATTCGGTCACACCCGGTCCAGGGTCACGACGTCGCAGTCCCGCCAGGTCCACGGGACGACCAGGCCGTCGGCCGCGAGCTCCTTGCCGGTGCGGGTCTCGTCGGTGCCCCGGACCCGGTAGCGGGCGTCCGGGTCGAGGTCGCCGAGGTGGACCGTGAGCGGGGCCTCCCCGGCACGGCGCCAGGCCAGCACGACCACGGCGTCCTCCCCCGTGTACTGGACCGCGCACGCGGGGTCGGCCGGCGAGCCGTGCCGCCGGGTCAGCCCCGTGTGCACCACCGGCCGGATCTCGCGGTACAGCTCGACGAACGACGCCGCCCGTTCCCGGGTCGCGCTGTCCCAGGCCAGCAGGTCCGAACCGATGCCGAGCACCCCCGCCATGGCGACCACGAACCGGAACTCCAGGCTCGCCGGCCCGCTCTCCCGGTCGCGGTCGAGGAGGTCGGGCAGGTCGGTGACCCACGAGCTCATGGTCCACGCGGGCAGCACGCCCAGGAACCCGTGCTGGATCGCGAGCCGGTCGCGTGGTCCGGTCTCGTCGCTGGGCCAGACGACGTCGGTCCGGGCGAGCACCGCGTGGTCGATCCGGCCGCCGCCACCCGCGCAGGCCTCGACGGTGACGTGCGGGAACTCGGCGCGCAGCGCGTCGAGCACGCGGTAGTACGCCTGGGTGTGCCGCCAGGACCAGTCGTCGCCGCCGGGGGCCGTACGCCCGCCGTCGGCGATCGAGCGGTTCATGTCCCACTTGAGGTAGCTGATGTCGGTCTCGGTGAGCAGGCGGCGCAGCGTGCCGAGCACCCACTGCTCGACCTCGGGCAGGCCCAGGTTCAGCATGTACTGGTGCCGCAGCGTCTCCAGCGGACGCCCGTCCACGTGGTGCGCCCACTCGGGGTGCGCGCGGTACAGGTCGCTGTCGGGGCTCACCGCCTCGGGCTCGACCCACAGGCCGAAGCGCATGCCGAGAGCCTTGACGCCGTCGGCGAGCGGCCCGAGGCCACCGGGGATGCGCGCGGTGTCGACCTCCCAGTCGCCGAGTGCGGCCCGGTCGGTCGTGCGGCCGCGGAACCAGCCGTCGTCCACCACGAACACCTCCGCGCCCACCTGTGCGGCCGCCTCGGCGAGGCGGAGCTGGTGCTCCACGCGGACGTCGAACGTGGTGGCGAACCACGAGTTGTAGACGACGGGCCGGTGCTCGGGGCCGCGCGTGCGGGCCAGCGTCGCCTGGTAGGCGTGCCAGGCGTGGGCCAGGTCGTCGGCGTCGCCCTCGACGCGCACGCCCGCCAGCACCGGGGTGGTGAGCCCGGCGCCCGGCTCCAGCGTGAGGATGCCCGACTCGTCGTCCGGCCCGGCGGAGACCCGGACGTGGTCGGCGAAGGGGACGGCGTCGAGCGCCATCCGCCAGGAGCCGCTGTACGCGAGCGCGACGCCGAAACGGACGGGGGCGTCCGTTCCGGCGGAGCGGACGGCCCCGTCCGTTCCGGCGGGCACGACCGTCACCACCGGCGCGTACGTGTGGCTCGTGATGCCCTGGCGGCTCCCGAGACTCAGCGTTCCCGCCCCGAGCGAGGCGCGGAACGGCGTGAACTCCCGCGACCACGCCCCGCCGAGTAGATTCACGTGCGCCGGTCCCGACGTCGGCACGTTGAACGCCCCACCCCACCCGCGCAGCAGCTCGATCGGCTGCTCCGAGTGGTTGCGCAGGTCGGCCCACTTCTCTACGACGTCGTGGGCGGGGTGGGTGCGGACGTGCAGGGTCACGGCCAGGCCCAGCACGTCGTCGGCGAGCGGGCACTCCAGGTGCGTGCCGCCGTCGGCGTCCTGGGTGAGGGAGACCTCGCCCGCACGGGCGAGGCGGGCCCCGCGCACACCGTCGGCGCGGCGCACCACGAGCTCGGCGCCGTGCACGTTGCGGGTGCCGAGCGCGGTGGCCTCCAGCGGGAGCAGGTCGAGGTCGGCCTCGAAGGAGGACGTCGCCGCCACGGGCGCCGTCGTCTCCGCGGCGGCGGGTCCCCAGCCGACGGCGACCAGCCCGGCCCCACGCGGGGCCTCGCCCACGACGTACTGACCCGTGCGGGTCGGGAGAATCCAGGTCACTTGTTGGCTCCTACGAGAAGTCCGGACACGAACTGCTTCTGGAACAGGAAGAACACGATCGCCGTCGGCACGGCCGCGATCAGCGCGCCCGCCGCGACCACGTTCCACGCGCTCGCGAACCCGCCCTGCAGGTTGAGCAGGGCCGCGGTGATGGGGAACTTGGCCTCCGTACGCAGCACCGTCATCGCCCAGATCAGGTCGTTGAAGATCCAGGTGGTGGCGAGGGCCGCGAGCGCCGCCAGCGACGGCCGCGACAGGGGCAGCACGATGCGCCAGAAGATGCCGCCGGGGCCGGCGCCGTCGAGCCGCGCGGCCTCGAAGACCTCGTTCGGCAGGCTGCGCATGAACCCGTGCAGCACGAAGGTGTAGAAGCCGATGCCGAACCCCACCTGGACCACGACGAGCGCGGTGAGCGTGTCGCCGATGCCGATGGCCTCGGTGATGGACGAGACCGGGACGAGCAGGATCTGCGGGGGCAGCAGGTTCCCGGCGAGCATGGTGAGCAGGATGGTCCGCCGGAACGGGATGTCGAACCGGCTCAGGGCGTAGGCGGCGAAGGACGACAGGGCGAGCGAGGCGACGACGGCGCACACGGTGACGAGCACGCTGTTGCCGAGCGAGCGCAGTACGCCGCCCTGGGTGAGCGCCGTGGCGAAGCCGTCGAGGCTGAACGACGCCGGGAACGCGCCCAGGCCGCGGCCCGCGATGTCGTCGTAGGAGCGGATCGCGACGAACAGCACGAAGACGATGGGGCTGAGCCACAGCAGCGTGACCGGGACCATCGCGACGTGCAGCCACGGCGAGCGGGCGGGCTTGGGCCGGCGGAGCCGAGGGGCGGGCCGGTCGCGGACCGCCGCGGGTGCGCCGGCGGGTGGGGCGAGTGCTGACATGTCAGTCCTCCGTCCGGGCCTGGCGGGCGAGGTAGGTGATGATGAAGCCGATCGCCAGGGCGAAGATGACCACGGCGATGGCGGAGGCGTAGCCAAGGTTCCCCGTGGTGAACGCCTGCTGGAACATGTAGGTGCTCAGGAGCTGGGTCTCGTTGTAGGGCCCGCCGCGGGTCATCGCCCAGACGATGTCGAAGGTGCGCAGCGAGTCGATGACGGTCACGGCGAAGACGACCATGTTCACGCCGCGCAGCTGCGGCATGACAATGCGCCAGAACCGCTGCCAGGCATTGGCGCCATCGACGGCGGCGGCCTCCTCCAGCGAGCCGTCGGTGCCCTTGAGGCCGGCCAGGTACAGCACCATGATGTAGCCGACCTGGCGCCAGACGGCCGCGATCAGCACGGCCCAGAGGGCGACCGTGGGGTCGGCGAGCCACTGGCGTTCCAGGTGGTCGAGACCGAGCAGGCCGAGGGTGCCGTTGATCGGCCCGTCGGGCGCGTACATGACGCGCCAGAACAGGCCGCTGACGGCGAGTGAGACGACCATCGGCAGGTAAATGGCGCTGCGGTAGATGCTCACCATCGGGCCGGGCTTGTTCAGGGTGACCGCGAGGGCGAGGCCGCCCACCACGGACAGACCGCCGAACCCGAGCACCCAGATCACGTTGTTCTGCAGGGCGGTCAGGAAGATCGGGTCGGCGGCCAGGTCGCGGAAGTTCTGCAGGCCCACGGGCTCGGCCAGGCCGATCCCGTCCCAGCGGGTCAGGGCGAGCGAGAACGAGTTGGCCGCCGGCCAGAAGACCCAGAACAGCTCGACCACGAGCGGGACCAGCAGGAACACCCAGACGAGCAGCGGGACGCGCGCGAACCGGCTCGGGCGGCGGGTCGCGGTGGACGGCTGCGCGCTCACGACGCGAAGACCCCCTCGGCCGCCGTCTGCCACTCGTCGAGGATGCTCTTCATGGAGTCCGGCTGGGCGAGGAACTTGGTCAGGGCGGTGTCGGCGGTGGCCTGGAGGGCGTCGGAGGAGTCACGGTTGAAGAACTGCGTGATCTCCTCGGTGTTGTTCAGCAGCTCGATGCCCTTCTGGACCAGCGGGCTGAACGACGACGTGTCGACGTCGGGCGAGGTGGGCAGGTTCGACGACTTCGACTGCTCGATGTACTGCTGCTGCGACTCGGCCGAGGCGAGGTAGCTCAGCAGGTCCAGGGCGCCCTGGTGGTTGTCGCTCCGCGCGGCGGCGAAGAACCCGTCGGTCGGGGCCTCCTCCGCCGTCGGCACCGAGTCGTTGATGACCGGCACGGAGAAGAAGTCGAGGTCGTCGCGCTGGTCCTCGGGGAAGTAGCCGGAGACGAACGCCCCGACGAGGTACATGGCCGACTTGTCCTGGGCGACGGGGGTCGCGGCGTCCTGCGCGGTGTACGACGCCGCGTTCTTGTCGAAGTACGGGATGAGCCGCTTGTACTCCTCCATGACGGCCACCACCTCGGGGTCGTTGAAGGCGTGCTCCCCGGCCAGCAGCTCCCGGTGGTACTGCGCGCCGTTGATCCGCAGGTCCAGGTAGTCGAACCAGCCCGACGCCATCCACGGCGTGGACGACAGACCGTTGGTCAGCGGCACGATGCCCTGGCCGCTGAGGTTCTCGCACAGCGCGTGGAACTCGTCCCACGACGTGGGCGGCTCCACGCCCCACTTCTCGAACGCCGACTTCTTGTAGAAGACGCTCCACCAGTAGTAGCTGGTCGGCACGAAGATCTGCTTGCCCGCGGCGTCGGAGGACAGGCTGCGCAGCGCGTCGGAGTACCCGGCGCACGCGCCGTCGCCCTCCCACAGCGAGGACACGTCGAGCAGCAGCCCCTCCTCGGCGTAGGACCGGGCCACCGACCCGGCGTACCAGCTCAGCACCTCGGGCGAGTCGCCGGAGCGCAGGTAGTTCGTCAGCTGGGCCCGGAACTGCTCGGTGGCGACCGAGTTCATCGTGACGTCGCCACCGGGGTAGGCCTTGACCAGCGCCTCCAGGGCGGCCTTGGGGTCGGCGTCCTGGATCGAGTTCTGCAGGGTGATGAGGCCGGAGCTCGTGCCGCCCCCGCCCCCGCCGCTGCCGCCCGACGTCGTCCCCACGCACGCGGCCAGCAGGCTCGCCGCGCCCAGCGTCATACCGCCCGCGAGAAGCTCGCGGCGGGTCAGTGCTCGCTTGTAAGTCGTGGTTCGCTTGGACATCCTTGTTCCTCCTTCGTGCGCCCTCGTTGGCGCACCTGGTACCTCTCCGATCACGGGCGCGGGTCGGTCCGCGCCCGTCAGATTCCCGGGGCCTGGTGCACAGCCTCCCCGACGACGGCGGCAGGCCCGTGCAGCAGCGCCTCGCCCCGGCGCGCGACGGCGTGGCGCAGGTCGGCCGCGTGCCGCGACGCCAACAGCTCCGGCCGGCGCAGCAGCGCGTCGGCCGTCGCGGCGTCGTCGGCCAGCAGCGCGAGCTGGGCGTCGAGGAACAGCACGCGCCGGTCGCGCACGCGCAGCGGGTCCTCCTCGAACAGCAGCAGGTCGGGCAGCGACGTCGCGAAGTAGTCCACGCGCGGCACCTCGACGGCGTACCGGTCGCGGTAGGCGCGCAGCGCCGCCGTCAGCTCATCCGCGGCGCCGTCGTCCCCGGTGCGACGCAGCGCGAGGACCGTCCAGAACGTCTGCTCGCCGTGCTCCTGGGTGCTCATCTCGACGAAGTCGCCACGCTGGGCGGCGGCGGTGCGCCAGGCGTCGGCGGCGCTGCCCGTCCCGTCGGCGACCGTCGCCAGGGCGTCGCCCAGCAGCAGGTGCAGGTTCGCCGTGCTGGCCAGGGGGTGGCGGGCCTCGCCCAGGTTCGCCGGCGGGGTCAGGGCCGCGCGCACGTGGGCGACGGCGTCGTCCGGCCGGCCCTCCGCGAGCGCGTCGAGCGCGCGGTGGGTCCGCGCGCGGTCCCAGGCCAGGAGCGCCTGGCCCTCGCCGCCCTCCCACGGGTGCAGGCGGCGGCCGCCGAGGATCGTCAGGGCCTCGTCGGCGCGGCCCTCGGTGACCATGAGGTGCAGTGCCTCGACGGCGAGGTCGTCGCGGTCGAGGGCGCCGCCCCGCTGGTCGAGACCCCCGCCACCCAGCAGCTTCGCGAGCCGCGCCGCCGGGGTCTCCCCGGTCAGCGCCGCGAGCTGGTCGCTCTCGTACCGGAGCCGGGCGTCGCCGGGTGCCGCCGCGAGCGCACGCTCGTAGGCCTCGCCCGCCGCAGCCAGGTCCCGCTCGTGGTTGACGGCGGCCACGCCGATGTTGCGCCAGGCCACGGCGTCAGCCGGGTCCAGGGCGACGGCGGACCGCCACAGCGCCAGGGCGTCGGCCCGGCGTCCGGCGGCGTAGGTCCAGTGGCCCAGGAGCGACCGTGCACGGGCGTCGGCCGGGTCGGCGTCGGCCGCCTCGCGCAGCACGGCGGCGTCGGCGAGCCGGCCCGGGAAGCACCAGTCGGCGTCCAGGCCGTGGGCCCGGGCCCGCTCGGCAGCGGCCTCCTCCGCGCGACCGGCCAGCGCCAGCACGTGGGCGCGGTGGTAGGCGAGCAGCGGCCGCGCGGCGGTCTGCCCGGCGGGCCGGTGGTCCTCGCGGACCTCGGCCTCGTCGAGGCAGGCCAGCGCGGTCTCGTGCTCCCCCACCCCCGCGAGCTCGATCGCGACGTCGAGCAGGGTCTGGGCGTCGCCGCTGGCGGCCTGCCCGTCCAGGTGGCGCAGCCAGGCGTCGAGCGGGTCGAGCGTGCGGGCCGCCCTCAGCGCCGACGTCGCCGCCGCGTGCTGCCGCAGCCGCCCGTGGCACACCACGGTCAGCGCGAGCGCCTGGAGGTGGTCGGGCTCGGTGCGGCGCACGTCGTCGAGCCGGGCCAGGGCGCGCTCGTGGCGGCCGGCGCGCGCGTCGAGGCGCGCCATCCGGTACCCGGCGGGGGCACGCCAGGCCCGCGACCACGCGGCCTGTGCGTACGCGTCGTAGGCGCCCGTGTCGTCGCCGAGCTGCTCGCGCACCAGGCCCAGCAGGTAGAGCGCCGTCGTGTCGCGGGGGCTGCGGTGCAACCGGGTCAGCCGCTCGACGGCGCGCTCCAGGTGGTCGCGAGCCCGCTCGGGGTCGCCCGCCACGTAGGCGCGGCGGCCGAGGCCCACCAGGCTGTCCACGTGCCCCGGGTCGCGGCGCAGCGCCTCGTGCCAGTACGGCTCGGGGGCGCGCGTGGCGTGCCGGTAGAGGTCCAGGTGCGCGGCGATCAGGGCCAGCTCCTCGACGGTGCCCACCTCGTCGGGGGCGGGAGGCTCCTCGGCGGGGTCGGGCTCGCTGCCGTCGGCCGCCCCGCCCCTGGCCGCGCCACCCTCGGCCGCGATCTCGGTCCAGGCGACCAGTACCCGATCGCCGTGGGTGACCGTCACCGTCACGGGCCCGGTCCCGGCCGGGACCTCGTGCTCCAGCAGCGCCGGGCGCGTCGGGTCGACGTCGACGACGTCGGTCGTGAGCACCGTGCCGTCTGCCGACAGCGTGACCGTCAGATCGTCCAGGGGCCGCGGCACGACGACGCCGACGCGCGCCGTGGTCGCCGCGCCGTCCGGACCCGACCGCTCCAGCCGGACCGCGGCGTCGAGCGTGGCCCGGTCCACCGGGCCGACGTCGCGCACCGGGTACCAGTACTGGGAGAACACCTTGGTCTCGCCGGGGGCGAGATAGGCGAAGTCGGGCTGGTTGTCGGTGAACACCCCGGCCATGAGCTCCACGTAGTGCGAGCCGTCGTCGGCCAGGTTGGCGTCCCAGGCGTGCCCGAACGGGGCGTTGCCCCAGGTCCACTGCTTCTTTCCCGGCGAGATGGCGCGGTCCGCCACGTGCACGAACCCGAGGCCCGACGCGTGGTCGTACCCGCCGAAGAACTCCTCGTCGCTGCCCAGGCACATGTACGACGTCGGCACCGGGATGTTGCGGTACCAGTCGAGGCGGTCGCCGCCCCGGCTCGCCAGCGCCGGGTAGTCCACGCCGTAGTAGGGACGGTCGGCGTGCGGGAACGCGGTGATCGCGCGCCGGGCGTGGTCGGCCACGTAAGTCACGTCGTGCGGGAAGAACGACTGGTAGTCGTCGTCCACCTTGGCGGCCACGTTGGCCCACCAGAGGAACGACTGCGGCAGCTCGCTGCGGTTGTACAGCCGCACGGTCAGCTCCAGCACGGCGCTGTCGGGGCGCAGGCGCACGCCGTGCATGCCCTTCATCCGCGTGAACGGGTCGTGGTCGGAGCACCAGACGACGACGGCGCCGTCGGGCTCCTCCTCGATCTCGACGTCCACCGGGAGGTAGGTCGCGGGGCGGTGGTGCTGCGGCCAGTTGAGCTCCACGCCCCCGGCCACCCACGGGCCGGCCAGCCCCACGAGGGCGGGCTTGATCACCGGGTTGGTCCAGAACAGGTCGCGGCCGCTGCCGCGCTCCCGGGCCACGTGGATGCGCCCGCCGAGCTCCGGCAGCACGACCACGCGCAGCCACTCGTTCTCCAGGTGCACCGCGCGCCAGGCCCGCTGGTGCGGCTCGTCGGCGATCTGGTGGTGGAACGGCAGCGGGTACACGCGGCCGGACGACCCCTGGTACACCCGCCGGTCCAGGTATGCCGGGAACCGGTCGGGCGGCAGGGGCGCATAGGTGGTCAGGTTGAGCGGCGCCTCCCAGGCGGCCGCGGCCCGGCCGGCCAGGTCGCCGGGCCGGTCGGGCAGTTCGAGCACGGACTCCACATCGAGCATGGGACCGACGCTACGAACCCCGGGGGTGCCCCGGGAAGCGACGTATCGACTTAACTGCCTGGACGATCCGACGATTCACCGGGTGCGACGGCGGCTGACGCGGGCGGCCCGCCGGGGCTACCCTCCAGGGGTGCGCATCCGTGACGGCTTCCCCGGACAGCGCCTGCGGGTGCTGCCGACCACCGTGGTCCGCGCGACGTCGCAGGCGGGCCCCACCTCCCGCCTGCTGGTCACCGACGCGGGCTACTTTCCGCACGCGGCCAACCACGGCCGGGTCCGTGCGCGGGGCGCCGTGGGGACCATCGTCATCGTGTCCTCGGCGGGGCGCGGCTGGTGCCGCACGCCGGGCGGCCTGCATCGTATCGGCGCTGCTCAGGCGCTCGTCATCCCTGCGGGCGTGCCGCACGAGTACTGGGCGGACGACGACGACCCATGGACGATCTGGTGGATGCACGCCCGTGGCGATGACGCAGGCGAGTTCGAGCGCGACCTGGCCCGGCACGCCGGCCCGGACGACGTCGCCGTCGTCGAGGTGCACGACCTGGTGCGCGTCGTCGCCGACCTGGAGCGTGTGGTCGACGCCCTGGAGACCGACGAGACCTACCCCAGCCTGCTGCGCTGCGCGGGTGCCGCCTGGTCGGTGCTCGCCCAGCTCGGGGCTGACGCCGCCGCGGGCAGCCCGGTGCGGGGCGAGCCCGTGCGCGCCGCGCAGGAGTACCTGCGCACGCACCTGGACGCCGTCGTCGAGGTGGCGGCGCTGGCCCGGCGGTTCGGGCTGAGCACGTCGCACTTCTCGGCCCGGTTCCGGGCGGCGACCGGCGGCGGCGTGGTCGAGTACGTCAAGCGGCTGCGGATGGCCCGGGCGTGCGAGCTGCTGATCACCACCGAGCTGCCCGTGGCCGACATCGCGCGGTCGGTGGGCTACCCCGACCCGTTCTACTTCTCGCGGCAGTTCCGCAGCGTGCACTCCTGCAGCCCGACGGACTTCCGCAACGGGCTGCACGACCGCTGAGGTCGGCGGCCGCGGCCCGCTTCGAATGGTCGGCAGAATGTCAGGTGGTCGGTAGTCCGAGCTGCCGACCACCTGACATTCTGCCGACCGCTCGGCGGGCTTTCGGACGCTCCCCCGCGTCGGATCGTCCAGGCGGGTGCGTCGTCCTCTGCATTCCGCGTCGCCCCGGCGAGCGGTTTGCTGGGCGGGTTCCCTCCCTCGGCCTCCGTGCCGAGCCGACGACGACGTCAGGAGACCCATGTTCACCGCACGGACCTGGGCGGCGCGAGCCAGTGCCGCCCTGCTCACCACCGCCCTGGCCGCCTCGGGCCTGGCCGCGAGCGCCGCCTCGGCCGCGCCGGCCGCACCCGCTGCCCGACCCGCGCCTTCCGACGCCACCCCAGCGACCGACAGCCCCAGCCCCACGCCCTACCAGGGCTGGAACACCTACTACGGCCTGGGCGGCGACTTCACCGCCGACGAGGTCCTCGACGTGGCCGACTTCCTCGTCTCGTCCGGCCTCGCTGACGCCGGCTACGACATCGTGTGGCTCGACGGCGGCTGGCAGGCCGACGTGCCGCGCGGCGACGACGGCCTGCTGCAGGGCGACGCCGAGCGCTTCCCCGACGGCATGGCGGCGCTGGCCGACGAGATCCACGACCGCGGCCTGCGCGCCGGCATCTACACCGACGCGGGCCCGTACATCCCGGGCACGTGCGGCCTGGGCAGCGGCGGCCACTACCAGACCGACGCCGACACCTTCGCGGCGTGGGGCTACGACGCCGTCAAGGTCGACTTCCTGTGCGGCATCACGGCCGACCTGGACCCGCAGGAGGCGTTCACCGCGTTCGCGCGGGCGCTGCGGGACAACAGCTCCGGCCGGTCGATGATCTTCAACCTGTGCAACCCCGTGACCTCGCCGGACTGGGGCGACTACCCCGAGGAGCAGCAGTCCACCTGGTCGTGGACGTACGCGCAGGACATCGCGGAGTCGTGGCGCACGTACACCGACGTCGGCTTCGTGGGGCAGATCCAGTTCAAGGACGTGCTGCGCAACTTCGACGCGAACGCGCGGCACCCGGAGGTCGCCGGCCCGGGGCGGTTCAGCGACCCCGACTACCTGGGGCCGGAGCTCGGCATGACCACCGAGGAGTTCCGCACGCAGATGTCGCTGTGGACCGTCGCGGCCGCGCCGCTGGTCATCTCCAGCGACCCGCGCACGCTCAGCCCGGAGTCGATGGACATCCTGCTCGACGAGGACGTACTGGCGATCGACCAGGACCGGCTCGGCGTCCAGGGCACCCGCGTCGGCGCGGCGGGCACCACCGAGACGTGGGCCAAGCCGCTCGCGGACGGCTCGGTCGCCGTCGCGCTGCTGAACCGCGGCGACCGGGCCGCCGAGGTCGCCACCACCGCCCGTGACCTGGGCCTGCGCGGCCGCTCGTTCGAGGTGCTGGACACCTGGACCGACGCCCGCACGCAGTCGTCGGGCACGATCCGGGCGGCGGTCCCGGCACACGGCGCCGCCCTCCTGCGGGTCACGCCGTCCCGGCCGGGCGGGGCTCCTCGGCTGGTCGCGACGCCGCCCGCCTTCACCGCCGTGGGGGCGGACGCCGTCGTCGCGACGACCGACGTACTGGCGGCCGCCGGGGACCAGGTCTCCGCCGAGGTGACGCTGCACAACGACGGCGGCACGACCGTGCGCGACCCGCGCGTCGCGCTCGTGCTCCCGGAGGGCTGGACGGCCCGCGTGCTCGGCGCCACGCCCAGGGTGGTGCGGCCGGGTGATTCCGCCACCGTCGCGTTCACCGTGTCCGTGCCGCCTGGGGCCGAGACCGGCGGGTACGACGTCGCCGCATCCGTCACCTCGGGCTCCGGCCAGGTCACGACCCCGCCGTCGCGCGTGACGATCGCACCCGGGGCGCCGTCGGGCGGCGACGTCGTGCTGTCCCGGCACCCCTGGGTGAGCGCGACCAGCGGCTGGCTGACGCCCACGGTGGACCAGAGCGTGGGCGGCGGCTCGCCGCTCACGGTGGCGGGCACGGTGCACGAGGCCGGGCTCGGCGTCGCCAGCCCGTCGCGGGTGCGCTACTACCTCGGCGCCGCGTGCACCGGGCTGACCGGGAGCGTCGGCATCGACGACGTCGTCGGCAACGTGGGACCGGAGGGCGGCACGGCGACGTTCGACGTCGTCGGCGACGGGGAGACCCTCTGGAGCAGCGGCACGGTCGAGCGCGGCACGGCGATCGCGTTCGACGTGGACGTGACGGGCATCCGCGACCTGACCCTCGAGGTGGGCGACGCGTCCGACGGCGGCTACAACGACCGAGCCGACTGGCTGTCGCTGAACCTCAGCTGCGCGTGAGAGGCCGAACGTAGGGTTGGTCGGCTCTCCTGCGCTGACGAGCCGACCAACCCTACGTTCGCGCTCCCGACCCGCGGTGGCCACGCCCCGCGGGGTTGGCGGTCAGCAGGCCGGCGCGTCCGACAGGAGCTCCGCCAGGTGCGGGGCCGGGGAGTCCGCGCGGTCCGGGGTCGTGACCATCGAGACCACCCAGTCCGCCGCGCCGTCCGCCGCGACCGGCACGGCGACCAGGCGGGCGGCCTGCGGCTTGGCCGCGACGTGCCGCGGCACGACGGCGACGCCCAGCCCGCGGTCGACCAGGTCCAGCAGCGTGTGCACGTCGTTGACCGTGAAGCGCACCCGACGGCGCACGCCCCGCGCCGCGAACGCGTCGTCGTTGAGCTGGCGGATCGCCCACGACGGGTGGAAGTCGATGAAGCTGTCGCCGCCCAGGTCGGCCCGGTCCACGGCTGCGCGGGCGGCCAGCGGGTGGTCGGGCGGACAGAGGAACACCACCGGCTCCTCGCCCAGGACGACGCGCGGGAGCACGCCCACGTGGTCGGCCGTGGCGACGAACGCGGCGTCGAGGTCGCCGTCGCGCACCCCCGCCAGGAGCTCGTGCGAGCCCGCCTGCGTGAACGCGATCTCCACGCGCGGGTAGCGCCGGTGGAAGCGTTCCAGCAGCGTGGCGACGTCGACGAGGCCGAGGCACTGCTCCGCGCCGACCCGCAGCGTGCCCGCGAGCTCGCGCGAGACCTGGACCACCGCATCGCGAGCTTCCGTCGCGGAGGAGAGCATGGAGCGGGCGAAAGGCAGCAGCGCCAGGCCCGCCTCGGTGGGCTCGACCCGGCGGGTGGTCCTGGTGAACAGCTTGGTGCCCAGCTCGACCTCGAGGTTACGGATGGCGGCGGACAGCCCGGACTGGGAGACGCCGGTGAGCTCGGCGGCCCTCGTGAACTGGCGCTCTTCCGCCAGCGCCACGAGGTATTCCATCTGACGCAGTTCCATTAAGAAATACCAGTTCTGGGAATGATGATGAGGAGTTGTTGGACTTCTAGGTTATCGCTTCCTAGTCTCTGGTCCGAACCCGTTGCGACACGAGGAGAAACCATGCAGCTCCGTTCCATCGGCGGCCGTTCCGTCTCCGCGATCGGCCTCGGCGGCATGCCGATGTCCATCGAGGGCCGGCCCGACCGCGAGCGCTCGATCGCCACGATCCACGCCGCCCTCGACGCCGGCGTCACCCTGATCGACACCGCGGACGCCTACCACCAGTTCGCCGACGAGGTGGGGCACAACGAGGAGCTCATCGCCGAGGCCCTGCGGTCCTACGGCGGCGACACCTCCGGCGTCCTGGTCGCCACCAAGGGCGGGCACCTGCGCCCCGGCGACGGGTCCTGGACCAAGGACGGTCGCCCCGAGTACCTCAAGGAGGCCGCGAAGGCATCGGCCAAGCGGCTCGGCGTCGACGCCATCGGCCTCTACCAGTTCCACCGCCCGGACCCGAACGTGCCCTACGGCGACTCGGTGGGCGCGATCCGCGACCTGCTCGACGAGGGCGTCATCGAGCTGGCGGGCATCTCGAACGCGAACCCGGACCAGATCCGCGAGGCCAACGACATCCTGGGCGGCCGCCTGGTGTCCGTGCAGAACCAGTTCTCGCCGCGCTTCCGGTCCTCGCTGCCCGAGCTGGAGCTGTGCGCCGAGCTGGGCATCGCGTTCCTGCCCTGGAGCCCCCTGGGCGGTATCTCGCTGGCCCGCTCGGGCGAGCTCGGCGCCGAGTACTCGGCGTTCCAGGAGATCGCCGACGCGCACGGCGTCTCGCCGTTCCGCGTGACGCTGGCGTGGGAGCTCGCACTCGCGCCCGTCGTGGTGCCGATCCCCGGGGCGTCGCGCCCGGAGAGCATCACCGACTCGGCCCAGGCGAGCGAGCTGATGCTCACCGCCGACGAGGTCGCCCGCCTGTCGGCGGCCTGAGCCACGACCGCACCCACCACAGGAGAGAACCCGTGAAGACCTTCACCCTGCCCGGGACGGAGCTCACCGTCCCGAACGTCGTCCTGGGCCTCATGCGCATCCAGGAGAAGACCGACGAGGAGGTGCGCACCCTGGTCAAGACGGCCCGCGACGCCGGCATCTCGTTCTTCGACCACGCCGACGTCTACGGCTCGGCCCTGCACGGCTGCGAGACCCGGTTCGCCGAGGCCATGCAGCTCACGTCGTCGGAGCGCGAGCAGATCGTGCTGCAGACCAAGGCCGGCATCGTGCGCGAGGGGCCGTACTTCGACTACTCGTACGAGCATCTGGTCGAGTCGGTCGAGGGCTCGCTGGCCGCGCTCGGCACCGACTACATCGACATCCTGCTGCTGCACCGGCCGGACGCCCTCGTGGAGCCGGACGAGGTGGCGCGCGCGTTCGACGAGCTGTCGGCGTCGGGCAAGGTACGGGCGTTCGGCGTCTCCAACCACACGCCGGGCCAGATCGAGCTGCTGCGCAAGTCCGTGACGCAGCCGCTCGTGGCCAACCAGCTCCAGCTCTCGGTGACGCACGCGCCGCTCGTGGCGCAGGGCGTGGCCGCGAACATGCAGGGCCTGGACCAGTCGATCAGCCGCGACTCCGGCACGCTCGACTACTGCCGCCTGCACGACATCACCGTGCAGGCCTGGTCGCCGTTCCAGGCCGGGTTCTTCAACGGCGTCTTCCTCGGCTCGCCGGACTACCCCGAGCTGAACGCCGTGATCGACCGCCTGGCGAAGAAGTACGACGTGCCGGCCATCGCGATCGCCACGGCGTGGATCACGCGCCACCCCGCGCAGATGCAGGTGGTGCTCGGCACCACCAACCCGGAGCGGGTCGCGGGCGCCGCGCTCGGCTCCGAGGTGCCGCTGACGCGCGCCGAGTGGTACGAGATGTTCCGGACGGCGGGCTACACGGTCCCGTGACCCGCTGACGCGGGCGCCGTCTGAGGCAGGCAGGTGAGAACGTGACCCCGGGGTGTGTTGCTCTGCGTAGACAACTTCTACGCAGAGCAACACACCCCGTCGCTCACCGCGTCTCCCGGGTGAACTTCCCCCTGACCGCCCCCTTTCCTTCTCCGCGCCCGGCGGCTCTGCCAGGGTGTGCGGCATGACCAAGACCGCACCGGGCCGGCGAGCCGAGGCGCGCGGCCGTACGCGCGCCGCCTCCCTGGCCGCCGTGCTGCTGCTGGCCCTGTCCGGGCTGGCCGCCCTGCCGGCAGGCCTCTTCTCCCCCGAGTACCACAGCGACAGCTGGGCGGTGGCCGCCGCCGCCGGCCCGGCGTCCGTGCTGCCCACCCTGGTACTCGTGGCAGCCTCGGTGACCTACGGATCAACGATCTTCCTGCTGCTGACCACCGCTCTGGCCACGCTGCACCTGGTGGCCCTGGCCGTGCTCGCGTCGGCTGCCGCGAACGGCCCGCAGGACCCTCAGGTCTTTCTGTCCGGCCCCGTCGTGCTCGGTCTGGCGCTGGTGGGCGTCGCGCTGGCCTGGTGGGACGGCACTCGCGCGGACCGGCGGCCGGCGATCGCGCTCCTGGCGGTCACCCTGGCCCCCGTGCTCGGCCTGCTGGTCGACGCACGGCAGGCCGGAGACGGTCCGTGGCAGATCATCGGTATCGGCATCCTGGTGCTCCAGCAGGTCCCGGTGATCCTCACGGTCCTGGCGGCGGGGCTCGTGTGCCTGCCGGGCCGGGGAGCGCGGCTCGGCGGCGCGGCGCTCATCGCACTCTCGGGGGCGGGTCTCCTGTGGGCCGACTCCATCCTGTCTCCGGCGACGCCGCTTTCCGGGCTGCGTCTCGCGGCGATCTCGGCCGCCGTCGTGTGCGCGCTCGTCGCGGCGGCCCAGGCCCCGGGGCCCGCCGACCACGACGAGCTCGACGAGACCGACATCGCACCGCCCGCCGCACCCCCGGTCGCCACGCCCGCGCCCACGCCCACGACCGTGTTGCCCGTCAGGCGCCTGTCCACGGTCGCCCTCGCCATCCTCGTGCTCGCGGTCGCGGTGCAGGTCCCGGAGCTGTTCGCGCAGGGCCCCGGCATCCGTCCCGGGCTCGCGGGCCCGGGCCCGCTGGTGGGCCTCCTGGTCGACGCCGCGTTGCCGGCGGCGCTGACGCTGACGGCCGGCGCGGTGACCCTCAGGACGCGCGGCGTTCTCGTCGTGGCGAGTGCCTGCTCGGCCGGGCTCGCGGTCGCCCTGGCAGTGAGCCGGATGACGACGGGCGGCGGGCTCGCCCTTCACGACCTGCTGCCGTTCGTCGTGCTGGGCCTGGCCCTCGCGCTCGCGTGGGCCACCGTGCCCGGGCCAGGACGGAGTGACCGCGCGGCGCTCCGTTGGGCCGCTGTGGCGCTCCTCGGCCTCACGGCGTCACCGTTGGCGCTCCTTGTCGACCCCGCCGTCGACCTGGCCTACCTGAGCCGGTACCTGCTGTCGTACCCGCTGGCCGGTGCCGGGCCCGTGGTCGCCGCCGCCCTGCTCGGCGTCCCGCGCCGCGGTACCCGGGTGGCGGCGGCGGTGCTGCTCAGCGTGCTCGCGCTGGTCGGCGTCGGCTTCCTGTTGGACGACGCCTCAGGGCTCCGACTTGCCGCCGCGCTGGACCTGGTCCGGATCTGCGGCTACGGCCTGGCCGCCGTGCTGGCGGCCGCGGCCGCCCTGCCTC
Source organism: Promicromonospora kroppenstedtii (assembly GCF_044389675.1). Lineage (NCBI taxonomy): Bacteria > Bacillati > Actinomycetota > Actinomycetes > Micrococcales > Promicromonosporaceae > Promicromonospora > Promicromonospora kroppenstedtii. The sequence continues at coordinate 147,770 of NZ_JBIRYI010000014.1, read as the reverse complement.
GCCGGGACGAGACGGGGCAGCCGGTGCCGGTCGGCGGCTAGGCCCGGGGCGCCACGTTGTGGTTCGACGCGAACAGGTTGCCCGGGTCATAGGCCCGCTTGACCTCGCGGAGCCGGGCCAGCGTCGCCTCGGGGTAGGCGTTGCGGACGTCCTGGTCCGTGGCCGTGCCCATGAAGTTGACGTAGCCGCGCCCGCGCACGCCCAGGGCCTCGGCGGCCGAGGCCACCCAGGCCGTGGTCGCGGGCAGCGCCTCCGGCGCCATCGCGGTACCGCCGACCGAGACCATGAACGCCGGGTCCCGGTGCGCGAAGGCCGTAGCGGCCGGGTCGACCCGCGAGATCGCGCCTCCCATCGGCCGGATGTTGACCGCGGACGGCCCGCTCGCCCCGGCCACCGCCTCGATCGCGGCGGCGGCCCAGTCCTCGCCGGGCGCCCAGACGCCCTCGCCGAGGAACCCGGTCCGCACGTCGCCGACGCCGCCCGCCGGCGGCCCGCCCGGCCCCTCGAACAGCGCCGTGTACGGGATCTCTCGGACGCCGTCGAGCAGCGTGCCCAGCGCTCGCAGCGGCCCGAACACCTCGGCCGCGTCCTCCGCCGAGCCCGAGTGGCACAACAGCGCCATGAGCACCGGCTTGCCGTGCAGCTCGGCCGGGATCATCGGCACGGGCGGCGCCAGCATCACGTTCACCATGCCCGAGAACTCCTCCGGCCCCTCGGCGAACGCCCGCAGGACCGTGGCGAGCCTCGCCGGGGTGGGTTCCCACATCATCATGCCGCCCGTGACCGTGCCGACCTCGCGCAGCCGCAGGTCCAGTCGCGTGACGACACCGAAGTTTCCGCCGCCGCCGCGCAGCGCCCAGTAGAGGTCGGGGTTGTTGTCGGCGTCGGCCTGGACCACCTTGCCGTCCGCCAGGACGACCTCGGCACCCAGCAGGTTGTCGACCGTGAGCCCGTCGCGCCGGCTGAGGTAGCCGATCCCGCCGCCGAGGGAGATGCCCCCGACGCCGACGGTCGCCGTGTCGCCGAACCCGGTGGCCAGGCCGTGTGCGCCGGCCGCGGCCGTGTACGCGCCCGCGAGCACGCCGCCATGCGCGCGCCCGACGCCGGCCGCGGTGTCGATCTCGACGCCGTCCAGGAGCCGCAGGTCGAGCACGAGCCCGCCGTCGACCAGGGCGTGCCGTGCCTGGTGGTGCCCGCCGCTGCGGACCGCGAGCGGCAGGCCCGCGTCCCGCGCGACCGCGAGCGCCGTCACGACCTCGTCGGTGGTCCGGACGCGCGCGACGGCGGCCGGGGTGAGCGGCGGGCCGCCCACGAACACTGCCGCCGTGTCGGCGAACGTGTCCGCCGAGGGGGTGAGGAGGCGGTCGCCGAGCGCGGCCGCCAGCGGTGCGAGGGCTTCGTCGAGCGCCTCGGGTGAGGTGCCTGTGGTGCCGGGGGTTTCCTGCGTGGCCATCGTCGAGCCTCCGTCTGAGGTGCCGAAACTTCCAGGCCGCCAACGTTAGGCATCTAAGGATTAGGCGTCAATGCATTTCGGTGACGGTCGAACTACCCTTCGTCCATGCAACCAAGCGGGCGGGCGGACGGCGATCCAGGCGACACCGCACAGGGGGTGAACCCGGGTCCGGTCCCCGTCGCGGTCGCGATGTGGCAGTCCGTGCACCGCGTGATGCGGGCGTTCGACGCGCACCTCTCGGAGCAGGGCGCGACCTGGCAGGTCTGGCACATCCTGCTCGCCGTACAGCAGGGCACACCCGCCACCCAGCGCGAGCTGGCGCACGCCGTCGGCATCCGGGAGGCCACCCTCACGCACCACCTGCGCGGCATGGAGGACAGGGGGCTGATCGTCCGCAGCCGCCAGGAGAACAACCGGCGCGTGCAGCACATCGAGGTCACCGAGGCGGGCGAGGCGCTCTTCCGCCGGCTCAAGACGCAGGCGATCGAGTTCGACCGGACCCTGCGGGACGCGATCGGCCCCGGCGAGGACGACGTCGGGGCGTTCTTCGCGACGCTCACCCGCCTTGCCGACTCCGTACCTGACGGCGGGCGCGACATCCTGCCGGAGGGCTGGCCGGGCAACCGCCGGGAATAAAACACCCGGTGACCGGGAATAGGCGGTGCCCCGGGCAACCTTGTAGGTGTCGTGCAGCACACCCCGGAACCCCAGGCATGACCGCGACGTCCACCACCACCGACACGCGGCTCGGCCTGCGCGGCGACCGTGGTCCCATCCTCGGCGCGCTCATGCTCGCCACGGCGCTGGTGGCGCTCGACGCCACGATCCTCGCCACGGCCTCGACCACGATCGCGCGCGAGCTGGGCGCGTTCGAGCAGGTCCCCTGGCTCTTCTCCGCGTACACGCTGGCCCAGGCCGTGACCGTGCCGCTGTACGGGCGGCTGGCCGACGTGTTCGGCCGCAAGCGCGTGATCCTCGTCGGCATCGCGTTGTTCGTGCTCGGGTCGGTCCTGTGCGCCGTGGCCTGGAGCATGCCGGCCCTGATCTGGTTCCGGGTGCTGCAGGGCCTGGGCGCGGGCGCGATCCTGCCGATGTCCATGACGATCACGAGCGACATCTACACGCTCGCCGAGCGCGCCAGGACGCAGGGTTACATGGCCAGCGTGTGGGCGGTCTCCTCGGTGCTCGGCCCGACGCTGGGCGGCGTGTTCAGCCAGTTCGTGAGCTGGCGCTGGATCTTCTGGGTCAACGTGCCGATCGGGGCCGTGGCCCTGTTCGCGATCTGGCGCAAGTTCCACGAGAAGGAGCGCGACGGCGCCCGCGAGCCCGTCGACTACGTGGGCGCCGTCCTGCTCACGGGTGGCAGCACGCTGCTCGTGCTCGGGCTGCTGGAGGGCGGCCACGCCTGGGGCTGGGCCTCCGCGCAGTCGATCGCGATCTTCGTCGCCGCGGTGGCGCTGCTGGTCGCGTTCGCCCTGGCCGCGCGCCGCAACCCGCACCCCATCTTCGACCTGCGGCTGCTGCGCCGCCGCGTGGTGGGCGCGTCGACGGCGGCGTCGCTGATGGTCGGCGTCATCACGCTCGGCCTGTCCACCTACATCCCGATCTACGCGCAGGGTGTGCTCGGCGTCGGACCGCTGGTGGCCGGGTTCGCGCTGGCCGCGCTCACGCTCGGCTGGCCCATCGCGGCCACCCTGTCGGGACGTGTCTACCTCGCGATCGGCTTCCGCTGGACCAGCACCATCGGCTCGGTGGTCGTGCTGGCGGGGGCGCTGCTCACCCTCCTGCTCGACGCCGACGCCGCCGTCTGGCAAATCTCGGCCGCCGTGTTCGTGATCGGGCTGGGCATGGGCCTGGTGGCCGTGCCGACCCTGCTCGCCGCCCAGCACAGCGTGGGCTGGGGCGAGCGCGGGGCGGTGACCGCCACCAACATGTTCGCCCGGTCGATCGGGCAGGCCGTCGGCGTCGCAGCGCTCGGCGCGGTGGTCAACGCCCTGACCGTCGTCGGCGCGGACGGCACGCCCGAGGGGGCCGGGCTCGCGCACGCGATGCACCTGGTCTTCTGGTGCGTCGTGGCCTGCGCCGCGGTGATGATCGTGACGGTGCTGCTGCTCCCCCGCGACAACCCGAAGGTCACACAGTCCGTGTAACGGTTACGCGGTCGGCGTGACCGCGAAGCCCTCCCGGACTCCGTCGAGCACGTCCTGCACGTGCTTGCGGAACCCGGGGCAGGTCGCGATGTCGTGCGCGCGGCACTGCAGCGCGTGCTCCGTCATCGCGCGGGACGCCGCCATGTCGGCCATCCGGCGGTCCAGGTCCGCGATGTGCGCCTCCAGGACCTGGTGCCGGTCGTACGCCCCGGCGTCGAGCATGACCCGCACCTGCTCCAGGCTCATGCCCGCCGCCTTGCTGCGCACGATGACGCCCACCCGCACGACGTCGTCGCGCCCGTAGCGCCGCCGCCCGGCGCCGTCGCGCGCGGGCCGCAGCAGGTCCTCGTCCTCCCAGTAGCGCAGCACATGGGTCTCCAGCCCGAACCGACGGGCCGTCTCGCCGACCGACCAGGTCTCGCTTGACTTCATGTCAACATGAAGTCACATCCTGGGGTGGTACCGCAAGACGTCCCGGGAAACGGAGCCCTGCCATGTCTGCCACACCCCCACTGAACTCCTACGACGCCGTCGTGATCGGCGGCGGTCCCGCCGGGCTGCAGGCCGCCCTCACCCTCGGCCGCATGCACCGGCGCGTGCTGCTGCTCGACTCCGGCGAGTACCGCAACGCCACCGCCGAGCACATGCACAACGTGGTGACCAACGACGGCCGGCCCCCGGCGGAGTTCCGCACCGTGGCCCGCGGCGAGCTCGCCGCCTACGCGACGGTGACCGTCCGAGAGGGCGCCGCGACCGCCGTCGTATCCGACGGGGCCGGGTTCCGGGTCGAGGTGGGCGGCGAGCACCTGACCACCCGCGGCGTCGTGCTCGCGACCGGCCTGCGCGACACCCTGCCCTCGATCCCCGGGCTGCAACCGCTGTTCGGCACCGTCGCGGCCGTGTGCCCCTACTGCCACGGGCACGAGCTCAGCGGCAGGCCCGTCGCCGTCCTCGGCAGCGGCCCGCACGTCGCCCGGGTCGCGTTCCTGCTGGAACGCATCGCGAGCCGCCTGACCGTCCTGGCCGACGGCGGCGACCTCGACGCCGACACCCGCGCCCTCCTGGCCGACGGCGGGGTGGCCGTGCGGCCCGAGCCCGTCAAGGAGCTCGTGCCCACGGCCGACGGCGCCCGCGTCGTCCTCGCGGACGGGCCGGACGAGGAGGTGGGCGGCATCTTCGTGGCCGCCGAGTTCGGTCAGCGGGCGCCGTTCGCGGAGCAGCTCGGGCTGACGCTGCTGCCGTCGGGTGCCGTCGAGGTCGACGCGATGGCCCGCACCAGCCTGCCCGGCGTGTTCGCGGCCGGCGACATGGCGCACACCGCGGCGATGCCGGGGCCGATGGCGTCGGTGCTCATGGCGGCGGCGTCGGGCCAGCTCGCGGCGGTGTCCCTGGACGCGGACCTCCTGGGCAGGGACCACCCTGCGCCGACGCCGGCCTGACCCGCTGCGGGTCGGCACTCCCCTGACCCCGAACCTGCCAGTTCGGCAGTCTGCATCGAGATCGGTCCAGCGCTGGACCGATCTCGATGCAGACTGCCGACCTCAGAATCAGCGTGCAAGGAGAGTGGCGACCTCAGCAGCCGACCCGGCCCTCATGCGCTCTCGCGCAGCGCCCTGCGCTCGCTCTCGATCGCGAGCAGCTCGGCGAACGCCGCGTTGTAGGCGCTCTCGTCGGACGGGTCCAGGCGCTGCAGGCGGCTGCGCGCGTCGTCGACCCGGCGCTTGAGGCCCAGGTCGACGACGCGCCGCACCAGGCCCTCGACGAACGCCGCGACGGCCGCTTCCCGGTCCTCCGGCAGGGACGCGACCGAGAGCTGCGTGACCACGATCGCCACCGACTCGGGGGACTGCTCCAGGACGGCGGCGACCCACTGCGCGGCCGACAGCTCGCGCCCGACGGCCACACCCCCGGCCGCCCGGATCGCCGCGTGCACCGCGCGCCAGGCCGGCACCGCGAACGCGTCCTCGCCGAGCTCGTCGAACGACGCCGGCACGTGCTGCGGGTACTGGAGCACCGCCACGAGCGCGAGCCGCTCGTCGCGCGCCACCGGGTCGCGCGGGTCCGGCGCGGGCAGCTGCGCCACCTGCGCAGGGCGGCCCCCACCGGGGGCACCGGCCACCGGCGTCGCCCCCGACGGTGGCCGGGCGCCGTCCGGCCGGTCCGCCGGGCGGCGCTGCGACGGCGTCGACGCCGCGCGTGCCACCTCGCGGCGCACCTCCTCGATCTCCGTGCCGATCCAGCCTGCGACCTGGCGCACGTAGCCGTCGCGCTGGCTGCGGTCGCGGATGCCGACGATCTCCGGCGCGGCCGCCCGCACCGCGAGCACGCGGCCCTCGACCGTGTTGAGGTCGTACTGCTTGAGCTTGGCCTGGATGACGAACGCGAACAGCGGCTTGCGGCCGTCGACCAGCGCGCGCACCGCCTCCGGGCCCTTGGCCATGCGCAGGTCGCAGGGGTCCATCCCGCCGTCGGCCACGGCCACGTACGTCTGCGCGAAGAACCGCTGGTCCTCGCCGTAGGCGCGCTCGGCGGCCTTCTGGCCCGCCGCGTCGCCGTCGAACGTGAAGATGATCTCGCCGCCCACGGTGCCGCCCGACGCGAGCTGCATGCCGCCGCCCGCCGTCGTGTCACCCAGCAGGCGCCGCACCACCTTGGCGTGGTCGCCGCCGAACGCCGTACCGCAGGTGGCCACCGCCGTCGTCACACCCGACAGGTGCGCCGCCATGACGTCCGTGTACCCCTCGACCACCACCACGCGCTTGCCCTTGGCGATCTCCCGCTTGGCCAGGTCGATCCCGTACAGCACGTGCGACTTCTTGTAGAGGCTCGTCTCGGGGGTGTTCAGGTACTTGGGGCCCTGGTCGTCCTCGAACAGGCGCCGCGCGCCGAACCCGATGACCGCGCCCGTCACGTCCCGGATGGGCCACATGACACGCCCGCGGAACCGGTCGTAGATACCGCGCTGCCCCTGCGACATCAGGCCGCTGGCCACCAGCTCCGCCTGCGTGAACCCGCGGCCCTGGAGGTGGCGCTGCAACGAGTCCCAGCCCTTGGGCGCGAAGCCCACGCCGAACCGCTCGGCGTCGGACCGGTCGAAGCTGCGCTCCGCCAGGAACGCGCGCGCCGCCGTCGCGTCAGGCCCCATGAGCTGTTCCGCGTAGAAGTCCGCGGCCACCCGGTGCGCCTCCAGCAGGCGCTGGCGCTTGCCCGGCTCCTCCCGCGGACGGGCGTTGCCGCCCTCCTCGTAGCGCAGCGTCACGCCCGTCTTGCCCGCGAGGTACTCGATGGCCTCGGTGAAGCTCAGCCCGTCCATCTTCATGACGAACTCGATGACGTCGCCGCCCTCGCCACAACCGAAGCAGTGGTACCGGCCCACGCTGGGCCGCACGTTGAAGCTGGGGCTGCGCTCGTCGTGGAAGGGGCACAGGCCCACCAGCGCGCCCACCCCGGCAGGCTTGAGGGTCACGTGCGCCGAGACGATCTCGTCGATCCGCGCTCGTTCGCGGACCTGGTCCACATCCTCACGTCTGATCAGCCCGGCCACGCTCCGAAGTCTATGCTCGCGCGGCGGGCTACGACGCCGTCGTCCACACCCCCGGCACGGTCAGGCGCGCAGGCCCGCGACGAGGAGCCCGACCAGGCGGCGCGCGTCATAGCGGGGATTGGTCCCGGCGCCCGCACAGAGGCCCCCGACCCCGCGCATCAGTTCGTAGGCGTCCTGCCCGGGCCGGATCTCGCCGGACGACGCCGCGGCGTCGAGCAGGCGCGCGCACACCGGCTCCAGCCGCTCGACGAAGTAGGTGTGCAGCGGGTCGTAGCACGGGTCGTCGGACTGCAGCACCGTGGCCAGCCCCTGCTTGGTCACCACGAAGTCGACGAAGGCGTCCATCCAGCCACCCAGCGCCGCATACGGCGTCGCGCTGCTCGCCAGGAGCGCCGGGCCGGCCTCGGCAAGATCCTCGACCTGATGTCGGTAGACGGCGACGATGAGGTCCGCCCGCGTCGGGAAATGGCGGTAGATCGTGGCCGTCCCGACGCCGGCCCGGAACGCGATGTCCCGGATCGGAGCCTCCACACCCGAGGTGACGAAGACCGCTGCGGCGGCGTCGAGCAGCGCCTTCTCGTTGCGTCGCGCGTCCGCCCGCTTGGGCCTGGCCACACGCACCGCCTCCAGCTCGCTGTCACTCACCACGGCTTCCCTCCAGCACCTCGTTGATAAACGGGACAGTGTCCCGTATGTTTAATCGGGACGCTGTCCCGGTTAAACATGATGCCAGATCAGCGTTCTCACGACCAGAACGAGAGAGGGGCTGCGGGTCGGCCAGACGTCGCCACCGTCGTCGACCGCCCGCCGGCCCCGCCGGAGAGGAAGTTCGTTCCATGACCACATCAGAGACAGCAGCACCGGAGACCGCGGCGACGGGCGGCAGCACAGGAGACCTCGTCGTCTCGGCCTACCCCGTGACGCTGGACGCACCAGGCCGCGGCGTGGACCTCCAGGTCAAGGTCTCGGCCCCGGCGACCGGGCGGAACCTGCCGGTCGTCGTCCTGTCGCACGGATTCGGCTCGTCGCTGCACGGCTACGGCCCGCTGGCCGACTTCTGGGCCGCGCACGGGTTCGCGGTGATCCAGCCGACCCACCTCGACTCCAGGACCCTCGGCCTCGCGCAGGACGACCCCCGCAGGCCACGGTTCTGGCGTCATCGGGTCGACGACATGAAGCGCGTCCTCGATCACCTCGACGTCCTGGAAGCCGCCGTGCCCGGCCTCGCCGGGCGCCTCGACCGGGACCGTATCGCCGCGGCGGGGCACTCCTTCGGCGGCCAGACGGCGGGCATCCTGCTGGGCCTGCGGGTCGGCGACCCGGACGGCGGGCCCGAGGGCAGCGGCCCGGAGGGCACGAAGGCTGAGGACCTGTCCGACCCGCGCATCAAGGCCGGCGTGCTGTTCGCCACGGCCGGCCGGGGCGGGGCGGACCTGACGCCGTACGCCGCCGAGAACTTCCCGTGGTTGCGGAACCCGAGCTTCGCCGAGATGTCGACGCAGGCCCTGGTGGTCGCCGGCGACCACGACGAGCTCCCGCTGAGCGTCCGCGGGCCGGACTGGACGACCGACCCGTACTTTCTCAGCCCGGGGACCAAGACCCTGCTCACCCTGTTCGGGGCGGAGCACTCACTGGGCGGGATCGGCGGCTACGCGATCAGCGAGACCACCGACGAGCACCCCGAGCGCGTGGCCCTGATCCAGCGGCTCACCTGGGCCTACCTGCGTGACGCGCTCGGTATCGAGGGATCGAGCTGGGCGGCGGCCCGCGCGGACCTGGCGACGAGCAGCAACCCGCTGGGCCGGATCGAGTCGCGCTAGGGCGACCTGCTCAGGCGCCGAGCGCCGCCGCGCAGCTCCGCGCGTACTCGCCCGGCGCGACACCCACCGCGCGCACGAATTCCCCGGTGAAGTGCGCCTGGTCGTAGTAGCCGACGGCGGCCGCGAGCCCCGCCAGGTCCAGGGCCGGGTCACGACCCAGCAGCTCTGCGGCGAGGTGCACCCGGTGCCGCCGCAGCACCCACTTGGGACTCACCCCGACCCAGTCGGCGAACAGGCGCTGCAGCGAGCGCGGCGTGGTGCCGAGCCCGGTCGCGAGCGCCGCGACGGTGCTGCCGGGCACGGCGTCGGCGATGGCTGCGAACGCCTCACGGAGCGCGGCCAGCGCAGCAGTGGACCGCGGCGTCCGGGCCCGTTCTGCGGCGGCCTGGAGCAACGGGGTGACGGTCCGGACGGCGGCGTCGGGCTGCCCGGCCGAGGCCTGCGCGAGCGCCTCGGCGCAGGTGCGTGGCGCCGTCGGGCCGAGGAACGCGGCCGGCCCGACGGCGCCGCGCTCGCCCGCGTGCGCGAGCCCGAGCAGGGCGCGGTAGCCGCCGGGGCGCAGCTTGGTGCCGACCACGGCGCCGGTCCCGGACAGGGTGCGCCGGTCGACCGGCGCGAGCGGCATGGCGTAGGCGAGATAGCCCGTGCGCTCCGCGACCACCTGGCCCACCGGGTGCGGCAGGACGTTCTGCGTGAACGTGACGCCGGGCGGCAGGTCCCAGGTGATCACCCAGTGCCAGTCCACGAGGTCGGCGAGGTCGGGCGCGGGCTCGACGCGGGCCAGCGCGAACCGGTCGCGCGCCCGCACGGGGTTCACGATGCCGAGCGTGGGACCGGACTCCAGGGCGCTGCCCGCAGCGCTTCCGGCTGAGACTCCGGCCGAGAGCGCGCCCGCCGAGATCTCGCCGTCGAACACCTGTCGCATTCTTCCAAGACTGGCACACCCGGGACGCGCGAGCATCGGTCACATGAAGAACTCAGCCCTGCACCCCAACATCGCCGTGTCCGACGCCCGGGCCGCCATCGCGTTCTACGAGGCCGCGCTGGGCGCCGAGACGCTCGACGTGATCACCGCCGGCGACGCCGTGATCCACTCCGACCTGATCCTGCGGTCCGCCGCGGGCGAGTCCACGTTCACCGTGGCCGGCGCTTTCCCGCCCGACTCGGCGGCTCCCGAGCCGGGCGCGCCGACGCACGCGAGCTTCACGATCCCGGTCGAGGACACCGACACCGCCTACGCGCGTGCGATCGAGGCCGGCGCAAGCAGCGTGGCCGAGCCGGCCGACTGGTTCGAGGGGTTCCGGCAGGCCGCGGTGCGCTGCCCGTTCGGGCACCGCTGGTACTTCGTGACGGTCGCGGAGTCGGTCACGCCCGACGACGTCCAGCGCGCCAGCGACGCCTGGGTCGCGGCCCGCGACTGACGGCCGTCTGACACGCTCCCTGATGCGGTTTGCCGGGCTAGCGCGGTTCGGTACGCTTTGCCCCGACTCAGGGAGGAACAGAAGCACCATGGGAATCAGGTATCGCAAGCGGCTGTCGTTCGGGCCGCTCAAGTTCAACATCACGCAGCGGGGCCTGTCGTCGATGAGCTTCAAGGTGGGTCCCTGGACCTGGAACTCCAAGACCAAGAAGCACTCGATCAACCTCCCCGGCGGACTGAGCTGGTACAGCAACAACAAGTGACGCGGCGCGGCGGAGGCAGTGCCCTGCCTCCGCCGGCGACGGCCCGTCGACCGAGGCCACGGAGCCGCGTGATTCCGGGATTCCCGGCCGCGTGGCTAGAGTGGCCAGCGTGGAGCAAGCCCCCGGGAAGAGCATCCCGCCGTCGTACAGCGCGCAGGACGTCGAGCGCTGGGTGACCGAACCGCCCAAGTCGCGGGCCCGGACCCCGTTCGAACGCGACCGCGGGCGCGTGGTGCACTCCTCCGCGCTGCGCCGGCTCGGCGCCAAGACCCAGGTGCTCGGCGCCGGCCACGACGACTTCGTGCGCACGCGCCTGACCCACTCCCTCGAGGTGGCCCAGGTGGGCCGCGGCATGGGGCGCTCGCTCGGCTGCGACCCCGACGTCGTCGACACCGCCTGCCTCACGCACGACCTGGGGCACCCGCCCTTCGGGCACAACGGCGAGACCGCCCTGGCCGAGATCGCCGAGCCGATCGGCGGCTTCGAGGGCAACGCGCAGACCCTGCGCCTGCTGACCCGGCTGGAACCCAAGGTGATCGGGTTCGACGGCGTGCCCGCCGGCCTCAACCTGACCCGCGCCAGCCTCGACGCGAGCGTCAAGTACCCGTGGGCGTACGGCGCGGGCCCGGCCCGGCCGGACGGCACGGCGAGCCGCAAGTTCGGCGTCTACCCCGACGACGCGCCCGTGTTCACCTGGCTGCGCAAGGACGCGCCCGACGGCGTCAAGTGCCTGGAGGCGCAGGTCATGGACCTCGCCGACGACATCAGCTACTCCGTGCACGACGTCGAGGACGGCGTCGTGGCGGGCCGCGTCGACCTGGACCTCATGGCCGACGCCGAGGAGCGGGCGCGCGTGGCCGAGTACGTCCGGTCCTGGTACGGCGAGTGGTACCGGGCCGACGCGATCGACGCCGCCATCGGCCGGCTGCAGGAGTACCTGCGCGGCGAGGGCCACCTGGTACGGGCCTTCGACGGGTCGCGCGGCTCGCTGGCCTCGCTGAAGGACATGACGAGCCAGCTCATCGGCCGGTTCATCGGAGCCGCGATCGACGCGACCCGCGCCGAGTACGGCGACGGCGCGCTGACGCGCTACGCCGCGCGGCTCGTGGTGCCCGACGAGATCGAGCACGAGATCCTCGCCCTGAAGGGCATCGCGGTGGCCTACGTGATGGCGCCCAGGGGCCAGGAGCCCCGCTACCTGCGGGAGCGGGAGATCCTGACCGACCTGGTGCGCGTGCTCGCCGACCGCGGGCCCGACGAGCTGGAGCCGCCGCTCGCCGCGGACTGGCGCGCGGCACCCGACGACGCCGCGCGCCTGCGCGTGGTGGTGGACCAGGTCGCCTCGCTGACGGACCTGTCGGCGATCGCGCTGCACCGGCGGCTGGTCAGCCCCTAGGCTCATCCGCCAACCGTGGACCGGCTCATAGGGTGCCCGTGACCCCATCTTTGAGGCCTAAGTTTCTTCGCTTTCCGGTACCGGAAAGCGAAGAAACTTAGGCCTCAAAGGGGAATGAGCTGCTCACCCCTTGACGGAGCCCGCCGTCAGCCCGCCCACGATGTACTTCTGCAGGAACAGGAACAGCGCGAGCACCGGCACCGCCGAGATCACGGCGCCGGCCGTGAACAGGCCCCAGTTGGCGTCCTGCAGCGAGGAGACCCAGCCGTAGAGGCCCACGGCGAGCGTCCAGTTGTCCTCCGACTGGAGCAGCACCCGCGCGATGATGAACTCGCCGAACGTGCTGATGAAGCTCAGCAGCCCCACCACGGCGAGGATCGGCGCGGTCAGGCGCAGCACGATGGTCCAGTAGATCTGGGCGTGCGAGGCACCGTCGATCTTCGCGGCCTCGTCGATCTCTCGCGGCACGGTGTTGAAGAACCCGTACATGAGGAACGTGTTCACGCCGAGCGCCCCGCCCAGGTACACGCAGATCAGCGAGAGCTTGGAGTCCAGGCCTAGGCCGGGCACCACGTTCCCGAGCGAGATGAGCAGCAGGAAGATCGCCACGAAGGCGAGCATCTGCGGGAACATCTGGATGATCAGCAGGGCCGTGAGCCCCACGCGGCGTCCGCTGAAACGGAACCGGGAGAAGGCGTACGCGGCCGCCGCGCCCATGAGCACGGTGCCGGCGCCCGTCGCGACCGCCACCACCAGGGTGTTGGCCATCCAGGTCCAGAACCGCGTGCCGGCGAGCGCCGCGTAGTTGGCCCCCGACACCGACGCGAACAGCTCGTTCGAGCCGGTCAGGGTGCCGCCGTCGGCCAGGGAGGCGGAGACCACGTAGACGAGCGGGAAGCCCGCGTAGACCACGGCGATGATGCCGACCAGGTGCCGCCAGCCGATCTCGGAGAACCAGCGGGCGCGCTGCCCGGGACGCCGGGCGACGTGTGCTGTGCGCGAGTTCATCAGGCGATCTCCTCGAGCGATCGGGTGCGCCGGAACGCGATGGCGGAGATGGTCGCGACCACCAGGAAGATGACGATCGACAGGGCGCTGGCCAGGCCGTAGTCCTTGGCCGCAGTGCCGTCGAGCCCGGAGACCGAGTACACCATCGAGATGAGGATGTCCGTGTGCCCCAGCGGCACCGAGGCGTCGTCGAACCGCGGGCCGCCGCCCGTGAGCATGTAGATCAGCGTGAAGTTGTTGAAGTTGAACGCGAACGACGAGATGAGCAGCGGCGCCGTCGCGACCAGCAGCAGCGGCAGCGTGATGGACCGCCACGTGCGCCAGCGGCCGGCGCCGTCGATCTTCGCGGCCTCCAGCACGTCGGTCGGCAGCGACTGCAGCGCCCCCGTGCAGATCAGGAACATGTACGGGAAACCGAGCCACAGGTTCACGCCCAGCACGGCCAGCTTGGCCAGCACCGGGTCGGTGAGCCACGGGATCGAGGCCCCGCCGAGCAGCACCTCGTTGACGAACCCGTACGACCGGTTGAGCATGCCCGACCACAGCAGGGCCGCGAGGAACCCCGGGATCGCGTACGGCAGGATGACGAGCGTCCGGTAGATCCGGCGGCCGCGCAGGCGGGCGTCGTTGAACGCGATCGCCAGGAACAGGCCGAGCAGGAACGTGGACGCGACCGAGAGCACGGCGAACGCGAACGTCCACACCAGGATCTTGCCGAACGGCCCGGCGTACCGGTCGTCGCCGAACGCGGTGACGAAGTTGTCCAGGCCCACCAGCACGCGCCAGCCCACGGGCAGGGTGGTCCCGTCGGCGGCCTCGAACTGGCCGTCGTCGTTGGGTGTGTACGTCACGCCCGTGGTGGTGTCGGTCATCGTGTCCGACGCCGCGTCGTAGGTCAGCGTGGACGTGAAGACGTAGCCGGTGCGGGCGTCCTGGGTGCGGACCGAGCCGTCGTTCGGGTCGTCCGACACCGGCACCCGCAGCTCGGTGACCTCCTGCTGCCGTTCCAGGACGGCGGCGTACTCCAGCACGTCGTAGCCGGGCAGCGCGGTGATCCGGCCGGCGTCGACGGAGGCGCCGTCCACGGGCTCCAGCGGCTGGTCGGCCGTGCCGGCCTGCACCGCGCCGTCGGGCGAGACGATCGCGAAGCCGAGCGTGTCGCCGTCGGCCACCACCGTCAGGGGCGAGGAGGGCGAGCCCTCCACGCGGCGCTCGTTCTGCACCAGGAGGGCCTCGACGGCCTGCTCCTTGGTGGAGTTGTGCCCGTCACCGTAGTTCGTGAACGCGACGTAGCCCGTGTAGGCCACCACGTACACCTGGTAGACGAGCAGGAACGCGAGGCCGGGCAGGATGTACTTGAGCGGCAGCGCGCGCTTGGAGAAGTAGGCCCAGTTGGCGACGATCAGGAGCGCCACCATGGCGGCCAGCACGCCCCAGGACTCCGCGCCCCAGGCGGCGAGCACCGCGTAGACGCCCAGGGCGTCGACCAGGGCGATCAGGACGAGCTTGACGAGAAACCCGGGGCTCCAGCCGGTCCGGCCGGAGCCCCGGGTCACGGGTGAGTACATCAACCGATCTCGCCCTGGATGTCGGCGACCATCTTGTCCCAGGCCTTCGCCGGGTCGGACTTGCCGGAGACGATCGCGGCCTCGGTCACGCCCCAGTACGCCCACACGGCGCCCATCTCGGGCAGCGACGGCATCGGGACCGCGTCGGCGCCGACCTCACGGAAGCCCGCGGTGATCGGGTCCTCGGAGGCGGTGTCGGCGGCCTCGATGAGGGCCGGCGGACGGTCACCCGCCTCGTACAGCGCGAGCTGCGCCTCGGGGGTGGCCATGTAGTTGACCAGGAAGTCGTTGGCGAGCAGCGCGTTCTCGCTCTGCGCACTCACGTAGAAGCCGGCCACGCCCACGAACGGCTGGGCGGGCTCGCCGCCGGCGCTCGGGATCGGGTCGATCGACAGGTCGAGGTCGCCGAACGACTCCAGCATCCACGGGCCGCCCACGATGAACGGCGACTCGCCCTTGGCGAAGGCCGCCAGCGCGATGTCGTAGGTGACGTCGGTGCTCAGGTTGCCGGCGTCGCCCTGCTCCGCGAGCCACTCGGCGAAGGCGGTGCCGCCCTCGCCCCCGAGGGCGAGCTCGGGCTTGTACGAGCCGTCCGCGTTCTGCTCGAAGACCGGGGCGCCGAACGACGTCTGCAGCGGGTAGAAGGTGTAGGGGTCGCCCTCGGTGGAGGTCTGGATCAGCAGCGGGTACTTGGTGCCGGCGTCCTTGCCGGCCGCGATCGCGTCGTCCCAGGTGGCGGGCGCCTCCGGGGCGAGCTCCGTGTTGCGGATGAGCGCGATGTTCTCCACCGCGTAGGGCAGGCCGTAGACCTGGCCGTCCTGCGTGAAGGCCGAGACGGAGACCGGCTCGAACTTGTCGGCCGTGTCGCCGAGCTCGATCGGGGCCACGACACCGTTGGTCGTGAGCTCACCCAGCCAGTCGTGCGCGCCGACCGTGATGTCCGGGCCCTTGCCCGTGGGCACCTGCGCCAGGAAGTCGGGCCGGATGTCCTCGAAGTTCTTCAGGACCACCTCGACGTCGGCGCCCGTGGTCTCCTCGAAGCCGACAGCGGCCTCCTCCACGGCGGCCTGGCGGGTCTCGTCGACCCACACGGTGAGGGTGGCACCCTCGCCGTTCGGTGCGGCCGACTCCTCGCCGCCCGCTTTCTCCTCCGCGCCGCCCGCGCAGGCGGCCAGCGCCAGCGTCGTGGTCAGGACAGCGGCGGTCAGGATGCTCCGTCGCATCGTCACTCCCGATGGTTCGCGGCCCGACGTCGGGCCTGGGTTTCGATGCCCGAACCGTACGGGCACGTCGGCCCATTATGCAAGAAGTTGCGATAAAGTTTCAGCATCGCTTGCAGCCGTTACCAGGACGACGGCGGCGACCACGGGGCGCGACAGGGGCGCGACACCCGTGGATCACCCGGGACGAGGAGGTCACATGTCACTTAGGCTGCCAGGCGTGCGCACCCGACTGACCGACCTCGCCGAGCAGGCTGGGGTCTCCACCGCGACCGTGTCGCGCGTGCTCAACGGCAAGCCCGGCGTGGCCGGCGAGACCCGGCAGGCGGTGCTCGCGGCCCTCGACGTGCTGGGCTACGAGCGCCCGTCCGCGCTGCGGGCCCGACCCGCCGGCCTCATCGGCCTGGTGGTCCCCGAGCTGTCCAACCCGGTCTTCCCCGCGTTCGCGCAGGCCATCGAGTCGCAGCTCGCCTCGCGCGGGTACACGCCGCTGCTGTGCACGCAGTCGCCGGGCGGCACCACCGAGGACGAGTACGTCGAGACCCTGATCGACCACGCGGTCGACGGCATCGTGTTCGTGTCCGGCAAGCACGCCGACACGCGCGCCTCCACGGAGCGCTACCAGCGGCTGCGCGGCCGCGGACTGCCGATCGTGCTCATCAACGGCTACGCCGAGGGCATCGACGCCCCGTTCGTGTCGCCGGATGACAGCGCCAGCATCGAGCTCTCGGTGCGGCACCTGGTAGCGCTGGGCCACCGCAGCATCGGCATGGCCATCGGGCCGGACCGGTTCGTGCCGGCCAAGCGTAAGATCGAGGCCTTCGTGGCCCAGCTCCTGCGGCACGGCCTGGCCGACACCGAGGAGGAGGCGCGCGCGCACGTCAGCCTCACGCTCTACACGCTGGAGGGCGGCCAGGCCGCGGCAGGCGAGCTGTTCGACGCCGGGCACACCGCCGTGGTCTGCGGGTCCGACCTGATGGCGCTGGGCGCCGTGCGCGCGGCGCACGCCCGTGGCCTCTCCGTGCCCGACGACGTGAGCGTCGTCGGCTACGACGACTCGCCCCTGGTGGCGTTCACCGACCCGCCGCTGACGACGGTGCGGCAGCCCGTGGCCGACATGGCGCACGCCGCCGTGAGCGCCCTGCTCACCGAGATCCAGGGCGAGCGCGCGCCGCGCTCGGAACTGTTGTTCACCCCCGAGCTGGTGGTGCGCGGTTCGACGGGCGCGGCCCCGCACGCCCCCGCCTGAGGGCTGTCTGACGCAGCACACTGGCCGATCGGGGGCGATTCCTCCCGTACGCTTGCTGCAAGCGTTACAGCCCCTTTTCCCGACCCCTGAGGACGCCACACGTGACCAGCACGACCTCGCTCAGCACCGTCGACCTCACCGCCGGCGCGCCCGCCCACACCCCCGCGACCAGCGGCGAGTGGTGGCGCGACGCGGTGATCTACCAGGTCTACCCGCGCTCGTTCGCGGACGGTGACGGCGACGGGACCGGCGACCTGCCGGGTGTCACCGCCAAGCTGGACCACCTGGCGCAGCTCGGTGTGGACGCCGTCTGGCTGAGCCCGTTCTACCGCTCGCCCCAGAAGGACGCGGGCTACGACGTCGCCGACTACCGCGACATCGACCCGCTGTTCGGCACGCTCGCCGACTTCGACGAGATGCTCGCCGGCGCCCACGAGCGCGGCCTCAAGGTCATCGTCGACCTCGTGCCGAACCACTCCTCCGACCAGCACGCCTGGTTCCAGGAGGCGCTGGCCGCAGCCCCCGGCTCGGCCGAGCGCGAGCGGTACATGTTCCGCGACGGGCGCGGTCCCGCCGGCGACGAGGTGCCGAACAACTGGCAGTCGATCTTCGGCGGCCCGGCGTGGACGCGGCTGGCGCCGCGCGAGGACGACGGCCCGCTCGGCCCGCAGTGGTACCTGCACCTGTTCGACTCCACGCAGCCCGACCTGAACTGGGAGAACCCGGAGGTCCGCGCCGAGTTCGAGGGCGTGCTGCGGTTCTGGCTCGACCGGGGCGTGGACGGGTTCCGCGTCGACGTCGCGCACGGCATGATCAAGGCCCCGGGCCTGCCCGACTGGGACGGCCAGGTCGCGATGGTCGAGGGCACCGTCGAGGATGCCTCCGAGTCCGACCCGGGTGCCCCCGAGGACGGCTCCACGGGCGCGGGCAACCGCGGCCCCATGTTCGACCAGGACGGCGTGCACGACATCTACCGCGCCTGGCACAAGGTGCTCGCCGAGTACGACGGCGACCGCTGCCTCGTGGCCGAGGCCTGGGTCGAGCCGCTGAGCCGCCTGGCCCGCTACGTGCGCCCGGACGAGATGCACCAGGCCTTCAACTTCTCGTTCCTCACGGCGCCCTGGGACGCCGCGACCGTTCGTACCGTCGTCAACGCGTCGCTGAGCACCATGGAGGCCGTCGGCGCCCCCACCACCTGGGTGCTGTCCAACCACGACGTGGTGCGGCACGCCTCGCGCTTCGGCCTGGAAGAGATCGGCGGACGCCAGCTCAACGGCATCGGCGCGACCGACCCGCAGCCCGACGCCGCGCTCGGCCTGCGCCGCGCCCGCGCCGCGACGCTGCTCATGCTCGGCCTGCCGGGCTCGGCGTACGTGTACCAGGGCGAGGAGCTGGGCCTGCCCGACCATACCGCCCTGCCCGACGACGTGCGGCAGGACCCGTCCTTCTTCCGCACGAACGGCGCCGAGCCGGGCCGCGACGGCTGCCGTGTGCCGCTGCCGTGGGTCGGTGGCGCGCCGGGCAACGGGTTCGGCCCCACGGGCAAGACCTGGCTGCCGCAGCCCGACGTCTACGCCGAGCTCGCCGCCGACCAGCAGTACGGCGTCGAGGGCTCGACCTTCGAGATGTACCGGGCGGCCCTCGGCCTGCGCCGGGCCGAGAACCTCGGCGCGGGCGTGCTCTCGTGGGTCGACTCCCTGGCCGAGCACCCGGACGTCGTCGCCTTCCGCGTGGCCGACGTCGTCGTGGTCGCCAACCTGGGCGCGACGCCGTTCGCGCTGCCCGCCGGGGCGCAGGTGCTGGTCGCCTCGGGCGAGCTCGACGCCGGCTCGGGCGAGCTGCCGTCGGACACGACGGTCTGGCTGCGGGGCTGACGCACCGCTGCTCCGAAGGCCGGTCGAGCCTGTCGAGACCCGGGTCTCGACAGGCTCGACCGGCAACAGGTCAGTGGGTGGGTCAGCCCGGCGTGATGCCGTAGTGCTCGCGGGCCTCGCCGACGGTCGGCGGGCCGTTGAAGCCGAGGTCGTTCGCACCCACGACGATCGACCCGTCCTCGTTCGCGTACTGCTGCGGGGTCGCCCAGGTGTCCTCGAGGTCGCCTGCCGCGGCGATGGACCGCAGCACGCCGTCCATCACCTCGACGGCCTCGTCCTCGGTGGTCGCCGAGACCACCACGTCGCCGCGCTGCCAGCCGCCACCGAAGTTGTCGCTGCACTCCCACTCGGCCGAGACCACGCCGGAGACCGCCGTCGCCGCCTCGGTGAACGCCTCGGCGCACCGGTCGGTGTCGCCCGACGAGCACGCCGACAAGGGCAGCACCAGCGCCGCCGCCAGGACGGCGGGCAGGTACCGCGCTCGGTCACGTCGCATCATTCAGCCAGTCCCTCTTCGTAGTGTTCCCGTACCTGGCGGATCGTCGGCACGCCGGAGAACCCCGCGTGCCGGGCCCCGACCACGACCGAGCCGTCCTCGTTCCGGTACTCCTGCGGGGTGGCCCAGCGCGGCTCCAGCCGCGGCTCGGCCGCGAAGGCCCGCAGCAGCGCCTCCATCACCCGCACCGCCTCGTCCTCCGACGACGCCCGCACCACCACCTTGCCGCGCTGCCAGCCGCCGCCGAACTGGTCGCTGCACTCGAACTCCGCCGAGACGACGCCCTCGACGGCGAGCGCCGTCGTGGTGAGCAGCTCCTCGCAGTCCGGGTTGCGCGCCTTGCCCAGGCTGAGCAGCGCCGCGAGCCCGCCGCCGACCGGTCCGGACTCCGAGAGCCGGTCCACGAGCCGGCGCCGGCGGCGCGCCCAGCCTTCGCCCATCAGTTCTTCCGGCCGACGTGGACGTCCTGCGCGGTCACGATCGAGTTCGAGTCGGGAGACGTGAGGAACCCGCTGTCCCGCAGCTCCTGCTGGTAGGCGAGGTACCCGGGGTCGGTGCTGTTCGCCATGGAGTTCGGGTACGCCTCGGCATGGTCGTGGTTGGCCACGGCGTTGAAGGCGGAGCCCGGGTCGTCGAACGTGACGCTGGTGTGGTTGGCGCTCTCGTTCTGCCCGCCGGGCAGGAACGGGAACCGCGAGTCGCCGAGGTCCAGGCGTGGGACGACGTCGTGCTGGTGCTGCATCTCCAGCACGCTCACCGACGGGTCGATGTGCGCGCTGTCGATCGGCGAGCCGTAGGTCATCGCATGGGTGACGTTGAACTCGCTCACGAACCCGGGGTCGGACGTCAGGTCGGCCACCGTCATGCCGCCCTGGGAGTGACCGACCATCATGACCTCGGCACCCGGCGGGATGTCCGCGTTCCGCATGGCGAGCATGACGGCCTCGCTCATGGTCGAGCGCGAGCCGCCCGCCGTGACCAGGTTGCCGGTCAGGTCCATGGGGTTGTCGCCCGCCGAGGGGTTCCACGCCTCGGTGCCGGGCACGTTGACGATGACGCGCGGGCCGTCGGGCCCGTCGATCGTGGTGATCCGGACGTTGCCGTCGCCGGCGTTGTACGAGTCGGTCACGCCGAGCGCGACCTCCGAGATGCTGGAGGGCTCGCGCGGTGCGGCGACGTCCGTCGGGTCCCCCGCGTACGGGTCGCCGTCGTCGAAGACCTTGGGATCGAACATGCCGAGCGAGCCGGCGGTGAGACCCAGGCCGACCGTCGTGCCCGCGAGCCGGATGCCGGACGCGAGCACCTCCGTCGTCCGTGGCCACTCGCCGTCGAGGATCGCCCCACCGGTCGCGTCCCAGAGCTGCAGGCCGGCGTCGCCCACGTTCATGAACGCGCCGCCGATGGCGCTCCCGCGGTCGCCCAGCCAGCCCAGGACGTCGGAGCCCCGGTCGCCCAGCCAGCCGACCGCGGCGGAGCCCTTGTCGCCGAGCCAGTCGACCGCGTTGCCGCCGGCGTCCCAGAGGTCGTTCGCCCGGTCGCCGATCCAGCCCGCGGCGTCCCCGGCCTTGTCCCCGACCCAGTCGACGGCGTCGCCGCCGGCGTCCCAGAGGTCGCCCGCCTTGTCCCCGAGCCAGTCGAGCACGCCGCCGCCGTCGTCGTCCCCGCCCGTGTTGCCCGACCCCTGGGTCGAGACCCCGGCGAAGCCGCCGCCGTCGTACGTGTTCGAGGTCTGGTCCTGGGCGTCGGCGTTGGCCCTCGCCCGCTGGGCGTAGGTGGTCAGCGACTCCGCGACGGTGCCGAGCATGGGCGCGTGCTGCGACTCCCACTCGCCGCGCATCTGCTCGACGTTGGGGCCCGCCCCGTCGAAGCCCCAGACGGCGACGGAGGTGATCGACTTGACCGACTCCAGCTGTGAGGCGCCGTCCTCGAGCATCTTGGCGAGGGCCCGTACCTGTTCCGGATCCTGCCCCTGCATCGTGTCGCTCACTGCCGTGCCTCACCCTCGGCACCGGTGCCGGGCTCCGGCGTGGTGGCGTCCACCGCGCCGACCAGGGCCCACTGCAGCTCGGCGGCGACCGAGCCGGCCGGCCGCTCGACGGGCGCCACCGCGCCGTCGTCGGTCCGCACGTCGAGCAGGCGGCCGTCCACCACGGACCAGAGCCGCGGCCAGACCACCTCGGGAGCGTCCGAGTCGCCCCACGCCTCGACGCTGACCTGGAGGTTCGCCTGCTCGTCGTCGAGCAGCCGGACCAGCTCGGCCCGGTCGACGACCGGGCCGGTGGACGGCGTCGAGCCCAGCGCGGGGCCGGGCACGGCCGACGCCGGGGCCCGCAGGGCCTCGAACGGCGGCAGGGCGGCGGTCAGCGCGGGCCACAGCTGGTCGGCCGTGGCGAACCGCAGCTCGGCGCCGGGCGCCAGGAAGGTCTCCCCGTCGCGCTCGGCGATCACCTGGATCACCAGCAGCGCGTGGTCGCCGATCAGGGTCAGCCGGGTCACCGTGCCGCTCGAGCCGGACGTGGCGATCAGGGTCGCGCGCACGGGTGCGCCCAGGTGCTCCGCAAGCGCCGTGCCCACGGCGGTCGTGCCGCCGCCGTCCCTCGCCTCGGCCGTCACCGCAGCCCACTGTCTTGCGTCAAGCTCCAGAATCCGGCCGGCCATGCGCAACTCCCTCTTCGACACCCGTCAACGACCCTCGGCATACCGCAGCCGAACCGTATCCCCGGGCGCGGGGCCCGTCCACGATTGAACTACCCATGGCCAAAGATCAGGTCAGGCCGTATCTTGCCCGGCCACGGGCGCCGGGGCGAACCGGGACCGCGCGCTCAGAAGGCCGGGTCGCGGACGATCGGGCAGGTCATGCAGTGGCCGCCGCCGCGGCCCCGTCCCAGCTCGGCGCCGTTGATCTCGATGACCTCGATGCCGGCCTTGCGCAGCAGGTCGTTGGTGGTCGTGTTGCGGTCGTACGTGAACACGACCCCGGGCTCCACCGCTACCGCGTTGTTCCCACTGTCCCACTGCTGGCGCTCGGACTCGTACACGTCGCCGCCGGTCTCGATCACGCGCAGCTCGCCGAGCCCGGTCTCGCGCGCCACGACGTCCAGGAACGAGGTGGCGCCCTCGTCGGTGACGGCGACCTCCCCGTCGCTGCCCGGCCGCAGCACGAACGCGTGGATCGCCTCGACGATGCGGGGATAGACGGTCACGGTGTCGACGTCGGCGAAGGTCATGACCGTGTCCAGGTGCATGGCCGAGCGGAGCTTGGGCATGCCCGCCACGACCACCTGCTGCGCCGCGCCGCCCGCGAACAGGGCAGCGGCGACCTGCGTGATCGCCTGCCGGGAGGTGCGCTCGCTCATGCCCACCAGCACGGTGCCGTTGCCCACGGGCATCACGTCGCCACCCTCCAGCGTGGCCCGCTGGTGGTCGGTCTCCGGGTCGCCCCACCAGACGGTGGACCCCACGAAGTCCGGGTGGAACTCGTAGACGGCCTTCATCAGCAGCGTCTCGTCGTGCCGGGCCGGCCAGTACAGGGGGTTGAGCGTCACGCCGCCGTAGAGCCAGCAGGTCGTGTCCCGCGTGAACAGGGTGTTGGGCACGGGCGCCATCAGGTACTCGCGGGAGTCGAGCGTGTACTCCGCGAGCGAGCGGTGGGCGGCCGGCAGGTCGGGCACGTCCTGCGTGGCCAGGCCGCCGATCAGGTACTCGGCGAGCTGCTCCGGGGCCAGGCCCTCGAGGAACTCGCGGGTCGCGTCGATCATGCCGGTGCCGACCACGCCCGGCACGATCTTGCGGTCCAGCAGCCAGTCCCGTGCCCCGGGCACCCGCATGGTCGCGGCGAGCACGTCGTGCAGCTCCACGACGTCGACGTCCCGGGACCGCAGGTCGGCGACGAACCCGGCGTGGTGCTCGATCGCCCGGTCCACCCACAGCACGTCGTCGAACAGGAGGTCGTCCGAGGTGGTGGGCGTGAGCCGCCGGTGGGCCAGGCCCGGACGGCAGACCAGCACCTTGCGCAGGCGCCCGACCTCCGAGTGCACCCCGTAGGCCGCCGAGGGCCGCGTCGTGTCGTCGCTCTGGATCGTCATGGTCTTCCCTTTCGGACGGAGATCGCCTTCAGATGGAGATCGTGCCCGTGGCCAGCGCGACGACGCCGGTCACCGCCCCGACCACCGACACGACGAAGATCACCAGCTCACCCCGGCTGAACACCCGCCGGTTCTGCTCGCGCCGCGTCATCGCGAACAGGATCGTGGCCGGGGCGTAGATCACGAACGACAGCAGCACGAACGTGAGCCCGGCCGCGAAGAGCAGGAACGCCGTGTAGAGCACGGCGAGGGACGCGATGACGAGGTCGCCCGTGGTGCGGCTGCCCTCCGCCGGCCCGCCGCGGCCCAGCGCCAGCTTGAACGCGAAGCCGGCGGCGAGCAGGAACGGGATGAGCGACAGCGCGCTGGTGAGGTCGAGCGCGAACGTGAACGCGTCGTCGGACAGCAGCGTGACGAACAGGACCACCTGGATCAGCACGGTCGTCATGAGGAGGGCGGCGCGGGGCACGTCGTTCGCGTCGGACGTCGCGAGGAACCGCGGCATGTCCCGGTCCTTGGCCGCGACGAACAGCACCTCGGACGACATCAGGGTCCACGCCAGGTAGGCGCCGAGGACGGACACGATCAGGCCCACGCTCACGAAGACGGCGCCCCAGCCGCCGACGGCCGCCTCCAGGACCCCCGCCATCGACGGCTGGCGCAGGTCCGCGATCTCCTGCATCGGGAGGATGCCGTAGGACACGATGGTGACCGACGCGAAGATGGCGAGCACCATGAGGAAGCCGAGCACGGTCGCCCGGCCGACGTCCTCCCGGCGCCGCGCGTGCCGCGAGTAGACGCTCGCGCCCTCGACGCCGAGGAAGACGAAGACCGTGGCGAGCATGGTGCCGCGCACCTGGTCGAACAGCGGGCCGGTGATGCCGTAGCCCTGGAAGTTCTCCGCGAGCACCTGAGGGTCGAGCAGGAAGGCCGCGATGAGCACGAACATGATGATCGGCACCAGCTTGGCGACGGTGACGATGCGGTTGATCGTCGTCGCCTCCTTCACGCCGCGGCGCACGAGCAGGTAGAACCCCCACACGCAGGCGGACGACGCCACGAACGCCACGAGGGTGTCGCCCTCCCCCAGCACGGGCAGCACCGCGCCCAGCGTCGACATGATGAGGATCCAGTAGGTGACGTTGCCGACGCACGCGCTCGCCCAGTACCCGAAGGCCGAGAAGAAACCGAGGTACTCGCCGAACCCGGCCTTCGCGTAGGCGTAGACCCCGGAGTCGAGGTCGGGCTTGCGGATCGCGAGCCGCTGGAACACGAAGGCGAGCATGAGCATGCCGGTACCGGCGATCGTCCAGGAGATCAGCGCGCCCAGCACCCCGGTCTCGCCGGCGAAGCGGCTCGGCAGCGAGAAGACGCCGGCGCCCACCATCGAGCCGACGACCATCGCGGTGAGCGTGGCCACGCTGATCTTCGCCGTGCGATCCTGCGTGCTGCTCTCGGACTGCTGCGCCATCGCGAGACCCCCATGCGCTCGTGCACGGTCCGGTTGCCCGGTTTCACGTCCCGGAGCGTCGCTCCCCCACGACGTCCCAGCAGTGCAATTAGAAGCATGTCCGACAGAGGTCGGCAAAAGATGTTTCACCGTTCAAGGCGGGCCTGTGGCCCGCGTCGCAGCGGCCTCCCGGCGGTGTGCGCCAGAATGGACCCGTGACTTCCGCGCTCGCCCCGACCCCGCTGCTCAAGCCCCTCCAGATCGGGCCCATCACGGTGGGCACGCCGGTGGTGCTCGCACCGATGGCCGGCGTGACCAACCGCGCCTTCCGCACGCTCTGCCGCGAGGCCGGCCGGTCGGCCGGCTTCGACCCGGGCCTGTACGTCGCGGAGATGGTGACCAGCCGCGCGCTCGTGGAGCGCAACGTGGAGGCCCTGCGGATCGTCACGTTCGGCCCGGAGGAGACGCCGCGCTCGGCGCAGGTGTACGGCGTGGACCCGGCGACCGTGGGCGCGGCCGTGAAGATCATCGCCGGTGAGGACCGGGCCGACCACGTCGACCTGAACTTCGGCTGCCCGGTACCCAAGGTGACGCGCAAGGGCGGCGGCGCCGCCCTGCCGTGGAAGCGCCAGCTCTTCACGGACATCGTCAAGGCAGCGGTCGAGGCCGCCGAGCCGCACGGCGTGCCCGTGACCATCAAGATGCGCAAGGGCATCGACGACGACCACCTCACCTACCTCGAGGCCGGCCGGATCGCGGAGTCGCTCGGCGTCGCCGCCGTGTCCCTGCACGCCCGGACCGCCGCCCAGCACTACTCCGGGCAGGCCGAGTGGGAGGCCGTCGCACGCCTCAAGGAGGCCGTGCGCACCATCCCGGTGCTCGGCAACGGCGACATCTGG
The DNA here is from genome assembly GCF_044389675.1 of Promicromonospora kroppenstedtii. NCBI lineage: Bacteria > Bacillati > Actinomycetota > Actinomycetes > Micrococcales > Promicromonosporaceae > Promicromonospora > Promicromonospora kroppenstedtii. Next base: position 121,875 of record NZ_JBIRYI010000014.1, on the reverse strand, counting down.
TCCGCCGAGGACGCCGTGCGCATGGTCGAGGAGACCGGGGCCGACGGCGTCGTCGTGGGCCGGGGCTGCCAGGGTCGCCCCTGGCTGTTCGCCGACCTTGCCGCCGCGTTCAACGGCTCAGACCTGCGCGTGCGGCCCGGGCTGCGCGAGGTGGCCGACACGATCTACCGGCACGGCCTGCTCATGGTCGAGTACTTCGACGGCGACGAGGGCAAGGGCATGCGCGACCTGCGCAAGCACATGGCCTGGTACCTCAAGGGCTACGCCGTCGGCGGCGAGAAGCGCCACTCGCTCGCCCTGATCGACACCCTGGACGAGCTCCGCGAGCGGCTCGACGCCCTGGACCTGGACGCGCCCTACCCCGGCGAGGACGCCGAAGGCCCCCGCGGACGCGCGGGCTCCCCCAAGACCCCGCACCTGCCGTACGGCTGGCTCGACTCGCGGGACCTGTCGGAGGAGTTCGAGGCCAGGCTGCGCGAGGCCGAGCTGAGCGTCAGCGGCGGGTAGGACTCCCCTGGCGGCGGGTGAACCTGACCAGGTCCGTTACGCTCCTTCCGTGCTGTCCGACGTCGCGCGCCGTGTCAGCGCGCCCGAGATCACGCCCACCGCCGCAGACGACCCGCCCGAGATCGGCGGCTACGAGATCCGGGGCCGGCTGGGCCAGGGCGGCATGGGCGTGGTGTACCTCGGGGCGACCCGCAGCGGCCGCCTGCTCGCGATCAAGGTGATCCACCCCGAGCGCACCGGCGAGAACGAGTTCCGGACCCGGTTCCGCCGCGAGGTGTCGGCCGCGACCCGCGTGCGCAGCCGCCGTACGGCGGCCGTCGTCGACTTCGACGTCGACGCGGCCACGCCGTGGCTCGCCACCGAGCACGTGCCCGGCCCCACCCTGGCGCACGCCATCGCCGAGCTGGGCAGCCTGCCGGAGGAGGCCGTCCGCGAGCTCGTCCTGGGTCTCACCGAGGCCCTCGACGCGATCCACCGCGAAGGGCTCGTCCACCGGGACGTGAAGCCCACCAACGTGCTGCTCGGCCCCGACGGGCCGGTCCTGATCGACCTGGGCGTCGTCGCGGACTCCGACGCCACCTCGCTGACCACCACGGGCGCCCAGCCGGGGACGCCGCAGTTCATGTCGCCCGAGCAGGCCCGCGGTGAGGCCGTCACCACCGCCACCGACGTGTGGTCGCTCGGCGCCGTCACCCACCTCGCTGCGTCCGGGACCCCGCCGTTCGGGACGGGCAGCCTGGCGTCGGTCACCTACCGGATCGTGCACGAGCCGCCCGCCCTCGACGTCGTGCCCGCCGGCCTGCGCGGCCTGGTGGCCGCGTGCCTGGCCAAGGACCCGGCCGCACGCCCGACGACGGCGGCGGTGCTCGCCTCGCTCGCCGACCTGCCGTACGTGGAGCCCGAGGTCACCGGCCTGACGAGCGCCCGCCTGACCGGCGCGGACACGGTGCTGGGCACGGGGTCGGAGCCGGCCCGGGGACCGGCTGCTCCCGTGGCCGCTCCCGACCTTCCGGAGGAGAGCCCGCCGGGCCGGGTGCGGCGCCGGGTCCTGACCGGCCTGGTCGCGCTCGGCCTCGTGCTGGCCGGCGGCGGGGCCGCGGCGGCGCTCGCGCACTTCCTGGGCCCCGACGACACGCCCGGCACGGTCGGGACGCCCCGGGCCGACGGGTCCGCGCCCGCGGAGCCGTCCGCCACGCCGAGCCCCAGCCCCAGCGCGACCGAGCCGTCGAGCAAGCCGTCGCCCTCCCCCAGCGCCCCGGCCGCCACGCCCGTCGACGAGCAGGAGGCCGAGCCCGCCGAGGAGCAGGCCGCCCCCGCCCGGTTCCGGCCGGGCACCGTGTCGATCCCCGCATCGGTCCAGGTGGGCCAGAAGATCATCGCGAGGGCGACCGGCTGGTCGCCGGAGCCGTCCGGCACCACGTGCGTGTGGAGCATCGGCGGTGAGGAGCGGGACAACCTCGGTTCGTGCAGCTACACCGTCGCGCTCGGCGACGTGGGCAAGCCGGTCCAGGTCCGGCTGACCGCCACCCGGTCGGGGTACGCCGAGGCCGCGGTGCTCTCCGACGCCACGGGCACGGTGCCGCAGCCCACCGTGCCGCAGCCGCAGTGCTCGATCCGGATGGACCCCGGCAAGGTGAACTCCGGCTGGATGACGTACTGCGAGGTGGACCAGGACCCGAACGTCACCTACACGTGGTCGTGGGTGGACGTCACCCGTGACGAGACCATCAGGTGGGCCGACTACCCGCCCGGCCGGCGCATCTGGATCGGGGGCGGCCGCGCCGGCAACCAGGGCCGGGTGACGGTGACCGCGGAGCGGGACGGCTACCGCTCCGCCGAGTTCGGCACGAACTTCACGCTGCCGGACGAGTGGGTCCCGGCCGGCCAGTAGCCGGCCCGGACCGGTCTCACAGCCATCCGTTCTCCCGTGCGAGCCGCACCGCCTCGGCGCGCGTCCGCGCGCCGGTCTTGCCCATGGCAGAGGACAGGTAGTTGCGCACCGTGCCCTCCGACAGGTGTGCCTCGCCCGCGACCTGGGCCACGGTCCCGCCGTCGGCCGCCAGGGTCAGCACGCGCGACTCCTGCTCGGTGAGCGGGCTGGCCCCCACGGTCAGCGACGCGACCGCCAGGTCGGGGTCCACCACGCGCAGTCCCGAGTGCACACGACGCACGGCGTCGGCGAGGCGGCCCGAGGGCGTGTCCTTGACGACGAACCCGCTGGCGCCCGCGTCGAGCGCGCGCCGCAGGTAGCCGGGGCGCCCGAACGTGGTCACGATCAGCGACCGGCAGCCGGGCAGGGTCGCGGCGAGCGCGGCGGCCGCGGCGATGCCGTCCAGGCCGGGCATCTCGACGTCGAGCAGGGCGACGTCGGCCGCCGACTCGCGCGCGGCCGGGACCACCTCGTCGCCGCGCCCCACCTGGGCCACGACCTCCAGGTCCGGTTCCAGGTCCAGCAGCGCGGCGAGCGCACCGCGCACCAGGGCCTGGTCGTCGGCGAGCAGCAGGCGGATCATGCGGGGTCCTCTCGGTCGGTGTGCACCGCGAGGCGGACGCCGCCCAGCGGGCTCGGCCCGGTCTCGACCACGAGGCCCGCGGCCCGGGCCCGTTCGGTCAGCCCTCGCAGCCCGTTCCCGCCCGACGACGTGGGCCGGTCCGGGGGCAGGCCACGTCCGTCGTCGTCGATCACGAGGCTTGCCGGGGTCAGGGCGACGACGACGCGGCGCGCGGCGGCGTGCCGCAGCACGTTCGTGGTGCCCTCGCGCAGCGCCCAGGCGAACACGTCGCGGCAGTCCTCGGCGACGTCGTCCACCGTGCCGGGAAGCTCGGCGGCCATGCCCGCGGCGTCGAAGGCCGAGCGGGCGGCGGCGAGCTCGCCCGCGAGCGTGACCTGCCGCTCGCCGGACACCATGCCACGCATGTCCGCGAGCGCCGACCGGACGAGCGCCTGGATCTCGGTGAGCTCGGCCTCGGCGCGTTCGACGCCGGGTGCGCGGGCGGGAGCGCCGTCCTCGGCCGGGTCGCGGCGCAGGAGCCGGGCGGCGAGCTCGCCCTTGACGGACACGACGGTCAGGGAGTGGCCCAGGATGTCGTGCATGTCGCGGGAGATGCGGTCGCGTTCCTGCGCGACGGCGAGGGCGGCGACCTCCTCCTGCGCGAGGCGGAGGCGGCGGTTGCGCTCGGCGGCGCGGCGGAAGGCGTACATGGCGAGGGCGGCGAGCAGGGTGGTGAGCACGAGGCCGTCGTCGGGCCGCCAGCCGGGCACCACGCGGGGCAGCGCCACCAGCGCGAGCACGACGGCGACGACTGCCGCCGCGGCGACCCGCGGGGACGCGAGCGTGACCACCGTCGTCGCCACGAACACGAGGCCGATCAGTGCCGCCTGCCCGGCGGCGAGCGCGACCAGGGCGACGCACGCGAGCTGGGCGAGGACGACCAGGGCCGCGGTGCGCCGCGTCGTCGTCCGGCCGGACCAGTGCCGGACGAACGACCAGGCGAACAGCACGCCGAGCCCCGCGACGCCCGCCACCCCGGCCACGCGCAGCGGGACGTTCGCCGCCGCGGCGGCATCGCGCAGCGGCACGGCGAGGAAGATGATCCAGATCGCGGCCAGCAGCGGGCCGGTCCACGCCCGTCGCGGCGCCTGGCCGGTGACGCGCCCGCCCGTGGGTTCGTTGTCGGTCGTCACGCGGTCATCCTCACACCCGGGCCGTCTCGCTGCGGAACCGCCAGGCCGCTCCGGCGAGGAAGACCGCGGCCCAGACCACGACGTTGACCACGGCGAGGAGCTCCACGGAACCGCCGCCCAGCGGCGCGCGGGCGAGCTCGGCGAGGCCGTAGGTGGGCATCACCCGGGAGAGGGCGGCCATCGGGGTGCCGTCGGCGAAGGGCAGGAACAGGCCGCCGGCGAACGCCAGCGCCGTCAGGAGGAGGTTGAGGTACCTGAGCACGCCGTCGGTGGGCAGGAGGTACCCCATGAGCAGACCGAACGCGGCGAAGACGAGCGAGCCGGCCCAGGCCACGACCGCGCACAGGACCCAGGCGGACGCCGGCATCCGGGCTCCCGCGAACGCGCCCACCGCGAGGGTGACGAGCACGGAGCCCGCGCCGACGGCCATCGCGGCGAGCACCTTGGCCTGCACGTAGGCCCACGGCGCGAGCGGTGTGAGGCGGAGCTGGCGGGTCCAGCCCTGGGCACGTTCCACGGCGACCCCCGCGCCGCCCGACGCCGCCGTCAGGAGCGCGCCGTACAGCGCGACGGAGACCAGGAGCGAGGCCGTGAGGTTGGTGCCGGGGCCGACCTCGGTGGCCCTGTGGTCGGCGGAGGTGCCGGCCCACAGGAACACGGCGGGCGGCACGAGGAGCGAGAAGAGCAGGGTGCGGCGGTCGCGCAGCGTGCGGCGCAGCTCGAGCCGCACGTAGGCGCGGATCGCGACGGGCTGGGAGACGGCGGTCATCGGGTGCCTCCTTCGGCCGTGGTTCGGGCGGAGGGGTCCGCGGCGGGTTCCGCGGTGAGATCGAGGAAGACGTCCTCGAGGCTGCCGGACCCGGCGAGGGCCCTGACCTCGGCCACGGTGCCGTCCGCGACCAGGCGGCCCTGGCTGATCAGGACCACCCGGTCGGCGTACGACTCGGCCTCCTGGAGGTAGTGCGTGGCGAACACGACGGTGCGGCCGGCCTCGGCGTCGTGCCGGATCGCGGTCCAGAAGTCGCGCCGGCCCCGCACGTCCATGCCGGCGGTGGGCTCGTCGAGCAGGAGGAGGTCCGGCTCGGAGACCAGGGCCATCGCGAACCGCAGGCGCTGCTGCTGACCGCCGGAGCACCTGCCGACCGTGCGATCGGCCAGGTCGGCGATCCCGGCGCGCTCCAGGAACGGCCCGGCCGGACTCGTGCGGCCGAACAGTGCGGCGGTGAGCTCGACGCTCTCCCCCACCGTGATGTCCCGCAGGAGGCCGCCGGTCTGCATCACCGCGGCGACCTGGCCGTCGGCGATCGCCCGGGCCGGCTCCTTGCCGAGCACGCGGACCGTCCCCGCCGTGGGGGCCGCCAGGCCGAGGACCAGGTCGACGGTGGTGGTCTTGCCGGCGCCGTTGGGCCCCAGGAAGGCCACCACCTCACCGGGCCGGACCACGAGGTCCAGCCCGTCGACGGCGCGGACGGTGCCTCGGGCGCCGCGGAACTCCTTGACGAGGCCCCTGGCCTCGATGGCGTAGCTGCTGGTCGTTGTCATGCCTCCACCCTGCTGCGGCGCCGCGGGCGGTACTGCTGCCGGGTGTCACGAGGTCGGGATGACATCCGTCATGCCGACCTCCGGCGGCGGCACCCGCCCCATGATCGACGAGGCCATGACGATCCCCGGCTCGTCCCGGCCCGCCTCCGGCTCGCGGTCCCGCAGGAGCGCGGCGCCGTCCCGCGCCCACACGAAGCCCGGTCGGCCGGACGCCGCCCGGTACAGCGCGTCCAGGTGGTCCGGGTGGCGCTCGGCGAGCAGGGCCAGCACCCACGACGGCGCGTCCGGGTCGGCGAGCACCTGCGCGAGCCGCCGGGGCTTCCACGGCAGCAGCGGTGCGGTGTGCACCTCGCGGAGCTGCGCGTACCAGTCGAGCATCCGCAGCCCCCGCACCGGGTGGTGCACCAGGGCGAACGTCACGTCGTCGGGGTCGGCGGCGTCGTCGGGCAGCCGGCGCACGTCGCGCAGGGCGCCGAACAGGGCGAACTCCTCCGCCGGGGCGCCGATCCGGTCCTTGAACCGCAGGCAGCAGTCCAGGACGTGCGACGCCGTGCCCTCCACCACGACGTCCCCGAACAGGTCCCGGAAGGTGCGGTGGTGGTCGGCGACGAGCTCGCGGGCCCGGGCCAGCGTGCGCGGGTTGCGATAGGCGGGGCACGGCGACGACGTCAGCAGCGCGACGACGGCGCGCACCACGCCGTCGATGACGTCCGGCGAGAAGACCGCCGGCGTGCCCGCGAAGAGCCAGGCCGCGCCGACCGGCAGGACCCGCCCGGACAGCAGCAGCCCCGGGACCAGCGCGACCGAGCGGATCTCCGAGCGGCCCGTGAAGACGCGGTACTCCAGGTCGTCCTCCAGGTTGTGCAGCACCGCGTGCTCGTCCACCAGGTCGGTCACGACGAAGTAGCCGAGCACCCCGCCGTCGCGCCACTGCTCCAGCAGCGCGCGCTCGGCGTCGTCGATCATCAGGCCTGCCGGGGCTGTACCGTCGTCCCCGGGAGCGGGGCCCGGCCCGGCGGCCGGGGCCTCCCCGAGCAGTCGCCGGACCAGGGAACCGCCCGTCTCCCGCGGTCCGGCGTGCACCAGCATGTCGATGGCGCAGTCCCGGGTCACCTCCTCGTACTGCTCCGGGTCCACGTCGCTCACGCGCACGGGCGACTCGGTGCGGACGTAGGCCACCTGGCGGGCCACGGCGTCGGCGTTGGCCGGCCGGAGCACGTGCCCGACCAGCCGGTGGGTGAGCCGGGTCGCGAGATCGAGACGCTCGCGCAACGTCAGCAGGTCGAGCGCGGCGGCCGGTTCGGGTGCGGCGAAAAGCGTTGAAGTCATAGCGACATCATTCGGCAGGAACTATGATCTTGCCGGATCACCCGGGATCATCTGTGGATAACTTTTAGCCCCGATTCGAGCGCCCGGGAAGATCGTTCGATAAAAGATTGAGGTCGATCTTCGGCGTGAAGAGCGCATAGGACGCAAAGTAGACGAAGATCAGCCTTGCACCATCCCAACCGTCACTCACCTGTTCTGACCGAAAGGGACTTACCCAACATGGCATCGGAGAAACGTCCCCGACGCGTACCGGCGGTCATCGCCGACACGCGGAGGAACCCGGGCTTCGCCCTGGGTGCCTTCGGGCTCTCGGCCTGGGCCTACATCGGCATGTCGCACACCATCGCTGCCTATGAGGGCCCGCGGCTCGGCTACGCCCTCGGCGTCGCCTACGAGGCGCTGGTGATCGGCCTGGCCTGGGAGGGCCGCCGCCGCGCGGACCGCGCGCTCGAGACCGGCCGCCCGGTGTCCGGGCACGCCCGCTGGCTCGGCGGCGCGATCGTCGTCGGCATCCTCTCCGGCGCGCTCGCCGCCTGGCACGGCTGGCTGCTCGGAGAGGGCATCTTCGCCATCTCCCGCGCCGTCGCGCCCGTCCTGGCCGCGGTCGCGGTCCACCTGTTCTTCCAGTCGGCCTCCAGCTCGCGCGCCCTCGACCGGGCCGCGGAGATCCACAACGACCGGCAGACGGCCGTGCTGGACATGCTCGACGCGGTGCGGCTGGCGCAGATCGCCCCCGAGGAGGAGCGCGCGGCCCGCATCGCCGACGTCAACGCCGCGGTGGGCCGGGTCCACCGGCACGTGCCCGCGGCCGTGACCGCGGAGGTGACACGCCCGCACCTGGAGTCGGAGCGCACCATCCGCGACGTCGTCCAGGAGGCCGCGACGCTGGCCGGCGAGTGGATGCCGGAGCCCGACGCGCCCCGGCGCACCCCGGAGGAGGCCGCCGCGCGCGCCGCCGCCCTGACCGAGATGGTGCTGCCGAAGCTCGCGCTGCCCATCAACCCGGAGGACGGGAGCCCGGTCGAGGGAGTCCTGGACGAGGAGGCCCCTGCCCAGGAGGCCCGCGTCGAGGAGGCCCCCGCGGAGGCGGCCCCGGCCCAGGCCGAGGCCGCCGAGACGATCAGCGCCGAGCGGCTGCACCTGCAGGACAAGTACGCGCCCGTGAAGGCGGACCGGACCGCCCTGCCGGTGAGCCAGCCCGTCGAGGCACCCGTCGCCGACTGGGAGGAGCTCTCCACCGAGGTCGCGTCGTCCCCCGCCCCCGCGCCTGTCGCGGCGCCCGCGGAGCAGGCACCGGCGCTCACCACGGCGCAGATCAGCGAGATCCGCGTGCTGCGGTGGGCCCAGAACCTGAGCATCGAGGAGGTCGCGGCGCGTCTCGGCGTGCCCATCGCCTCGGTGAACCGGTACGCGCCGAGCACGGACCCGACCACCGAGACGGGTTCCCTCATGGCCATCCCGGCGGCCGCCTCCTGAGCGGTTCCTGATCCGGCCCCGGCAGGGCCGACGACGGCCCGGCCCCGCGCGCTCTGACGCGTGGAGCCGGGCCGTCGCCCGTCCGGCGGGAGCCGGTCGGAGCCGGTCAGCCGAAGTTGACGCCCTGCGCCAGCGGCAGCTCGGTCGAGTAGTTCACGGTGTTCGTCGCCCGGCGCATGTACTGCTTCCACGCGTCCGAGCCGGACTCGCGGCCGCCGCCGGTCGACTTCTCGCCACCGAACGCGCCGCCGATCTCCGCGCCGGAGGTGCCGATGTTGACGTTCACGATGCCGCAGTCGGAGCCGACCTCGGACAGGAACGTCTCCGCCTCGCGCACGTCCAGCGTGAAGATCGAGGACGACAGGCCCTGCGGGACGTCGTTGTGCACGGCGATCGCCTCGGACAGCTCCGAGTAGGTCAGCACGTACAGGATCGGCGCGAACGTCTCGCGCTTGACGACGTCGGCCTGCTCCGGCATCCGGACGATCGCCGGGTGCACGTACGCGGCGTCCTCCGCGCCCGGGACCGAGACGACGGTGCCGCCCACGACGAGCTCGCCGCCCGCCGTCACGGCCTCGTCGACGGCGGCCAGCATGCGGTCGCGCGCGCCGGCGTCGACCAGCGGGCCCACCAGGGTGCCCTCGGTCCGCGGGTCGCCCACGGGGAGGCTCTCGTAGACCTTCGCGAGCCGGGTGACGACGTCGTCCACGATCGACTCGTGCACGATCAGGCGGCGCAGCGAGGTGCAGCGCTGCCCGGCCGTGCCCGCCGCGGAGAACACCGCGCCGCGCACGGCGAGGTCGAGGTCCGCCGACGGCGCGACGATCGCCGCGTTGTTGCCACCCAGCTCCAGCAGGTACTTGCCGCCGCGCGCCGCGACGACGGGCGCGACCTGCTGGCCCATGCGCTCCGAGCCGGTCGCGGACACGAGCGCGACGCGCGGGTCGGCCACCAGCGCCTCGCCGGCCTCGCGGTCGCCCAGCAGGAGCTGCGAGACCCCGGCCGGGAAGCCGGCCTCGGCCAGCGCCCGGTCGAGCAGCGCGGCCGCGCCGACGGCGGACAGCAGGGTCTTCTCGCTCGGCTTCCACACCACGGTGTCGCCGCAGACCAGCGCGACGGCCGTGTTCCAGGACCACACCGCGACCGGGAAGTTGAAGGCGCTGATCACGCCGACGACGCCCATCGGGTGCCACGTCTCCATCAGGCGGTGGCCCGGCCGCTCGGACGGCATGGTGCGGCCCCCGACCTGCCGCGAGAGCCCGACGGCGAAGTCGCAGATGTCGATCATCTCCTGGACCTCGCCCAGGGCCTCGCTGGTGATCTTGCCCGCCTCGATGGTGACGAGCTCCGCGAGGTCGGCCTTGTGCTCGGTGAGCAGCTCGCCGAGACGCTTGACGACCTGCCCGCGCACCGGGGCGGGCACCGAGCGCCACGTCGCGAAGGCCTCGGCGGCCTCGCCGACGGCGGTCGCGGCCTCGGGGGCGCCGGCGCGGCGCAGCTCCAGCAGCGTCTGCCCGGACAGGGGCGACACGACGGGCAGGCCCGTGCCCGCGGGCACGGTGGCGCCCAGCCGCTCCAGGGCGGCCAGCGCGGTGTCGCGCAGCTCGGTCGTCAGCGGGCTGTCGGTGGTGGTGCTGGTCATCGCGTTGCTCCCGTTGTGCGGTGGGTGGTGGTGAGGGTGGCCGGGTCGACACCGAGGGTCTCGGCGGCGGTGGCCAGGGACCTGGCCACCTGGTCGGCGTACAGGTCGAAGGGGTCGTTCAGGTCGCGGCCGAGCGCGCCCGCCATCCAGTCCGCGTCCCGGTCCGTGCCCTCCTGGCTGGCGTCCTTGGCGCCGTCAGAGGTCAGGTTGGACTGGAAGATGCCGGCCGCGGAGCGGGGCAGGAAGTCCTCGTACACGATCGGCTGGCGGACCACGCCCGCGCCGGCCGGGTCCACCTCGTAGGTGAACCAGCCGAGCTCCTGGTCGGCGAGCGCCGCCTCGGTCGTCGGGAAGGTCTTCTGCCAGACGGCGCGGGCGATCTCCTGGCGCTGCGCCTCCGTGAAGCCCGGGTCGTCGGCGCGGGCCGCGGCGGCCGCCTCGTCGATCTCGACCACTGCCGCGTCATAGGCGGCGCGGCCCGCGCGGGTCAGAGCGATGCCGCGGGCCTCGACCTCGCCGAACCGCACGCGCAGGGAGTCGCTGATGATCTCGCCGTCGGCCGTGCGGAAGGTGCGGGGCTCGGCCAGGGCGCGGAACGACGTCTGCCGCAGCAGCACGTCCGGGCCCTCCCAGCGCGGCGGGCCCTGGATCGCGTCGATCATCGTGATGCCGCGCGCCTCCATGCGCGCGTACAGGTCGTCGATGTCCAGCACGCGGGGCGTGAGGTGGTTGATGTGCGTGGAGGCGATGCCGCCGATGTCGGCCGCCACGGCGCTGACCGCCTCCAGCTCGCGGTACCAGGCCTGGTCCACGGGCTCGGCGGACAGCTCGAACGCCGCGGTGGCCAGGCGCAGGAACTCGGCGGCCTGGTCCTCGGGCAGGCCGCCCTCGGCCTCCGCGCGGTCGGCCAGCGCGAGCAGGTCCGGGCCGAACAGCGTGCGGGCGCCGAGGAAGTTCTCCAGCCGCCGCTCCAGGTCGGCGGTGAAGAACCGGCGGTCGGCGGTCACCAGCATGGACGTGAAGACCCGGAACGGGTTGCGGGCCAGCTCGGACCGCTCGATCGGGCGGAACGCCGTGGAGATCACGGGGACCGAGCTGGAGGACGCGTCCCGCAGGTCGTAGAAGCCGACCGGGCGCATGCCCATGGCGCCGAAGACCCGCGCCACCTGGGACATCTCGGTGGGGGTGCCGACCCGGATGGCGCCGTGCCGCTCCGCGGTGACGCGCGCGATGGAGCCGAGCCGCTCGGCGTCCGCGCCGTGCTGCGTCACGAAGTCCGCGTTGACCTCGTGCGACACGTCGAGCAGCGTGGTGTAGGCGGGCACCTCCTTGCCGTACATGTCCGAGAGGCTGCGCGCGAACGCGGCCCGCAGCTGCCAGGGTTCGAGGAACGCCGGTGCCGGCATCGGTCTCTCCTTGTCCTTCAGATGATGTTCGCCTCAGGGCCTCGTCGCCCTGGGCTCGTGGTGCGGGTGCTGGTGGTGGGCGGGGTGGGCTCGTCGTCCGCGGCGAACCGGTCCGCGCTGAACCCGGACACGTCGATCGCCGGGGGGCGGCCCGCGTACAGGTCGCGCACCACCTCGCCGACGGCGGGGGCCTGCAGGAACCCGTGCCCCGAGAATCCCGTGGCGTACAGCACGCGGCCGGGCACGCCGGTGGCCTCGCCGATCAGGGCGTTGTGGTCCGGCGTCATCTCGTACAGCCCGGCCCAGCCGCGCGCGACCGGCACGTCGGTCAGCCCGGGCGCGCAGCCCCCGATCGCCCCGCGCAGCAGCGGCAGCCAGCCCGGGTCGTAGGTGCGCTCGAACGCGATCGGCGTCTCGGGGTCCGCGATGCCGAGCAGCAGGCCGCCGGGCTCCGCGTTGTGGAAGTAGAACGTGGTGCCGTAGTCGATCGTGAACGGGATGCGCGGCGGCGCGGGGTCCAGCCGCGGCGTGAACCCGATCTGCCGCCGGTACGGGTCCACGGGCAGGTCGAGGCCTGCCTTCGTGGCCAGGTCGCGGGTCCACGCGCCGGTGCACAGCACGACGGCGCCCGTGCGCACCCGGCCCTGGTCGGTCCAGACCGCGACGACGGCGTCGCCCCGCGTCTCGACGTCCTGCACGGTCACGTGGGTGCGGACGGTCGCGCCGTGCCGCTCGGCGCCCGCCGCGTAGCCCTCGACGACGGCGTGGGGGTACGCGAACCCGTCGCGCGCGGCGTACGCCGCCCCGGCGTAGCGGTCGGCGTCGACGTACGGGTTGAGGCGGCGCACCTCGTCGTGGCCGAGCATGCGGCTGGTGACGCCGTGCTCGTTCTGCATCGCCACGGACTCCTCGAACAGCGCGACGTCGTCGGCGCCCGGCAGGAGGAACAGGTAGCCCGGCTGCTGCAGCCCGATGTCCGCGCCGGGGCGGGCGGCGAAGTCCTCGTACAGGTCCAGGCTGCGGTTGCCCAGGTCGACGTTGGCCGGGTCGGAGAACTGCGCGCGCACTCCCCCGATGGGCTTGCCCGAGCTGCCCGAGGCCAGCTCCTCGGCCTCCAGGAGGAGCACGTCCACGCCGTCCTCGGCGAGGTGGAACGCCACCGACGCGCCGAGCGCGCCGCCGCCGACCACCACCACCTCGGCGCGGGCGGGCAGCGGGCCCCGGCGGTCCGCGGGGCGCCGTGGTGAGGTCATGCACGCATCCTGCCACGCGCTCCGGCCGAGATGGGCCCACACCGGAATTGTTCTTGCGATAGGCCCCGAGGTCGGTGGAATCAGGTGCTGAAGCGGGCCGGCTGCGCCGTCAGATCACCGCGCGCGCGTCACCGTGCGGCGGCGCGGCAGTCCGCGCACGTGCCCCACAGCTCGATGGTGTGCTCGATGTCGTCGAAGCCCTGGGCAGCGGCCACCTTCGAGGCCCAGGCCTCGACCGTGGGGCCGTCGATCTCGACGGTGCGGCCGCACAGGCGGCACACCAGGTGGTGGTGGTGCTCGCGGCGGGCGCAGCGGCGGTACAGGCTCTCGCCGTCCTCCGCGCGCAGCACGTCCACCTCGCTCGCCTCCGCGAGCGCCTGGAGCGCCCGGTAGACGGTGGCCAGCCCCACGGACTCGCCGCGGGCACGCAGGGCCTCGTGCAGCTGCTGGGCCGAGCGGAAGTCCGCCATCTCGTCGAGGGTCTCGACGACGGCGGTGCGCTGGCGGGTCATGCGTGCGGTCATCAGCGGCACTCCTTCGCGGCGGCGGCCGCACGCTCGGTGGCGGCCGCGGGCAGGTCGACGTCGTCGGGCAGGTCGGGATGCGGGTCGTGCACGGGTCGCCGCCGGCTCAGCAGCGGCGCCAGCACGGAGACCACCGCGTAGACCCCGATGGCGAGCACCACGATAGTCGCGCCCGGCGAGACGTTGTACCAGTAGGTGATGCTCAGGCCCGTCAGGCAGACCACCACGCCGACGACGCAAGCGGTGAGCATGGTGCGCCCGAACGCGTGCGTGACCTGCTGGGCGATCGCGACGGGCACGATCATGAGCGCACTGACCAGCAGCAGGCCCACGACGCGCATGGCCACGGTCACGGTCAGCGCGGAGACGACGGCGACCACCACGTTCAGCGCCCAGACAGGCAGGCCAGAGGCGGTGGCGAAGTCCTCGTCGTGGCTGACGGCAAACAGCGCGTGCCGCAGCCCGACGCCGACGGTCAGCACCACGAGCGAGAGCACGACGGTGAGCCAGAGGTCGGCGTCGGACACCGTGGAGATCGAGCCGAACAGGTACTGCATGAGGTTGCCCGAGGAACCGCCCGCGATGCCGATGAGCAGCACTCCGCCGGCGATGCCGCCGTAGAACATGATGGCCAGCGCGAGGTCGCCGGAGGTGCGGCCGCGGCGGCGGACCACCTCGATGAGCACGGAGCCCACCACCGCGGCGACCACGGCGCCGGGGATCGCGAGGGCGTCGTTGGGTGTCAGGCCCATGCCCGCGCCCACGAGCCAGCCCAGCGCGACGCCGGTGAGGGCCACGTGCCCGATGCCGTCTCCGAGCAGGGAGAGCTTGCGCTGCACCAGGTAGGTGCCGACCACGGGGGCGGTGACGCCGACCAGGAGGGCGGCGATGAGCGCCCGCTGCATGAACGGGTCGGTCAGCATGAGCATGATCACGGGCGCACCTCCAGGTCCAGGGCCCGGGACTCGGTGTCCAGGGCGTTGTCGTCGGCGTGCGGGTGCTGGTGGCGGTGCCCCGCACGGTCGTGGTCGTGGCGGGCGGGCGGCGGGGCGCCGTCGTGCACCACCTTGCCGTGCCGCAGCACGACGGCGCGCGTGACCAGCGGCTCGAGCTCGCCCAGCTCGTGCAGCACGACGAGCACGGTGAGACCACCGTCGACCAGGCGCTTCATCGTGGCCGCGAACGCCTCCTGGCTCGCCACGTCGACGCCGGCCACGGGCTCGTCCAGGACCAGCAGGTCGGGCTCGCGCACCAGGGCGCGCGCGATGAGGATGCGCTGCTGCTGCCCGCCCGACAGCAGGTGCACGGGGTCGTGCACACGGTCGGCCAGGCCCACCTGCTCCAGCGCGACGGCGACCCGCTGGCGCCAGCCGCGCGGCAGCCGCAGCCGGCGCCCGTGCAGCAGGCCCGAGGCGACCACCTCCTGCGCGGTCGACGGGATGCCACCGCCCGCGCCCGACCGCTGCGGCACGTAGCCGATGCGGCTCCAGTCGACCCGGCTGCCGCGCCCGCCCGCCCCGAGGGGCTCGCCGAGCAGCCGCACGCTGCCGTCCGACGGCACGTTGATGCCGACCAGCGACTTGACCAGCGTGGACTTCCCGGAGCCGTTCGCGCCGAGCAGCGCGACCACCTCACCACGCTCGACCGTCAGGTCGATGCCACGCAGGATGTGGCTCGCGCCCGCACGGAAGTGCAGGCCACGCGCCTCGATCACGGGTTCGCCGGGCTCGGTCACATGCCTAGTGTCCGTCATTCGCAGACCAGCCCCTCCTCCAGCGCCTTCAGGTTCGCCTGCATCACGGAGACATAGTCGTCGCCCGCGGCGGTGGCGTCCTCCGACAGGCCCTCCAGCGGGTCCAGCACGGCGGTCTCGACGCCCAGGTCGGAAGCCAGGGTCTCGGTGACCTTGGGGCTCACCAGCGTCTCGGAGTACAGCGTGGTGACGCCGTTCTCCTTCACCACGTCACCGATCTCCCGCAGGCGCGCGGGGGACGGCTCCGCCTCGGGGTCAAGCTGGGAGATGCCCACCTGCTCCAGGGCGTACCGGTCGGCCAGGTAGCCGAAGGCGGCGTGGCTCGTCACGAGCGTCGCCCCCTGACAGGCGGCGAGGCCGTCAGCCATCTCCTGGTCCAGGTCGTCGAGGCGCTGGCCGAGCTGGAGGGCGCCCGCCGCATACTCGTCGGCGTGCTCCGGGTCGACGGCGGCCAGCTCGTCCGCGACGGCCTGCCCGACGGCGGCCAGCCGGCTCGGGTCCAGCCAGAAGTGCGGGTCGGTGGCGCCGTGGTCGTGGTCGTCGCCCTCCGCGGCGTGCTCCGCGTGCTCCTCCTCGGTCTCCTCCGCGTGCTCGACGAGCCCGGCGGCGTCCGCGGCGTCGACCACGTGCTCGGGAGCGCGGGACTCGACGCCCTCGTCGACGGCGGTCTGGAAGCCGGACAGGTACACCACCAGGTCAGCGGTGCCGATCTCGCGGACCTGCGCCGGCGAGAGCTCGAGGTCGTGCGGCTCGGCGGCGGGCGGGGTCAGGTTGTCGACCGTGACCAGGTCGCCGCCGATCTGCTGCGCCACGTACTGCAGCGGGTAGAACGACGCGAGCACGACGACGCCGTCGGACCCGCCCGCCGCACCACCCTGGTCCTGCGCCGAGCAGCCTGCGAGTGCCGCCGTGCCGGCGAGGACGAGGCTGGTCAGTGCGGCGCCCGTGGCGCGAGTCGAAGTCATGAGAACGATTCTCACGCTTGTTGAGAACCGTTGTCAAAGATCGGCGCCGAGAGGTCGGTCACGCGCTATTTCACGCGGGCCTCGACCGGCCCGGACGGTAGGCTGGGCGGACGTTACTTCCACCTGTTCCCCTGGAGAGATCCCTCGTGTCCGACAAGTCAGTGCGCTCTGCGCAGACCGCCAAGCTCGACGCCGTCGTCTCGCTCGCGAAGCGACGAGGTTTCGTCTTCCCGTCGGGCGAGATCTACGGCGGTACGCGCTCTGCGTGGGACTACGGCCCCCTGGGCGTGGAGCTCAAGGAGAACATCAAGAAGCAGTGGTGGCGGGCCATGGTCACGAGCCGGGACGACATCGTCGGCCTCGACTCGTCGGTCATCCTGCCGCGCCAGGTCTGGGTGGCCTCCGGCCACGTCGGCGTGTTCACCGACCCCCTCACCGAGTGCCTCTCGTGCCACAAGCGGTTCCGCGAGGACCAGATGATCGAGGAGTTCGAGGAGAAGAAGGGCCGCGCCCCCGAGGGCGGCCTCGCCGAGATCGTCTGCTCCAACTGCGGTACCCGCGGCCAGTGGACCGAGCCCCGTGACTTCAACATGATGCTGAAGACGTACCTGGGCCCCGTCGAGGACGAGTCCGGCCTGCACTACCTGCGCCCCGAGACGGCGCAGGGCATCTTCGTGAACTTCGCCAACGTCGCGGCCGCCGCGCGCAAGAAGCCGCCGTTCGGCATCGGCCAGATCGGCAAGTCGTTCCGCAACGAGATCACGCCGGGCAACTTCATCTTCCGCACCCGTGAGTTCGAGCAGATGGAGATGGAGTTCTTCGTCAAGCCGGGTGAGGACGAGGAGTGGCACCAGTACTGGATCGACTACCGCACCAACTGGTACACGGACCTGGGCATCTCGGCCGACAACCTGCGGCACTACGAGCACCCCAAGGACAAGCTGTCGCACTACTCGACCCGCACCGTGGACATCGAGTACCGCTTCGGCTTCCAGGGCAGCGAGTGGGGTGAGCTCGAGGGCATCGCGAACCGCACGGACTTCGACCTGAAGACCCACACGGAGAGCTCCGGCAAGGACCTGGCCTACCGCGACCCGGTGACGAACGAGAAGTACTACCCGTACGTCATCGAGCCGGCCGCCGGCCTGACCCGCTCGCTCATGGCGTTCCTGGTCGAGGCGTACGCCGAGGACGAGGCGCCCAACACCAAGGGCGGCGTCGACAAGCGCACCGTGCTGCGCCTCGACCCGCGCCTGGCCCCCGTCAAGGCCGCGGTGCTGCCGCTGTCCAAGACCGCGGACCTGCTGCCGACGTCGGAGAAGCTCTCCGCCGAGCTGCGCAAGTACTGGAACATCGACTACGACGTGACGCAGGCCATCGGCAAGCGCTACCGCCGCCAGGACGAGATCGGTACGCCGTTCTGCATCACGGTCGACTTCGACACCCTCGACGACCAGGCCGTGACCATCCGCCACCGCGACACGATGCAGCAGGAGCGCGTCGCGCTGGACAAGGTGGTCGGGTACCTGGCCGGGCACCTCGTCGGGGCCTGAGCGCAGACGCTAGTCGCGCGCGTCCTGGGCCTGCTCCCGCAGCAGGCGCAGGACGCGCGCCGCGTTCCGGTCCGTGGTCTCGATCTCGTGCAGCGGCTGCACGGGGATCGGCCGCTCGCCGTTCGCGACAAGGACGTGCCGGGCAACGTCCTCCGCGGGCGCAAAGCGCACGGGCGTCTCCCCGAAGTAGCCCCGCACCATGATCCAGCCGTCGGGGCACTCCGTCTCGATCAGGTCGAACGCCTCCTGCGGCGTGCGCGGCCACGCGTGCCCCAGCCAGCTCGGCGGACGGAGCCGGATCCGGTCCCGCCCCAGCTTGTCGGCGAGCCACTCCATCGACCGCTCGGTCCGCGCGACGGCGATCTGCGGATCGCCCGCAGTCACCGGCGCACCGAGCAGCGCCGCCGCCGCGAGCCCCTCGACCCGGAGGTCCAGGTCCGCCAGGTCCTCGATCCCCTCCACCGCGAACCAGACCCGGGCGGGCAGGTCCGGGTCGTGGCGGTGCTCGACGATCTGCTGCCGCACGTCCGCGTCGAGCGGCTCCAGCTCGATCCGCATCTGCATGCCCGCGGCCGCGAGGAGCGCCGTCAGCATGTCCCAGGACGGTGACCGCGCTCCCGTCTCGATCGCCGCGACGGTTCCCCGGGCCACGCCCGCTCGCCCGGCCAGGCTCGCCTGCGTCTGCCGGGCCGAGTGCCGCGCTCTCTTCACGAGCCGAGCTGCGTCGAGCCGAGCTGCGTCGAGCCGGGATCCGTCGAGTGCCATCGGTTCATCGTGCCGGGCGGGCCTCCACGGCGCGGGGCGAGCCCCCGAGCCTGTGGATAACCCGGTCGCGGGCTGCGCACCAGGAACGGACATCTCCTCGGAGGGAAGGTGTACCTGCCGGGAGTGTTGCTCTGCGTAGACATTGTCGGCTGACGGCAACACACCTGGGAGACATACGCACTTCCCGGAGGCCGGCGCCCGGGTTCACCCGGGTGAGGTCGGGGGGAATCGTGTCAGAAACAGCACCTGAACAGGTCTGGGACTCATAGCGTGCCGCATTCGAAGGCACTCCGTACTCGAGGAAGAGACTGGTCCCGCATGTTCCGTCGAATCATCGTCGCCCTGGTGAGCGTGTTCGCACTTGCTCTCACGGCGTCCGTCCCCGCGCAGGCCGCGACCGGCTACACGACCAACATCACGGCGCAGGCCACGCCGGACACCGTCGCGAAGGGCAAGTCGGTCGTCCTGAAGGGCAAGCTCACGTACAAGAGGGACGGGAAGTGGCGCGTCCTGTCCGGGCGGGAGCTCATCGTCCGCTTCGACCCGGCGGGGCCGGTCGCGTCGAAGAAGATCGCGAAGATCAAGACCACCAGGACCGGGACCTACTCCTTCAGGACCACCGCGACGAAGTCGGGCACGTGGACCGTGAGCTTCGGCGGCAAGACGGGCTCGCTGCGGTCCGACTCCGCCCGTGACAACGCCTGCGTCTACACCGCGGGCCGGTGGCAGTGCCCGATCACGCCCAGCAACCCCGACCTCGACTGCTCCGACGTCGGCAAGACCGTCTGGGTCGGGACCAAGGACTACCACCGCCTCGACGCGGACGACGACGGCTGGGGCTGCGACTCGTACTCCTGATCCGGGCGCGTACCGACCATGCCCGGCGTTGTGGAATGCTTAGGCAATGCTTACCTCACCTGCGGCTGCGCCCGCGGGACGCCGTGAGGGTGCGGAAGCCGTAGCCCGCCGTGCCCGACGCCGGACGCTCGCGTTGCTGACGGCGGTCGTCGCCCTGGCGCTCGTCGTCCTCGCGAGCCTCGCGCTCGGCGTCCGCGACATCAACCCGGCCGAGGTGTGGCGGGCGCTGACAGCTCCGGTCGCAGGCCTCATGGACCACGACGTGGTGCTGGAGCAGCGGCTGCCGCGCACCGTCGTGGGGTTGGCGGCGGGCGTCGCGCTCGGCATGGCGGGCACGCTGATCCAGGGTGTCACCCGCAACCCGATCGCCGACCCCGGGCTGCTGGGGCTGAACTCGGGTGCGTCGCTGGCGGTCGTCTGCGCCGTCTGGCTGCTGGGGATCACCTCGCCCATCGGCTACGTGTGGTTCGCGTTCCTCGGGGCCGCCGTCGCGGCGGCGATCGTGTTCTCGGTGGGGCGGGGCCAGCCGGTGCGGCTCGCACTGGTCGGCGCCGCCGTCACCGCGCTGATCACGCCGCTCATCACGCTCGTGCTGCTGCGCGACCAGCAGGCGTTCAACCTGTACCGGTTCTGGTCGGTCGGCTCCCTGACGGGCCGCGGCCTGGACACCGTGACGGCACTGTGGCCGTTCATCGTCGTCGGCCTGGTCCTGGCAGCGGGACTCGCGCACCGGCTCAACATGCTGGCCCTCGGGGACGACGTCGCCACCGCACTCGGGCAGCGGGTCGGCACCACGCGCGCCCTCGCGGCGGTCGCCATCGTGCTGCTCGCGGGCACGGCGACGTCGCTCGCCGGGCCGATCGCGCTCGTCGGGCTCGTGGTGCCGCACGCCGCGCGCCGTCTCGTGGGCACGGACTACCGCTGGATCATGGCGGTCGGTGCGCTGCTGGGCCCGGTCATGCTGCTGTCCGCCGACGTGCTCGGCCGGCTGGTCCTGCCCCGCTCCGAGCTCGAGGCCGGCGTCGTCGCCGCACTGCTCGGCGCGCCGGTGCTGGTCGCCGTCGCCCGGGGCCGGAACGTGGTGGGGGCCTGATGTCCGCCGCCGTCACCGTCCGCACCGTCGCCGAGCTGCGCACCGTCCGGCGCCGCCGGCAGACGCTCGTCGTGTCCGGGATGGTCCTCGTGGTGCTCGGCGCCGGGACCGTCGCGCTCCTGATCGGCGCCGCCGGCCTGACCCCCGGCCAGGCGATCGCCGGCGTCCTCGGCCTCGGCGACAAGGGCGACGTCTTCGTCATCCAGAAGCTGCGCCTGCCCCGCATCGAGGCCGCCGTCGTGATCGGCGTCGCGTTCGGCCTGGCCGGCGCCCTCTTCCAGTCGACCCTGCGCAACCCGCTCGCCTCCCCCGACATCCTCGGCATCTCGACCGGCGCGAGCCTCGGAGCGGTGCTCGGCGTGCTCGCCCTCGGGCTGAGCGGCGTGGCGCTGTCCGGGATCGCGTTCGCGGGCGCGGCGCTCGTCGCCCTGGCGATCTGGCTGCTGGCGTGGCGCAGGGGCCTGCACTCGATCCGGTTCGTACTGGTGGGCGTCGGGTTCGCGTACCTGGGCTCGTCCCTGATCGCCTGGACCCTGGCCCGCGCGCAGGAGCACGAAGCTGCGGCCGTCCTGACGTGGACGGTCGGGTCCATCTCCGACGTCCGCGGCGAGCAGCTCACGCTCGTCGCCGTCGGGACGCTCGTGCTGTCCCTCGCGGTCGCAGTCGTCTCGCGGACCCAGGGCCCCCTCGCGCTGGGCGACGACAACGCGCGCGCCCTGGGCGTGCACGTCGACGCCGCCCGCGTGGGCACACTGCTGCTGGCCGTCGCGCTCGTCGCGCTCGCCACCAGTGCCTCCGGCCCCATCGCGTTCGTCGCCCTGGTCGCGCCCGCCATCGCGCGCCGCCTGGTGAACGACGGCGGCGCCGCGCTCGTCGCGTCCGCCGTGACCGGCGCCGCCCTGACCCTGGTCGCGGACGTCGTCGCGCAGCACGGGCTGCTCGGCGTCGCGGCTCCGGTCGGGGTCGTCACGGGGCTCGTGGGCGCCCCCTACCTGCTGTGGCTGCTCGCCACGAACGAGAAGAGGAGCCGATGACCAACCTGCGCGCCGAGGGCGTCAGCCTGGGCTACGACGGCCTCAAGGTCATCGAGGGCCTCGACCTGACGCTGCCCGACGGCAAGATCACCGCGATCGTCGGGCCGA
The DNA here is from genome assembly GCF_044389675.1 of Promicromonospora kroppenstedtii. Lineage (NCBI taxonomy): Bacteria > Bacillati > Actinomycetota > Actinomycetes > Micrococcales > Promicromonosporaceae > Promicromonospora > Promicromonospora kroppenstedtii. Next base: position 100,382 of record NZ_JBIRYI010000014.1, on the reverse strand, counting down.
ACGCCTGCGGCAAGTCCACGCTGCTGCGGGGGCTCGCCCGACTGCACCCGCTCGACGGCGGCCGCATCACGCTCGGCGGTGCCGACATCACGGCGATGCCGCGCAAGGAGCTCGCGCGCAAGGTCGGCATGCTGCCGCAGTCGTCCATCGCGCCGGACGGCGTACGGGTCGCCGAGCTGGTCAGCCGCGGCCGGTACCCGCACCAGGGCTGGTTCGGCAGGCACTCCTCCGACGACGACGCCGTGGTCACCACCGCGCTCGAGTCCACGGGGGTCGCGGAGCTCGCGGACCGGCCGGTCGCCGAGCTGTCGGGCGGGCAGCGCCAGCGCGTGTGGATCGCGATGGTGCTGGCGCAGCAGACCGACATCGTGCTGCTCGACGAGCCGACGACGTTCCTCGACGTGCGCCACCAGCTCGACCTGCTGGACCTGCTCACCGAGCTGAACCGCGACCGGGGCACGACCGTCGCGATGGTGCTGCACGAGCTCAACCTGGCCGCCCGGTACGCCGACCACCTGGTCGTCATGTCGGCCGGCCGGATCGTCGCCGAGGGGACGCCGTCGGACGTGCTGACGCGCGAGGTGGTCGACGAGGCGTTCGGGCTGCGCGCCCAGGTGGTACCCGACCCCGTCGCGGGCTCCCCCCTGGTGGTCCCGGTAGGCCGTTTCCACTCGAAGTAGGCGTGGTTTACCTCACTCAGACCACTCGCAATTCCGCAACATCAACGTGACCTAATGCAGTTAGGGTTACCTCATCTCGACCGGCACCCCGCCGGTCGTTCGACTGAAACCCCCGGGAGAAACCGTGCGATCTCGCCGATCCCTCGCAGCGCTCGTCGGCCTCGTCGCCGCGGCCGCCCTCACCCTCGCGGGCTGCGCGTCCGAAGAGCCGGCCACAGGCGGCGACACGACGCCGTCCGCCGATGCCTCCGGCGCCACCGACGAGTTCCCCCTGACCATCGAGCACGCGCTCGGCGAGACCACGATCGAGGCGGCGCCCGAGCGTGTCGCCACGTGGGGCTGGGGCTCGACCGAGGCCGCGATCGCCGCGGGCGTCTTCCCGGTCGCCGTCGCCGAGCAGACCTGGACCGTGGGCGAGGGCAACCTGCTCCCCTGGGTCGAGGAGGCCTACGACGAGGCCGGCGTCGAGCACCCGACCGTGCTGACCGACGCCGAGGCCGGCGCGAGCGTGCCCTACGAGGAGTTCGCGGCCGCCGAGCCCGACGTCATCATCGCCACGTACTCGGGCATCACGCAGGAGCAGTACGACCTGCTCAGCGAGATCGCCCCGACGGTCGCCTACCCGGAGACCGCCTGGCAGACGCCGTGGGACGAGATCATCACCGCCACGGACGCCGCCCTGGGCCGCAGCGCCGCGGGCGAGGCCAAGGTCGACGAGATCAACGCGTACCTGGCCGAGCAGGCCGAGGCGCACCCCGAGTTCGAGGGCAAGACCGTCGCCGCGATCGTCGACTCGCCCGACGAGGGCCTGATCTACGTCTACCGGGCCGGTGACCCCCGCGCCGGGTTCCTGGAGGGCCTCGGCTTCGAGACCGCCCCGGCCGTCGAGGAGCTCGCGCCGGACGACGGCTCGTTCTTCTACACGCTGTCGTACGAGGAGCTCGACAAGCTGGAGTCCGACCTCGTCGTGGCCTACACGTACACCGAGGAGGAGGCCGCGGCGCTCCCCGACAAGAAGGAGCTGCAGGCCCTGCCCGCCGTCAAGAACGGCATGGTCGCGCAGCAGGTCGGCACCGTCGCGGTCTCGGCCGTCTCCCCGCCGACGGCGCTCTCGGTCGAGTACCCCGAGGGCATGCCCAAGCTGATCGACGCCCTGGCGGAGACGCTGAACAAGTAACCACCTGGCCGAAGTAGAACTCTCGCGAGAGTTCTACTTCGGCCTGGGGGCGTCCAGCGCCCCACCGTAGCGGCGGTCGCGCTTCGCGTACTCCTCGACCGCGTGCCACAGGTGCCGGCGGTCGACGTCGGGCCACGGCTCGTCGAGGAACACCATCTCGGCGTACGCCGCCTGCCACAGCATGAAGTTCGACGTGCGCTGCTCGCCCGAGGACCGCAGGAACAGGTCGACGTCGGGCAGGTCAGGCAGGTACAGGTACTTCTGCACCGTCTTCTCGGAGATCCGCTTCGGGTCCAGCTTCCCGGCGGCGACGTCGCGCGCCATGGCCGCGGCGGCGTCGGCGAGCTCGGCCCGGCTGCCGTAATTGACGCACATCGTCAGGGTGCAGAGGTCGTTGTCCTTGGTGCGCTCCTCCGCCTCCTGGAGCACGTCGATCACGGACTTCCACAGCTTCGGACGGCGCCCGGCCCAGCGGATGCGCACGCCCCACGACGCCATGACGTCGCACTGGCGGCGCATCACGTCCTGCGTGAAGTTCATCAGGAAGCGCACCTCCTCGGGCGAGCGCTTCCAGTTCTCGGTGCTGAACGCGTACGCCGAGACGTACTCGACGCCCACGTCGACCGCACCCGCGACCATGTCGAGCAGGGAGTTCTCGCCCGCCCGGTGCCCCTCGACGCGCGGCAGGCCGCGGGCGTTCGCCCAGCGCCCGTTGCCGTCCATGACGACGGCGACGTGCCGCGGCAGGAACTCCTTGGGGATCCGCGGGGCCCGCTCCCCGGACGGGTGCGGGAAGGGCGCGACCAGCTCCCGGTTCGCGTTCCGGGCCATCAGCGCTCCACCATCTTCAACGATCGCAACGTTCTCTCCAGGTAGTACTGGCCGTAGGCGGCGACGAGGCCGCTCGCCTCCTTGCGGTGCCGCGCGTCGGACGCGTCGGCGGTCGCCCAGTCCCCCGCGAGCAGCGAGGACAGCAGGGCGAAGGTCTCGGGTGCGGGTGCGGTGGAGCCCGGCGGCCTGCAGCGCGGGCAGACGGCGCCGCCCTGCGCCACGTTGAACGAATGGTGCGGGCCTGGCTCGCCACAGCGCGCGCAATCCTCGAACGACGGTGCCCAGCCGGCCACCGCGAGCGCACGCAGCAGGTACGAGTCGAGCACCAGGCCGGCGTCGTGGTGCCGCTCCGACAGGGCCCGCAGGCCGCCGGCGAGCAGCCAGTACTGCTGCACCGCCGGCTCGTGCTCCTGCGCGACCAGCCGGTCGGCGGCCTCCAGCATCACCGTGCCGGACGTGTACAGGCCGTAGTCCTCGCTGATCGCGCGGGCGTAGGCGCCGATGGTCTCGACCTGCGTCACCGTGTCGAGCCCCATGCCCGGCCGGGGGTTACGACCGGTGTGCAGCTGCACGTCGACGGCCATGAACGGCTCCAGCCGCGCGCCGAACTTGGACGACGTGCGCCGCACACCCTTGCCCACGCCACGCACCTTCCCGTGCTCGCGCGTCAGGAATGTGACGATGCGGTCCGCCTCACCCAGCTTCTGGGTACGCAGCACGATCGCGTCGTCTCGGTACAGGGGCACAGAGCCATTCTGCCCCCAGTCACCGACACTCAGGCACGCCCTGTGCTTTCCGGTCGCGGCGACGCTGCGCTCCGCGTCACCGCTCTCTGCGTCACCGCTCGACGAACCGGGTCCCGTCCGCCGTCAGCTCCGGCTCCCACACGAACCGGTGGATCACGTGCTTCTCCAGGATCCAGCGTGCCAGCAGCGCGACGCCGCCCCAGACCACGAAGAGCAGGAGGGTCTGCAGGAAGTTGATGCTGATCTTGTCGAACCCGCTCAGCGCCAGCGTGGGGATCAGGAAGATCAGGCCCAGGAACGCCGGCAGGAGCTGGATGCCGACCCACTGCACCACCGAGAGCATGTCGACCCGGCGCTCGGCGACCACGCCGTGGAAGTCCATCACGTTGACCACGTGGTCGGCGCGCCACTTGGCGACGTGCCGGGCCACCGTCCACTGCGCGTCGCGGGCGTCGAGGGCCGAGCTGCCCGACGGCAGCCAGATCCCGAGGATCTGGTGGATCTCGGCGGGCGTCAGGTACCCCTTGTCGAGGATCGCGAGGCTGTGCACGGGCGGCTGCCGGGTGTTGGTGGGCAGCACCAGGGCGGCCAGGAACAGCAGCAGCCCGCCGGTCCCCAGCAGCCCCACGAGAGCATCCGGGAGCCACGGCAGGAGCAGGGTCGCGGTGGCGAACGCCAGGGCGCCGAGCAGCGCGCAGACGATGCGGTTCTTCATGGTCATGGTAGGTAGGACTTTACCGGCATCTCGTCGTGCGCCGGGGCGATACGTCCGTTTCGAGATCTAAGTTCCGGGGGTCAGAAGAACAGCGTGTCCCGGCCGTCCAGGGGCCGGGAGACGATCCACCAGGCCGCGACCTGGAGCGCGAGGACCACGGGCAGCACCACCAGGGCCACGACGCCGAGCGCCGCCATGGTGGGCTCGGAGACCGCGCCGTGGACGAGCCGCGGCCACGCCGCGATCGCCGTCCCGACCACGGGTGCGGCGACCATCACCGACGTGACGAGGACCGGCAGCGGCCCGCTGCGGCGCAGCCGCCAGGCGACGACGGCGTCGCCGTGCAGGCGTGTGACCACGACCGCCGCGATGCCGAGGGCCAACGCGGCGACGCCGCTCCCCCAGGCGACGCCGAGCAGCGCGCCCCAGCTCCCGGCGAGCGTGATGCTCGCGACCACGAGCACGACGTCCCACACGTCGCGCCACACGTTCCCCGGACGGCGGCTGCGGAGCCAGATCCCGGCGTCCCGCAGCGCCCAGGAGCCCACCAGCGTGATCGCCACGGGATATCCAGCGCTGAGCAGGTCTGCCTCGGCGTGCGGGAACACGCCGATCAGCACGCCGAGCGCGGCGATCAGCCACACCTCCCCGGGCAGCAGCAGCGGGCCGACCGCGCCGAGCACCAGCCGGCGCTCGGCCGGCTCCCGCCGACGTTCCTTGCCGTCCTGGCCGTGCTCCTGCAGCAGGGTGGCGCCCGCGCCCTGGACGGCGCCGTCGAGCACCACCCACCCCGTGACCAGGACGGTGAGCAGCACCGCCCATGCCGACGCGCTCATCGGCTCTCCTGCGGCGGCCCGAAGCGGAGCAGCACGGCGGCGTCCGCGCCGTCGTCCCGCAGGACGTCGGCCGGCGCGGCCCCGAGCACCAGGCGGTCGGTCCCGGCGCGCGCCAGCCGGGTCAGGACCCACCAGTCGAGGACGGCCAGCGTCACCATGAGGCCCACGAGCAGCACCAGCGAGGCCAGCACGGCACGGGCGGGCTGGTCGGAGGTGACCTGGTCGACCCGCAGCACGCCCTGGACCACCCACGGCTGCCGCCCCAGCTCCCGCACCAGCCAGCCCGCGATCCCGACGAGGAACGGCAGCGGCAGCAGGGCCGTGAGCACCGCGTAGAGCGGGCGTCGGCCGCGCATCCGGAACAGGGCGCCTCCGATGAGCAGCAGCGGGAGCACCAGGGCCCCCAGGAACACCAGGTCCGCGGTCCGCATCATGACCTCCAGCAGCACGCCGACGGCGGGATTCCGGTCGAACGAGCCGGTGTCGCCGACATAGCCGAACTGGGCGTACCCGAACGCCTGCACGAACAGCACGCCCACCAGGCCGGTCCAGATCCCGGCGCGCATGGAGCGGCGCCAGAGGTCCTCGTCGGGGCTCACCGGCAGACGCTCGCCACCGCCCACGCGCCGCAGGTGCCACGCGGAGACGCCCACGAGCACGAACCCGCCGGCCAGCAGGCAGGCACCCACGACGTGCAGGCCGGACACGAGCGCGGCCGGGTTGGTGACCAGTGCGCCGAAGTCGGTGATGCCGGCGACCTGGGCACCGGGCGGGCCCTCCAGCACGTACCCCACGGGGTTGCGCAGGAACCCGTTGGCGACCATCACGGCGAAGGCGGAGGCGTAGCCGGTGAGCACCACGGCCCAGAAGATGGCGGCGTGCAGCCCGCGCGGGAACAGGTGCCAGCCGAACACCCACAGGCCCAGCAGCGTGGACTCCAGGAAGAACGCCCCGAGCGTCTCCACGGCGAGCGGGGCCCCGAAGACCTCGCCGGCGACGTCGAGCAGGCCCGGGAAGTGGAGCCCGAACTGCAGCTCCAGCACGATCCCGGCCGCGATGCCGAGCGCGTAGTTCACCAGGTAGATCTGGCCCCAGAACCGGGTCGCGTTGCCGAGCACGACGGCGCGCGGACCCGAGGCCCGGGCCCAGCGCGTGTTGAAGATCGCCACCACGGGGCCGAGCCCGAGCGTGAGCAGCACGAAGAGGAAGTGCACAGCGGCCAGCAGCGCGAACTGCAGGCGGGCGAGTTCCGTGGCCTCCACGTTTCCGAGACTACGTAGCCGAACCGGTCGCGGCGAGAGGATTCGGGCATGACCGGGGGAAACCTCAGGGATCACCCGGATCGGGTGGTGGGGCTGCCCCTACCCCCGGGGTGAATCACCGGCGATCGACGTCGTCCCCGCCGCCGAGGTCGGTGCAGTCGATGCCGACGGCGCCGTGCGTGCGCAGGTACAGCCCGGCGCCGGCGTCCCCGCGGACCGAACCGGCGAGCGGCTCCCAGTGGGCGCGGCCCAGCAGCACGGGGTGCCCGGGGCGGCCGTCGTAGGTGGCGCGGGCGAGGGCGCTGCGGGCGGTGTCCGGCTCGCCGAACGGCTCCAGCACGCGGCGGACGGCGTCGGGCCGCAGGCCGGGCAGGTCCACCAGGGAGACGACGGCGGCATCCGCACCGGTCTCCTGCGCAGAGGCGAGGCCGGTGCGCAGCGACGCCGCGAGCCCGGTCTCCCACTGGTCTGCGACCACGGACGTCGCGTCGGACAGCGCCAGGCGCTCGGCCGCGTCGGCCCGCGCGCCCAGCACCACGACGACGTCCGCGCACCCGCCGTCGACCAGCGCCTGGCAGGCGAGCTCGAGCCAGGGCGTGCCGCCGTCGCTGCGGGCCAGCGCCTTGGGCATGCCGAACCGGCTGCCCGCGCCGGCCGCGAGCACGATGCCGACCGTCGTCGTGCTGTTCCTGGCGTCCATGACCTTCTCCGTCCTGCCCGGCGTCGGCCGGGTGCATCGCCGTAAAAGTACCGGACAGGGTCGGTTCCGGGGATCCCCCGCCGCGCCTCAGTACGGGACGCGCGTGGTGTGCTCGCGCCAGGCCTCGAAGGGCTCCCCGGCCCGCTCGATCCGGTGCTCGACGACGGGGTTGGGCCACGTCGACCGGTCGCGGTCGAGCAGCTCGTAGAACTCACGGTCGTCGAAGCCGGCACGCTCGGCGTCGTGCCGGTCCGCGGCGAACACCACGCGGTCGACCCGGGCCCAGAGGGCCGCGGAGAGGCACAGCGGGCACGGCTCGCACGAGGCGTACAGCGTGGTCCCGGCCAGCGAGAAGGTGCCGAGCTCCTGACAGGCCGCCCGGATCGCCACCACCTCGGCGTGCGCGGTGGGGTCGAGGTCCCGGGTCACCCGGTTGCCGGCGGCCGCGATCTCGGCACCGTCGCGCACGACGACGGCCCCGAAGGGACCACCGCCGTCGGCCACGTTCCGGGACGCGACCTCGACGGCACGGGCGAGCCACGCGGCGTCCTCGGGGCCGACGGAGGCCCGGGGTGGTGTGCCGGAGGTGTCGGGTGCGCTGCTCACTCCTCGATGCTCGCACTGCTGCGTTTCAACGGCGTTCCCAGGAGGTGACCTGATCGAAACGTCCGTTTCACCCGGGTTGCACTGGTTCCCTCGGGCCCCGGGTTTCGAGATCGGTCGCTTGCGTCGAGGCCGGTCGGTTGACGGACCGGTCTCGACGCAATGGACCGATGTCGCCACAGGCCGCGGACCCGGGCCGCTAGCGTGAGCCGGATGGAGACCGCCGCCGTCTACGCGCACTTCGCCCTGAGCCAGGCTCGGAACGGCGGGTCGCCGACGTACGAGGACTGGGCGTCCGGGGTCGCCGCCGACCCGGAGGTGTGCGCGCTGCTCGACACGCTGCCCGAGCCCAAGCGGCAGCCCAACCTGCTGTTCGCGGCGGCCCGGCTGGCGGGGGCGCCGGCGGGCGCCTGGGCCGCGGTGCGGTCCTGGCTGGTGGCCGCCTGGCCCGGCGTCGAGCACGAGATGCGCACCCGGGCGACGCAGACCAACGAACCGCGCCGCTGCGCCACCCTCCTGCCGACGCTGGCGGCGGTCGACGGCCCGGTCGCGCTGGTCGAGGTGGGCGCGTCGGCCGGGCTCTGCCTCTACCCGGACCGGTACTCCTACGCCTACACGACGCCGGACGGGACCGTCACGCGGCTCGACCCGGCCACCGGCCCGAGCGACGTGCTGCTCCCCTGCACCATCGAGGGTCCGGTGCCCACCCGGCTGCCCGACGTCGTGTGGCGCGCGGGCATCGACCTGAACCCGCTCGACGTGCGCGACCCGGCCGACCTCGCCTGGCTGGAGGCGCTCGTCTGGCCTGAGCACACGGACCGCGTCGGGACGCTGCGCGCGGCGGCCCGGCTGGTCGCGGCCGACTCGCCACACCTGGTGGCCGGCGACCTGCTCGCGGGGGTCGCCGACCTGGTCGCCGCCGCACCGGCCGAGGCCACTGTCGTGGTGCAGAACTCCGCGGTGCTCTGCTACCTCCCGCTGCCGGAGCGGGCGGAGTTCGCCGCCACGATGGACCGCCTGCGGCGCACGCGCGGCGTCGTCTGGCTCAGCAACGAGGGCTGGACCGTGCTGCCCGACGTCGCCGCGAAGCTGCCCGCGGGCGCCGATCCACAGTTCATCCTGGCCCGGGACGGCGAACCGGTGGCGCTCACCGACCCGCACGGCCGGTCGGTGCGGCCGCTGTAGCGCGCAGCAGCGCCCACAGCCGGTCGGGGCGCATCGGCAGGTCACGCGGGCGGACGCCGGTCGCGTCGGCGATCGCGTTGGCCAGCGCGGGGGCGACCGGGTTGTAGGGGGCCTCGCTCATGGACTTGGCGCCGCGGGGCCCGAGCCGGTCCACGGTGTCGGCGAACAGCACCTCGGTGTCGGGGACGTCGGCGGCCTGCGGCACGCGGTAGTGCCGCAGCCTGTCGGTGACGACCACGCCGTCGCGCACCACGAGCTGCTCGGTCAGGGCCGAGCCGACCGCCTGCGCCACCCCGCCCTCGACCTGCCCGCGGAGCTGCTCGGGGTTGATCACGACGCCGGCGTCGACGGCCTGCACCGACTGGAGGATCCGCACGGCCCCGGTCTCTCGCTGCACGGCGACGCGGAACCCGTGGACGTTGAACGCGACGGACCGCGGCGACCCGTCGTGCGTGGCCTCGGCCGACATCCCGGCCAGGTCCGGACGTGCTCCAGCGGCGATCGCACCTCCGGTCGAGCCTGTCGAGACCACCGCGTCGATCTCGGCGCGGAGCACCGCGGCCGCACGCTGGACCGCCAGGCCCGCGACGACCGAGCCCGCCGAGCCGAAGGCACCCGTGTCGTAGCCGGACGTCGCCGTGTCCGACGGGCGCACCCGCACCCGCTCGACGGGCACGCCCAGCTCCGTCGCGGCGAGCTGCGCGTGCACCGTCGTGGTGCCGTTGCCGAACTCGGCGGTGCCGACGTCGACCACGAAGTCGCCGTCGGGCGCGACCGTGACCCGGGCGTGCGTGTGGTGCCCGCGCGGCGGGATGGTCGCGATCATCGCGAGGGCCACCCCGCGCCCCTCGGCCCAGCCCTCCGGGGCCGCCTCGCCCCGGCCCGAGGCCAGCGCGTCCTCGACGAGGTCGAGGCACTGGTCCAGCCCGTAGGACCCGTACTCCAGGTCGCCGTCCACCGGTTGGCCGACGATGAACGGGTCGCCCGGGCGGACGACGTTGCGGCGGCGCATCTCGACCGGGTCGATCTCCAGCCGCGCGGCGAGCTCGTCGAGCGCGCCCTCGATCGCGAACTGCACCTGCCCCAGCCCGTACCCGCGGAACGCCCCGGACGGCACGTTGTTGGTGTAGACCGACTCGGCGTCGACCCGCTTGTTGGGGGCCCGGTACACGGCCATGGACTCGTGCACGCCGTGGAACAGCACGCCGGGCGCGTGGTTGCCGTAGGCGCCGGTGTCGGCCAGGACGTCGATCGCGAGCGCCGTGAGCTCGCCGTCCGCGGTCGCCCCGGCGCGCACCGTGACGCGGAACGGGTGCCGGCACGGCACGGTCGTGAACTGCTCGGTGCGGCTGAGCTCCCACTGCACGGGCCGCCCGGTGCGCAGGGCGGCGAGCGCGACGACGTCCTCCACGAGGAGTTCCTGCTTGCCGCCGAACCCGCCGCCCACGCGGCCCGCGACCACGCGCACCTGGTCCCGCGGCAGGTCGAGGAGCCGCGCGAGCTCGTCGCGCACGAGGAACGGCACCTGCGTGGAGGTGCGCACGTGCAGCAGTTCCTCCCCCGGCTCCAGCCAGGCGCGGGCGCCGTGCGTCTCCAGCGCGACGTGGTTCACGCGGGCCGTGGTCCAGGTCCCGGTCACGGTCGCCGCAGACGCCGCCAGGGCCGCGTCGACGCCGTCGTGCCCGGGTGCGGCGTACTCCTCGTGGACCTGCGCGACGACGTTGCGGCCCGCCTCCGCGACGCGGTGCCCGGCGGGTGTCTTGCCGGCGTGCAGCAGGGGTGCGCCGGGGCTGCGGGCGGCCTCGGGGTCGAGGACGGCGGGCAGCACCTCGTAGTCGACCCGAACCAGGGCGAGGGCGGCACGGGCCTGCCGTGGGGTCTCGGCGACGGCGACCGCGACGCGCTGGCCGACGAACCGCAGCACGGGGTCGAGCATGCGGGTGTCGTCGGGGTCGTCGAGCCGGTTCTGGTGCCGTCCGGTCGAGTAGAGCGTGTCCGGGACATCGTGGTGCGTGAGCACCAGGTGCACGCCGGGCGCGTCCCGGGCCGCGGTCGCGTCGATGCGGGTGATCCGCGCGTGCGGGTGCGGACTGCCGAGCACGGCGACGTGCAGGAGACCGGGCGGCGCGGGCTCGTCCAGGGTGTACGGCTCGCGCCCGCGCACGATCCGGGCCGCGGCCGGCGCGGCGACCGCGCGCCCGAACGCCGCGCCCGGTTCCGCGACCTCGATGTTCGCCCGGCCCGCGATCGCGTCCCGGATCGACCGGTACCCGGTGCAGCGGCAGAGGTTGCCCTTGAGGAGCTCGGCGGTCGGGCCGTGCTCGGGCGTCCCCGCGATCGTGCAGACCATGCCGGCCGTGCAGAAGCCGCACTGGAATCCGGCGGCCTCGACGAAGGCGCGCTGCACGGGGTGCAGCGCCTCGCCGTCGGCGCCCGGTTCGCCGCCCGGGCCGAACCGGCCGAGCCCGGCAGCCGTGACCACCTCGGCGTCGACGGCGCGGTGCGCGGGCACCAGGCACGACTGCACCGGGGCGCCGTCGAGCAGCACGGTGCACGCGCCGCAGTCGCCCGTGTCGCAGCCCTTCTTCACCGCGGTGGTGCCCTGCTCGCGCAGGTAGGTGCGCAGGCACTGGCCCGGCCGGGGCGCGCCCGTGACGTCGGCGCCGTCGATCCTCATGCCGCACCGCCCAGCTCGTCGAGCGCCTCGTGCGCCAGGCGCCGCGTCATCGCGCCGCGCCAGTCCGCGGTGCCGTGGGTGTCCTCGAACCAGCCGACGGTGCTTCCGATCCGGTCGAGCCAGCGGTCCAGCATGTCGTGGTCGCGGGCGTCCAGGCCGTGTGGCGCCGACACCGACGCCGTCACGACGATCCGGGGACCCCGCTCGTCCGCGCGGCCCGTCACCATGGCCGCCGTCCGGCCGGTCGGGGTGAGCGACGCCCGCCGGAACACGGTGCGCTGACCGAGCACGGCGGCCGGCACGCGCACCTCGCGGAGCACCTCGCCCGGCTCCAGGGCGACCACGCCCGCGGCCGTGACCAGGCGGGCGACGGCGACCTCGCGCGAACCACCGTCCGGCGTCCACACGACGGCCCGCGCGCCGAGCGCCGCGAACAGCCCGATCATCGACCCGGCGGGCAGTCCCAGCGCGAGGTTGCCGCCCACGGTCGCGGTCCGGGCGACCTTCGCCGACAGCGAGAGGGCCGAGACGCAGTCCCGCACGATCCCGAGCCCGCGATACGGGCCCTGCGCACCGAGCGCACCCGGCCCCGCCACCAGCTCCACCAGGGTGCACGTGCCGGCCACCCGCAGCCCGGACTCGTCCACGGACCACGGCTCCCAGCCGAGCCCGGTGAGGTCCACCAGGCCGGTCACCCCGGCGTGCAGCGGCTCCGAGTACAGGAACGTGCCCCCGCCCAGGAACGCCTCGCCGGGCCGCAGCACGCAGTCGGCGCGGGTCCGCGCCACGCGCACGGTGTCGATGTCCAGGTCCACGGTCCGCGTCTCACCTCTCGTCGATCTCGCGCAGCAGCTCGTACCGGGCGTCGATCGCCTCGACGCGGGCGGTCGAGCCGTCGAGCACCTCGTGCACGCGGTCCGACAGCATCGCCACGACGCTGACCGGCGCCACCAGCGAGTCGAACGCGCCCTGCGTGCTGATCGGGCACTCGATCCACCAGGTCACGGAGCCGGCGAGGTGGCGCAGGCTGGAGTCGGCGAGCAGCAGCACACGGACGCCGTCGGCCAGCAGGGCCTCGACCATCTCGCCCACGCGGAACGCGTGCCGGCGGATCGAGACCACCACGACGACGTCGTCGGGACCGAGGCCCACGAGGTCGTCGGCGAGCGACTGGCCGGGGCCCGGCGCCAGGTGCACGCGCCCGCGCACCTGGACCAGGTTGCGCCGCAGCTGCGTGGCCGGGCCGAGCGAGCCCCGGCGGCCGACGACCACCACGTCGCCCGCGGTCGCCAGGGCCTCGGCGATCTGGTCGAGCGTCGCGTCGTCGAGCGCGGCGTAGACCTTCTCCAGGTTCCGGACCTCCTGCTCCAGCCGTTCGCGCAGCCCGGGTGAGGGGTCCACGGCGATGGGCAGGCCGCGCCCGCGCTGGGCGCGCAGGTCCTCGCGCAGCCCCTCGAAGTCCTCGTAGCCGAGCTTGCGGAACAGCCGGCTCATCGTGGCCTTGGAGACGCCCGCCAGGGCGGCGAGCTCCGTGGCACGGTAGGTGCCGAGGTCGCCGAGGTGGTCCAGCAGCGCGTCCGCGGCGCGGCGTTCCTGCGGGGACAGGTCCCGGTAGCCGGTGGCGATGCGGTCCTCGAGCGGGCGGTCCGCGAGCGACGTCATCGGGTCTCCTCCGCGAGCGCCAGCACGGCCGCGGTGTACGCGTCCAGCGCGAGGTCCACGTCCTCGGGCTCCACGTGCTCGTCCGGGTGGTGGCTGATCCCGTCGCGGCAGCGCAGGAACAGCATGCCGACATCGGTCACCGCGGCCATCGCCATGCCGTCGTGCCCCGCGGGGCTCCACAGCCCGGCCGGGTCGGACGACGTCGTGGTCGCCTTGGTGATCCCGGCCGCCACGGCCCGGCTGAGCCGCGGTGCGCAGGTTGTCGACGGCGCCCGGTGGGTCTCGGTGTGCTCGATCGTCACGCCCCGCGCGTCGGCGATCTCGCGGCCGGCCACCGCGATCTGGTCCCACAGGCCGTCGCGGTCGGCGTCGGTGCGCCCACGCAGGTCGAGGGTCAGCTCGGCCCGGCCGGGGATCACGTTGACGGCGCCGGGCTCGACGTGGATGTCGCCCACGGTGGCGAGGCAGCCGGCCGCCCGGGCCAGCTCCTCGATGCGGGTGACCAGGTGCGCAGCGGCGACCAGCGCGTCACGGCGGCGGTCGAACGGCGTGCCGCCCGCGTGCCGGGCCTCGCCGGTGACGGTGAGCACGAAGCGGCGTGCCCCGGCGATGGTGGTGACGTACGCGAGCGGCAGCTGACGGTCCTGGAGCACCGGCCCCTGCTCGATGTGCGCCTCCAGGTAGCCCACCAGGTCGGCGGGGCGGCGGGCGGCGTCGCCCACCCGGTCCGGGGGCAGGCCGAAGCGTGCGAACGCCTCGCGCAGGGTCACGCCGTCGGCGTCGGCCTGGTCCCACCAGGCCTCGTCCCACTGGCCCGACGCCGCGCAGCTGCCCAGCAGCGCCTTGCCGAACCGGGTGCCCTCCTCGTCGGAGAACCCCACGACCTCCAGGGCGAACGGCAGGGCCTGGCCGCGCAGCCGGTGCGCGACGGCGATCGCGAGCACCACACCGAGCATGCCGTCGTAGCGCCCGGCGTCGGGCACGGTGTCGAGGTGCGAACCGAGCACGAGCGCGGGCTCGCCCGGGGTGCCGGGCCGCTGGGGCGCGCCGGCCGCGGACCGGCGGCCCCAGATGTTGCCGGCGGCGTCGGTCTCGGTGTCCAGGCCTGCGTCGAGCATCCAGGCGCGCACCGCCGTGTTCGCGGCCGCGTGCTCGGGCGAGAGGTACACCCGCTCCAGGGCGTCCGGGCGCGCCGAGTGCCGCGTCAGGTCGTCGCAGCGGGCCATGACCCAGGCGGTGGTGCCGATCGCGGTCACGGGGACGCCTCCTCGTAGACCGCGAGCGCCGCGGTGACGCCGCCGCCGGGCTCCGTGGCGAACCCGGCCCGGCGCAGCTCGTGCTCCAGTGCCGCGAGGGTGGTGAGCACGGCGTCGCGGCGGGCGTTGAAACCCATGGTGCCGATGCGCCAGACCACGCCGTGCAGGGGGCCGAACGAGGTGCCGATCTCGATGCCGAAGTCGTCCAGGAGGGCGCCGCGCACCGCGTCGCCGTCCACGCCGTCGGGGATGCGCACGGCCACGACGTTGTGCATCTTGTGGGCGACGTCGCCGAAGACCTCCAGGCCGAGGCCGCGCACGCCGGCCAGCATCGCGGCGCCGTGCCGGGCGTGCCGGCCGGTGGCCGTGGCCATCCCCTCGGCGACCAGGAGGCGGGCGCACTCGCGCGCGGCGTAGAGCATGGAGGTGGCCTCGGTGTGGTGGTTGAGGCGGCGGGGTCCCCAGTACTCCATGATCTGCGCGAGGTCGAGGTAGTTGGAGCGGATCGGGCTGCCGTGGGGTTCCGCGTCGTCCGCGGTGCGGATCCCGGCCTCGACGTGCCGGCGCCGCTCGATCGTGACGACCGCGGCGGGCGAGAGGGTCACGGGGGCGCTGCCCGACGGGCCGCCGAGGCACTTCTGCAGCCCGGCCGTGGCGGCGTCGACGCCCCACTCGTCGGTGTGGAACGGGTTGCCGCCCAGGGTCGCGGTGGCGTCGACGTACAGGAGCGCGTCGTGCTCGTGGGCGATCCGGCCGAGCTCCGCGAGCGGCTGGGCCATGGTCGTGGAGGTGTCCCCGTGCACGACGGCGACGACGCGCGGCCGCACGCGGCGGACGGCGTCCTCGATCTGGCCCGGGTCGAAGACCGTGCCCCACGCCGTCTCGATGGTGTGCACCTCGGCGCCGGCCCGCGCGCCGATCTCGGCGAGCAGGTGCCCGAACCGGCCGAACACCGGCACGAGCACGCGGTCGTCGGGCTCCAGCAGCGACACGAGCGCAGCCTCGATGCCGGCGCGGGAGGTGCCGTCCACAAGCAGGGTCTGCTCGTTGGCGGTGTCCCAGACCGTGCGCCACAGCACCATGGCCTCCGTCATGGTGTCGGTCATGAAGGGGTCGAACTGGCCCACGAGCGGCGCGGCCATGGCGCGCAGCACACGTGGGTCCGCGTCCACGGGGCCGGGGCCCATGAGCAGCCGGGCGGGCGGGTGGACCTGCCTCATGCGGGCCTCCTGGCCTCGTCGGCGGCAGCACTCCCGGGGCGGGCGATCAGCCGTCCGTCGCCGCGCACGTGCTCGACGTCGTTCGCCGGGCGCCAGGTGCCGCCGTCGAGCTGGCCGTGCGCCACACCCTCGGAGAACTCGTTCATGACGACCTGCCCGCCGAGCACCGTATGGGTCACCGCCCCCGTGATCGTCATGCCGTGATAGGCGCTGACCGGGTTACGGTGCGCGAGCTGCGCGGCGTCGACCGCTGAAACGGTGTCGGGCTCGTAGACGATGAGGTCTGCCGCGGCGCCCTCGGCGATGACACCCTTGGGCCGCTCGCCCCGGTCCAGGCCCACGAGCGTCGCCGTGTTCCGAGCCGTCCACCGGGACACCTCCGGCAGCGGCACCCCGCGCCAGCGGGCGGCGTCCGCCAACGCGACGAACCCGGTCTGGAGCCCCGAGATACCGCCCCAGGCGGCCTGCAGGTCGGTCTCACCGACGGGTCCGCCGAGCACCTTCTCGGCCACCGACGACGGCGAGTGGTCGCTGACCACGCAGTCCAGGATGCCCTCGCGCAGCCCGTCCCACAGGGCGTCCTGGTTGCCCCGGTCGCGGATCGGCGGGCAGCACTTGTACGCGGCGTTGCCGTCGGGCACGTCCTCCGCGGCGAGCACCAGGTAGTGGTGGCACGTCTCCGCCGTGACGGGCAGACCCTCCGCCTTGGCCTCCTCGAGCAGGTCGAGCACCTTTGCCGAGGACACGTGCAGCACGTGCGTGCGCGCGCCGGTCTCGCGCACGGCGTCGAGCAGGGTGCGCACCGCCGCCGTCTCGGCCCCGTCGGGACGGGAGAGCAGGAAATCGGCGTAGGCGCGCGACGGCGGGTGCGGGGCCCTCGCGAGCACGGCGGGGTCCTCGGCGTGCACGGCGAGCAGGCCGTCGAACCGGACCAGGCGGTCCATCACGACGATCAGCTCGTCCGCGTCGAGCGGCGGGAACTCCGGGACGCCCGAGTCGGCGAGGAAGCACTTGAACCCCAGCACGCCCGCGTCCCAGAGCGGCTCCAGGTCGTCGGCGTTGCCGGGCACGGCGCCGCCCCAGAAGGCGACGTCGACCGGCAGCCGGCCGGACTCCCAGTCGGCGTCGCCGGGGAGCTGGGCCGCCGCAGCCCGTGCCGCAGCCTGCTTGACCCGCAGCGCCTCCACGCTCGTGGTCGGCGGGATCGAGTTGAGCGGCATGTCCACGATGGTGGTCACGCCACCGTACGCCGCGGCGCGCGCCGCCGAGGTGAACCCCTCCCAGTGGGTGCGCCCCGGCTCGTTGACGTGCACGTGGGTGTCGACGCCCCCGGGCAGGACCACACGGTCGTGCAGCTTCCAGACCGCCGTCGGCCGGGGCGGCGGGGCGCCGAACAGGTCGTCGGCCGGCTGCAGGACGGCGTCGGGGTCGGACGTGCCCCACCACACCTGGGCGATCCGGTCGCCCTCGGTCCGCACCACCGCCGGGCGGAGCTCACCCTCGACCAGCACCCGCTCGGAACCGATCAGCCTGTCCGTCATACGAATCCTCCGATCGTGGACCACACGGCATGCTCCGGGCCGTCCCCGGACCTCTGGACCGCCGCCTCGATGAGGCCGTAGGGCCGGTCGGCCGCGAAGAACACCTCGCCCGGGTTGTCCAGGCCGAACGGCTCCAGGTCCACCAGGAAGTGGTGGTTGTTGGGGCACGACAGCCGGATCTCGGCGATGTCGCCGAACGCCTCCAGCACCGCGCGGCCCATCGCGAAGACGGTCTGCTGCAGGGCCAGGGAGTGCAGCTCGGCGAACGTGGTCAGCAGCAGAGCGCGGACGGCGGCGAACCGCTCGTCGTAGTCGGTCGGACCCGCGGCGTCGGCGAACGACGGCGCGTACCGCCACCAGGCCGTGACATCGGTCGCGAGGATCCGGTCGTCGGTCTCGGGCAGGGTCGTGTACCGGTCGCGCGGGAACCCGGAGAACTCCGAGCCGGTCGACTTGAGCACCGTCACGTCGCGCAGCCCGGCGAGCACGGTCAGGCCCGCGTCGTCGGCGTGCACCAGCGCGGTGCGGCGCTCGGCGGCGCCGCGGACGAAGGAGTGGTCATGGCCGACGGCGCCCGGGGCGCCCCCGGCGGCGTCGGCCCCGATCCGCTCCCAGCCGTACTGCTCCGCACGCCAGCGCCCGCCCGTGACCTGCGGCTCCGCCAGGAAGTGCCGCGCGAGCCGCAGCAGAAGGGTCTCCGGCGATCCGACGCCGTTCCGCGCGAACGCGTACACCGTGTTCTTCTGCGTATCGGTGGCGATGACGCCGGTGTTGTCCCCGGACTCGTGCGTGGCCCGGAAGTCTCCGCGCAGCTGCGAGGTGATGCTCAGGTCGGTGATGCGGTGCCGCGGGGTGCCGCGGTCGACACGCACCAGCCGGACCTCGGCCTTTCCGTACTGGTTGGGACCCAGGACGATCGACATTCAGCTCCCCCGGTAGGTGGTGTAGGCGAACGGGCTCAGCAGGAGCGCGACGTGCGTGTGGTCGGGTCCGAGCACGACGTCGAGCACGACCTGCCCGAAGAACGTCTCGCGGTCCTGCGCCCCGAACCAGTCGCTGACGGCGAACGTCAGCACGTGCCGGCCTGGCGTGACCTCGCCCCAGGCGATGCGGCCGTCGGCGTCGGTCGTCTCCCGGCGGTCGCCGAGGGTGACGGAGAGCCCGGCGGCGGGCAGGCCGCGGGCGGCGTCGAGCACGTGGGTCGACGCGGTGCTCACGGTGCCACCGCCGGTGCCGGGGTGTTCTCCTCGACGATCGTCTCGAGCCGCAGCAGTGCGATCTGGCGCAGCTGCTCCGCGGTCACCAGCGCCTCGGTCGCGGGGTCGTTGCCCAGGCGCTCGGTGAGGTTGTCGAGGATCTGCTCCGCGGTGCGGCCCGCCGCGCGGACCAGGAAGATGCGGCCGAACCGAGCCTCGTAGGCGGCGTTGCTCTCGGCGATCCGGGCAGCGGTCGCCTCGGCCGCCGTCGGCTGCTCGGTGCGGGCCAGCCGGGCCGCGGTGCTGTCACCCGCCGCGCGCTCACCGATGCGCGGATGGTCCGCCAGGGCGGCGTCGATGTCCGCGGCCGTCCAGTCGGCCGCGGCGCGCATGGCGTGCAGCAGCAGCTTGTCGCGGCAGGCGAACGGGCGGCCGGACACCACCGCGTCGACCCACGAGTCGACGTCGGCGCAGGGGCGGACGGTCGCCGCGGCGTCGGCCGGGGACAGGGCGTTGAACGTCGCGAGGTCCATGACACAAATCTACGGTTTCAACGCGATTTGCGGACGGCACACGAGTTTCAGCCCTGTAAACCTTCGGTGCGCCGCCAGGCGGGCGGGCCGCCGAACGTAGTGTTCGTCGCCGCACGAGGCTCCATGCCCCGACCAACCCTACGTTCGACGCCGCGGCGTCGCGACGCCGCGCGGAGCCGCGGCGTCGGTGCTTCAGGGCGCCAGCCGAGCCGCCAGCTCCAGCAGGGCGCCGTCCGAGCCCGCCGGGCCGACCAGACAGGCGCCGGCGGGCAGGCCGCCCGCCGTGGCCACCGGGACCGACACCGCCGGCAGCCCACCGAGTCCCGCCACGCAGGTCAGCAGCATCGTCGCCGTGCGGGCGGCCTCGGCCTCGGCCGGCAGCGGCGCCACCGTCGCGGCCGACGGCAGCACCAGCACCCGCTCCCCCAGCCGCTCCCGGATCTCGGCCCGCGCGTGCCCGACGTCGGCCCGTGCGGCCTGTGCCTCGCCCGCGCCGATCGACCGCGCCCGCTCGAACCGGGCGCGCACCGCGGGCCCGAGCGTGTCCATCCGCCCCGCCAGCCACGCGCCGTGGGCCGCCCACGCCTCGGCGGCCTGCAGCGTCTGGAACGCGGTGAGCCACGCCGGCTCGGGCGCCCAGTCCACCGCCCCGGCTCCGGCGGTCCGCGCAAGCTGCCCGACGGCGTCGCGCACGTCGGGCGCGGCCAGGTCCAGCAGGGCGTCGCTCACCACGAGCGGGACGTCGTCGGGCAGGGTGACCGGGTCCGCCGGGAGCAGCACCTGGCCCACACGGGCCAGGGTGTCGGCGTCGCGGGCCAGCCAGCCCACCGTGTCGAAGGACGGCGCCAGCGGCAGCAGCCCGCCGGACGCGACCGTCCCGTGTGTCGACCGGATGCCCCACAGGCCCTGGTAGGCGGCGGGCACGCGCACCGAGCCGCCGGTGTCGGTCCCCAGGGCGACGCTCGCCTGGCCGGCCGCCACCGCCGTCGCCGGGCCCGACGTCGAACCACCGCTGATCCGGCCGGGCGCACGCGGGTTGGGCGGCGTGCCGTGGTGCGCGTTGGCGCCGGTCAGCGAGTAC
Organism: Promicromonospora kroppenstedtii; assembly: GCF_044389675.1. NCBI lineage: Bacteria > Bacillati > Actinomycetota > Actinomycetes > Micrococcales > Promicromonosporaceae > Promicromonospora > Promicromonospora kroppenstedtii. The sequence goes on along the minus strand of NZ_JBIRYI010000014.1, from coordinate 80,481 downwards.
GCGAACTCCTCGGTCTGCGCGATGCCTGCGACGGCGGCCCCGGCCGCGAGCAGCCGCGCGACGGCGTCGGCGTGTGCCCGCTCGACGGGCGCCGCCGCGAGCCACGCCGGGTTGCCGGCACCGACGCGCTGGCCGGACACGGCGAACAGGTCCTTCACCGCCACGCTCTCGCCGTCGAGCACGCCGGGGCCGGTCGGGGCGACGAGCGGACCGGGTTCGGGCCGGACGCGCCACACGCTGAGGTCGAGAGCCATGCGCCCATGCTGCCAGGCCGAACGAACCAGCAGGTCAGACGGTGCGGCGCGGCGGAGCGGGTGAACTCTTGGACTACCCCTTCTCGGGCCTCCCGCCCTGTGCGATCCTGCGAGACCGGGACGGCCACCCGGCGCCCCTGTCGTCCGTCCGATCGGGGTGTCACGCCATGCTGCAAGGGCTTGGACTGTCCGGAACCGCTGAGTCGGTCTACCTCCAGATGCTCCGGGACCGCGACGCGGGGCCGGACCTGCTCGCGGCCGCGCTCGGGATCGACGAGGCGCAGGTCCGCGACGCGCTGGACGAGCTGTCCCGCCTGATGCTCGTCGAGGAGTCGTGGGCGGGCGACGAGGGGTTCCGCCCGGTCAGCCCGGAGGTCGGGCTCGCCGCCCTGCTCGCCCGGGAGCAGGCGCACGTGGCGCGGCGCAACCAGGAGATCGAGGAGGGCCGCGTGGCGCTCGCCCGGCTCGTCTCCGAGCTGCAGAACGTGCGCCGGGGGCCCGACGTCGAGGTGCTGGGCACCGCCGAGGAGGCACGCGACCGGCTCACGACGCTCACCGCGGCGTGCACGCACCAGCTGTGCACGTTCGTGCCGACGCGAGCCACGTCGTCGCGTGCGCTGGAGTCGAGCCGCGCACTGTCCCAGGTACTGCTGGACCGCGGGGTGCGGATGCGCACCGTCTACCTGGAGAGCATCCGCAACGACCAGCCCACCTGGGACCACGCGACGTGGCTGCGCAACAACGGCGCCGAGGTACGGCTGGCCGCGACCATCCCGGTGCGCCTGCAGATCATCGACCAGGACCACGCGATGGTCCCCCTGGCGGACGCCGAGTCCGGGTCCGGCGCGGTCGTGATGACGTCCCCCGGGGTCGTGGCCGCGCTGATGGCCCTGTTCACGCAGACCTGGCGGTCGGCCACGCCGCTCGGCGCGGACCGGCGGCGGGACCACGACGGCCTGTCGGTGCAGGAGCGCGAGCTGCTGCGGCTGTGGGCCAAGGGCGCGACCGACGAGGCGGCGGGCCGGCGGCTCGGCGTGTCCCTGCGGACGGTGCGCCGGCTCAGCAGCGTGCTCATGGAGCGGCTCGACGCCGGCAGCCGGTTCCAGGCCGGTGCGCGGGCCCTGGAGCGCGGCTGGCTGGCCCCTGCGGACCTCAGCTGAGGCCCGCCGGTCTCGGCTCAGCCCCCAGGGCCCCAGACCCGCACCGTGCCCAGGGTCCAGCCCTCACCCAGGGCGTCGGCCGCGGTCAGGACCAGGCGGCACCCGGTCGCCGCGGCCTGGTCCAGCGGGACCAGGAGGAAGACCACCACGCCGAAGCCACGGGGCCGCACGCCGGCGTAGACGTGAGCCAGCTCGTCCCGCGGTACGGCCGCGGCCCGGACCTCCTCGACGAGTCTCGCCGACGTGATCCAGGCCGCGTGGTTCGGCGCCTCGACGGTGATGCTGACGATGCGCACGAGACATCAGGGCTGGGCGGTCGGCGGGGCCGCGTCCCACACGGGTGCCGAGACCGGGGCCGCCTCCCACTGCGGGTCGGACTCCCACTGCGGGTCGGACGCGACGGCCGCCCCCTGGCCCGCGCCGGTGAGCAGGGCGGCGAAGAGAGCGACGGCGGCGACGCGCCGGACGGCGTTGATCTGCACGATGATTCTCCATCTCGACAAGGGGATTCTTTTTCTCTCTGCCCTCATCCTTTACCGCTCCCGGGGCGCCAACAAGAGAAATGGCCTGTCACGCAGGTGCCGCGACAATTCCGGCCGCGAATTCGACAAATGGCACCGTCCTGCCACCGTTTCGGGTGGCAGGACGGTGCCATTCATCCTCCGGCCCGGATCACATGTTCACCCGGATGCCGAAGTCACCTCCGTACACGTTCGTCACGTGCACACTGGTCGAGTTGCGCGGTGGCGCCGCCTCGACCATCTGGCCGTTTCCTAGATATATGGCCACGTGGTACGTGCTGGACCAGCCGCCCCACATGATCAGGTCACCGCGCTGCAGGTTGCTCATGGAGACCTTGGTGCCCTTGCTGAGGTGGGCGCCGGTGTAGGTGCCGATGTCGACGCCCGCGCCCTGCCAGAACGCGTACTGCGTCAGGCCGGAGCAGTCGAAGCCGAACCGGCTCCGGTCGTCGTAGCCGCCCGGGCTGCAGCAGATGCCGTAGGTCGGGCCGTACTTGTTGCCGCCGCCCCAGGAGTACGTGTAGCCCTGGCCGGTCTGCGCGAGCGCGGCCTGGATGACCCGCTCGACCTTCTGGTTGTAGTCTCCGCTGGTGTCGCCACCGGGGCTGCCCGGGTCGACGGGGCCCTCGGAGACCGGGCACGTGGTGCCCGTGATGAACTTGTGGGAGGCGTTGTTGTTGTAGAGCGTGCCGTTCAGCGCGCCCTTGAAACCCGCCGCCACGGCCTGCGAGGAACCGCCGTAGTAGCTGTTGAAGTAGACGCAGACCGTCTTGCTGGACCGGTTCCACACCGACGCGGCGTTGTTCTTGATGCACTCGCCCTGGCCGGCGCCCGCACCCTTGAAGTCGTAGCACGACGGCTGCGACGTGCCGTAGTCGCCCACCGAGTCGGTGAAGTCCGAGATGGACCCCGCGTTGCCGCTGTTGTAGTAGTAGCAGATCTCCCCGGACTCGCAGGTGCCGCTGCGCGAGCCGCTGCCGGAGGCGGGCGCGCCGACGAACTGGTGCGAGGCGTTGTTGTTGTAGAGCGAGCTGTTCAGCTGGCCCTTGAACCCGGGAGCGACGTCCTGGTAGGTGCCCGCGTAGTTGCTGTTGTAGTAGACGCGGACCGTCTTCGTGGACCGGTTCCACACCGACGCGGCGTTGTTCTTGATGCACTCGCCCTGGCCGGCGCCGGCGCCCTTGTAGTCGTAGCAGGTGGGCTGGGCGTCGCCGTAGCTGCCCGCGGACTCGGTGAAGTCCGAGATCGACCCCACGTTGCCGCTGTTGTAGTAGTAGCAGAACTCGCCGTCCTCACAGGTGCCGCTGCGCGCACCGGTGTCGGTGCCGGCGGTCCCCACGAGCTGGTGCGACGCGTTGTTGTTGTAGAGCTCCGCGCTGAGCTGGCCCTTGTAGCCCGAGCCGATGTTCTGGTACTCGCCGCCGTACCCGGTGTTGTAGTAGACCCGGACGGTCTCGCCGGTCCGGTTCCACACGGAGGCGGCATTGTTCTTGATGCACTCGCCCTGGCCGTTGCCCGAGCTCTTGAAGTCGTAGCACGAGGGCTGCACGGTGCCGTAGTCGCTGACGGAGCCCGTGAAGTCCGAGACGGAACCCGCGTTGTCGCTGTTGTAGTAGTAACAGAACTCGCCGCTGTCGCAGACCCCGTCACGTGCGGCGGCCGAAGCGGGCCCCGCCACGCCGACCACTGCCCCGAGGAGCGAGGCCACCAACGAGATCACCGCGAGAAGTGCAGACGCTCTTCTCATCACCATTCTCCTTCCAGCGGGCCAAGACCTGACCCGGTGATTTATCTGCCGGTCCGGGGTGCCGGATCGGATACGGAGATGTTTGCAATGCGGTAAATGAGCCGGGAAGTGGGAGAAAGGTGCCACGGGCATCCGTGTCACCAGTGGGCCACCAAAATGGTTGGCGGGCCGGCCGGGCCGAGAGGTTGGATCAGCCCATGACGATCATGAGGGGCGATCCCGGGGCCGACGACCTGGACCGGGCCACCACGGCGCTGCGGGAATGGCAGTCCGACGCCGCGCCCGTGCAGCTGCACCCCGGGGACATCGGCTGGTTCCGGCGCTTCGGCGCGCAGGCCGCGGCCGCCGCCGTCCGCACCTGGAGCCGGGACGGGCAGGTGCTCGCCGTGGGCCTGCTCGACGGGGCCCGGCTGCTGCGCCTGACGACCGCACCCGACGCACGCCAGGACGAGGAGCTGGCCCGCCGGCTGGTCGCCGACCTGACGGCACCCGACCAGGGCGTGCTGCCGGACGGCGCCGTGAGCGTCGAGGCGCCCGACGACGCCCTGGTGCAGGACCTGCTGGGCGAGGCGGGCTGGGGTCTCGACGACCCGTTCGCCCCGCTGGTGCGCGACCTGACCGACCCGGTCGGCCTCGCACCGGTCGAGGACTCCGGCGTGCGGGTCGAGGTGGTCGGCCCCGAGCAGGTGAGCGAGCGGACCGCGGTGCACCGGGCGGCCTTCGGCGGTCCGACGTTCGTCGACCAGCGCTGGCACGACATGGCGGCCGGGCCGCTGTACGCCGACGCGCGCTGCCTGCTGGCCCGGGATGCCGCGGGCACGCCCGTGGGCGCCACGACGGTGTGGTCCGCCGGCCCCGGGCGGCCGGGGCTGATCGAGCCCTTGGGCGTGCACCCGGACCAGCGCGGTCACGGCTACGGCCGGGCGATCACCGTCGCCGCGGCGGCCACGCTGCGGGAGCTCGGGTCGTCCAGCGCCGTGGTCATCACGGAGAGCTCGCGCACCCCGGCCGTCGCGACCTACCGGTCGGCGGGCTTCGAGCAGCTGCCGGACTGGTACGACCGCCGCCGCGCGGCGTAAGCCTGCCCCGCCGCCCGTGGGGGACAGCCGCCGTCGAACGTAGGTTTCGTCGGCGTGCAAGGGCTCGTGAGCCGACGAACCCTACGTTCGACTGCTGCCGAGCCGGGCCGGGCCGGCGCCGGCCTGCCTGACCCTGCCCGCGGGGCCGCCGCCGTCGAACGTACGGTTCGTCGGCGCATGGGCGCTCTTGCGCCGACGAACCCTACGTTCGGCTGCGGCCGGCCGCGGGCGGCCGCGGGCGGCCGCAGCGCCGGACCTGCTAGCGCGGCAGGAAGTCCGCCTTGCGGATCCGGGCGTGCACGCCCTTGACGACGTCCACGACCTGCGAGATGTCGAAGTCCGTCGCGGCGGACAGGTACGCGTAGGCGTGCGCGGGCGACATCCCGTACCGCACGCCCAGCAGCGCGACCGCCGCGCGCACGCAGTTCTGCACGGCGACGTCGAGATCGCGGTCGAGCCCGGTGGGCACCAGGAACTCGGCGGTCTCGGCGAGCGGTCCGGCCAGCTCCCCGAAGGCCGCCACGGCGTCCGACGCCGGGATCACGTCGAACCCGAGCCGCACCCGCAGCGAGGCCTCGAAGGCGGTGAGCGCCACCTCGCCGTCGCCCTGCGCGAAGTGCGGGTCACCCACGTAGGCCAGGGCGCCGTCCACCTGCACCGGCAGGTAGAGCGTGGAGCCGGCGCCCAGCAGGTTGATGTCGATGTTGCCGCCGAACGGCCCCGGCGGCACCGAGTGCGGCCGCTCGTCGCCGGCCGCGGCCACGCCCATGATGCCGAGGAACGGGTGCAGGTCGAAGCCGACCCGGGCGGCGGAGTCCTCCGCGAGCGGGATGGACCCGCGCCCGGCGCCGTCGGCCCAGGTGTCCACCTCCGCGAAGACGCTCACGATGCCGGCCCCGCCGGCCGGGAACTCGTCCGGCAGGGAGCCACGGCCGTGCCGGTTGGAGATGACGCCGTAGGGCACCCGCGGCTCGGTCGACAGCACGCGGACGGCGAGCAGGTCGCCGGCCCGCGCGCCGCGCACCTCGACCGGCCCGGTGACCACGTGGCCGCCGTGCGCGCCGGGGACGTCGGGCAGTCCCGGCGTCCGCGTGCCCAGGCGGGAGCGGCGTGCGGCGGCGAGCTCGACGGCGTCGGCCAGGACGGCGTGCTCGGCGACGCCGCGCTCCGCGAAGTACGCGAGCGGGTCCCCGCCCTGGTCCTCCAGGATGCCCTCGTGGGACAGGGTGTCGACCACGACCTCCTGCCCCGGGTCCACGCTCAGCACCGCGGTGTCCGCCGCGCAGGGCAGGCGGCCCCAGTACGCGGTCTCGGGCGAGGTGGGCAGGTAGGCGGCCCCGTCGACGACGTCGGCGGTGGGACCGGTGCCCGTGCCGGGCTGGAGGATGCTCTGCTGGCGCACGGGCCGAGGGTACACAGGCGCGCCGCGGCCGGTGCCGCGCCCGGCCCCGCCGCTCACTCCCGCAGCAGGGCCCGGGCCGCCGCCCGGGCGGTGCCGAACGCGTCCGGCTGCGCGCGCGTCGTGTGCGCGACCATCGCGCCCTCGTAGAGCAGATGGACCTGTTCGCCGAGCTGCTCCGCGTCCGGGTGCCCGGCGTCGCGCAGCAGTCCCTGGAAGGCGGCCAGCATGTACTGCTTGTCGGCCAGGATCACGGCGTTGCCCGGGTGGTCGGTGCCGCCGATCTCGCCGTGCGCGTTGACGAACGCGCACCCGCGCACGTTGTCGTCGGCCCACTCCTCGGCCACCTCGAGCGCCGCCAGCACCTGGTCTGTGCCCGTCGCGCCGCGTTCCGCGAGGTGCTCGCGGAACCATCGCGCCCAGCGCTCGTGCCGGCGCGTCAGGTAGGCGGCCACCAGCGCGTCCTTGGAGCCGAACCGGTCGTACAGCGTCTTCTTGGTGACGCCGGCGCGGTCGGCGATCAGGTCGACGCCGACGCCGCGGATGCCGCGCTCGTAGAACAGCGCGCTGGCCGTGACGAGGATCCGCTCGCCGGCCGGGGTGTCGGGGTTGGGACTGCGTCGTGGCACGGTTGCCTCCTGGTTCCGGGTCCACTGCGAGTATACCGACCTGTATGGTTACCTGTTGGCATGAGCTTTCTCCGGAACCTCGCCCCCGCCCTGCTCGTGGTGCTGTGGAGCTCCGGCTTCGTGGGTGCCACGTTCGCGGCCCCGGTCGCGCCCGCCACCACCACGCTCCTCTGGCGCTACGTCGCCGCCGCGCTGCTGATGGTCGTCGTGGTGCTCGCGCTCGGCCGCCGGTACGGTGCGCGCTATCTGCGGCGTGAGGCCGTGCTCGGCGCGCTCGGTCAGGCCGGCTACCTGTACGGCGTCTTCCGTGCGGTCGAGGAGGGCCTGCCGGCCGGGACCGCCGCCCTCCTCGCCTCGCTCCAGCCGGCCCTGGTCGCCGTCGTCCTGTCGGCCTCAGGGCGCGGGAGCGGCGGCGGACGGCGCCAGGCCGTCGGCCTGGCCATCGGGTTCGCGGGCGTCGCGCTCGCCGTCGGGCCGGACGTCGCCGCGGGGTCCGGCGCCGCGGGCGCGCTCTGGGCGGTGCTCGGCATGCTGTCGCTCTCGGCTGCCACCGTGCTGGGCGACGTGTGGCCCGCACCCGACGACGGCCGCGGGCACGATGTCCTGGACTCCCTGGCGGTGCAGGGCGTCGTCGCGCTCGGGGTCTTCGCGGTGCTCGCGCTGGCGAGCGGGCAGGCCACACCGCCCGCGGACCCGACGTTCTGGCTCGCGATCGCCTGGCTCGTCGGGCTGGCGTTCCTGGGCGGGTACGGCATGTACCTGTACGTGCAGCGCACGCGGGGCCCGGTCGCGGTGAGCACGTGGCTCTACCTCACCCCGGCGGTCTCGGCGGCGTGGGCCTGGGCGATGTTCGGCGAGGAGCTGCCGCTGCTGACGGTGGCGGGTTTCGTGGTGAGCCTGGCGGGCGTGCTGCTGACCCGACCGGGCCGGCGGTCCCGGCCCGCCCGGCGAGCGGCGGGTGAAGCCGCGCCGGCGCGGTCCGAGCGCTATGCCTCGCCCCAGCGCGCCAGGTGATGCCACACCTTCTTCAGGTCCTGCGGGTCGTGCTCCCCCGCCAGCACCGCCTCGCCGACCACGCGGGCGTCCAGGAACCCGTCCGTCGTGTATCCGGCGCCGACCTTCCGCGCCACGTCGACGATCGCCGGGCCGCGGAACTCCGGGCGGGCGGCCACCTCGTCCACGTGCAGCCGGAACCCGGGGTGCCACTCGACGGCGACGCCCAACCGCCCGGCGGCGTCGGCCACGGCCGTCTCCCGGTAGCAGGGGTCGAGCACCAGCGCCTCGACGTCGTCCGGCAGGGCGACGACGCCGTGCACCTGCGCCTCGACGTAGTCGTCGAGCAGGTCGTGGACGCCGGCCGCGGTGTCGGCGTCCGCCATCGCGACCAGCGCGCCCGGGTCGGCGGCGGCGAAGTGCTCGGGCTCCAGGAACGAGTCCGGGTAGCAGTAGGTGGTGCGCTCCAGCACGTGCGGGCGCAGCCGCAGGTGCGACGAACCGAAGCGGACGGCCCCGCCCGCCGCACGGCCCCGGTGGTTCAGCGCGCCGTAGCGCGGGCGCAGGTGCGGCTCGGCGGCGTCGTACCGGCCGTCGAACATGCGCTGCTCCCAGCGCCAGCGGTCCCCGCCCTCGTACGCGGTGAGGCCGCCGTTGCTGGTGCCGGTCTCGAACTGGGAGCGCCAGACGCGGTCATGGGCGAGGCGCTCGATCAGCGTCTCGCTGCCGTCGGCGACCAGTCGGTCGGGGTGGAAGTTGATGGTGACCGGCCAGTTCATGCGTGCATGATAGTTGGGGTCCCTCGCAGACTCGGCACTTGGCATCGAGATCGGCCCAGGCCTGAGCCGATCTCGATGCCAACTACCGAGTCTGCGGGGCAAACTGCCGCGTCAGCGCGTCAACGCGTCAGCATCCGGCGGCGCGCGCGCAGCATCGCGGCGCCCGCCGCCGTGAGGCCGAGCGCCACCGCCGCGGCCCCGGCCACCTGGAAGCCCGTCTGGGCCAGCGTGCCCGGAGCCTGCGCCTCGCCGATCGACTGGACGGGCAGGCCCGTGTCGACGCCGGTACCCGACCCCGGCAGGTTGGACACGGGGATCGTGCCCGAGCCGTCGCCCGAGCCCGGCCCATCACCAGGCCCACCAGGACCGCCAGGACCGCCGTCACCCGGGTCGCCGCCGCCGGGGCCGCCGTGCACGGGGCTCTCGAGCAGGTCGTCCACGACGCCGTCCTCGCCGGTCACGGCCCCGATCGTGCCGGGCACGTCGCCGCGGCCCAGGTTCTCGCCGACCGAGCCGATGTCGTCGATGATCTCGTTCGGCAGGTTGTCGGTCAGGCCGCGCTCGGGCTCGTCCGCGCCCAGCACGTCGTCCACGGCACCGTTCTCGCCGGCCACCGAGGTGACCACGCCGGACACGCCGCGCACGACGTCGTCCACAGGGCCGCCCTTCGCGGTCGGCGCCTTGGCCTCGCCGCCGGTCACGCCGCGCACCACGTCGTCGACGGCGCCGTCCTCGCCGGCCACCGCGTCGACGGCGTCCGTGACGCCCTTGACGGTGTCGTCGACGGCACCGTCCGTCTTCGTGACCTGCTCGACGGTGTCGGTCACCTGGCTCAGCGTGCTGTCCACGGCGCCGCCCTTGCCGACGACGGCGTCGACCGTGCCCGACAGCACGTCGCCCAGGCCGCCGGCCGGCTGTTCGACGCTCGACGGCGCGTCGTCGGCCGCGGTCGCGGACATGCCTCCCGTGACGAGCAGACCGCCCGCCACGAGCACTGACGGCAGCGCGCGGCTCACCAGCTTTCGCTTCATGGTTCTCCCCCTGCATCTGTATTTCGTTCGGGAACGCGAATCACCATGACCGAAATATCGGATGAATTCAAGGAAATCCGGTATGTTTCGCTCCATGATCGCGCCAGGCTCAGGGGCAGCCCCGCAGATCCAGCCGCTCGAGCCCGGCGACCCGCAGGAGCTGGGCGGTTACCAGCTTCTCGGCCGGATCGGGGCGGGCGGCATGGGAGCTGTCTATCTCGCGGAGACCCGCACCGGACGCAGGCTCGCCCTCAAGGCGATCCTGCGCGAACACGTCCAGGACCCGGAGTTCCGCACCCGGTTCCGCCGCGAGGCCGCGGCCGCGATGAAGGTGCGCGGCCGGTTCCTGGCCACCCTCATCGACGCCGACCCGGACGGCGAGCAGCCCTGGCTGGCCGTCGAGTACGTCGAGGGCCCGGCGCTGTCCGCCGTCGTCCGCACCCGGGGCCCGCTGCCCGAGGCCGACGTGCGCCGCCTGCTGGCCGGCGTGGCCGAGGCGCTGCGTGCCGTGCACCAGGCCGGCATCGTGCACCGCGACCTCAAACCGTCCAACGTCCTGCTCGGTGCGGACGGCCCGTTCGTCATCGACTTCGGCATCGCCCAGGGGTCGGACTCGACGTCCCTGACCCGCACCGGCCTCAAGGTCGGCACGCCCGCGTTCATGGCGCCGGAGCAGGTGCGCGGCAGCCTCGCGACGCCCGCCGCGGACGTCTGGGCGCTGGGCGCCGTCGCGCTGTACGCCGCGACCGGGCAGCGCGCCTTCGGCGAGGGCGACACCACCGTCGTCTACTACCGCGTGGTGCACGAGGAGCCCGACCTGACCGGGTGCCCCGAGTGGCTGCTGCCGCTGGTGCAGGCCTGCCTGTCCAAGGACCCCGAGGCCAGGCCGGACCTGGCGGAGGTGCTCGACTTCCTGAACGACGTCCCCGGCGACCGGCGGACGGGACCCGCGAAGATCCTCCCGGCCGTGGCGGGCGGCGCGGGCGCCCTCGACCCGGACGACGACGCGACGGCGCTGCGCGACGACGAGACCGTGGTCAAGGCCCTCCCGGCCGAGCCCGCCCCGGTGCCCGAGCCCCAGCCGGCAGCGCCCCGGCGCGGCCTGCTGACCAGGCCGATCACCTGGCTGGTCGCGGCCGCGGTCGTGGTCATCGTCGGCGGCGGCACCACGGCCGCCGTCCTGGGCCTGCGGTCCGGCGGGGCGGGGGCCCGCCCCACGCCGTCGGTCTCGGCCTCGGCACGCGCCTCGGGCGCGTCGTCCGCCTCGGCCTCCGCCCAGCCGCCGTCCGCCATCGACGAGTGCCTGGTGGGCCGTTGGGAGCAGACGGACCTGGCCACGGAGATCTCGGCCGAGGGCGAGACCTACCCGACCACGGGCTGGACCGGGCGCGTGGTCGAGTTCCGTCCCGACGGCACCCAGGTGGTCGAGTTCGACGACGCCGAGCCGCTGCGCGCCGACCTGCCCGCCGGGGAGTACGTCGAGACGTGGAGCGGCTCCGCCACGTACACGGTCTCGACCGAGGGCGGTCGGCTCACCTTCGAGACGGTCGACTTCGACGACGCCGAGGTGACGCGCGAGCTCGCCGGCAACGGCGACACGTACCAGCCCGAGGGCCTGTCCCAGCCGTTGAAGTACACGTGCGACGAGACCACGCAGACGCAGTGGACCACGGGCTTCGAGGCGACGTTCGAGCGCCTCGACTAGGTCGTCGAGTGCCGGGTGCCCGTCGGCAGACCGACGGGGGTACCCGGCACTCGACGTCCGCGTCAGACCGCCGCGCGCTCCGCGCGGTTGACCGCCGACACGATCGCCTTCAGCGACGACAGCGTGATCGAGGGGTCGATGCCGACGCCCCACAGGACGTCGTCGCCCACCGCGCACTCGACGTACGCCGCCGCGCTGGCGTCGCCGCCCTCGGACAGGGCGTGCTCGGTGTAGTCCAGCACGCGTACGTCCACGCCCACCTGCGCGATCGCGTTCACGAAGGCGTCGATCGGCCCGTTGCCGGTGCCGGTCAGGGTCAGCTCCTTGCCGCGGTCGGTGACGTCCACCTCGAGCGTGTCCTGCTCGCCCTCGGCGGAGACCGCCCGGGTGCCCCGCAGGGTCAGCCGGCCCCAGTGCTCCAGGCCGGACGGCGCGTTCTCCTCGACCGGCAGGTACTCGTCGGTGAAGATGCGCCAGATGTCCGCGCCGGTGACCTCGGTGCCCTGCTCGTCGGTCACCTTCTGCACGGCGTGCGAGAACTCGATCTGCAGCCGGCGCGGCAGGTCCAGGTTGTGCTCGCTCTTGAGCAGGTAGGACACGCCGCCCTTGCCGGACTGCGAGTTCACGCGGATCACGGCCTCGTAGGACCGCCCGACGTCGCGCGGGTCGATCGGCAGGTACGGCACGCCCCAGTCCAGGTCGTCGACGCCCACGCCGGCGGCCTCGGCGCGCCCGGCCATGTGCTCGAAGCCCTTCTTGATGGCGTCCTGGTGCGAGCCCGAGAACGCCGTGAACACCAGGTCGCCCACGTAGGGGTGCCGCTCGTGGACCGGCATCTGGTTGCAGTGCTCGACCGTGCGGCGGATGCCGTCGATGTCGGAGAAGTCGATCTGCGGGTCGATCCCCTGCGAGAACAGGTTCATGCCCAGCGTCACCAGGTCGACGTTGCCGGTGCGCTCACCGTTGCCGAACAGGCAGCCCTCGATGCGGTCGGCGCCGGCCAGGTAGCCCAGCTCGGCGGCGGCCACGGCCGTACCCCGGTCGTTGTGCGGGTGCAGCGACAGGATCACGTTCTCGCGGTGGTTGAGGTGCCGGCTCATCCACTCGATGGAGTCCGCGTACACGTTGGGCGTGGCCATCTCGACGGTCGCGGGCAGGTTGATGATGACCTTGCGCTCCGGCGTCGGCTCGAAGACCTCGATGACCTCGTTGCAGATGCGCGCGGCGAACTCCAGCTCGGTGCCGGTGTACGACTCCGGGGAGTACTCGTAGTAGATCCGCGTGCCGGGGACCGTCTCCTCCAGCTTGCGGCACAGCTTGGCGCCGTCGAGCGCGATGTCGACGATGCCGTCCTCGTCGGAGCGGAAGACGACCTCCCGCTGCAGCACGGACGTCGAGTTGTACAGGTGCACGATCGCCTGCTTGGCGCCCGTGATCGCCTCGTAGGTGCGCTCGATCAGGTGTGCGCGGGACTGCGTGAGGACCTGGATCACCACGTCGTCGGGGATGCGGTTCTCGTCGATCAGCTTGCGCACGAAGTCGTAGTCGGTCTGGCTGGCCGACGGGAACCCGACCTCGATCTCCTTGTAGCCCATCTGGACCAGCAGCTCGAACATGCGCAGCTTGCGCCCCGCGTCCATCGGCTCGATCAGGGCCTGGTTGCCGTCCCGCAGGTCCACCGCGCACCAGCGCGGGGCCTTCTCGATGCGCTTGGCGGGCCACGTACGGTCGGGCAGCTCGAGGTGGATCTGCTCGTGGAAGGGCCGGTACTTGCTTGTCGGCATGCCCGACGTCTGCTGCGGGTTGTCCTCGATGATCCCGCCTGCTGCGCCGTGCACGGCTGTCTCGTGAACTCCGCCGGGGGTGGTGGCGGTGATGCTGTTCTCCATCATGTGTCCTTCGCTCGGTGAGGTTGGCCGGCACACCAAGCCTCCGCGACGAGGGACCGGCCTGTCTAGGCCTCGTCGCGGCAGCGAAGGAGAAGGATCACCGTGAGACGCACGCCGTCACTGTACCCCTGGTCCGGACGGTGGGCGCCAACCACGCCCACGATCCGGACCTGACGCCGCTTCCAGGAGCGCCGCCCCGCGCGCACGTGTCGGACGGGCAGGTCACCGGAGCGACCTGCCCGTCCGACACGTCGTGGGTCAGCGGCGGCTGCGGAGCGCCGCGTCGACCTGGGGGTCGCCCAGGGCGCCGAGCCAGTCCAGCAGCGCCGGGTAGGTCGACGGGTTGGCCGCGACCTGAGGCCGCAGGTGCGGCGACTCCTGCACGATCTTGGCCAGGTCCGCGAGCGGCGTGGCCGGGTCGAGCGCCTGGGCGGCGCTCCACCGGCCGCCGGCCACCACGGGCGGCAGCACCGCGGTGTGCCCGGACTCGGCGTCACGACCGGCGGTCGCGGCGCCCTGGCCCTGCGGCTGGCCGCTCACCACCCGGCGGGTCGTGTGCTCCACGTCCTCGTCGAGCCCGCCCGCGACCTCCGACGGCGCCTGCCGGCCCACCGGGTGGATGCGCGCGGTGGCGTGCGACGTCGGGTGCGCCGGCTGCGCCGCCACTGGTGTGGCGCCCGAGCGCACCGGGGGCATGCTCGCGGTGGCGTCGACCGGGGCGGCCGCCGCCGGCATGTCCTCCACCGTACGCATCGCCCCGAGCGAGACCTCGCCCGACGTCGGGGTCTCGCCCGACGTCGGCTCCACGGCCCGGACCGGCACGACGCCGCGCTGGGCGGCGGTGGCGCCGGCAACCGTCCGCACGGCGCCCGTCGAGGTGACCCGGCGGGGCTCGGCGGGACGCCGCAGCTCGGGGGCGCTCCGCACGGGCTCCTCGGGCAGCGTGGCCGGCGGGGCCTTGTCGCCCTTGGGCCGCGCCGGGGCCCACACGTAGGCCTGGGTGCGGTCGGCCTCGACCTCGCCGCCGATGCCGGCGGTCTGGAAGTGCTCGCGCACCGCCTTGGGCACCATCAGCGCGCTCGCCGCGACGATGGGCAGCGCGAGCGCCATGAGCAGGTCGCCGAGGTTCACGCCCAGGCTGGCGCCCGATGTCGCGATGACCACGACGAGGCCCAGCACGCCCGCGATGCAGGCGGCGCCGACGGCGGGCACGTGGCCCGTGTTGGGGTCGCGCTTCAGGGAGCGCCGCGCGAACCAGGCGATACCGGCGACGACGGCGCCGAGCACGAGCCGCAGCACCAGCGTGACGCCGGCGCCCGAGCCGACGAAGCCGGGGTCGATGAGCTGCACGAGCGCGGCCAGCGCGCTGCACACGGCAAGCAGCACGATGACGTCGAACGCGCGGACGGCCACGCGGACCCACACGCCGGCGGCGTACTCGGTGCTCTCCTCGGCGTCGGCCGCCGCAGGGTCGCGACGGACCGCGGGCGAGCCGGCCACGGCCGCGGCGAGCGGGAGCAGCACGAGGCCGAACCGGCTCGGGTCGGTGACGCCGGGCTGCATGGACTCCATGCCGGTCAGCGCGCCGCCGGAGGTGAAGACGAACAGGAGCGCCAGCACGATGCCGACGGCGACGAGCACGAGGCGGGAGGGCCGGTCGTGCCGCACGGTGCCGCCCACGAGGAGCCACACGAGGCCGAGCGAGAGTGCGAGCCACACGGGCGCGAGCAGCCGGTCGCCCAGCGTGGCGCCGTCGGCGAACTCGGCCAGCAGTGTCGAGACCACGGCGCCCAGGGCGATGAGCGCCCCGACGCCGGCGAGGCCGAACCGCCACGCCCGCACCACGGCGCCGTCCTGGTCCACGGGGCCGAGCTCGCTGTCGCGCGGGGTCGCCGCGAGCGCCGCGCCGGCGAGCGCGAGGCCCAGGCCGGTGCCGACGCCCGCGCCGCTGCGCAGGTCGAGCACGAGGTGGACCAGGCCGATCACGGCGAGCGGGAGACCGGCGACCAGCCGGGCGCGGCGCGTGGTGTGCACGGTCCACGTGACGGGCAGCACGCCGAAGCGCGCGAGGTAGGGCAGGGTCAGCGACGCGAGCGACAGCGCGACGGCCAGCACGACCTCGACCCGGTCCGCCGAGCGGTCCAGCAGGTTCCACGGCAGTGCGAGCGACACGAGGAGGGCGAGCGCGGCGATGGCGTCGCGCACGTAGTCGGCGGCCGCGATGTTCGCGAAGGGCCGGAGGTCCCCGGCGCCGTTGGCGGCGGTACCGGGTGTGGCACCGGTCTCGGGGGCGAGCGTGGCGACGTGCTCGTGGCCGAGGTTCTCCGTCGGTGCGCCGTTCGCGTCCTCCGCGACGTCGCCCGAAGTTCTCTCGTCACGCTCCGAAGCGTGCTGGTCCATCATCCGTTCACTCCTCGATAACGCCACTGGTCGAGACTGGGGAAGTGGGGCTGGCGGCGCTGGGGTCCACCCCGTTTCTACCCGCTGCGAACCGACTCTGTCCGGCTGTGCCACGGCGAGTCCGGTCACACCTGCATTTCTGCGCACGTCCATCACATCTGGGATGCGTGGAACTTCCGCCCCCGGCGACAGCCGCGGGCACATCGAGGTCTCAGGAGAACGCAGTGGACTCAGCTGCCGCACCAGCACCCCGCACCTGCGACGTCTGGCTCGTGCCGGTCAGACGCCGAGAAGCCTGGACGCGCCTGCTGACCGTACCGGATCGGGAGCATCTCGTGGGCCTGGACGCTCTGGCGGCGGACGTCCACCTGACCTCGCGCGCGGCGCAGCGCCTGATCCTCTCGCGTTACCTGGGCCTCGCGCCGGAGGACGTCGTGGTGGAGCGCACATGTGATCGCTGCGGGGACCCGCAGCACGGCCGCCCGCACGTCAAGGGCGCCGGGCTGGACTACTCGGTGTCGCACACGCGGGCGTGGGTGCTGGTCGCCGTCGTCGGCGAGGGCCGGGTGGGTGCGAACCTGGACGCCCGGCCGGCGGACGGCGACGTGGACGACCTCGCGGCGGCCGCGCTCACGCGCGCCGAGCACCACGCGTGGCGCCGGCTGCCCGCGCGGGACCGCGCCGACTCCCTCCTCGCGTCCTGGACGCGCAAGGAGGCGACGACCAAGCTCGCGGGGCACGGTCTGGCGATCCCGCTGCGGGACCTCGACGTGACGGGGCCGCGGCCGAGCCTGGTGACGGCCGACCCGTCGGTGCGGCTCCCCCACCCCCGCCCGTACCTCACGCACGTGCCGGCGCCGGCGGGGCACAGCGCGGCGCTGGCGTCCACCACGCACGTGGACCAGGTGCGGCACCTGCGCCTGCCGGACGTGCTCCCGGACGTGGTGGCACCCCGCCCGCTGGCGGGGGCGGCGGCTCAGATGCCCAGCTGGTAGGCGCCCCAGTAGGCCAGCGTCACCAGCAGGGCCGCCGAGCCCAGGACGATCGCCCAGAACCCCGTCGAGACGACGGCGACGGCGGCGCGGCGGGGCTCGGGGCCCTCGGTGTCGACCAGCGACATCCGCCGGTCGCGGAGCCGGCCCACCAGCAGCGCCGCCGCGACGACGGCGACGATGCCCAGCAGCCGCACCGCGATCCAGCCGCCCTGCACCACCCACGCGTTCTTCTCGTAGTCCAGGGCCAGCCGGGCGACCGCCCCAAGATAGGCGCCGAGCCCGAGCAGAGTCGCCACGGACCCGGCACCCAGCCACGTCAGCGGCCCGCGCAGCCCCCGGCCGAGGCGCACGCCCGGGCGACCGGAGCGGCGTCCGGCAAGGCGGCCGGTCAGCACCGCGCCGCCCACGAGCAGCGGGCCCACGACCAGCAGCCCGGAAGCCGTGACGACCACCCCGACCAGCCAGTCGCCGTCGCCGTACCAGTGCGGCTGCGGCACGGGGGCGGCGAGGTAGAGCTGCTCCGGCTGCGCGCCGGCCACCTGCGGCGGGGCCGACGCCGTCGCCGGCAGCCCCAGCACCCAGTCGGCGACGTCGCGCGCGAAGTCGGGGTGCAACACCAGGCCGGCGGGCGTCTCGACGTTGATGCCGTGGTTGGCGCGCTCGTAGAAGCGCACGGTCACGTCGTCGGCATCCTCCAGGAGCTCGCGCGTGCCCTGCTCCAGCGGCATCGAGGCGTCGTTCGTGCCGAACACGGCGAGGATCGGGTCCTGCTGCTCGCGCAGCCACGGCCGGACGTCGAAGTCGGCGTACTCGAACCCGCCGCCCGGCACCTTCATGCCGACCGCGCGCGGGATGGCGCGGAACACCCCGGCCGGCACGTCGGTGTTGCGCAGGTAGTTGTCGACGGCGTACGCGGCCTGCTGGCGCGGCGGCACCACCGGGGCCGACACCAGGATCTGGAACGCGAGCCGCGGGTCGTCCACCATCATCACCGGCGACACCCACGCGCCCTCCGACTCGGCGTACAGACCGACGGAGTCCGGGTCGACGCCGGGCACGTCCCGCAGGAACCGCACCGACCAGGCGTAGTCGCGCGCCATCGCCTCGTAGTCCCGGTGCCGGGTGGAGTAGTTGTCGAGGCGCTTGTCGGGCACCAGCGTGGTGATCCCCGCGCTCGCGAGCGCCGTCGCGGCCAGCGTGAACGCGTCGGCGGCCTTGCCGGTGCCCGCGCCGTGCACGAACACGATGCCGGGGCGGCCCGGGCCGTCGTCGGCGTCCTGCCCGGTCAGGACCGGCTCGCGGAGCAGGCCGCCCACCTCCAGGCCGTCAGCCAGCGGGATGGTCACGGGGGTCTCGCGGACCTCGTGGTCGCCGGGCTGCCCGGCGTCGGGCGAGGCACCCCCGATCGCCGTCGAGGTGGTGCTCAGGTCGAGGTGGTTCGTGACCGGTTCCGGCTCCCAGGCCGGTCCCGCGACGGCGCCCGTGACGGCCAGGGCGACCAGGATCGCGGCGGAGGTGGCGACGGTCCTGAAGAACACCTTCGGATGCTACTCCCGGCACCTTGGCTTCACTCGGGCGGACGCGCGGCGAGCATCTCCTGCGTGTCCCACGTCAGGGCGCCCGACGCCAGGTCGGCGACGACGCCGCGCACCCACTCCAGCTCGGCGCGCGTCGCGACGAGCAGGTGCTCGTGCTCCAGCAGGAGCACGCGTGGCAGTCCCCACTCCTCGGCGTCGGCGGCCTCCCGCTCGGCGTCGGCCAGCGTGGCCTCGAGCGCGGTGGCGCGCTCGGCGAGACGGTCGCGAACCAGATCGGGCCCGGTGATGGCGAGCACGGCCAGCACCGCCCGGAACTCGGGGAACTCGCGCGCGGGGGTCGCCAGCGCGGCGTCCATCCAGCGGCGCAGGGCGGCGGAGCCGTCGTCGGTCAGGGCGTACACGATCCGGGCCGGGCCGGCGTCGGCCACCTGCTTCTCGTGCACCTCGATGAGGCCGTCGCGCAGCAGGCGCTCGATCGCCTGGTAGACGCTGTTGGAGCGTGCCACGTTGACGACGTCGTCCTTGCGCCGGGTCTTGATCAGCCGCTGCATGCGGTAGGCGTGCATCGGCTCCTCGGCGAGCAGCGCGAGCAGCACCATGGCGAGCGGCGAGCGCGGCCGGGAGTCCTGGGTCACGGCGCCCAGCCTAGGCGGCGGTACGGGATCGGCTGCTCGACGGGGCATCTTGCCATCTTATGGTTAACCATTTTATGGTGATGACATGAGAGCGATCATCATCGGAGCGGGCATCACCGGACCCGTGACCGCCATGGCCCTGCAGAAGGCGGGCATCGACGCCGTGGTCCACGAGGCCTACGACCGCACCGCGGACGGCGTCGGCGCCTACCTCAACCTCGCCCCGAACGGGCTCGCCGCCCTGCGCGTGCTGGACATCGACCCGCACGACCTCGGTGGTTTCGACACCCCGGCGCTGGAGCTGCGCGGCTCGGGCGGCCGGCTCCTGGCCCACCTCGCGATGGGTCGGGACGACGGCCCGGGCACGGTCAGCCAGACCGTCCGGCGCTCGGACCTCTACACGCGGCTGCGCGACGAGGCCGCCCGGCGCGGCATCTCCGTCGAGTACGGCAAGCGCCTGGTGGACGCCACGGCGGTGCCCGGTGGCGGCGTCGTCGCCTCCTTCGCGGACGGGAGCACCGCCGAGGGCGACCTGCTGATCGGCGCCGACGGGCTGCACTCCCGCACCCGCGCGATCCTCGACCCGGGGTGCCCGCCGCCGCGCTGGACCGGGCTGCTGAACACCGGTGGCTACGCGTCGGGCGTCTCCGTCGACGCACGTGAGGGCGTGTTCACGATGATCTTCGGCCGGCGCGCCTTCTTCGCCTACGTCCAGCGCGCCCCCGGCGACGTCTGGTGGTTCGCGAACGTGCCGCGCGCCCGCGCGGCGTCCGACGACGAGCTCGCCGCCTGGGCCCCGGACCGCTGGCGGGCCGAGCTGGAGCGCCTGTTCGCCGACGACGCCGGCCCCGCGCTGGAGCTCATCGCCGCTACGCCGCAGGTCATCAGCCCGTGGAACACGCTAGACCTGCCCAAGGTGCCCGTCTGGCACCGGGGACCCATCGGGCTGGTCGGCGACGCCGCGCACGGCATCTCGCCGACGTCGGGCCAGGGTGCCTCGCTCTCGATCGAGGACGGCGTGCTGCTCGCCCGCCTGCTGCGGGACCACGGCGACCCCACCGCCGCGTTCGGGGCGTTCGAGGCGCTGCGCCGGAGGCGGGTCGAGAAGCTGATCGCGCAGGCCAAGCGCACCTCGAACCAGAAGATCCCGAACCCGCTGACCCGGGTGCTGCGGGACCGCGTGATCCTGCCGCTGGTGAGCCGGGCCGCGGCCCGCAGCACCAAGGACTGGGTGACGGACTACCGCATCGACTGGGACGCCCCGGCAGATCGGCTCCGGGCCTGACCCGGCCTGACCGGGCCGTGAGCCAATCCTCGCCGGCAGATCCCCTTCGAGACCTAAGTTTCTTCGCTCTCGACCTCCGCAAAGACAAGAAACTTAGGCCTCGAAGGGAGCGGGCCCGGCCGGGCGGGACAGGTCCGGCCCACGTGGGTCAGGCCGGAGCGCCGTGACGGCCCGAGCCCGCCGCGAAGGCGGCTGCGCCCGCATAGGCGTCCGCCGACAGGGAACGCTCGCCGTGCCTCCACTCCTGGGCCAGGGCGTCCACCTCGGGAAGGCCCCACTGGTCCAGCACCGAAGCCCGGTCCTCGCGCAGGCAGACCTGCGGGAACGCCGCGAGCGACGCAGCCAGTGCCACCGCCGCCGGCACCGCCTGCCCCGCGGGCACCACACGGTTGGCCAGCCCGATGCGCAGCGCCTCGTCGGCCTCGACGGACCGCCCGGTCAGGATCATGTCCATCGCGTGCGACTGCCCGATCAGCCGCGGCAGCCGCACCGTGCCGCCGTCGATCAGGGGCACGCCCCAGCGGCGGCAGTAGACGCCGAACACCGCGGTCTCGTCGGCGACCCGCAGGTCGGCCCACGCGGCGAGCTCCAGCCCACCCGCCACGGCGTGCCCGGAGACGGCGGCGACCACCGGCTTGGTGAGCCGCAGCCGGGTCGGCCCCATGGGCCCGTCGCCGTCGGCCGCTGCGCGGTTGCCGTCCGGCGTGCCGAGCGCCTTGAGGTCGGCGCCGGAGCAGAACGTGCCGCCCGTGCCGTACAGCACGGCCGCCGTGGCGGCGTCGTCGGCGTCGAAGGCCCGGAACGCGTCGGCGAGCGCCGCGGCCGTGGGGCCGTCGACGGCGTTGCGCCGCTCGGGACGGTCGATGCCGATCAGGGTGACGCTGCCCTCGCGGGTGACCAGGACGCTCACCGGCGGCCCTCCCACAGGGGCTCGCGCAGGGCGCGGCGCAGCACCTTGCCCACCGGCGAGAGCGGCACGGAGTCGACGGCGCGCACGGCCTTGGGCACCTTGTACCCCGCGAGCCGGTCGCGGACCGCGGCCTGCAGCGCCGCCTCGTCGACGACGGCGCCGGGCGCGGGCACGACGAACGCGGTGACGGCCTCGACCCAGGTGTCGTCGGGCGCGCCGACGACGACGGCCTGCGCCACTCCCGGCTGGGCGAGCAGCACGTCCTCGACCTCACGTGGGTAGACGTTGTAGCCGCCGGTGATGATCATGTCGCTGCGCCGGTCCACGAGGTAGAGGTAGCCGCGCTCGTCGGTGCGGGCCATGTCGCGGGTACGCAGCCAGCCGTCACCGGCGAACATCTCGGCGTTCAGCTCGGGGGCGGCGTGGTAGCCGGCCATGGTGAAGGGCGCGCGCACGCGGATCTCACCGATCTCGCCGGGCGCGACCGGCACGCCGTCGTCGTCGGTCACGACGATCTGGGCGTCGAGGGCGGGCTGGCCGCACGAGCCGAGCAGGGCGGCGTCGAGGTGGTCCTCGGCGTCGAGCACGGTCATGCACAGGGGCGCCTCGGTCTGGCCGTAGTACTGCGCGAACCTGGGACCCCACACGTCCATGGCCTGCTCGATCACGGGGCGCGGCATGGGGCTGGCCCCGTAGATCGCGGTGCGCAGGGAGGCGACGTCGGCCTTCTGGGCGACGCCCGACGAGAGCAGCATGCCGATCATGGTCGGCACCAGGTTGATCTCGGTGGCGTGGTACCGGGCGATCGCGTCCACGTAGCCCTGCGGCTCGAACCCGGACAGCACCACGGACTCGCCGCCACGCAGCCAGTACGGCAGCACGAACGTGCCGCTGGCGTGGATCAGGCTGGCGGCGTGCAGCATCACCGAGTCACGCGCGGGGCCGACCAGGTTGGTGAGGATGTTCGTGACGATCGCGGCGTAGCTGGCCTGGGTGTGCTCGACCGCCTTGAGCGTGCCCGTGGTGCCCGACGTGTACAGCAGCAGGATCGGGTCCTGCGGGTTCGCGGGCAGGTTCGGGTCCGTGGCCGGGACGTCCTCCATGGCGACCAGCAGGTCCGGGCCGCCCGCGGCGCCGGGCGCCCCGAGGCCCAGCGTGGTGACACCGTGCGCGGCGGCGAGCTCGCCCGCCCGCTCGGCCAGGGCGGCGTCGTGCACCAGCAGGCGCACGTCCGTCTCGTCGAGCATGCGGCCCTGCTCGACGGCGGACAGCCGCGCGTTCAGCGGCACCCGGGTGACCCCCGCCTTGAGGCAGGCGAAGTCCATGGCGATGGACCACAGGCCGTTGCCCATCAGCAGCGCCACCCGCGAGCCCGGCTCCGCGCCGTGGGCGTGCAGCACCCGCGCCATGGCGTTCGCTGCTGCGTCCACCTGCGCGTACGTCAGCGACTCGTCGCCGAACCGGACTGCGGTGCGCGGCCCGAACCGGGCGGCCCCGCGGCGGACCAGGTCAACGGTGAGCATGCTCTCCTCCACGAAAGGTGTCCGGTAAATACCTTTCGTGACGGTACTACCGGGTCAGCTCCACGCGGAAGTGCGCCCCGAC
This sequence comes from Promicromonospora kroppenstedtii, assembly GCF_044389675.1. Classification (NCBI taxonomy): domain Bacteria; kingdom Bacillati; phylum Actinomycetota; class Actinomycetes; order Micrococcales; family Promicromonosporaceae; genus Promicromonospora; species Promicromonospora kroppenstedtii. Next base: position 57,927 of record NZ_JBIRYI010000014.1, on the reverse strand, counting down.
CACGTCACGCTCAGCGCACCTCGTAGATCTCCGTGCCCGACGAGCGCGCCCGCCGGTAACGGACCGGCAGCGCCTGCGGGTGCCGCACCCACGGCGAGGGCACCCATGCCAGGTCGTGGTCCTCGACCGCCAGCTCCAGGTCGAGCTCGGTCAGCAGGCGGTTGATCGCCACGCGCGCGATGATCCGCGCCTGCCGCGACGCCGGGCAGCGGTGCGGGCCCACGCCCCAGGCCAGGTGCGCCCGGTTGCCGACCTCGTCCCACATGTTGCCGGTGTGCACCAGCGGGTCCTGGTTGGCCGCGGCCACGGCCATGACCAGGGCGTCGCCCTTGCGGATGAGCTTGCCGTCGATCTCCAGGTCGTTCATCGCGTACCGGGGCAGCGGTGGGTTCGCGGCGGGAGCCTCCCGCCACAGCACCTCGTCCAGCACCTCGTCCAGGGCGATCCGGCCGCCGGTCCAGCGCGCCGCGAACCGCTGGTCGGTGAGCAGCAGCCGCAGGGTCAGGGCGATCCACGCGGTGAGGAACTCGCTGGCGGCGATCAGCGGCACGGACATCGAGTCGGCGACCTCGCGGTCGTCGTGGAAGCTCGGGTGCCGCACGAACGACGACGTCAGGTCCGTGCCCGCCACCTCCTTGCTGGCCTGGACGTGCGCCATGAGGTTGCGGCCCATCCGGTCGCGCGCCTCCGCGGCCTCGCCGGTGTGGTCCATGATGTGCGCCGAGTCGACCATCATCTGGTCGGCGGTCGCGGGGTCGAACCCGAACAGGGACGTCACCGCGAGGAAGCCGACCTTCTTGGCCCAGTCCGCCACGAGGTCGGCCTCACCGCCCTCGCCGAGGCCCTCGATCAGCCGGTTGCAGACCTCCTCGACCTGGGCCACGACCAGCTTCTCCGGCAGCGCCTCCAGCCCGTCGTCCAGGGGCTGGCGCAGCCGACGACGCCGCTCGCCGTCATGGTGGTAGGAGGAGTTGCGCGGCTCGCGCGGCGAGATGCCGAGCAGGGCCGAGCGCTCCGACAGCAGGCCGTCGTAGTGCCAGCGCCAGTTACGCGGGTCCCGGGAGAACTGCGACTCGTTCCGCGTGATCTCGCAGATCTCCGCGTGCCCCATCACCAGCCAGGCCGGCACGCCCGGCTCCATGTCGACCGGCGCCACCACGCCCCATCTGCTGCGCAGGACGTCATAGATCTCCTGCGAGTCCATGCCGCCCGTGGTTGCCGACAGGGGGGTGAGCCCGCTCAGGCTCGTGAGCTCGACGGGGGACGTCCGAGCGACCACTCTCTCCATGCGGCAATCACAGCACAGTGTCCGTAATGCCCGTAATCCTGGCTGCGATATTCGGGCCGGTCAGAGCTCGTCGGGGCCCAGGCCGACCCCGGTCGGCGGCTCGAAGGCCGCGGCGCGGGATGCGTGGGCTGAGGCACGTGGCGCGAGACCTGTGGCGGGCGGCGCGTGAGCAAGTCCGGATCGGCACTTTTCTGAGTGCTCGGCACTTGGCATCGAGATCGGTCCAGGCCTGAGCCGATCTCGATGCCAACTGCCGAGTCTGCGGTGCAAACTGCCGAGTTCGTGGGGGACGCCGTCAGAAGCCCAGCCGCCGCAGCTGCTTCGGGTCGCGCTGCCAGTCCTTGGCGACCTTGACGTGCAGGTCCAGGTACACGCGCTGGCCCAGGAGCTTCTCGATGCCGCGGCGCGCCTCGGTGCCGACGGTGCGCAGCCGGGACCCGCCGCGGCCGATGACGATCGCCTTCTGGGAGTCGCGCTCCACGAACAGGTTCACGCGCACGTCGAGGAGCGCGGGCCGGCCCTTCTCCGGGTCGCCCGAGCCCTCGCGCTCCACGATCTCCTCGACGACCACCGCGAGTGAGTGCGGCAGCTCGTCGCGCACGCCCTCCAGCGCGGCCTCGCGGACCAGCTCGGCCACCATGACGGCCTCGGGCTCGTCGGTCAGCTCGCCGTCCGGGTACAGCTCGGGACCCTCGGGCAGGTGCGAGACGAGCACGGACTCCAGGGTGTCGACCTGGTAGCCGTCCTTCGCGGAGACGGGCACGATGTCGGCCCACTCGCGGTCCACCGACTTGGCGAGCTGCTCGACGGCGATGAGGTGCTCCATCAGGTCGTTACGGGGCACCAGGTCGGCCTTGGTCACCACGGCGACGACGGGCACGGCGCGGCGCCCGGTCATCAGCTCGGCGAGCTGCGCCGCGATGTACCGGTCGCCGGGGCCCACCTTCTGGTCCGCGGGCAGGCAGAACGCGATGACGTCCACCTCCGAGAGCGTGTCCCGCACCAGGTCGTTGAGCCGCTCGCCCAGCAGGGTGCGCGGGCGGTGCAGGCCGGGCGTGTCGACCAGCACGAGCTGGGCGTCCTCGCGGTGCACGATGCCGCGGATGGTGTGCCGCGTGGTCTGCGGCCGTGCCGACATGATCGCGACCTTCTGCCCCACCAGCGCGTTCGTCAGGGTCGACTTGCCCGCGTTGGGGCGGCCCACCAGACAGGCGAACCCGCTCCGGTGTGCGACGGTCTGTTGTCCTGTGGGCTGATCGCTCATGAGGTCACTTCCTTCTGGTCACGCTTCTGATCACGGTGGTCGTGCTGGTCGAGACCACCGTTGCTGTCCTCCGGCTCGCCTGCCGGTTCCGTGCGGTGCACGAGGATCGTGGAGAGCTGCTTGCGCCGCCCCTCGATCCGTTCCGCCTCCAGGTGCACGCCGCCGACCTCGACGGACGCCCCCGCGAGCGGCACCTTGCCCAGCGCCTTGGCGAGCAGGCCGCCGGCGGTGTCCACGTCGTCGTCGTCCAGGCGCAGGTCGAACAGGTCGCCGAGCTCGTCGACCGGGAGGCGGGCCGGCACGCGGAACGTCCCGCCGCCGAGCTCCTCGACCTCCTGGACGGGCACCGTGTCGTGCTCGTCGGTGAGCTCTCCGACGACCTCTTCCAGGAGGTCCTCGATGGTCACCAGGCCGGCCACGCCGCCGTACTCGTCGACGACGAGCGCGATGTGGCTGGCCGAGGCCTGCATCTCGCGCAGCAGGTCGTCGATCGGCTTGGACTCGGGCACGAAGACGGCGTCGCGCGCGACGTCGGAGGCCGGGCGCCGGGAGGGTTCCCGGCCGCCCCTGCCGCCGTCGTCGACGGGCCAGTGCACCGCGGCCACGACGTCCTTGAGGTAGGCGACGCCGACGACGTCGTCCACCGACTCGCCGACCACGGGTACCCGCGAGAACCCGGAGCGCAGGAACAGCCGCAGCACCTTGTCGAGCGACGTGTCGGCCGTGACGGTGACCATGTCGGTACGGGGCACCATGACCTCGCGCGTGATGGTGCCGCCGAGCTCGATGACCGACCGGAGCAGCTCGCGGTCGGACTCCTCGAAGGCGCTGGACTCCCCCACCCGGTCCGCGATGTCGCGCAGCTCGGCCTCCGTCGGCGGCGACGGGTCGTGCCGCGGCACCGACAGACGCGTGAGCCATGCGACCGCACGCGAGACGGCGGTCAGCGGCCCCACCAGGGCGATCAGCACCCCGACGGGACGGCGGAAGCCGAGCGCACGCGGCGAGACCCGGACGAAGACGACGCCGACCACGACGCCCACGACCAGCGCGATGAGCATGACCGGCAGCTCGTTGGGCACGCCCTCGCCCGGGATGGCCTGCTGCACCAGCAGGGTCCCGGCCGCGATCGCGACGACCTCGGCCATGACGCGCACCAGCGCGAAGGACGCGACGATCGCCGTCGGGTCCACGACGAGCGCCTGGGCCCGCCGGATCCGCACGGCGCGCTCCGGGTCGGGCGACTGCCCCAGCTCGGCCTCCGCGAGCGCCTCCGTGAGGGAGGCGCGCGTGACGCGCAGGAGCGCGGCCTCGCCGGCCGAGAGCATGCCCGCCAGCGAGAGACCGACCAGCACGACCAGGGTCAGGAGCAGGACGATCACGCCGGTCACCGGGTCGCGAGGAAGGTCAGGAGGAGCTTGCGCTGCAGCGCGAACATCTCCTTCTCCTCCTCGGGCTCCGCGTGGTCGTAGCCGAGCAGGTGCAGGATGCCGTGCGTCGTCAGGAGCAGCAGCTCCTCGGTGGTGGAGTGGCCGGCGGCCTTGGCCTGGGTGACCGCGACCTCCGGGCACAGCACGATGTCGCCGAGGGTGCCGGCGGGCGTGACGTCGCCGTCGCGCCCGGGGCGCAGCTCGTCCATGGGGAACGAGAGGACGTCGGTGGGTCCGGGCTCGTCCATCCACTGCACGTGCAGGTCCGTCATGACGGTGGTGTCGACGAAGATGATCGACAGCTCCGACTGGGGGTGCACCCGCATGGCGTCGATGACGAAGCGGCCGAGCGCGGCGAACTCCGCCTCGTCGACCTCGAACCCGGACTCGTTGTTGACCTCGATGCTCACCGGCGCTGCCTCTTGTTGCTTCCCGAACGGTGGTCCTGCGGCTGACGGCCGGGGCGCTGACCGCCCGCGACGACGTCCCACCGCGCGTACGCGTCGATGATGTCGCTGACCAGGCGGTGCCGCACGACGTCGGACGACGTCAGGCGGCAGAACTCGACGTCGTCGACGCCCAGCAGGATGTCCTCCACGACGCGCAGCCCGGAGGTGGTGCCGCCCGGCAGGTCGACCTGCGTGGCGTCGCCGGTGATCACCATCTTGGAGCCGAAGCCCAGGCGGGTCAGGAACATCTTCATCTGCTCGGTCGAGGTGTTCTGCGCCTCGTCGAGCACGATGAACGAGTCGTTGAGCGACCGGCCGCGCATGTAGGCCAGTGGCGCCACCTCGATGGTGCCCGCCTCGATGAGCTTGGGCACCTGCTCGGGGTCGACCATGTCGTGCAGCGCGTCGTACAGCGGGCGCAGGTACGGGTCGATCTTCTCGGACAGAGTGCCCGGGAGGAACCCGAGGCGCTCGCCCGCCTCGACGGCAGGGCGGGTCAGGATGATCCGGTTGACCTGCTTGGCCTGGAGCGCCTGGACGGCCTTGGCCATGGCGAGGTAGGTCTTGCCGGTACCGGCCGGCCCGATGCCGAACGTGATGGTGTTGGTGTCGATGGCGTCCACGTACGCCTTCTGCCCCACCGTCTTGGGCCGGATGGTGCGCCCCCGGTTGGACAGGATGTTGAACGTGAGCACCTCGGCGGGGCGGGAGGCCGAGGCGTCGCTCAGCATCGCCACCGACCGCTTGACGACCTCAGGGGTGAGCTGGGTGCCCGCCTCGACGACCTCGATCAGCTCGTCGAGCAGCTGGGTGACCAGGGCGACGTCGCCCGCCGGTCCGCTCACCGCGATCTCGTTGCCACGGGCAAGGACGTCGACTCCGGGGAAGCCCTCCTCGACGGCCCGCAGCACCGAGTCCCGGCTCCCGAGGAGCGCGACCGTCGGGATGTGGGCCGGTACGACGATCTTGTGCTCGATCCGGGTCTGTGACTGTGTGCTGGACGAAGTTGTCATGAGCCGGCCCGTCGGGCCGATCCGCTCCTTCACGCGGTAGGGATGACGACATGGTCATCCTATCGACCTGCCAGGGCCACGCCACGGTCTTTCCTGCTCCGGGTCGAGAAGAAGTTCAGGCGAACCCGGGCAGCTCGCCGCCGGCGAGCAGGTGGGCGTGCACGTGGAAGACCGTCTGGCCGGCCTTGGGCCCCGTGTTGAAGATCAGGCGGTACTGGCCGTCGCCGAGCTCGGTCGCCACGCCGTCCGCGAGCGCGACGACGCCCGCCAGGCCCTCGGGGTCCGACGCCGCGAAGGCGGGCACGTCCGGGTAGTGCTCCCTCGGTACCACGAGCACGTGCACCGGCGCCTTGGGGGCGATGTCCCTGAAAGCGATCGCGGTGTCCGACGACGCGACGACGTCCGCCGGGATGTCTCCCGCGACGATCTTGCAGAAGAGGCAGTCAGGGCTGTCGGTACTCGTCATGTCGGCAGGCTACCGGCGGGCGTTCGCGGGCGGGACTCCGCCACGTTTTTCCATACCGTTACATTGCTCGAAATGCCCGGGTGAAGGGGATGTGGGAGAGTTTGCGGCGTTCGATGGAGATTGGCGTACTGAGACACCCTTTCGTCGCGGTCACCCTCGCAGGTCCCGTCGGTCGCCCTCACTCACCACACACAGCAGTCACCTGGAGGTTCGCGTGGGTTGGTTCATCGCCCAATCGCTCGCATTCATCGTCATCGCAGCCCTGATCGGCCTCGCGGTCGGCATCTGGATCGGCTGGCTCGTCTGGGGTCGCCGCAAGGGCAAGCACACGGCCGAGAAGAGCGAGGCGGTGACCCGCGCGAACACCGCCGAGGGCGGCACCGCGGCGGATGACGCCGAGGCCGGCGCCGAGCCCGTCCGCGTGCTGGCCGTCGCCGGGGCCGCCGGTGCGGCCACCGCCGTCGCCGCCTCGGACGAGCCGGTGCAGACGGGCGCGGTCGACGCCGTCGACACCGAGGACGACGAGACCGAGGGCGACGCCGGTGCCGGCGAGGCCGCTGCGGAGCAGGCCGCCGCCAAGGCGGCCGACGGGACCAGCGCGGCCGGCACGACGGCCGACGACAAGACCGGCGCCGAGACCGCCGCGCAGACCGGCGAGGATGAGCACGACGGGGCCGACGGATCCGCCGTCGTCGCCGAGGCCGAGGCCGTCGCGCGCGAGGCCGCGGAGCAGGCCGCCGCCAAGGCGGCCGCGCTGGCCGATGCCGGGGACGACGCCGCCGAGGTGACCGCCGTCGAGGCGGTCGTGGAGCCGGGAACCGCCGCCGCCGAGCCTGCGGAGCCCGCGGACGACCTGCGGCGCATCGAGGGCATCGGTCCGAAGATCGCCGCCGCGCTGGCCGCCGCCGGCTACACCACGTACGCGAAGATCGCGGGCGCGAGCGAGGACGAGCTGCGCGAGGCCGTCGCCGGCCAGGGCATCAAGTTCGCGCCCGCCGCGAGCAGCTGGGCCGACCAGGCGCAGTACCTCGTGGACGGCGACACGGCGGGCTTCGAGGAGTACCAGGACTACCTCGTGGGCGGCCAGGAGCGGCGCGCGAAGTTCAACGAGAACGTCGACTACACCGACGTCGACGAGGTCGAGGGCGCCGAGGCCAAGGCCGAGGCGATCGCCGCGGACGAGGCCGCGGCCGCCACCGCCGAGCAGGCCGAGGCCGCCGGCACCGTCGAGGCCGAGCCGGCCGAGGTCACGCCGGAGCCCGAGCCCGAGCCGCAGGACCTGCAGCGCATCGAGGGCATCGGCCCGAAGATCGAGACGGCCCTGACGGCCGCCGGCTACACCACCTACGCCAAGGTCGCGGGCGCGAGCGAGGACGAGCTGCGCGCGGCGCTGGCCGCGAGCGGCATCAAGTTCGCCCCGGCCGCGACGAGCTGGGCCGACCAGGCGCAGTACCTCGTGGACGGCGACGAGGACGGCCTGCGCGAGTACCAGGACTACCTGATCGGCGGCCAGGAGCGGCGCGCGAAGTTCAACGAGAACGTCGACTACACCGACGTCGACGAGATCGAGGGCGCCGAGGCCAAGGCCGCTGCCCTGGCCGAGGACGAGGCCGAGGCCGCAGCAGCTCCGGAGCCGGCCGCCGAGCCCGCCCCGGAGCCGGAGCCCGAGCCGCAGGACCTGCAGCGCATCGAGGGCATCGGCCCCAAGATCGAGGCGGCGCTGAAGGCCGCCGGCTACGCCACGTACGCGAAGATCGCGGCCGCGACGGAGACGGAGATCCGGGAGGCGCTCGCCACGGGCGGCATCAAGTTCGCCCCGGCGGCCAGCAGCTGGGCCGACCAGGCGCAGTACCTGGCCGACGGGGACGAGGACGGCCTGCAGGAGTTCCAGGACTACCTGATCGGCGGCCAGGACCGGCACGCGAAGTTCCGCAAGGACGTCGACTACACGGACGTCGACGAGATCGAGGGCGCCGGCGCCAAGGCCGAGGCGATCGCCGAGGACGAGGCCAAGGCCGCGGCCGCCGAGGACGACGCGGAGCCGACGGGGTCCGAGGTGAAGGCATGAACCTGAAGGTCGTCCTGCCCCCGGTGATCATCGTCGTCCTGGGGCTGGGTGCCATCTCCAGCGTGCAGAACACCGGGTTCCGCGAGCACATCGAGTCCACGCTGACGGAGAGCGCGCAGGGGGCCCTCTCCGCCGCGGGGATCGATGCGGTCGTGGCGTTCTCGGGCCGCGACGCCGACGTGACCGCGCCGAGCGACGCGGTGGCTCTCGAGGCCGCCGAGGTCGTGGGCGGCGTCACCGGCGTCCGGACCGCGGCGGCCTACGGGCCGGACGGCCTGGTCGGGGCCGAGGCCGAGCCCGCCGAGGCCGAGGCCGCGGGACCCGCCGAACCCGCCGAGGAGGAGACCGGGACCGAGGCAGCCCCCGAGCCGACGGACGAGGCGACCGCCGCGCCCGAGGCGACCGAGGCGACGTCGGACGGCGAGACCGAGGCCGAGGAGGAGCCGAAGCGCGAGCCCACCCGTGAGGAGCGGGAGGAGGCGCAGGAGGACCTCGTCGAGATCCCGAACATCACGTTCGTCACGGACAGCGCCGAGCTGACCGAGCACGGGCGCAAGGTCGTGCGCAAGGCCGCCGAGGTGCTCGCGGAGCACCCGGAGGTCGAGGTGCGGATCGAGGGCCACACCGACTCCGTGGGCACCGACGAGCACAACCAGGAGCTCAGCGAGCGCCGGGCGGAGAAGGTCGTCGACGAGCTGGTCCACCAGGGCGTCGAGCGCGACCGCCTGACCTGGAAGGGCTTCGGCGAGTCGGATCCGCTCGTGGTGCCGCGCACGTTCGACGACCTGGAGAAGAACCGCCGCGTCGAGTTCGACGTCACGAACTGACCGGCGTCCGCCGGTCGAGCGACCGTCGCTGAACCGGCGACGGTCGCTCGACCGGCAGGCAGGATTACCAGCGGCCCAGGCGCTCGCTCAGCAGGGCGATCGCCACCGGCCCCGCCGTGGACGTGCGCAGCACGTGCGGCCCCAGGCGCGCCGTGACGGCCCCGGCGTCGGTCAGCAGGGCGACCTCCGCCTCGGAGATGCCGCCCTCGGGCCCCACCACGACGAGCAGGGCGCCGGCCTCGGGCAGGGGCACGTCGGCGAGGCCCACGGTGGCCTCCTCGTGCAGCACCGCGACCGCGCCGCCCGCGGCGACCACCTCGCGGGTCCGCGCGGCGAGCTGCTTGGTGCTCAGCGGCAGGTCGACGTCGGGCATGCGTGCCCGGCGGGCCTGCTTGGTCGCGGCCCGCACGGTGCTGACCCAGCGGGCCCGCGACTTGGCGGCCCGGTCCCCGCGCCAGACGACGACGGACCGCTCCGCCTGCCAGGGGACGATCGCGTCCGCCCCGGTCTCGGTGGCGGCCTCGATCGCCATCTCGTCGCGGTCGCCCTTGGCGAGGGCCTGGACGAGCGTCACGACGACGTCGGGCACGGGCTCGACGTCGGCGTGCTCGACCCGCAGGTGCACCTCGGCGCCGTGCACCGCCTCGACGACGGTCCGCAGGCGCACCCCGGCGCCGTCGACGACGTCGATGCGCTCCCCCGGGCCCCGGCGCTGGACCACGCCGGCGTGCCGCCCCTCGGCGCCGTCGAGCACGTACACCGACCCGGCGGCGTACTCCGACAGCGGATGGGCGGCCGACGCCTCGGCGAGAAAAACTGGCGCGCTCATGGGCGGCGGGTCAGCGGCCGCTGAGCTTGTCGCGCAGGCGCGAGAACACGCCGCCCTGGACGGTGGCGAGCCGCGGCTCGGGCCGCTCCTCGCCGCGCAGGGCCGCGAGCTGCTGCATCAGGGCCGTCTGCTCCTCGTCCAGGTGGGTGGGCACCTGGACCTCGATGTGCACGTTGAGGTCGCCGCGCCCGTTGGAGTGCAGGTGACCGACGCCGAGGCCCTTGAGGGTCATGACCTGGCCCGGCTGCGTGCCGGGGCGCAGGTCGATCTCCTGCAGGCCGTCCAGGGTGTCGAGCTCCAGCACGGTGCCGAGGGCGGCCGCCGTCATCGGCACCTGGAGGGTGCAGTGCAGCTCGTCGCCGCGCCGCACGAACGTGTCGTGGGCGCGCTCGCGGATCTCGACGTACAGGTCGCCGGCGGGGCCGCCACCGGGGCCCACCTCCCCCTGCGCGGAGAGCTTGATGCGCGTGCCGGTGTCGACGCCCGCGGGCACGTTCACCGAGACGGTGCGGCGCGAGCGCACGCGGCCCTCGCCGGAGCAGTCGGTGCACGGCTCCGGGATGACGGTGCCGAAACCGCCGCACGCGGAGCAGGGCTGGTTGGTCATGACCTGGCCGAGGAACGAGCGGGCGACCCGCTGCACCGAGCCGCGGCCCTGGCAGACGTCACAGGTGCGGGCGTGGGTGCCCGGCCGCGCGCCGTCGCCGCCACAGGTGTTGCAGACCACCGCGGTGTCGACCTGGATCTCGCGCTTGGCGCCGAACACGGCCTCGGCGAGGTCGAGATCGAGGCGCACGAGCGCGTCGTTGCCGCGGCGAGCACGCGGGACCGGTCCGGTCGGCTGTCCGCCGCCGAAGAACGTCTCGAAGATGTCCTGGAACCCGAACCCGGCGCCGAACCCGCCGCCCGCACCGCCACCGGGCGAGGTCGGGTCGACACCCATGTCGTACTGCTGGCGCTTGTCGGGGTTGGAGAGCACCTCGTACGCGCGCGCGACGTCCTTGAACCGGTCCTCACCGGCGTCTCCGGCCACGTCCGGGTGCAGCTCACGGGCCAGCTTGCGGTATGCCTTCTTGATCTGCTCGGGCGAGGCGTCGCGCGGAACACCGAGAATCTCGTAGTAGTCGGTCACAGGTCTCTCTTCGTGATGAGGTGAGTAGTCAGCTGGGCAGGACTCGCGACAGGTAGCGCGCGACGGCGCGCACCGCGGCGATGGTGCCCGGATAGTCCATACGGGTGGGGCCGATAGAGCTCAGGATCGCGACGGTGTCACCGTCGGAAGAGCCGTAGCCGGAGGTGACGACGGAGGTCTCCGCCAGTCCCGCCAGCCGGTTCTCGTGGCCGATGCTCACCGCCACCCCGGCGTCGTCGGTCATGTCGGTGAGAAGGCCGAGCAGGACGACCTGCTCCTCCAGGGCCTCCAGGACGGGCCGCAGCCCCTGCTCGAACCGCATGCCCGACCGCGCCAGGTTGGCCTGGCCGGTCAGCACGATCCGCTCCTCGCTCTCCTCGCCCAGCGCGGTGGTGACCACCTCGGCCACGGCGGTCGCCAGCGGGCGGTGCTCGGGCGGCATGGCCTCCGCGACGTCGGCGAAGGCGTCACCGATGTCGGCGAGCCGGCGACCGGCCGTCGCGGCGTTGAGCCGGGCACGCAGCTCGCCCAGCGTGCCGTCGTCGAGGTCGACCGGCACGTCGAGGAAGCGCTGCTCCACCCGGCCCGTGTCCGTGATGACGACCACCAGGAGCCGGCCCTCGGCCGTGGGCACGAGCTCCAGGTGCCGCAGCCCGGAGCGGCGCAGGGAGGGGTACTGCACCACGGCGACCTGGCCCGTCAACTGGGCGATGAGCCGCCCGGCGCGTGCCACGACGTCGTCCAGGTCGACCGCCTCGGACAGGAAGGTCTCGATGGCGCGCTTCTGCGGGACGGTCAGCGGGCGCACCTCGGCGAGCTGGTCCACGAACAGGCGGTAGCCCTTGTCGGTGGGGATGCGCCCCGCCGAGGTGTGCGGCTGGGCGATGAGCCCTGCCTCCTCGAGGGCGGCCATGTCGTTGCGCACCGTGGCCGGGGAGACCCCGAGCTGGTGCCGCTCCGTGAGGATGCGCGAACCGACGGGCTCACGCGTGCGGACATAGTCCTCCACGATCGCCCGCAGGACATCGAGTCTGCGTTCCTCGCTCACCGCGCTCACCTCCGTCCCCAGGTAGAACGTCCGGGACGTGCACCCGGGTTCCGGCCCGTTCTCCGACACTGCCGTCCAGCACTCTCACCAACCGAGTGCCAATCTTACGCGGCGCGCACGAGCGGCTGGGTCCCCGACCCGCCGCAGGCCGGCCACGACCCCGCGAGCCGCCCGGACGCACCGCGGAAAACCCGCCCCTGACCTGCGGTTCCTACCCGTTCGCCGAGGGCTGACCGGTCGAGCATAGGGCGATGCCTTAGACGTGCCCAGCCCCGGACACGGACCCGCCACGAAAGATGCGGCGACCGCCCGATCCGCGCGACGTACCTCACAGACCAACCTGGAATCACCGCCGGCGAGGGGCCGACGGTGACACCAGGAGGAACCACCATGTTCGGTTTTTCGGACTACGCCGACTACCGCCGCGGCGAGCGCGAGATGGACGACCGCAACGAGCGCGCCCGCAAGGCCCGCGAGCAGCAGGACCTCGCCCGCCGTCAGGCCGCCGCCCGGCGCACGGCCGAGCGCGCGGACCGCGGCAGGGCGGCCGACGCCGTCCGGCCGCGCGTCGCCTGACCCGCGCAGGGACGGCGACCGTGCCGGGCAGCGAGCAGGCCGACGGAAAAGGACACAACGACCACGGACCGGCATGGGACGATGAGCCCATGCCGGTCCCCCGTGCCCGCCTGGTGGGCCGAGCCCTCGAGCTCGGCGCGCTCGAGACCGCGCTCGCCGCCGTCCGCTCGGGAGACAGCCGCAGCGTCGTCGTCGCGGGCGAGGCCGGGATCGGCAAGACGCGCCTGCTCGACGAGCTCGTGTCGCGCGCCGACGACGTCACCGTCGTCACCGGGCAGTGCGCCGACGAGGGCTCCGGTCCGCTCCCGTACGCGGCCCTGGTCGGACTCCTTAACGGCGTCGTCCGGACGACGGGCCACGAAGCCGTCGTCGCCGCGGCCGGACCCTCGGCCGGCGCCCTGTCCGTGCTCGCTCCCCAGCTCGTCGCACCGACACCCGACGCCGGCGCCGACCGCATCCCCGAGGTCCTCACCGACCTGCTCGCCGGGCTCGCGCACGAGCGCCCCGTGATCGTCGTCATCGAGGACCTGCACTGGTCCGACGACGTCACCCGCGCCGTCGCCCTCCGGCTCGCCCGCACCGCGCCGCCGGGCCTGCTCCTGCTGCTCACCTACCGCAGCGACGACGTCGGCCGAGCGCACCCCCTGCGCGTCGTCCTCGCCGAGCTCGACCGCGCCCGGCTCACGACCCGCCTCGAGCTGACGCGCCTGGGCGAGGCCGAGGTCCACGAGATGGCACAGGACCTGCTCGACGTCGGCCTCGACGCCGAGCAGCTCGCCGACCTGGCGGACCGCAGCGAGGGCGTGCCCTTCTACGTCGAGGAGCTGGTCGGCTTCCTGGGCACCGACCTGCCCGACTCCCTGCGCGACATCCTCCTGCTGCGGTACTGGAACCTGAGCCAGGAGGCGCGGTCGCTGTGCCGCGTGGTCGCCGCCGCCGGCCCGCGCGTCTGGTACGACGTGCTCGACGACGTCCTGGCCGACCCCTCGACAGGTCCCGGCCGGCGCGCCCCGCACGCGGCCGCCGACGCCGAGGAGTCCGTCCGCGAGGCGGTCGACGCCCAGGTGCTGGTGGTCACCGAGGTCGGGTACGCCTTCCGGCACGCACTGGTCCAGGAGGCCGTGTACGCCGAGCTGCTCCCCGGCGAGCGGCACCGCCTGCACGCCGCCTACGCGCGAGCCCTGGAGCAGGCCCTCGTCCGGCGCGCCCACTCGGTGGCGAAGCTGTCCCGCATCGCCGACCACTGGTGGCGCGCCGGGATGCTCGACAAGGCGCTCGCGGCGGCCGTCGAGGGGCACCGGGCCGCGGTCGCCGGCGCGGCGTCGTCCACCGCGGTCACCCTGGGTGAGCGCGCCATGGAGCTCTGGGACCAGGTGCCCGACGCCGAGGCCGTGGCCGGCTTGCCGCACCATGAGCTGCTCCGCACGGTCGCCGAGTCGCTGCGCGGCGCCACCCGGACCACCCGGGCCCTGGCCGTGGCGCACGAGGCGGTCGACGAGTGGCCCGCCGACGACCCGGCGGGGCTCGCCGGCATGCTCTCCGACGCGGCGCTCATCGCGGGCCACGCCGGCTCGGACGAGGGGCCCGAGCTCATCGAACGCGCCCTGGCGCTCGTCGAGCCCGGCCGGGACGACGACGTGCGCGGTCTGCTCCTGATGCTGCGGGCACGCCGCGCGATGCTCGGCGGCCGGCCCCACGAGGCGATCGAGGCCGCGACGGCCGCCCACGACGCCGCCCGTGCGGCCGGCAACGCCGAGGTCGTGTCCGTCACGCTGAACCTACGGGGTGTGAGCCGGGTCCAGCTCGGCGACGCCGGCGGCTTCGCGGAGATCGACGCCGGCCGCGCGGCGGCCGGGGACGCCTGGCACGGGCTGAGCCGGTACTACGTCAACGGGTCGGACGCCCGGCTCGTCGTGGGCGACTGGACCCGGGCGGCGGAGATCGCCCGGGAGGGAATGGGCGCCGCGCGCCGACACGGCTCGTCCGACTCGACCCGGCTCATGATCGAGGGCAACCTCGCCGAGGCGCAGATCGGGCGTGGCGACTGGGCCGAGGCGTCCGCCTGGTACGAGCGGGCGATCCCGCCGATCCACGACAGCGTGTACTCCGTCTACCTCAGCGAGCGCCGGGTCTGGCTCATGATGTGGCAGGGGCGCGTCGAACAGGCGCAGGCCGAGGCACGCCGCAGGGCCACGAGCTGGGAGCAGTTCGGGCGCCTGGAGGAGCAGATCAGGTCGCGCACCAGCGTGACGCTGGCGGAGCTCGCGCTGCTGCGCGACGAGCCGGCCGAGGCCCTGGAGCGCATGGCGGTGGTGGTCGCCCCGGACCACCCGCGTATGCCGGCCTACGACCTGCAGCAGCTCGCCGTCGCCGCGCGGGCGATCACGCGGCTGTGCGCGGCCGGACAGGACGTGACCGACGCTCCCTACCGGACGGCCCTTGCCGAGTGCGCGCACTGGCCGACGTTCCCGCTGTGGTCGGCGCTGTTCGAGGCAGAGCTCGGCACCGGCCCGTGGGCCGCCGTCGCCGACCTGCCCGGCCCCGGACCCGTCCACCTGCGCCCGTACGCGCTGTACCGCGAGGGCGCGCGGCTGCTGGAGGCCGCCGACCGCGCCGGGGCCCGGGCGGCGCTCGGCGCGGCGGTCGTGGAGGCGGAGAAGCTCGGGGCGGGACTGGTCGTCCGGCAGGCGCAGGGCCTGATCGACCGCGCGGGGCTCGTGGACGGGGCTGCCGGCACTCCGGCGTCGGGCAGCGGGACCGACGCCCTCACGGCACGGGAGCGGCAGGTGCTGGCCCTGGTGGCCGAGGGCCTGACCAACGGGCAGATCGCCGAGCGGCTGTTCATCTCGGCCAAGACGGTCTCGGTCCACGTCTCGGCGATCCTGCGCAAGCTGGGCGTGGCCACCCGCACCGAGGCGGCGCTCCGCGGCGTCCGCTGACGGCGGGAGACACTCCGGCGGGGCGGAGATCCAGCACTCGGCGAGGAAGCCGACCTAGGCTCCTGACGTGGTCGACGAACGGTACGGGTCCGATGTGCTCTCCCCCGAGTTTCCCGGCGCGCAGCGCGGGCGGCGGCCCACGTCGCAGCCCACGCCCGCCGAGCTGGGGCTCGTGGTCGAGGAGGTGCAGACCGGCTGGGTCGGCGCGATCGTCCGTGTCGAGAAGTCCGGCGGCATGCAGGTGGTGGTCCTGGAGGACCGGCGCGGCCGGACCCGCACGTTCCCGCTCGGCCCGGGTTTCTGGGTCGAGGGCAAGCCGGTCGAGCTGACCGCGCCCGTCGTCAGCCGCGCGCCGGCGCAGCCCACGCGCACGGCCTCCGGGTCCGTCGCGGTGCACGGCGGCCGGGCCCGCGTGGCCCGCGGCAGCCGCATCTGGGTCGAGGGCAAGCATGACGCCGAGCTCGTCGAGAAGGTCTGGGGTGACGACCTCCGCATCGAGGGCGTGGTGGTCGAGATGCTCGACGGCGTGGACAACCTCGCCGAGCGGCTCGCCGAGTTCGGGCCCGACGCCGAGCGCCGGGTCGGCGTGCTGGTGGACCACCTGGTGCCCGGTTCCAAGGAGCAGCGCCTCACCGACGAGGTGCTCCGGACCGTGCCCACGGGCACCGTGCTGGTGCTGGGCCACCCCTACGTGGACGTGTGGCAGGCCGTGCGCGCCCAGCGGCTCGGCCTGGAGCGCTGGCCCGTGATCGACCGCGGCACCGAGTGGAAGCTCGGCATCCTGCGCTCCCTGGGCTGGCCTGCGGAGACACAGGCGGACGTCGCCCGCGGCTGGCAGCGGATCCTGGGCTCCGTGCGCGACTTCCGTGACCTGGACCCGGCCCTGCTGGGCCGGGTCGAAGAACTTATCGATTTCGTGACCTCGGCGTAAGGCACAACCTCTACGGTTGGTCATATGTCCGAGAACCCGCAGGAGCCGCAGACTCCTCAGCAGCCCGGCCCGGCACCGCAGCAGCCCGGCCCCGCGCCTCAGCAGCCGCAGGGCGGCCCCGCCTACGGGACGCCGCAGCCCGCCCAGTCCCCCTACCAGGGCCCGCCGCAGGCCGGCCAGCCCTACGGGCAGCAGTACCAGCCGCCGCTCACGCCGTCCGACGAGCGCCTGTGGACGGTCCTCGCCCAGATCGGCCCGTTCCTGCTCTCGTTCATCCCGCCGCTGGTGATCTGGCTCGTGCTCAAGGACCGCAGCCAGTTCGTGGAGCAGGAGGCCAAGGAGTCCCTGAACTTCCAGATCACCCTGGCCATCGCGCAGGTCGCCGCGGCGATCATCACGGCGATCACGTTCGGCATCGGCGCGATCGTGTACCTGGCGTTCATCGCCGCGATCGTGTTCATGATCCTGGCGGCCGTGGCCAACGGGAAGGGTGCCCCGTACCGCTACCCGGTGAACATCCGCTTCATCAAGTAAGGCCCGCAGGACAGCAACGACCATGCACCTGCTGCCAGTCGGATTCCGGGACTGGCAGCAGGTGCATGGTCGTTCCTACGTGGGTCGGCGTCAGGCCACGGCGGGACCGGCCGGGGCGGGACCGGCCTCGATGGCCGCGACCGGGCCGCCGGTGATCCGGCGGAACGCGAAGGCCAGCACCAGCAGCGACAGCGGGATCGTGACGAACAGGCCGAGCCCGCAGACCAGCGCGCCGACGATGTTGATGCCCAGGAGCGCGAGCTCCAGCAGGAACACCGCGCCGAAGTTCTGCCCCACCAGGCGGAACGAGCCGGTCAGCGCGTCCCAGGCGTTCAGGTTCCGGTCGACCACGTTGTGGTACGTGAACGGCGCGAAGATCGCCAGGGCGATGAGGCCCAGGCCGCACAGCAGCGCACCCACGAAGCCGGCGACCAGCAGCAGGAGCGCCGTCAGGATGATCATCGGGTAGCTGTTGACCTTGAAGAGCGTGCCCCAGGTCGCCTTGTAGCCCGAGGCCTCGCGCAGCGCGGCGTTGATCCCGAGGGCCCCGAGGATCGAGTTGATGATTCCGCCGAGCAGCCCGAGCAGCGAGCTGCCGAACGACACCCCGGTCGCGGTAGAGGTGCTGATGTCGCCGCGCATAGCGGCCTCGTTGATCTCCTGGTAGTCGCCGAAGTTGCCGGCGTTGAAGATCGCGCCGACGGCGAAGGACAGGAGGACGAACAGCACCCAGAAGAGCCAGTTGCCGGTGAACCGCTTCCACCCGTAGCCCAGCGCCTCACCGACGGCGAACGTCGCAGCCGGCTGCGCGCCGTACGGCCCGGCCGGACCACCGTAGGCAGGCGGCTGGCCGGCGCCCCCGTAGGCGGGCGGCTGCGCCGCACCACCGTAGGGCGACTGGGCGGGCTCGCCGTAGGGCGGCTGCGTGGGACCGCCGTAGGCCGGCGGCGTGGGCTCGGCAGGCGGCTGCGTGGGACCGCCGGCCGGGTTCTGCGGCGGCGTCGGCCCCCCGGCGCTCGGCTCGTACGGGTTCTGCGGAGTGTTCTCGCTCATGTGATCCCCTTTTCACTGTTCAGTGATCCGAGGCCACCTTCACCTTTTCTCCGCATGCCCGCATGCGCAATTGCCGAGTTGTTACCAGCCGGTCAGGACTGGACCGGCTCGCCGGTCCACCGTTGGACGAGATAAGCCCCCACCAGCAGCATCGCCGGCGCGACCACGACGAGCCCGAGCCCGCAGGTGAAGATCGACGCGAGGGCCAGCCCGGCGAAGATCGCGAACACGGCGAGCGCCGTGCCGAAATGGGAGAGCACCAGGCCGACGCCGCCCGCGAGCGCGCGCCCGAAGCCCTCACCCTTGAGCAGCAGGAAGGGCACCGCGAGCAGGAGCAGCGTGCAGACCACCTGGATCAGTCCGCCCACCAGGGGCACGGCCGTGCTGACGAACCCGATCACCCCGGCGACCAGGGCGTACCCCACCAGGCCACCCAGGCCCCGCAACAGGAAGAAGTCGCGGAACCTGACCCGGCGGGTGCGGGTGGCCGCGAGCGCGCCGGCATACAGCAGGGCCTGCAGCAGGAAGCTGACGGCGGTCCCCGCCGCGCCCAGCGCCTTGGCCTCCAGCGTCTGCCCGGCGGCCTGGGCGGCGTCGACCGCCGTCTGGTCCGTGGCGTTCATCAGCCCCTCCAGCGTGGACGGGCTGGCCAGGAGGATGACGGCGACCTGCGCGACGCCGAGCACGAGGCTCATCAGCACCCAGGTGCCCCAGCTCGTGCCGAACGCGCCCCACGCCCAGCGCCAGGCGCGGCCGATCGTCGGCGGGTCCTGGTCCGGCCGCGGCGCCGGCTCCCGGACCGGCGGGTACACCGGGACCTGCTGGACGGGCTGCTGCTGGACGGGCTGCTGCTGGACGGGCTGCTGCTGCTGGAAGCCACCGTACGGGTACTGCGGGGGCTGGTAGTCGGGCCGGCCGTACGGGTTGGCGGGCCGGCCGTAAGGATCACGCGGCCCGTAGGGATCCACCGGCTGTGGGGACTGGCCGTCCTGCGGGCTCCGGTCTCCGTGGGTGTTGCTCATGCGCGTGCCCCTTGTCAGGCGGTCCGAGCCGCCTCCCCCGAACGTTGTGAACAGCACAAGATATCGACGGGCTCACCTACCGCGCAAACAACCGAAAAGACACCCCGGCTCTTGAAAAGGGCTGGTATCAAGCGGTCAGGTCCCGCACGACGGCGTCGGCCAGCAGGCGGCCCTTGCGCGTCAGCACGGCGCGGGCGTGCGCCCCACCGACGGCAGTCGGGCCGGTCGCGCCCAGCGCGCCGTCGCCGGCCGTGCCGGCCCCGAGCGCGGCCCGGCCGTCGAGCAGCCCGCGGGCCACGAGGCCCGCCACGGCGGTGCGGCCCTGTGCCGTCAGCACCCCGAGGTCGAGGCCCTGGCGCAGCCGCACGCCGAGCATGACCCGCTCCAGGTGCGCTTCGTCCCGGGTGAGCAGCTCGCGCCCCGCGCCGGGGCTGTGCCCGGCCTCCAGCCGAGTCGCGTAGGCGCGAGGATGCTTCACGTTCCACCAGCGGACGCCGGCGGGCGTCGCGTCGGCAGGGGCCTCGCCGGCGGGCGTCTCGTCGGCGGGTGCGGCCGGGGCGGGCGCCGACACGTAGCTGTGGGCGCCCGGACCCACGCCCCACCAGTCGTCGCCGCGCCAGTACCCGATGTTGTGCCGGCACTCGTGCCCCGCGCGGGACCAGTTCGACACCTCGTACCAGCTCAGCCCGGCCTGGGTGAGCAGGTCGTCGGCGAGCTCGTACTTGGCGGCCTGGTCGTCCTCGTCGGGCAGCGTCACCTCGCCGCGGCGCACCTGGGCCGCCATCTTGGTGCCCGGCTCCACCACGAGCGCGTACGCGGACACGTGGTCGACGCCGGTGGCCAGCGCCGCCTCGACGCTGGTGCGCCAGTCGTCGAGGGACTCGCCGGGCGTGCCGTAGATGAGGTCCAGGGACACGTCCAGGCCGGCGTCCCTGGCCCACCGCACGACGTCCGGAATGCGCAGCGGGTCGTGGGTGCGCTCCAGCGTCGCCAGCACGTGCGGCACCGCGGACTGCATGCCGAACGAGACGCGCGTGAAGCCTGCCTCCGCGAGCACACGCAGCGACTCGGGGGTCACGGAGTCCGGGTTGGCCTCGGTGGTGACCTCGGCGTCCTCTGCCAGACCCCAGGCGTCCCGGATGCCCCTCAGCACACGGGCAAGGTCCTCGGCGGGCAGCATCGTCGGGGTGCCGCCGCCGAAGAAGACGGTCGACACCGCGGCGGGCGACCGCCCGGCGTCGGCCAGGACCCGCCGCGCGAGGGAGACCTCACGCAGCGCGGTGGTCGCGTAGGCCGCCTGGTTGGCGCCGCCGCCCAGCTCGGACGCGGTGTAGGTGTTGAAGTCGCAGTACCCGCAGCGCACCGTGCAGAACGGGACGTGCACGTACACGCCGAACGGCTCAGCGGCGGCGACCCGCCCCGACGGGCGCGCCCAGGTCGGCAGCCCGCCGTCGTCGGGCACGGGGATGCCGGAGGGAAGTGCGGGCACCTACTTCTTCTTCTCCTTGGGGGCCGCGGCGTCGGAGGAGAGCGCCGCGATGAACGCGTCCTTCGGCACCTCGACGGAGCCGATGTTCTTCATGCGCTTCTTGCCCTCCTTCTGCTTCTCCAGCAGCTTGCGCTTACGGCTGATGTCACCGCCGTAGCACTTGGCGAGCACGTCCTTGCGCATGGCGCGAATGGTCTCGCGGGCGATCACGCGCGCACCGATGGCGGCCTGGATCGGCACCTCGAACTGCTGCCGCGGGATGAGCTCCTTGAGCTTGGCCGTCATCATGACGCCGTAGGAGTAGGCCTTGTCCCGGTGCACGATCGCGCTGAACGCGTCGACCTGCTCGCCCTGGAGCAGGATGTCGACCTTGACGAGGTCGGCCGCCTGGTCACCGGACGTGTCGTAGTCGAGTGACGCGTAGCCGCGGGTCTTGGACTTGAGCTGGTCGAAGAAGTCGAAGACGATCTCGGCGAGCGGCAGGTGGTAGCGCATCTCGACGCGGTCCTCGGACAGGTAGTCCATGCCCTGGAGGTCGCCGCGCTTGGACTGGGACAGCTCCATGACGGCGCCCACGAACTCGCTCGGGGTGAGGATCGTGGCCTTGACGACGGGCTCGCGGACCTCCTTGATCTTGCCCCCGGGGAACTCCGACGGGTTGGTCACCTCGATCGTCGTGTTGTCCTCCATCGTCACGTCGTAGATGACGTTCGGGGCGGTGGAGATGAGGTCGAGGTTGAACTCGCGCTCCAGGCGCTCGCGCACGATCTCGAGGTGCAGCAGGCCGAGGAAGCCCACGCGGAAGCCGAAGCCGAGGGCCACCGACGTCTCGGGCTCGTAGTTGAGCGCCGCGTCGTTGAGCTTGAGCTTGTCGAGGGCGTCGCGCAGGATCGGGTAGTCCGAGCCGTCGATCGGGTACAGGCCCGAGAAGACCATCGGCTTGGGGTCGCTGTAGCCGCCGAGCGCGTCGGACGCGGGCTTGGCGGCGTTGGTCACGGTGTCGCCGACCTTGGACTGGCGCACGTCCTTCACGCCCGTGATCAGGTAGCCCACCTCGCCGACGCCGAGCCCCTTGGTCGGGTGCGGCTCGGGCGAGCTGACGCCGATCTCCAGCAGCTCGTGCGTGGCCTTCGTCGACATCATCGCGATCTTCTCGCGCGGGTTCAGGTCGCCGTCGACCACCCGCACGTACGTGACCACGCCGCGGTAGGTGTCGTAGACCGAGTCGAAGATCATCGCGCGGGCCGGGGCGTCCGGGTCGCCGACCGGGGCGGGGACGCGCTGCACGATGCGGTCGAGCAGGGCCTCGACGCCCACGCCCGTCTTGCCGGAGACCTTGAGCACGTCCTCCGGGTCGGAACCCACGAGGTTCGCCAGCTCCTCGGCGTACTTCTCGGGCTGGGCGGCGGGCAGGTCGATCTTGTTCAGGACCGGGATGATCTCGAGCTCGTTCTCCATGGCCAGGTACAGGTTGGCCAGGGTCTGCGCCTCGATGCCCTGCGCGGCGTCGACCAGCAGCACGGCGCCCTCGCACGCGGCGAGCGACCGGGAGACCTCGTAGGTGAAGTCGACGTGGCCGGGCGTGTCGATCATGTTCAGGGCGTGCGGCGTGCCGTCGAGCTCCCACGGCATGCGGACGGCCTGCGACTTGATGGTGATGCCGCGCTCGCGCTCGATGTCCATCCGGTCCAGGTACTGGGCGCGCATGGCGCGCGCGTCGACGACGCCCGTGAGCTGGAGCATGCGGTCGGCCAGGGTCGACTTGCCGTGGTCGATGTGCGCGATGATGCAGAAGTTGCGGATCAGCTCGGGCGCGGTGGCATTCGGCTGGATGCGCGCCGTGAGCGCAGGACCGGGGATGGGCAAAGCGTTCTCGCTCCGTCGTCAGGTGATGGTCAGGATGGGCGGGGCCAACCGTCATTCTCCCACGTCCCGTGCGAGCGGGGCGCGGTCGTGCCTACGGTCGGGGAGCAGCGACCCCGATGGACGGAGCAGAACCATGACGCACCTGACCAGCCGGCAGGTACTGGCGATCGTGACCAACTACGGCGTCGAGCAGGACGAGCTCCTGGTACCCGTACGCCACCTGCGCGACCACGGCGCGGTGGTGACCGTGGCGGCCGCGCAGCCGGGCGACATCCGGACCCTGGTGGGCGACGAGAAACCCGGCGACACCGTGCAGCCGGACACCACGATCGACGCCGTGGACACCGCAGGGTTCGACCTGCTGCTGGTGCCCGGGGGCACCATCAACGCCGACGCCCTGCGGCTGCGGCCGGAGGCGGTGGCCGCCGTGGCGGAGTTCGCGTCCTCGGGCCGGCCCGTCGCGGCGATCTGCCACGGCCCGTGGGCGGTCGTGGAGGCCGGGCACGTCTCGGGCGCGACGCTCACCAGCTATCCGTCCCTGGCCACCGACGTGCGCAACGCCGGCGGGACCTGGGTGGACGAGCCGGTCGTGCGCGACGACGGCGCGGGCTTCCCGCTGATCACGTCCCGGACGCCCGGCGACCTGCCGGCGTTCCTGCGCGAGATCGACGCGGTGCTCGAGGGCTGAGCCCCGGCACCGCGCCGGTCCCGTCAGGCGGGCGGTGTCAGGCGGGCGTACCCGCCGTCGTACGCGGCAGGAGGCGCCGCAGCACGTCGGCGAGGGTCACCACGCCGAAGTCCGCCGCGGGCCCGTCCGGCCCGTCGGCGTCCGAGCGCGGCACGACGGCGAGGTGGTTGCCCGTCTCGCGCATGCTGGTCAGCGCGGTGTGCAGCGGCACGTCCGCGGCCAGCTCGAACACGGGCCGGGTCACGTCGGTGACCGGCGCATCGTCGGCCAGCAGGAGCGTGTCGCGCACGTGCACCACGCCCTCCGGGCGCCCGCCGGCGCCCTGCACCAGGATCCGCAGGTGGCCGGAGGCGCGGGACGCCTCCTGCACCTGCGCGGCCGTGGCACCGTGCCCGACGGCGGACGGCGCCGCGTGGTCGGCCAGCAGGTCCTCGACCGTCAGGCGGCGCAGGTCGAGAGCGCCCGAGAGCTGGTCCGAGTAGGCGACGTCGAGCGCGCCCACGCTTGCCGAGTGCTCCACGAGGTGCCGCAGGTCGTCCGGGCCCTGCCCGGAGGCGACCTGGTCGGCGGGCTCGACGCCCACGCGGCGCAGGCACCAGTTCGCGGCGCCGTTCAGCGCCAGGAGCACGGGCCGGGTCACGACCATGAACGCCCGCATCGGCAGCGCGAGCATCGTCGCGCTGGCCTCGGGGTGGGCGATGGCCCACGACTTGGGCGCCATCTCTCCCACCACCAGGTGCAGGAACGTGACGATGACCAGCGCCAGCACGAAGCCCGCGACGTCGGCGGCCCAGTACGGCGCGCCCCACGTCTCGAACAGCGGGGTCAGCCAGTGGTGCACGGCCGGCTTGGTGATGGCACCGAGCGCGAGCGTGCAGACGGTGATGCCGAGCTGTGAGCCGGCCAGGAGCACGGTCAGCTCGCCGGAGCTGCGCAGCGCGGCACGCGCCGAACGGCTGGTCGGTGCGGCGTCCTCCAGGCGGTGCCGCTTGGCGGCCAGGAGCGCGAACTCCACGGCCACGAAGAACGCGCTCAGCGCGATGATGACGACGGTGGCGACGAGGACCACCCAGGGGTTGCTCATCGGGCCTCCTCGGTCTCGGTGCCGGTGTGGTGGTCGGTGGAAGTCTCCGCCTGCTCCTCGGGGGGTGCCTCGACGACGGTGACCCGGACGTGGGACGGCACGTGCCGCTCCACGTCGAGCACCTTGATGCGGAGCACCTCGGCCGGCGGCGGCTCGGGCGCCACCAGGGTGGCCGGGTCGACGGGCAACGGCACGTCGACGACGTCGCCGGCCGCCGGCAGCGAACCGTGCACGGCGATCGCGAGGCCCGCGATCGTCTCGTGGTCGCCCTCGGGCAGGTCGCGCTCGACGGCGCGCTCGACCTCGTCGAGGTGCACGTCACCGGCCATGACCCAGACGCCGTCCGACGCCGCGGTCACGGGGTCGATCTCGTCGTCGTGCTCGTCGGTGATCTCGCCGACGAGCTCCTCGGCGAGGTCCTCGACGGTGAGCACGCCGGCGAACCCGCCGTACTCGTCCACGACGCACGCCATCTGGTTGCGCGTCGCCGACAGCTCGCGCAGCGCGTCGGGCAGCGTCATCGAGGTGGGCAGCACGAGGGCGGGCCGCAGCAGGTCCGCTACGGTCGTCGCCTCCGCCCCTGCGGCGAGCAGGTCGGTCAGGTGCACGACGCCGGTGACCTCGCCGTCGTCGTCGACCACCGGGTACCGGGAGTGGCCGGCCGCCATCAGCTCGCGCACCTGCGCGAGCGTGTCGTCGGCGCGCACCACGCCCACGCGGGCGCGCGGGATCATGGCGTGCTCCACATCCTGCCGCGGGAAGTCGAGGATGCGGTCCAGCAGCACGGACAGGTCGCCGGGCAGGTCGCCGCTGGCACGCGAGTCCGCGACGATGTGCTCCAGGTCGCGGGCCGTGGCGGAGTGCTCGACGTCGTGCACGGGCTCGATCCGCAGCAGCCGCAGGAGCGCGTTGGACGCGGCGTCGAACACCTTGATGAGCCAGCCGAAGACGGCGAGGTACACCGTGGTCGACCGGGCCAGCCAGAGCGCGACGGGCTCCGGCTGGGCGATCGCCAGGTTCTTCGGCACGAGCTCGCCGAACAGCATCTGGACGAGGGTCGAGAAGACGAGGGCGAGGACGGTGCCGATGGCGACGCCGGTGCCGACCGGCACGCCGACGCCGCCCAGGGCCTCGCCGAGCGCCTCACCGACGAGCGGTTCGGCGACGTAGCCGACGAGCAGGCCGGTGACGGTGATGCCGAGCTGTGCGCCGGACAGCATGAAGCTGGTGCGCCGGGTCACACCGAGCGCGCGCCGCGCGCCGGCGTCGCCGGACTCGGAGCGGGAGGCGAGGCGGGCGCGGTCGACCGCCATGTACGCGAACTCCTGCGCGACGAAGTAACCCGTCACGGCGGTGATCGCCAGGATCACCACGACCCCCAGCAGGAGGGAGATCACCCAGGTCAACGCATCCACCTCCTCTCGGTGGTGCGGAGACGTGCGTTCGGGCCGGGACTATGACTGTCGGGGTCCATGATCCTTCACTGGTGGTGGTGCGGTCTGCCTCGGGCCGGAGGTCTCCGGCCGGATGCGCCGTGCGCATCGCGTGGAGAACGACGGAGGTGGTCCTACGGTTCCACGGCGTGCGACAGCCGTCATCCGGAGCGTGGCCCCGGGATGTCGGTGGGGCGCGGTACCTTTCCGCACATGACGCTCGACCACCTGTCGCTGCTGGCCACGTTCCAGGGCGACTTCCTCGCCGCGGTGCCCGCCGCCGACGCCGACGCCAAGGTCCCCGCCTGCGGTGACTGGACCGTGCGCGGGCTCGTGGAGCATCTCGCCGAGGTGCATCACTGGGCCGCGGGCAACGCCCGAGGGACCAAGGGACCCGCGCTCGGCGACGGCCCGTTCGACCTCGCGCCGCACTACGCCGCCCAGGCGGCCCTCCTACGCGAGACGCTGGCCGAGCTCGACCCCGGATCCGCCTGCCGGGTCCTGACCCATCCCGACCCGCTGGGCCCCGGCCCCGTGCGGTTCTGGCACCGACGGCAGGCCCACGAGACGCTCGTGCACCTGCACGACCTGCTGGCCGCCTCCGCGGGCGCCGCCGCGACGGGCCTCGTCGGCGCGGCGCCGGAGGTGTGGGCCGACACGGTCGACGAGATCGTGTCCGTGCTCCAGCCCCGGCAGGTGGGCCTGGGCCGCATGGCGCCGCTCCGCTTCCCGGTGGTGCTCGTGGCGACCGACATCGCCGGGGCGCCCACCTGGGTGCTCGGCGCTCCGGGCGAGCGCGCGGACGAGGTGGCGCCCGACGTCATCGTCGCCGGCCCGGCCGAGGGGCTGGCGCTCACACTGTGGCGGCGGCTCACGCCCGCCGAGGCGGGGCTGACCGTCACGGGCGACCGGGCCGACCTCGAGGCCGCGCTGGCGCAGGCGATCGTGCCGTAGGAGCCCGGGAGGCTCTCAGTCCGCCAGGACGGTGGCGATCCGGGCCTGGCCCGCACGGGCGAAGGCCGGCCAGCGATCCCAGTAGTACGGCAGCGCGATGACGGCCTGCACCAGCATCCAGCCGCGCCCGCGCTGCCACGCGTCGTCCGGGTCGGCCAGGCCGGCCGTGGCCGTCGCGCGGAAGTCGGCGCGCTCGCAGTCCGCCAGGGGCAGGCTCCAGGCCGGGATGAGGTCGGCGGCCGGGTCGCCCACGCCCATCGCGCCCCAGTCGATGACGCCGGTCAGCCGCCCGCCGCGGGCAAGCAGGTTGCCGGGCAGCAGGTCACCGTGCAGCCAGCTCGGTTCCGCCGCGGGACGGGCGGCCAGGGCGGCGTCCCACACCCTGGTGACGGCGGGCCCGTCGATGCGGGTGCCCGAGGCACGGATCGCCGCGCGGACGTCGTCGTCCAGGTTCGCGAGCGGGACGCCGCGCGAGGTGCCCTCCTTGACCGGCCCGCCGGCGGTGGGCACCGTCCGCAGGGCGGCGACGAGCTCGCCCAGGTCGCGCGCACCGCGCGCGCCGAGGACCTCGGGGGACGCCGGATCGCCCTCCAGCCACGGCACCACCGACCAGCGGAAGGGGAAACCCTCCCCCGGCTCGCCCACCGCCACCGGCGCGGGGATCTCGACCGGGAGCTGGGCGGCCAGGTGCGGGAGCCAGCGCGCGTCGGCGAGCGCCTGGTCCTGCGCCCAGGCGATCTTCGGCATGCGGACCAGCAGGTCGTCGCCGAGGCGGAACAGGTGGTGGTCGGTGCCGCCGGCCGGGCCGGGCCGCACCGGCAGCCCGGCCCACCGGGGCAGCTGGGCCGCGACGAGCCGGTGCACGAGGTCCGGGGTCGAGACGATCTCGTGGTCGTGGAGGCGCATGGCCACACCGTGGCACCGCTCCGGGGACGCGGCCAGCACTTTTCGACCGGCCGATGAGTTCCGCGCGCCGCCGCCGTCGGACGGGCATGACTCAGTACACGACCACCAGCCAGGGCGACCGGGTCGCCTACGACCTGCACGGCTCCGGCCCGGCCCTCGTCTTCGTGACGGGTGCGGGACCGGACCGGGCCGACGATCCGATCACCGCGGAGACCGCCCGCCGCGCCGCCGAGGCCGGCCTGACCACGGTCACGTTCGACCGCCTGGGGCGCGGGGAGAGCCCCGCCGAGGGCCGGCTCGACCTGGACCGCGAGCTGGCGGCCGTGGCCGCGATGATCGAGGTCGCGGGCGGCCCCGCCGTGCTGGTCGGGCACTCGTCCGGCTGCGCGATCAGCCTCCGGTCCGCGCAGGCCGGGCTGCCCGTGGCGGGCCTGGCGCTGTGGGAGGCGCCCCTGGGCGACCCCGCCGCCACGACGCAGGCGTGGGCCGACGAGATCGAGCGCCTGCTCGACGCGGACGACACCGAGAACGCCATGCGGCACTACATGAAGGACATGCCGCCGGAGTGGCTCGCGGGGATGGAGGCCTCCCCCACCTGGCCGGACCTGGCCCGCACCGTGGCCGCCTACCGCGCGGACGCGCAGGCGCTGGCGTGGGCGCAGCACGGGCTGGAGGACGGCACGCTCGACGTCACGGTCCCGGTGCTGGCCATGTACGGCACCGAGACGTTCCCGGAGATGCCCGTCGCCGCCGCGAGCATCGTGGCCCAGATGCCGAAGGGCACCGAGAAGGAGATGCCGGGCGCCATGCACAGCTGGGAGCCGGAGCCGATGGCGGCCGAGCTGGCCGAGTTCACGCGGGCCTGCGCGGGGTGAGGCCCAGCCCGCCTGGGCGGTAAGTCTTGGATACGCGGTTCACCCGTTCCGGTACGGTTCCAGGCGTGACCTTCGCATCAGACAACAGCTACCCCGGCGACTACGAGGGTGAGGTACACCCGGTCTACCACCCGCAGCTCGACGGCGAGCCGGACCCGGGCGAGGTGGTCTGGACCTGGGTCCCGTTCGAGGAGGACCACAGCCAGGGCAAGGACCGCCCGGTGCTGCTCGTGGGCCACGACGGTCCCTGGCTGCTGGGCCTCCAGCTCACCAGCCAGGACCACGACCGCGAGGACCTGCTCGACGAGGCGCGCGCGGGGCGCATCTGGATGGACGTCGGCACGGGCCGGTGGGACCGGTCGGGCCGCGAGTCCGAGGTCCGGATCAACCGCGTCATCCGCATCGACCCGGACGACGTGCGCCGCGAGGGCGACGTGCTGGACGAAGCCAGGTTCGACGAGGTCGTGAAGTACATGGACCGGGCGCTCGACCTGACCTGAGCCGACCGGGTACGGGCCACGAGGCGCGCCGCCCGGCGTCGTCCCGCCTGCTCGCGGGGCGGCGTCGGGCTACCCTGCCCAGCGTGAACCAGCAGAACCCGTGGCTCAAGCTGCTCGGCGAGGTCGTCGAGGCAGTCGCCCGCACCGTACTCGACCAGAACGACCGTCGTACCGGGGACGGCCGGTCCGGGGGCGACCGGCCCTCGTCCGGGCCCCGGCCGACGGCGCCCCGCCCGTCGGGCCGCGACCTGCCCGAGACCGACGGCTACCCGGGAGACTTCGAGGGCAAGGTCAAGCCCGTCTACCGCCCTGAGCTCGATGGCGAGCCCGACCCGGGCGAGGTCGTCTGGTCATGGGTTCCGTATGAGGAAGATCACAGCCAGGGCAAGGACCGGCCGGTGCTGATCGTGGGCAACGACGGCCCGTGGCTGCTCGCGCTGCAGCTCACCAGCCAGGACCACGACCGCGACGCCGAGCAGGAGGCCCGCGCCGGACGCCGCTGGATGGACATCGGCACGGGAGACTGGGACAGCTCGGGCCGCCCCTCCGAGGTGCGCCTCAACCGCGTGATCCGCATCCACCCGGACGCCGTCCGCCGCGAGGGCGCGATCCTGGACCGCGCGATCTTCGACAGGGTCGCCGCGGCGCTCTGAGGCGGCCCGGACCGGGGCCGGACCCGACGCTAGGGCTGGACCGAGACCACCAGGAACGCCGCCATCAGCACCAGGTGGACCACACCCTGGAGGGTCTTGGCCCGGCCCGGGGCGATGCTCAGCATCGCCACCACGACCGAGACCGCGAGCAGCACCATCTGGGTCGGGTCGAGGCCGAGCGTCAGCGGCCCCTCCATCCAGATCATCGCGACGGCGATGGTCGGGATGGTCAGGCCGATCGACGCCATCGCGGAGCCGTAGGCGAGGTTCAGGCTGATCTGCACGCGGTTGCGCAGCGCGTTGCGGACGGCGGCGATGGACTCGGGCGCGAGCACGAGCAGCGCGATCACCACACCGACCACGGTGTAGGGCAGGCCCGCGGCCTCGACCCCGTGCTCGATCGTCGGCGAGAGCATCTTGGCCAGGAAGACCACGGAGACCAGGGCGACCAGCAGCAGGGCGACGCTGAACCACGCCTCCTTCACGGGCGGCGGGTCGGCGTGGTCGTCGCCGTCCTCGTCGAGCAGGCCGGTCACCCGGCCGTACTTGTCACTGGTGACGGGCAGGAAGAAGTCGCGGTGGCGCACGGTCTGCGTGAACACGAACGCGCCGTACAGCGTCAGGGACGCGACGGCCGCGAAGCCCAGCTGGAAGGGCGTGTAGGCGCCGCCCTCGGCAGACGTCGTGAAGCTGGGCAGGACCAGCGAGACCGTCGCCAGCGCCACGACCGTGGCGAGCGCGGACCCCGTCCCCGAGGCGTTGAAGCTGACCAGGTGGTGCTTGCTCGCGCCGACGAGCAGGGACAGGCCGACGATGCCGTTGAACGTGATCATGACGGCGGCGAAGACCGTGTCACGGGCGTACGTGCTCGCCGAGTCGCTGCCGCCGCTCATCAGCATGAGGATGAGCCCCACCTCGATCACGGTCACCGCGACCGCGAGGATGAGGGAGCCGAACGGCTCACCGACCCGGTGGGCCACCACCTCCGCGTGATGCACCGCCGCGAGGATGGAACCCACCAGCGCGGCGCCGATGGCCGCGAGGGTCGCAGGGTGCTCGTGGTTGCTCCACGTCGCGACGAGGAGCACCAGGGCAAGGATGGGGACCACCACGGTCCATTGGAAACGGCCCCGAAGTGTCCTGGTACTCATAGCCCGATTCTATGGGGCCTCGTCAGAAGCCCTTTGTCGGCCGACGGCGGTGGTAGCCGGTCTCACATCCGGCCGCCCCACGAGACCCCGGACCCTCTGGTAACCTTGGAGGTCGCGTGTCCGCCCAGGTCGGCGGGCACAGTCGCAGGTCCTCTCCACGGGTCCCCACCCCAGTCCCGGAACTGCGACCGCCCTCTACGACCTATCCGCTCGCCGTCAGGCGAACACACCAGGAAGTCCACTCGTGGCAAACATCAAGTCCCAGATGAAGCGCATCAAGACGAACGAGAAGGCTCGTCTGCGCAACAAGTCCGTCAAGTCGGAGCTGAAGACCCACGTGCGCAAGGTGCGCGAGGCCGTCGCAGCCGGCGACAAGGAGACCGCGACGGTCGCCCTTGCCACCGCGTCGCGCAAGCTCGACAAGGCTGTCGCCAAGGGCGTCATCCACGCGAACCAGGCCGCGAACCGCAAGTCGGCCATCGCGAAGTCGGTCGCTGCTCTCTGAGCTGACTTCGACTGACGCCGTCCGCCCTCCGGGGCGGGCGGCGTCTTTCGTGTGCGCTGACTGCCCCGACACCACGGCTGGCGCGGCGCCCACCCGGCACTCGGCACCCGGCACTCCGCACCGAGGTGCGCTTCTACCCAGTCATTTGGGCCCGAAATCACGCAGATTTCGGGCCCAATGACTGGGTAGAACAGCACTTTGCAGCGGCGGCCGCACGGCGGTCTCTCAGTACTGAACCAGGTACGACTGGGCGGTGCTGTCGACACCGAACCTGCGCTGACCGTCAGGCTCGGCGGGAGCGGGCTATCGTCATGACCGCGCGCTCCACGGCGAACACCGTGTCGCGGGCCTCGCCCTTGACGTCGGCGTCGGCCTGCGCGACGGCGGAGATCGCCGTCGCCAGCCCCTCCGGGGTCCAGGCGCGCAGGTCCTTGCGGGCGCGGTCCACCTGCCAGGGGGCCATGCCGAGGTCGCGGGCCGACAGGCCACCGCCCCGCATCGAGGCGACCTTGGCCAGGTTCCGCAGGCGCAGCGCGAGGGCCGCGACGATCGGCACGGGATCCAGGCCGGTGTCGAGCGCGTGCCGCAGCAGGGCGACGGCGCCGCCTGCGTCCCCCGCGACCGCGGCGTCGGCCACCCGGAAGCCCGTGGCCTCGACCCGGCCGCCGTAGTAGCGGTCCACGGTGGCGGCCGTGATGGTGCCGGTCGTGTCGGCGATGAGCTGCGAACATGCCGCGGCGAGCTCGCGCAGGTCGCTGCCGAGGGCGTCCACGAGGGCGCGCACGCCCTCGGCGTCCGCCCGGCGCCGGGCCGCTTTGAACTCACCCACCACGAACGACGCCTTCTCGGCGTCCTTGGTCACGGGCTCGCAGACCATGACGGGCGCGCCCGAACCAGTGATCGTGTCGAGCATCTTCTTGCCGCGCTGCCCGCCCCCGTGCACCACGACCACGGTGGTCTCCGGGTCGGGCGCGCCGACATAGGCGATCAGGTCGGCCATCAGGTCCTCCGTGCCCGACTCCGTCGAACGGACCACGACCACCTTGGCCTCGCCGAACAGGGACGGGCTCGCCGCGACCATGAGCTGGCCGGTGCCATAGGTGGCCCCCTCCAGCTCCACCTTCTCGACCTCGGGGTCGCGCTCCCGCACGAGCCGCACGACGCCGTCGACCGCGCGCTCGGTCAGGAGCGGCTCGGCGCCGCGCACCAGCACGACGGGAGCCACCGTGGGCTCGTCCCAGCTGCGGCCGGCGGGAGCGGTGGCGGTTCGGCGTCGGGTAGCGGGAGGCACGGACACAGCCTGCCACGCGCCACCGACAAGGGGCGGTCACACCGCGATGTGCCGTGCGCTACTCCCAGAGCAGGTCCGCCAGCGCGATCCGCCCGCCGTCGGTCCAGGCGTTCGCGACCACGCACGCACCCTGCACGGCGCAGTCCGCGACTCCCCCGCCGACCAGCTCGATCTCCCGCTCGACGCGGAGGCGGGTGACCAGGGTGCCCGCACGGTCCGCGATGACGCGCCTGCCGTCGTCGTACAGGCAGTTGTCGCCGTCCACCCCGCCGTCCGAGGTGGTCGCGCACTGCACGATCCGGACGGTGGAGCCCGCCGCGAAGCCCGCGCCGGTGACGGTGACCCGGCCCGCGTCGGCCTTCAGGCTCGGCTCGGACAGCTCGAGCACGGGCGCGTCCGGCGGCTCGGAGCCGCCGGGCAGGGGCGCCGGGGCGGCCACGAGCA
Source organism: Promicromonospora kroppenstedtii (assembly GCF_044389675.1). NCBI lineage: Bacteria > Bacillati > Actinomycetota > Actinomycetes > Micrococcales > Promicromonosporaceae > Promicromonospora > Promicromonospora kroppenstedtii. Next base: position 25,219 of record NZ_JBIRYI010000014.1, on the reverse strand, counting down.
CGCGGTCCGACAGGTCGGCGACGGCCAGCGTGCACGGGTCACCCGTGCAGTCCACCTCGGACACGGCGCCCACGTTGACGAACGCCCGCGCCTGACGCGTCTCGGAGATCCGCCCGTCGTCGTCGGCGACCACCTGCTGGCTGGTCGACATGTCGCACTCGTCGAGCGCGCTCGCCCCCGTCGTGGTGCCGGCGGTGCACTGGACCAGGTACTGGTTGCGGCCCGCGTACCCCGTGCCGCGCACGATCCAGGCGCCGCCTGCGGACCGGACCGTGAGGGTGGGCTCCTCCACGCCGTCGGCGCTGCCCGTGCCGCCGTCGGCGCTGCCCGTGCCGCCGTCGGCGCGGCTCGTGCCGTCCGCGCCACCCCGGCTCTCCTGGCTGGGTGACGGGCCCGCGCCGCTCCCGCGTGCGGCGCCCGAGCCCTGACCCGTCGGCTCAGCGGTGCAGCCGGCGAGCAGGAGCAGGGCCGTCGCGAGGACGACAGGGCCGAACAGCCGCGCGCGCATCACGGGTAACCCAGGTACACGTCGATGGCCCCGGCCAGGCGCCAGCTCCAGGTGTCACGGTTCTTCATCCAGTTCACGCCCCGCTGCCAGACGTGGAAGTCCTGCTCCAGGTAGCAGGCGACGGCGTTGGTCTGGTTCAGCTCCCCCAGGTCGGTCCGGTACTGCCGGGTGTCGTTGGTGCCCGGGCTGCTGACGCCCACGTGCTGCACCATCGCCGCGGCGCAGGCCTTGCCCGCCTTGGATACGTACATCACGTGCGTGCCGTACCGGGACGCGGGCTTCTTGCTCTCGCACGCCGCGCTGATCGCGTTGGAGTGCAACGGGACGTGCAGGTCCGCGCCCACCTTGTTCGAGTTGGCGATGTTCTTGCGCGTCAGGCCGTTGCCCCGCACCACCTTGTAGCCCCGCTCCAGGAGGTTGAGCTTGTCGGTGCTGCCGCCCTGGATCGTCGACATCGCGAGCCGGTAGGAGTTGCCGTTCTCGCTGAAGCCGCCGCAGCCGGTGTTGTCGTGGCAGACGGTGTCCCCGCGGTCGTGGCACGCCTGGGACAGGTAGATCACCTTGCCGTTCCAGTCGTCCGGCACGTAGGTCACGTCGGCCGCCGCCGACGGCGCCACGGCCACCAGACCGGCGGCGCCCACGAGCAGGGCGGTGAGCACGACCAGGAGCCGTCGGAGCATGGTGTGCATCATGGCCCCCTCAGCCCAGCTCGATCGGCAGGTCGGTCGCCGCGCACATGTCGCCGCCCGTGGCGTAGGCGAAGGCGAGGCAGTCCCCGTCGAGCGTGAACTTCACCGAGTCGACGGCGCCGTTGCTGTACGCCGTGAACAGGAGCGCCTGCCAGACGTCGCCCGGGTAGACCCCGGCGTCGGACAGCGCCTGCTCGAACCCGGCGGCGACGTCGACCGTCGCCTCGCCCTTGGTCAGGTGCACCTTGGTGGCCGCCAGGCCCGCGTCCGGCAGGTAGGAGGCCAGGACCTCGTCGACGGCGGTCGCCAGCGTCCGGGAGGGCCCGCCGTGTGTCACGCGCTTCGCGCCGGCGGTCAGCTGGACGTCCTCCCCGGTGCCGCAGCCCAGGACCGGCGTCGTCGAGCCGTCCTTCGAGCGCTTGCCCTCGGGGACGTCCGGGCACACGGCGTCCGGTGCGACATCGCCCGCGGACGCCTGCGCGTCGAGCTCGGCGCGCTCCTCGCCGGTGCGGGAACCCGTCCCGCCGACGACGACGGTCCAGCCGTCGAGCACATCGGCCGACTCGTCGAGCCACTGCTCGGCGGCCGCCGGGTCCTGCGTGGTGTCGACCCGGACGACCTGGTCCTCCTCGGAGACGTCGGTGACGACCTCCTGGTCCAGAAGGTCCTGCCGGAGCTGAAGCTGCGCGGAGACCTGGTCCCGGCCGGCGGCGCTGAACGCCGCCGCCGGGACGAGGAGCGCCACCGCTGCTGTCACCGCGATGATCCGGCGGTGCCGCCGGGCGGTACGTCCTAGTTCGACCACGTTGCCCCCTGATAGGTGCCGAAAAAGCTCCTTCGTCTTTCAACCACGTTAGGGCCGTGGCCAGGATCCGCAACGTTTCGCGAAAGTGTGGCGCTGACTTGCGTCGTCGTGCGTGGGCAAACGCTTGCCTGGGCACTAGCAGCCCGCGAGGGCCACCTCCCCTCCGCGGACGACGAGCGCGACGGTGCCGCACTCGTCCGTGCGCACCACCGCGGCGCCGACGCCCGCGTACAGGTCGAGCGCCTCGTCGGTGGGGTGCCCGTACTCGTTGTCCCGCCCGGCGGACACGAGCGCGACCGCCGGACGCACCCGCTCCGCGAGCGCGCGGGACTGCACCGCCGACCCGTGGTGCGCGACCTTCACGACGTCGGCGCGACCTGTCAGCGGCACCAGCGCTGACTGGCCGACGTCCTCCAGGTCGCCCAGGAGGAGCACGTCCAGCCCGGCGACCCGGGCGGACAGCACCACGCTGGAGTCGTTCGCGTCCGTTCCCGCGCCCGCCTGCAGCACCTGCCACGCGAGGGTCCCGGCCGTCCCCCGGTCGCCGGACCCGGCGACCCGCACGGGGACGCCGGCCGCGGCCAGGGTCGCCCCTGTCGCGCCGGCGTTCGCCACCGGCTCCGGAACCGGGGACACGAGCGCCGCGACGACCTCGCGCCCGGCGAGCACGGGCGCCAGCCCGCCCACGTGGTCGGCGTGGAAGTGGGTGAGGACGAGCAGGTCGACCCGCTCGACCCCCAGCCGGTCGAGGCACCGGCCCGCTGCCGGACCGTCGGGACCGACGTCCACCACCACGGCCGACGTCGGACCGGTGCGGAGTGCGAGCGCGTCACCCTGCCCGACGTCGCACGCCGCGACCTGCCAGTCCGCCGGCAGACCGGTGCGGGCCACGAGCCGGGGCACCGTGACGGCGACGACCAGCGCCGCCACCGACGCAGCCGCCAGGAGCACGACGAACCGGGCCCGGGTCAGCCGGCGGCGTCGCGCGGCCAGGGTCTCGCGCAGGCCGCGCGACGCCGCCGCACGCCAGGACTCGGGCCAGCCCGGGCGCGGTGCGCGCCGCAGCACGGCCCACAGCACCAACCCGGTGAGCACGGCGAGCAGGAGCGCACCCGCCGGCCCGCCCAGCCAGGGGACGGCCGCACCGGGCAGCGCGGCGCACCGGTGCGCGACCGCGGCGATCCACCAGGTGGCCCCGCTCGCCGCCCAGGCCACCAGCCCGGCGACGGCCGGGAGCCAGGGTGCGAGCACCGTGGCGAGCAGGCCGAGCACGGTCGCCGGGACCAGCGCCGGGCCGGCCAGGAGGTTGGCGAGCACCGAGACCGTCGAGACCGACGGGTCGAGGAGCACCAGGATCGGGCCGCACGCGACCTGCGCCGCGAGCGGGACGGCTGCCGCGTACGCCAGGGCCTGGCCCGTCCAGGGCGCCAGCCGCGCGCTCAGCGGAGCCGTGAGCAGCACCAGCCCCGCCGTCGCCGCGGCCGACAGGGCGAACCCGAACGAGCGGGACAGCCACGGGTCGACCACCAGCAGCCCCACCACGGACCCCGCGAGCGCGGGCAGCGCCTGGGACGGCCGGCCGAGCGCCGTACCGGTGAGGGCGAACGCCGCCATGACGGCGGCCCGGAGCACGGCGGGTTCGGGCCGGACCAGCAGCACGAAAGCCAGGGACGCGAGCGCGATGACGAGCACCCTGCCGGGTCGGGGCAGCCGGGCGGCCGAGCAGAGGAGGGTCAGGACGGCGACCACGACCGCGAAATGGCCCCCGGAGACAGCCGTGATGTGGGTCAGGCCCGTGACGCGCATTTCCTCCGCGACGTCGTCGGGAAGCCGACTGGTGTCGCCGATCGCCGCACCCGGGACCAGCCCGCGTGCCTGCGGGGAGAGCGGGTCGGTGACCGTCAGGAGGGCCGCGCGGTGGGTGTCGAGCACGCGGAGCGCGGACGGTGGCGCCCGGATCTCGGCGGCGCTCCGGGCGCTCAGCCGGGCGGTCTCGGCGGCGCCTGGGTCGGCGGGACGCAGCGGGCCCGTGACGGTCGCGGTCGACCCGTACCGGGGTGCAGCATCCGACAGCACCTGGACGTGCGCCCGGGCCGACGACTCGACGCCGCGGGCGTCGACGGTCCGGGCGGCAAGGACCCAGCGCTGCCGGCCCGAGCCCGGGGCGAACGAGAACGGCTCGGGCTGGGACACGACGACGCCGGTGAGGGTCGCGGTCACGCGCTGCCCGGCCAGTTCGGCCAGTGGGGCTCGGCCGGCGAGCTGGACGTGCGCGGAGAGCGTGACCGCGAGGACGCCGGCGGCAACCAGGGCGAGGTGTGCGAGGACGGGGTACAGGGCGGCGTTCCGGTCGGGTCCGCGCCGTGCCGCCCCGACGACGGCGGTCGGCCAGAGGCATGCCACAGCCATCACGACCCCGGTCACCAGGGAGAACACCACCGTCGCCGGCCCCGTCCAGGCCGCCGCCGGGCCGGTCAGCGACCAGGCGGCGACCCACACGGCGATGGCCGCAGGCACGAGCCGGAGGTCGGTCATGGGCCCACCCGCGCGCTGTCACGGAACTCGTCGAGGGTGGCGGGGCCGATGCCCGGCACGTCGTCCAGCTCGTCCACGCTCGCGAACGGCCCGTTCGTGTCCCGCCACTCGACGATGGCCTTCGCGATCGACGGCCCGACACCGGGAAGGGCCTCCAGGGCCGCCGCGTCGGCAGTGTTGATGTCGACGGCGCCCGATCCCGCCCCGCCGGCGGAGCCACCCGTCCCACCACCGGCGGAACCGGCCGAACCGCCGGCGCCGGCCGCCGCTCCGGGGACGGGCTCCCCCGGTTTCGGCACGTAGAGCTGCTCACCGTCAACCACGGCCCGGGCCAGGTTGACCGCGGTGAGGTCGGCCTTGCGCGTGACGCCGCCGGCGGCCTCGACGGCGTCGGCCACGCGGGCGCCGTCCGGCAGGGTGACCAGGCCCGGCTCGGCGACCTCGCCGACCACGTGCACCAGCAGGCCGCCCGAGGTCCCGGCGGACGCGCCTGCGCCGTCACCGCCCGCGCCGTCCCCATCCGCTGCCCCGTCGCGGGCGCTGCCGTCCGCACCCGGGGCCGTGGCGCCCGGTTCCTCGTCACCGGTGCCCGGCGAAGCGTCCGACGTGGCGCCGTCGGCAGCGACCGGGGCCAGCGCCTCGACGCCGTCACCGCCCACGGCGAAGGCGGCCACACCCACGCCGATCAGGAGCACCGCCACGACCGCGACCAGGGCTGTCGTGCCGGTCAGTGCCCAGCGCCGGGCGCCGTGCTCGGCCCGCGGGTCGGCGGGATGACCGTGCGCGGCCGCGTAGGCCGCGGCCACGCCCGAGGCGGAGCGCCGCGCGCGCAGTCGCTCCACCAGGTCCTCGGCCTCCGTCCTCGCATCGGGCACGCCGTCCACGGCCGGCCCGGCGTCGGCGGCCGGTTCGGTGACGGACGGCAAGGTTCCCGGGCCGTCTGACCCACGCACCGGGCCGAACGGCCAGGGATCAGGGCGGCGCTGCTGCGCGGTCTCTGGCTGCATGACTCAGGACGCTAGGCGGGTCGGGCACGCCACGAACGAGCCCCGCGGTGCACCTGTGCACAGACCCCGAGAACGAGCCCCTGTGGTCGGGCTCGTACCCGCACGGCGCCGTCGCGAGGGTCTGTCCTCGCCGACTACGAGGGCTCCATGAGTTTCGACCGTGGCTCCGTCCGTCACCACCGATGAGTTCCACCGGACGCCGTCGTCGGACCTGACGAACCCGCGCGAACCCGAGCAGCACAAGCGGTCCCGGCCCGCGCGGACGAGATCAGGAGCGAGCACCATGACCGAGAAGAAGACCCACACGCTCGACGTGCCGGGCGCCGTCCTCACCTACGACGTGCGCGAGGCGGCCGCGCCGTCCGACGAACCGACGCTGCTCATGATCGGCCTGCCGATGGGCGCCGAGGGCTTCACCACCCTGGCGCGCCACTTCACCGACCGGAGGGTGGCCACCTACGACCCGCGGGGTGTGGAGCGCAGCACCCGCACCGGAACACCCGGGCTCGCGGACCACGCCGACGACGTGCACCGGATCATCGAGGCCGTCGGCGGCGGCCCGGTGGACCTCTTCGCCTCCAGCGGCGGCGCCCTCGTGGCGCTCGAGCTCGTAGCCCGATACCCGGAGGACGTGCGGACCGTCGTGGCGCACGAGCCACCGCTGCCCAGCGTGCTGCCGGACCGTGCGGCCATGGTCGCGGCCCTGACCGACATCCATGACACCTATCAGGCGAAGGGTTTCGGGGCCGGGATGGCGAAGTTCATCGCCCTGGTCATGGCCCGTGGTGAGCTCACCGCGGACTACGTCGCCCAGCCCGACCCGGACCCGGCCGTGTTCGGCCTGCCGACCGAGGACGACGGCAATCGCGACGACCTGCTGCTGGGCGTCAACATGCGACTCCTGGCGCAGTACGAACCGGACTGGGCCGCGGTCCGGGCCAGCGCGGCCAAGCCGCTGATCGCCGTCGGCGAGGACACGAACGACGAGATGACCGGCCGTTCCTCGCGGGCGGCCGCCGCGCTGCTCGACGCCGAGGCGGTCATCTTCCCCGGGGGCCACGGCGGTTTCAGCGGCGGGGAGTACGGGCAGCCGGCCGACAAGCCCGACGAGTTCGCGGCGCGGCTGCGGGAAGTCCTCACGCCGTGATCGGTAGTACGTCAGGTGGTCGGCAGCCCGAGCTGCCGACCACCTGGCCTACTACCAATCACCCGATCTAGGCGGGCCTCAGTGCGCGTGGTCGCCCAGGTCCGCGACGACGACGGCGAGCGTGCCCGGTCCCACGTGCACCCCGAGGACGGCGCTCAGCGGCGTGACCTCGACGTCCGCCCGGGTGCGGGTGTGCAGGCGGCCGGCGAGGGCCTGGGCCCGGTCGTGGGCGCCGAAGTGGTGCACGGCGACGACCGGCCGCGTGGCACGCGCGACGAAGTCGGCGGCCTGCTCCAGGAGCCGCTCCGCGCCGGCCGCGCGGGTGCGGACGCGCTGGGAGAGCACGACCGCGCCGTCGGACAGCCGCAGGATCGGCTTGACGCCGAGGACGGTGCCGAGCGCGGCCGCGGGGCCGGAGAGCCGCCCACCGCGGCGCAGGTGCTCCAGGGTGTCGACGACGAACACGGCGTCGGCGGTCCCGGCGACCTCGATAGCGCGCGCTGCCACGTGGGCGGCGTCGGCCCCGGCTGCCGCGCACTCCGCGGCGGCCCGGGCGGCGAAGCCGAGGCCGGCGGCCGCCGTCCGGGAGTCGACGGCGCGCACCTGGAGGGGCGAGCGCGCAGCGGCGGTGCCGGCCGAGCCGACGGTGCCCGACAGCGCTCCCGACAGGTGCACCGAGACGACCGACCGGACGCCCTGCTCGCCGAGGGCGCGGTAGACCGCCGCGAACGCCTCGGGCGACGGCTGCGAGGTGGTGACCTGCTCGCCCTCGGAGACCAGCTCGGCCAGACGGTCGGGGGTGATGTCCTCGCCCTCCGCGTACGCCTCGTCCCCGACCAGGACGCGTAGCGGCACCACGACCGGACCGTCCGGCAGACCGGCGGGCAGGCAGGCGGTGGAGTCGGTGACGACCCGCACCTCCTGGGGTGCCGGGCGGGAAGGACGACGACGGTTGCGCATGACCGCGACACTCTATCCGCGCCGGGAACCCGACGGCGAAACGCGACGGAGCCTCCCCGCGCGCCGCTCCTGGGCCCGACTTAGCATCCGAGACATGCCCGATGCATCGACGCCTGATCTCGCCGCACTGCGCGAGGCCGCCGCCGCGGCCCAGAAGGCGCTGGAGGAGGCGGAGCGGGCTGCCGCGCCCGCGGCCCCCGAGACCGGCGACGGGGCGGCGCCGTCCGCCGACGACGAGCCGGCCCCGGGCGAGGCGACGCCCCAGGGTTACGCGGCGGAGGTCGCCGCCGGATATGCCGCGGAGGCAACGCTGCCGCTGGGCGCCCTCCTGGAGGGCGAACCGGGCGGCGAGGCCACGCCCGACCCGCAGGTCCAGGTGGGCTTCGCCCTGTCGATGCTGAACCGGCACGGCCTGGTCGCGGGCGCCACGGGAACCGGCAAGACCAAGACGTTGCAGGGCATGGCCGAGGGCCTGTCCCTGGCCGGGGTGCCGGTCTTCCTGGCCGACGTCAAGGGCGACCTGTCCGGCCTGGCGCTGCCGGGCCCGGACAACCCGAAGGTCGCGGAGCGCGCGGCGAGCATCGGCCAGGAGTGGACACCCACGCGGTACCCGGTCGAGTTCTACTCGCTGGGCGGTCTGGGCAAGGGGGTACCGATCCGGACGACGGTCACCGACTTCGGGCCGATCCTGCTGTCCAAGGTGCTGGGCCTGAACGCGACGCAGGAGTCGAGCCTGACCCTGATCTTCCACTGGGCCGACAAGAAGGGTCTGGCGCTGCTGGACCTCAAGGACCTGCAGTCGGTGATCGCGCACCTGACCTCGGACGAGGGCAAGGCCGAGCTCAAGGGGATCGGCGGGGTCTCGGCGGCGACGGCGGGCGTCATCCTGCGCGAGATCGTGGGCCTGGAGGGGCAGGGCGCCGACGTGTTCTTCGGTGAACCGGCGTTCGAGACGTCGGACCTGATCGCGACACGGGGCGACCTCGGCGTGCTGAGCGTGCTGGAGCTCCCCGCGGTCCAGGACCGCCCGCAGCTGTTCTCGACGTTCCTCATGTGGCTGCTGGCCGACCTCTTCCAGGAGCTGCCCGAGGTGGGCGACGCCGACAAGCCCAAGCTCGTGTTCTTCTTCGACGAGGCGCACCTGCTGTTCACCGGCGCCTCCAAGGACTTCCTGCAGCAGGTGGTGCAGACGGTCCGGCTGATCCGTTCCAAGGGCGTGGGCGTGTTCTTCGTGACGCAGTCGCCCAAGGACGTGCCGTCCGACGTGCTGGCCCAGCTCGGCAACCGGGTGCAGCACGCGCTGCGCGCCTTCACACCCGACGACGCGACCGCGCTGCGGGCGGCCGCCCGCACGTTCCCGAAGTCGCCGTACGACCTGGAGCGTCTGCTGCAGGAGCTCGGCACCGGCGAGGCAGTGGTCACGGTGCTCACGGAGAAGGGCGCGCCGTCCCCGGTCGCGTGGACGCGGGTGCGGGCGCCGCAGGCGTCGATGGAGCCGGCGGGCGACGCGGAGATCGACCGGGTGGTCGCGGCCTCCGCGGGCCAGGCGAGGTACGGGACGGCGGTCGACGCGGAGTCGGCGTTCGAGCTGCTCCAGGCGCGGGCACAGGAGCAGGCCGCCGGGCAGGCGGCCGCGGCGGGCGAGGCGTCCGCCGCCGAGGACCAGCGGGAGATCGCCAAGGAGCGTGCCCGCCTGGAGAAGGAGGCCGCGACCCGCGAGAAGGCGGAGGCCCGGCACAAGGAGCAGGCGGCCCGCGACCGCAACCGGGTGGTGGGCTCGCTGGCCAGGACAGCGGGGACGGTCCTCGTCCGCGAGCTGACCCGGTCGCTGTTCGGCACCCGCAAGCGCTGACCCGTCCTCCCGTTGAGTGCTGGCTATTTGTTGCCTCTGGCCGGGTTCAGCCCACAAATGGCCAGCACTCAACGGGGTGGTGGAGTGGGGGCTGTGGATAGGGAGCGGCCCGCTCCGAAACCATCGAGCCTCGACGTGTGGCACATGAAGTCTTCACGGTCTCAGAGGGGCTTTCTCGTGGAATCAGCGCCCAGGCGCTGAGATCCAGACGACTCTCGGCTCCGACGTCCGGCGTACGCATCGACGACCCCGACCCGTCGTTGATCGACCGGTGCCGCGCGATTGCACGGGTCGTGCACCCGAACGCCGCCTTCGCTCGTTCGACGGCGCTGCGGCTGCTCGGCGTCGAGCTTCCTTGGCAGCTCGAAGAAGATCACGCGATCCATGTCGTGACTCCGCGCAGGGGTGAGCGCCCCCAGCGATACGCGATCAGGCCACACTTCTGCGGGCAGAAGAAGCTCGACGTCGTCCATCGGCTCGGGCTCCGGATCACCTCGGCACCACAGACCTGGCTCCAGGTGTCGCACGGCTTGACCAGGGACAGCCTGGTCGGCCTCGGCGACGCCATGACGCGGCGCAAGAACCCGCTGACCACGGTCGACGAGCTGGAGCTGCTGCTTCGCGAGACCTTCAAGATGCGAGGTCTCGCGCTCTGCCGGGAAGCCGTCGAGCTGGTCCGGTCCGGGACGGACTCGTCGATGGAGTCTCGGCTGCGATTGATCATCATCGACGCCGGACTGCCTGAACCGCTGGTGAACGTGCCCGCCCTGGACACGACGGGGCAGTTTCTCGCGCTCCCGGACCTGTCCTATCCGGAGCTCAAGATCGCCGTCGAGTACGACGGCGACCATCACCGCACCGATCCTGCAACCTGGCGGCGCGACGTGGAACGGCGCCAGCTCCTCGAAGGTGCCGGCTGGCTGATCATCACCGCAACGGCGGACGACGTGATCCGCTACCCGGACCGGCTGATCCGCCGGATCCGCGCCGCGATCAGGGCTCGCAAGATCCAACAAGAACGTTGAGTGCTGGGTATTTGTTGGTCCAGGGCTCCTTGGACCAACAAATACCCAGCACTCAACGAAAGGCGCTAGGCCGGGACGATGTTGACCAGCTTCGGGGCACGGACGATCACCTTGCGGACCCCGCGGCCGTCCAGGAACTTGACCACGTTCGGCTCGGCCAGGGCCGTCGCCTCCAGGTCCTGGTCGGAGATGTCCGGGGCGACCTCGAACTTGGCCCGCACCTTGCCCTGCACCTGGACCACGCACGTCACGGTGTCCTGCACGAGGTACTGCTCGTCGGCGGCCGGGAACGGCGCGTGCGCCAGCGACTCCTCGTGGCCGAGGCGGGACCACAGCTCCTCCGCGATGTGCGGCGCGATGGGCGCCGTCATCAGGACGAGCGGCTCCACGGCCGAGCGCGGCACGGCCGGCAGGCCCGTGAGGTGGTTGTTCAGCGTGATGAGCTTGGCGATCGCGGTGTTGGGCCGCATGTTCTCCATCTCGAGGCGCACGTCGGCGATGGCGCGGTGCACCGCGCGCAGCGTCGCGGTGTCGGGCTCGTCGTCGGTGACGGTGAGCTCACCGGTCTCCTCCGACACGACGTTGCGCCACAGCCGCTGCAGGAACCGCTGCGACCCGACGACGGCCCGGGTCTCCCACGGGCGCGACAGGTCCAGCGGGCCCATCGACATCTCGTAGACGCGGAACGTGTCGGCGCCGTACTGCTCGTACATCTCGTCAGGCGTCACGACGTTCTTGAGCGACTTGCCCATCTTCCCGTACTCACGATTGACGGGCTGGCCCTGCCACGTGAAGCCGGTCTGCTCGTCGCCCTCGACCTCCTCGGCCGGCACGTACTGGCCGCGTGAGTCGGTGTAGGCGTACGCCTGGATGTAGCCCTGGTTGAACAGCTTGCCGAACGGCTCGACGCCGCTGACGTGGCCCAGGTCGAACAGGACCTTGTGCCAGAACCGCGCGTACAGCAGGTGCAGCACGGCGTGCTCCACGCCGCCCACGTAGAGGTCGACGCCGCCGGCCGGGCCGGACGTCGGGTTGTGCTGCGGCCCCAGCCAGTAGTTCTCGAGCTCGGGCAGCGCGGCCGCCGTGCTCTCGGCGGGGTCGAGGTAGCGCAGGTAGTACCAGCACGACCCGGCCCAGTTGGGCATCGTGTTGGTGTCGCGGCGGTACTCCTTGGGCCCGTCGCCGAGGTCGAGGGTGACGTGCACCCAGTCGTCGTTGCGGCCCAGCGGCGCCTCGGGCTCCGAGTTGGCGTCCTCCGGGTCGAAGGTGCGCGGCGCGTAGTCGGGCACGTCCGGCAGGTCCACCGGCAGCATCGCGTCGGGGATCGCGACCGGGCGGTCGTCCTCGTCCCACACCACGGGGAACGGCTCGCCCCAGTAGCGCTGGCGGCTGAACAGCCAGTCGTTGAGGCGATAGGTGGTGGTGCCCTCGCCGATGTTCCTGCTCTCCAGCCAGGCGATGATCTTCGCCTTGGCCTCGACGACGCCCAGGCCGTCGAGCGAGATCTCGTCGTTCGAGGACCGCACGGCGACGCCGTCACCCGCGTATGCCCCGGTGTGGCCCTCGGGCAGGCCGCCTTCCGGCTCGACGGTGTGGATCACCGGCAGGTCGTAGGCCTCGGCGAACGCGAAGTCGCGCTCGTCGCCGCCCGGGACGGCCATGATGGCGCCGGTGCCGTAGCCCATCAGCACGTAGTCCGCGGTGAAGACCGGGACCTGCAGACCGCTGACCGGGTTCACGGCCAGGTGGCCCGTGAACACGCCGGTCTTCTTGCCGGCGTCGGCCTGCCGCTCGACGGCGGTCTTGGCGGACGACTCACGGCGGTAGGCGGCGACGGCCTCGACGGGGGTGTCGTACCCGCCGGTCCATGCGGAGCGCGTGCCGTCGGGCCAGGCCGTGGGGACCTCGTCCAGCAGCGGGTGCTCCGGGGCCACCACCATGAACGTGGCGCCGAACAGCGTGTCGGGGCGGGTGGTGAAGACCTCCAGCGAGCCCGCCGCGCCGGCCGGGTCGCCCTCGGCGGTGCCGACGACGTCGAACCGGACGTTGGCGCCCGTGGAGCGGCCGATCCAGTTGCGCTGCATGGACTTGACCTTCTCCGGCCAGTCGATGAGCTCCAGGTCGTCCGTGAGGCGGTCCGCGTAGGCGGTGATGCGCATCTTCCACTGGCGCAGGTTGCGCTGGAACACGGGGAAGTTGCCGCGCTCGGAGCGGCCGTCGGCGGTGACCTCCTCGTTCGCGAGCACGGTACCCAGGCCCGGGCACCAGTTCACCGGCGAGGAGTCGATGTAGGCGAGCCGCTGGCCGTCGACGACGTCCCGCTGCTCGAGCTCGCTCAGCCCGGCCCAGACTGCGCCGCCCGTGTTGTCGCCGTCGTGCCCGGGGACGGGCCGCGTGCCCGCGGCGAGCTCGGCGCGCAGCTCCGCGATCGGGCGCGCGCGGCCCTTGCCGTCGCCGGAGCCCGTGACGGGTCCGGGGCGCTCGGCGTCGGCGTCGTACCAGGACTCGAAGATCTGCAGGAAGATCCACTGCGTCCAGCGGACGTACTCGGGGTCGATCGTCGCGAAGGTGCGGCGCGGGTCGTGGCCCAGGCCGAGGCGGCGCAGCTGGCGCCGCATGTTGCCGATGTTGGCCTCGGTCGTGGTCCGCGGGTGCTGACCCGTCTGGACGGCGTACTGCTCGGCGGGCAGGCCGAACGCGTCGTAGCCCAGCGCGTGCAGCACGTTGTCGCCGCGCATGCGGCGGAAGCGCCCGGTGACGTCGGTGGCGATGTAGCCCAGCGGGTGACCCACGTGCAGGCCCGCACCCGAGGGGTACGGGAACATGTCCATGATGAAGTACGGGTCACCCTGCGCCGGGCTCCCGCCCGGCCCCGTAAGTCGCCCCTGCGGGTTCGCCGCGTGGAACGTGCCCCGCTCCTCCCAGATGTCCTGCCAGCGCAGCTCGATCTGCTGCGCGAGGGCGGGGGTGTAGCGGAAACGGGGCTCGTCGGGAGACGTGGTGCGCTCGGGTGCGTCGGGCATGGTCACCCGGCCGAGTCTACCGACCGCGCGAGGAGGCGGCCCTCGTTCGTCCACAGGCTCCAGGGTTCATCCGACATTCGCCCCCGCCTCCCCCGAAGTTCTCCGCCCGGGTGCTCGAATTGCGCGCATGATGCCTTTGTCGCGAAAGATCCTCGCCGTCAGCATCGTCGCCGCCACCGTGTGGACGGCCTCGACCGCCGCCGCCGCTCCGGTGCCCGGCACCCCACCCACCACCGCGACCGCCGGGGAGAGGACCAGGACCGCCACCATGCCCGCGAGCCCGTCCGCCGGCCGCGCCGACCACGTCGTCCTCCTGGCCCTGGACGGGTTCGACGTCGAGTACCTCGACCTGGTGCGCGACGGCGCCGGCTCCCCCGGCTCGGCCGAGATGCCGAACCTGCGCGCGCTGCTGCGCGAGGGCAGTGTCACCACCTCGTCGGGCGTGATGACGTCGATCACCAACCCGTCGTGGTCCTCGGTCGCCACGGGCGCCTGGCCCGAGACGCACCGCAACACCGCCTACTGGTTCGACGCCGCGAGCAACACCGCGCGCGGCCAGCAGCGGGACCTGGCCGTGCCCACGATCGCGCAGTCGATCCGGGAGCAGGGCGGCACGGTGTTCTCCGCGCAGTGGTTCATCCTGCAGAACTACGGGGTCACGTTCGGCGACCCGGACGGCCTGTACACGCAGCCCGGCGGCGACTGCGCGCGCCGCACCGACGACGCCGTCTCGGTGCTGCGCGGCGAGCCCGTCAGCTCGAACGGCCAGCTGGTGCGTGCCAACGGGATCCCCGACCTGATCACGGTGTACTGCGACACGCTCGACGCGATCGGGCACGCCGGCGGCGACGCCGACCCGCGCATCCCGGGCGCACTGGAGGACATCGACCGGCAGATCGGCCGCATCGTCGCCGCCACGAAGGAGGCGGGCGTCCACGACGACACCGCCTTCGTCGTCACCGGCGACCACGGCATGACCACCTTCGACAAGGGCTTCGCCACCGAGGGGATCGCCGCGATCGAGGCCGCAGGCTTCACGCCGCAGGTCCTGACCAGCGGGCAGACGCCCGCGGCCGGCACCGACGTCGCGATCGTCGTCGGCGGGGTCGCCGACGTGCGGATCATCGGCGAGCGGGCGGGCGACCGCTCCGCCGTCCGCCGGCTGGAGCGGGCGCTGACGGCGCTGCCGCAGGTGCGGAACGTGTTCGACAAGGCCGACCAGCGCCGTCTGCGGATGAGCCCGAACTACGGTGACCTGGTCGTCGAGCCCGAGCCGGGCTGGTCCTTCGGCGCCACCCCCGCCTCCCCGGCCGGGCGGCACGGCGCGACCACCGAGCTGCGCGTGCCGCTGGTCCTCGCCGGGGCAGGCGTCCGGGCGGGCGTGCACCCGCGCGGCCCGCGGCACGTCGACGTCGCGCCGACGATCTCGGCGCTGCTTGGGTACGCGCCGCCGTCGGGCAGCGAGGGCCGGGTGCTGCGCGAGGCGCTGACCCGCTGACCACAGGAGGACGAGAAAGAGGTGTGTTGCGCTGCGTAGACAGTGTCTACACAGCGCAACACACCTCCAGGACGCGGTCTCTCCCCAGGCACG
This sequence comes from Promicromonospora kroppenstedtii, assembly GCF_044389675.1. Lineage (NCBI taxonomy): Bacteria > Bacillati > Actinomycetota > Actinomycetes > Micrococcales > Promicromonosporaceae > Promicromonospora > Promicromonospora kroppenstedtii. Next base: position 10,077 of record NZ_JBIRYI010000014.1, on the reverse strand, counting down.
CGGAGCCGTCAGCGGCCGCGAGGGCAGACCGTCAGAACGACGCGACCAGGTCCCCGCCCACCGCGAGCATCAGCCACGCCACCGCGGCGACGTACCCGATGACCAGGATGATGTGCCGGTTGCCGACCATGATGTCCCGCAGGCCGGCGCTCGCGGGCAGGTCGCCCGACTGGACGCCGCGCACGAGCTGGTACCAGAGCAGCGGCCACATGATGGTCCACACGACCATGCAGTAGGGGCACAGCGCGACGATCGCGTAGAAGCTGGTCCACATCAGGAAGAACACGAGCGCCTGGCCCAGCACGGTGCCGATCAGCAGCGACGTCCAGTACCAGCGCGGCAGGCGCGTGCCGAGCAGCAGCATCACGCCCGTGGTGATCACCACGGGGAAGGCCGCGACGCCCAGGTACGGGTTCGGGAAGCCGAGCAGGGCGCCCTGCCACGACGACATCGCGGCGCCGCAGTCGACGAACAGGTTGATGCTGCAGGACGCCGTCCGGTCCGGGTCGAGCAGCTTGAGGTACTTCTCCCAGGCCAGGGCGAACGAGGCGGCGAAGCCGACACCTCCGAGCACCACCAGCAGCAGTCCCATGGTCCGCGCGCCCAGCGGAGCGCCCTCGGGCGCCGCGGCGTCGTCCGTGCTGTCCAACGAGCTCTCCGACGACGTCGTGGTCGCCCCGGTATCGGTCACCCGCCCTACGGTACCGGCGCAGGCTGGGACATTGCTGAATCCTGGGTCACAGTGGGGTCTCCGTGTGCTGGTGCACGACTCGCTGCCGCCCGAACGCCAGGATCATGCCCAGGCCCAGCACGGTGACCACGGCGCCGGCCCAGGCGGGTGCCAGGTAGCCCCAGCCGGCGTCGATGACGACACCGCCCAGGAACGCGCCCGCGCCGTTGGCGACGTTGAGCCCGGCGTGGCACAGCGCCGCCCCGAGCGACGGCGCGCCGGGCGACAGGTCCATGAGCCGGGTCTGGAACGCGAGGCCCAGCATCTGCGAGGTGACGCCCAGCAGGAACAGGGAGACCAGCGCGGGCACCACCGAGGCTCCGGTCAGCGCGAACAGGACGAGCGAGACCGCCGTGGCCACGAAGCCGATCAGGACGGCGCGCAGCACGCCGCGGTCGGCGAGCCGCCCGCCGATCTGCGTGCCCACGGTCATGCCGACGCCGAACAGGGCCAGCACCCACGGCACGGCCCCGCCCGGCAGGCCGGTCACACCCGTCATGGTGGGGGCAACGTAGGTGTAGACGGCGAACATGCCGCCGAACCCGATGGCCCCGGCCACGAACGCGAACCACAGGGGCGCGTTGCGCAGGGTGGCCAGCTCGGTACGCACCGAACGGCCCTCGCCGCCCGCGCCGGCCGGGATCAGGCGCCAGAGGCCCAGGAGTGTCGCGATCCCGAGCACGCCGATCAGCACGTAGGACGTGCGCCAGCCGAAGACCTGCCCCACCCACGTGGACAGCGGTACGCCGACGACGTTCGCGATGGTCAGGCCGGTCATCATCGTCGCGACGGCCCGGCCGCGCTGGGCCGGTCCGGCCACGGCGGCACCGACCGCGGCGCCGACGCCGAAGAACGCGCCGTGCGGCAGGCCCGCGAGGAACCGGCCGGCCACCAGCCAGCCGATGTCGGGCGCGGCGGCGGACAGCACGTTCGCGACCGTGTAGAACCCCATCAGGGCGAGCAGCAGGCGCTTGCGCGACATGCGCGCCGCGGCCACGGTCAGCAGCGGCGCCCCGACGACGACGCCGAGCGCGTACGCCGTGATGGTGTGCCCCACCTGGGGGTCGGTCGCGCCGAGGTCGGCACCGACGTCGGGCAGCAGGCCCATCGCGGCGAACTCGGTGGTGCCGATGGTGAACCCGCCCACGGCGAGCGCGACGAGCGCGGGCGCGGCCCGGCGCATCGAGCCAGGTTCCGCCGCCTGGTCCGGGGCGTTCTGAGGGGCGCTGGTCGCCATGGGGTCTCCGGGAGTCGTATCGATTCGGGGGATGCGTCGGCGACACCGGCGACGAGCGTTGGGAACGGGGAGAAGACTACTCCTGGGCCACCCACACGCGGGAGGCCGCCAGCAGTCCGAGATCGGCCACGCGCTCGTCGCCGTCCCCTCCCGGGGCGGGCGGACAGGTCCAGGCGACGGCGACCGTACCGGCGAACTCGCGGCGCGTGGTGACCTCCACCCGGAGGTCCAGGTCCAGGCCCAGCTCGGCGAGGTAGCGCAGGGCCTCCGGGTCGGCGTCGGAGATACGTACCACGGTGCCCGCGTCGCCCGCGTGCATCGACGACAGCGGCACGGCGTCGGGCCGCACCACGGTGCCGTCGGCCGCCGGGATCGGGTCGCCGTGCGGGTCGCGCGACGGGTTGCCCAGCCGCTCCGCCATCCGCTCCACGAACACGTCCGAGACCGCGTGCTCCAGCACCTCGGCCTCGTCGTGCACCTCGTCCCAGCCGTAACCGAGCTGTTCCACGAGGAACGTCTCCAGCAGCCGGTGCCGGCGCACCATCACCAGCGCGAGCCGGCGGCCGTCGTCCGTCAGCCGGATCGCGCCGTACCGCTCGTGCTCCAGGAGGCCCTGCCCGCTCAGGCGGCGCACCGTCTCGGACACCGTGGACGCACCCACCCCGAGGCGGTCGGCCAGGTGCTTGGTGGTCACCTTCTCGTCCGACCACTCCTGCGCCGACCACACGGCCTTCAGGTAGTCCTGGGCGACGGGCGTCAGCTCGGCCGGGTCGGTAGTGATCTCCACGCCCCGAGCCTAGTTGCCCGACGGCGAGGACGACGGCGTGCTTCCGGCACCCGGGACGTCACCGGGCACCTCGTCCGGCACCTCGGCGGGCAGCGGGACGGTCGGCGGGATGGCCCGCCGCTCGCTCACGGCCGCATCCCCCTCGGGCGTGACCTCCACGAGCTGCCAGTCCACGAACCGGCGCCGCTCCGGGTCGAACCGCAGCACCGTCATCTCGGACGTGTCGCGCAGCGGCCCCACCGACGTGTTGCCCTTCGTGGCGCCACCGGTGCTCGCGTTGACGTACCGCACCCCGTAGCCGACGACATCCGGCCCGATCCGCGTGTGCATGTGCCCCGAGAGCTGGAACGGCACGCAGCCCGACTCCAGGGCCGCGTCGCCCACGGCGGGCTGGTGGATCAGCAGCAGGTCCACCCGGTCCTCGCCCGTGTACCCGCCGAGCCCCGGCTCGCCGGCCGCCTCGCACGCCGTGTCCCGCAGCCGCTCCCCGGCCTCCGCGGGCGTCTCCTCGCGCGCGATCACCGTGCCGCCGCCGATCCGCGTCTCCAGCGGGTCCCGGTCGCCGAGGATCCGCACGCCCTCCACCTCGACCACCTCGCCGTCCAGCACGACCTGCCGGTTGGCCAGCTCCGTGGCCGTCGTCAGGCGCGAGTCGTGGTTGCCGTCCGAGACGACGAACGGGACGCCGTCCGGCACCGCCGAGGCGAACGAGTCCACGCACACCGACTCCACGCTCGTGCCGTTGATCGTGGTGTCCCCCGCGTTCAGCATGACGTCGGGCGCCAGGCTGTCCGCGAGATCCCGGATCAGCGGCGTCATCCCTGTGTTGCAGTGCAGGTCCGAGACCACGAGGAACGTCACGTAGTCCGGCGCGTCCGGGTCCGCCGACGCCGTGGCGCCGTCCTCGACCAGCGCCGCGTCCTGCTCCGCGACCCGCGCGTCCCACGCCGCCATCAGCTTCTCCCGGGCGCCCGCGTAGAACACCTCGTTCGCCTGGTACGTGTCCACGAGCTGACCGCTGTACGTGTCGATCACGCCCGCCAGCCGGCCCGTGATCCGCGCACCCTCCAGGGCCGTCCCCGCGAACACCGGCGACGCGGGCAGCGCCGCGCGCTCCTCCGGGCCGGCGCTCGCCGTCGCGGTCGCGGCCACCAGCACGACGACGACGGTGGCGGCGGTGATCTCCCAGGTGCGGGCAGCCATGCCCCGGGCGAGCTCCCGCCGTCGGGCGGCGCCGAGCAGGAGCCGCAAACCGTAGGCTCCGCCGACCAGGACCACGGCCGCGACCGCCGCGCCGCGCAGCGCGTCCCAGACCAGCGCCGTCGCCACGGTGCGCACCGTCTGCTGCGGGGTGTCGAAGAACTGGAGGTACCCGTCGAGGTCGCCGGCGAGCGCGTCGAAGCTGGCGGCGTCCACGGCCGCGAGGTCCGCGGGGATCTCGTGCACCGTGATGCGCACGCCGAGCGTCAGGGGCAGCGGCGAGTCCGTCACGACCGTGCCGAGCGGGCCGAGGTCGGCGACCACCTCGTCGTCCGCGGTGATCGCGTAGGTCGCCTCGTGCGGGCCGAGGCTGAGGTCGGCCTTGGCTGTGGTGATCCCGAACATGAGGCACAGCAGGGCGGCGGCCGCTCCCGCGAGGGTCCAGCGCAGCCAGCGGGGCGGTTTCGAACGACTCATCCCCTCTACCTTTTCATGCACGCGCACCGGTCACCCGTCGCTGGCACGATGAGCGCCATGTTCGTGCTCGAGTCGCTCTGGCGGCCCGCCGGTGCCCCGGCGCTGGTCTGGTCGGTGCTCGCCGACCCGCGGTTCAGCTGGCCCGACTGGTGGCCGGGCCTCACCGCCGACGAGACCGGGAGCACCGTCGGGCCGGACGGTCTGGCGGCGCCCGGGACGTGGGCCCGGCTACGGGTGCGCAGCCCGCTGGGGTACGCACTGGCGTTCCGGCTGGACCTCGTGGAGACGACGGCGCCGTCCGACGGCGTGCCCGGGCGCGCGCGGCTGGACGTCTCCGGGGACCTGACGGGGCTGGCCGACGTGGTGGTCTCGGACGCCCCGGCGCCCGGCACGCCGCGCACGGACGTACGCCTGGTCTGGCGGGTGGCGCCGGTCCCGGGCTGGTTCCGCGCCGCGGCGCGCGTGGCCCCCGGTCCGCTGGCCTGGGCGCACTCGCGGGTGATGCGCGCGGGGGAACGGGGCCTGGCGGCCCACCTGGGCGCGTGACCCGGAATGGTCCGGCGGTTCGGCCGGGGCGGCTCAACCGGTCTTGCGGGACTTCTTCGCGTCCGCGACGGAACGCTTGAGGGCCTCCATGAGGTCCACGACCTCGGCGCCCCCGCCCTCCTCCTCGGCCTGCTCGCCGAAGGTGGCCGCCGTGTCGACGCTCTCGCCCGCCTCCAGCTTCGCGTCCACGAGCTTGCGGAGCTGCACCTGGTACTCGTCCTCGTAGTCCTCGGGCGTGAAGTCCGCCTCGAAGCTGCTCACGAGCTGCGCCGACATCGTCAGCTCCTTGGCGCTCACCTTCGCGGGCTCGTCGAGGGACGGGAACGCGGCCTCGCGGATCTCGTCGGCCCACAGGAGGGTCTGCAGCACCAGCACCTCGTCCCGCACGCGCAACGCCGCGAGCCGGGTGCGCTGCCGGAGCGCGAACTTCACGACCGCGGTGCGGTCGGTCTCCTCCAGCGTGCGGCGCAGCAGCACGTACGCCTTCGTGGACTTGGAGTCGGGCTCCAGGTAGTAGGTGCGGTCGAACATGATCGGGTCGATCTGGTCGCTCGGCACGAACTCGACCACCGAGATCTCCCGGTCCCGCTCGGCGGGCAGGTCGGCGAGGTCCTGCTTGGTGAGCACCACGGTGCGCTCGCCGTCGTCGTACGCCTTGTCGATGTGCTCGTACGGCACCACCTCGCCGTCGATCTCGCACACGCGCTTGTACCGGATGCGTCCGCCGTCGGCGTCATGCACCTGGTGCAACGGCACGTCGTGGTCCTCGGTCGCGCTGTAGACCTTGACCGGGACGTTGACGAGACCGAAGGTCACGGCACCCTTCCAGATGGCCCTCATCCTTCTATGGTGCGCCCCAAGCGCACTACATGCCCAGGTTTACCCCTGGGCCGAGGTCAGAGGCCCGCGCGGTCCAGCTTCTCGCAGAGCTCGGCGTTGGTGGGCTCCACCAGGTGCTCGCCGTCCGGGAACACCAGCACCGGGATCTGCTTGCGGCCGGTCAGCGCCTCGGCCTCGTCGGCCCGCGCCGGCTCCGCGACGAGGTCCACGTACACGTAGTCCACGCGGCGCACGTCGAGCACGGCCTTGCTGCGGCGGCAGTCGCGGCACCACTCGGCGCCGTAGACGGTGAGGCGCTCGGGCCGGCGCGTCGACGGCGCGTCGCCGGCCACCGTCAGGGGCGAGGCGAACGCGGCGGTCGAGATGTCAGAAATCACGCGCCGGAGCCTAGCGGAGTTCTTCACCCCACCACGACCCCGTTCGAGTGATCTCGCCGACTCCGAGCGCACGCGCCCCGGCGGCGGCACGATGGTGGGATGGCGACGACGCACACGGTCACGGTCGACGGGCACCGCCTGCGCCTGAGCAACCTCGACAAGGTGCTCTACCCGGCGTCGGGCACCACCAAGGGCGAGGTGCTGCACTACCTGGCCGAGGTGGCGCCGGCGCTGCTGCCGCACGCGGCCAACCGGCCCGTCACGCGCAAGCGGTGGCCGGACGGCACCGGCGGGCAGATGTTCTTCCAGAAGAACCTCGACGCCTCCACCCCCGACTGGGTCAAGCGGCGGTCGATCCAGCACAAGCAGTCCGCCAACGACTACGTGCTGGTCAACGACCTCGCGACCCTGACCTGGCTGGGCCAGACCGCCACCCTGGAGCTGCACACACCGCAGTGGCAGTTCGGCCGCACCGGGGCCCGGCTCGACCCCGACCGCCTCGTGCTCGACCTCGACCCCGGCCCGGGCGCCGGCCTCGCCGAGTGCGCGCAGGTCGCCCGCTGGGCCCGCGAGATCCTGCGCGGCATGGACCTGGAGCCCTACCCCGTCACCTCGGGATCCAAGGGCATCCACCTGTACGCCGCCCTCGGCAAGGCCGCCGACACCCGCCTCGACTCCGACGCCGTCTCCGCCGTCGCGCACGAGCTCGCCCGCTACCTGGAGGCCGAGCACCCCGACCTGGTGGTCAGCGACATGAGCAAGGCCCTGCGCTCCGGCAAGGTGCTCGTCGACTGGTCGCAGAACAACGGCAGCAAGACCACCATCGCGCCCTACTCCCTGCGCGGCCTCGACCGGCCCTGGGTCGCCGCACCACGGACATGGGCCGAGCTGGAGGACCCGGACCTCGCCCAGCTCACCTCCGACGACGTGCTGGCCCGCATCGCCGCCGACGGCGACCTCCTCGCGCCGCTGCTGGAAGGACACCTCGCCGCCCTGGAGCCGACGCCGGAGCGCCTGGCCACGTTCCAGAAGCTGGAGACCTACCGCGCCAAGCGGGACCCCGCCAAGACGCCGGAACCCTTCGGACCGGGCGACGACCCGGAGGCGGAACCCACCGCGGAGGCCGAACCCGCCCCCCAGGCCGAGGCCACCCCGCGGGCCGACCCTGTCGAGACCGACCCCACCTTCGTCATCCAGGAGCACCACGCCCGCCGCCTGCACTGGGACTTCCGGCTGGAGCACGAGGGCGTACTCGTCAGCTGGGCGCTCCCCCGCGGCGAACCCACCGACCCCGCCAAGAACCACCTGGCCGTGCAGACCGAGGACCACCCCCTCGAGTACGGATCGTTCGAGGGCAGCATCCCCGCCGGCGAGTACGGGGCCGGCGACGTCACCATCTGGGACTCCGGCACCTACGACCTGGAGAAGTGGCGCGACGACGAGGTCATCGTCACCCTGCACTCCGCCGAGCGCGGCGCCCGCCGCCTCGCCCTGATCCGCACCGGGGGACGCGACGGCGACGCCGAGAACAACTGGCTCATCCACCTCACCAAGGCCCAGCCCGGCTCCCCCGCGCCGTCGAGCACCGAACCCGCGGCGCCGTCCGCGGCCCCAGAACCCGGCACCCGCCGCGAGGCGCCGCCGGGCGGCCGGTGGCGCGCCATGCTCGCCACCGCCGCCACCCCCGGCGACCTCACCCGACCCGACGACTGGGCCTTCGAGATGAAGTGGGACGGGTTCCGCACCCTCGCCCACGTCCAGGACCCCGACACCCTCCGTCTGATCAGCCGCTCCGGCCAGGACCTCACCGTCACCTTTCCCGAGCTCGCGGCGCTCGCGGGTCAGGTCGACGCCGCCCGCCTGCCCGTGGTGCTCGACGGCGAGATCGTCGCCCTCGACCGCGCCGGCCGGCCCGACTTCCGCCGCCTGCAGCACCGCGCCAACCTGCGCAAGGAGCACGACGTCGCCCGCGCCCGCGCGCAGGTCCAGGTGGACCTCATGCTGTTCGACGTCCTGGTGGCCGACGGCGAGGACGTGACCGGCCGCACCTATACCGAGCGGCGCGAGCTGCTGGAGTCCCTGGTCGCGCCCCGCCCGCCCGTGCACCTGCCGCCCGCCTTCGACGGCGACCTCGACGCCGCCGTCCGCACCTCGCGCACCCTGCGGCTGGAGGGCGTGGTCGCCAAGCGCCGCGCCTCCACCTACGCCGGACGCCGCTCACGGGAATGGCTCAAGATCAAGCACCAGGCCATGCAGGAGGTGGTCGTGGTGGGCTGGCGCCCGGGCCGCGCCGACGCGTCCGTGATGGGCTCGCTGCTCATGGCGGTGCCCGACGGCGAGGGCGGCGGCCTGCGCTACGTCGGCCGGGTCGGCACGGGGTTCAGCGAGCGCGAGCGCCGGGAGATCACCGCCCGGCTGCGGGGCATGGAGCGCAAGACGCCGGGGGTGTCCGGGGTGCCGCCGGAGGACGCGTCGGACGCGCGCTGGGTCACACCGAGCCTGGTGGGCGAGGTGACGTACGCCGACTGGGTCGAGGGTTCCGACGGCGCCTCGGGCGAGCGGCGCATGCGGCACTCGGTGTGGCGGGGCTGGCGCCCGGAGAAGGCGGCGCAGGACGTGGTCGCGGAGGTGCCGCCGCCCGCATGAGTGATGTCCCGGCGTCCGTCGTTGTCCGCTTCTATCCATGGGGTGCGGCGCGGGGCGCTTGGCACACTATTAGTGATGGGGCGGCGCACAGTGTGCCGCGGGCCACCCGGCGGGCGCGGAATACCCGCGTCCGCAACGGTGGTTGTCGCGTGCATGCGAGCGATCACGTATGCAGAGTTCGGCAGCGCCGACGTCCTGGAGCTCACCGAGCAGCCCGACCCCCACATCGGCCCCGACACCGTCGTCGTCCGGGTGAAGGCGGCGTCGGTCAACCCGGTCGACTGGAAGATCCGCCAGGGGTACCTCCAGGGCCTCATCGACACGGACCTGCCCGCGATCCCGGGCTGGGACGTCGCCGGCGTCGTCGAGCAGGTCGGCCTGGACACCCCCGAGTACCAGGTGGGCGACGAGGTCTACGGCTACGTGCGCAAGGACACCGTGCGCGGGGGCACGTTCGCCGAGCTGGTCGCCGCGCCCGTGCGCACGCTGGCCCGCAAGCCGGCGTCGCTGAGCTTCGAGGAGGCCGCGGCGGTGCCGCTCGCGGGTCTCACCGCGTACCAGGCGATCCAGCGAGCCGGCGTCAGGGACGGCCAGACCGTGCTCGTGCACGCCGCGGCCGGAGGCGTCGGCGCGTTCGCCGTGCAGATCGCCAGGGCGCTGGGCGCCCGCGTCATCGGCACGGCGAGCGAGCGGAACCACGAGTTCCTGCGCGGGCTGGGCGCCGAGCCCGTCACCTACGGCGACGGCCTCGCCGACCGCGTGCGCGCCCTCGCGCCCGACGGCGTGGACGTCATCCTGGACTTCGTGGGTGACGGGGCCGTCGCGGCCAGCGTCGAGAACCTGGCCGACGGCGGCACGGTGGCCTCGATCGCCGACCCGACCGCCCGCAGCGAGCACGGCGGGCACTACCTGTGGGTGCGCCCCTCGACCGCCGACCTGGACGCGCTCACCGCGCTGTTCGACGCCGGCAAGCTGTCCGTCGAGATCGCGCAGGTCTTCGACCTGGCCGACGCCGCCGAAGCACACCGCGCCAACGAGTCCGGCCACACACGGGGCAAGGTCGTCGTCCGCGTCTGAGGCCAGGGCGGCTGCGGCTGCGGGCTGCGGGCTGCGGCGAGCCGATCCGGGTGGTGGGGGGGGGGGGGGGCGGCCCCCCCCCCCCCCGGGCGCCCCCCCCCCCCCCCCCCCCCCCCCCCCCCCCCCCGGGCGCCCCCCCCCCCCCCCCCCCCCCCGCCCC
>NZ_JBIRYI010000013.1:0-198717 GCF_044389675.1 Promicromonospora kroppenstedtii | reverse complement strand
CTGGCTGGTGCGAGCACGGACCGGGCGTGGTTGGACACGTTGGTGGAGACGCTGGGTCTGTCGGGGCGGTTGACGCATCGGCCGGGTGAGCTCTCCGGTGGTCAGCAGCAGCGGGTCGCGATCGCGCGGGCGTTGATCGCGCAGCCGGACGTGGTGTTCGCGGATGAGCCGACGGGGAACCTGGACTCGCGGTCGGGTGCGGAGGTGCTCAGTTTTCTGCGGCGTTCGGTGCGGGAGCTGGGTCGTACGATCATCATGGTCACGCATGATCCGTCGGCTGCGGCGTATGCGGACCGGGTGGTGCTGATCGCGGATGGTCGGATCGCGGGGGACATCAGTGATCCGACGCCGGAGTCCGCGATGGCGGGGCTGGACGCGCTGCGCACCCTGGAGCCCGCCGTCACCACGGCACCCCGGACGGGTGCGTGATGTCGAACTCCTTCCCCACCGCGCGCCTCACGTGGGCGCAGATGCGGCGCAGCACCGGCCGGCTCACGGCCGCGGGCGTCGCGATCCTGATCAGCACCGCCTTCGTCACCGTCACGCTGCTCGCCGGCGGTGTCATCAACGGCACCACCCGCGACATGGTCGCGGCCGGCTACGCGCAGGCCGACGTCGTCGTGTCCACACCGGGCACGGAGACGGACGGCATCGCCGAGGCCGACATCGAGGCCGTGGCGGCGCTGGACGGCGTCGCCGCCGTCCAGCCGGTCACGACCTGGTTCGGCGACCTGCGCAACGGCGGCAAGGGTGGCTTCCAGGTGTTCGCCCCGGTCCCCGCGGACCCGAACCTGTCGCCGCTGGAGCTCGCCGACGGCGCCTGGCCGTCCGGCGCGGGCGAGGTGGCGCTGTCCACCAAGGTCGCCGAGCGGATGGAGGTCGGCGTCGGCGACACGGTGACGCTGAACCGCACCGTGTACCCCGAGGGCTGGGCCGAGAGCCAGGCCGACGACCCGGCGGCCGAGCTCGGCGAGCCCGAGGAGGTCACCGAGACGCTGACCGTGACGGGTATCGCCAGTGACCCCTACGGCGCCTACACGCCCTACGGCGGCGCCGCCGCGGTCCCGGCCGCGACGCTCGACGCCTGGAACGCGGGCGAGCCCTACAGCGACCCGGTCACCGAGCTGCTCGTCGCGCTCGACACCCCGCTGCAGGGTGACGAGATCCCGGCCTCGCTGAGCGAGGCGGTCCAAGGTGCGTTCCCGGCCGGCGCCGGCGAGGTGGCCGTCCAGACCACCGAACAGGTGGCGGCGGAGCAGACCGCGGCGCAGACCGGCGGGCAGGACCTCGTGTTCCTCGTGTTCGTCCTGACCTTCGCCGCCATCGCCCTGCTGATCGCGGCCATGGTCATCACCAACACGTTCCAGGTGCTGGTGGCCCAGCGCACCCGCACCCTGGCGCTGCTGCGCTGCATCGGCGCGGGCGCGGGGCAGCTCTACCGCAGCGTGCTGCTGGAAGCCGCGATCCTCGGTGTCGTCGCCTCGGCGGCCGGCATCCTGGTGGGCGCCGCACTCGCCCAGGTCGCGCTGCTGGTGGCTCCTTCGTTCGACCTCGGCGTGCCGCTGCCCACGACCATCGCCCTGACCTGGCAGGCGGTCGTGCTGCCGCTGGCCGTGGGCGCGGGCGTGACGGTCCTGGCGGCGCTCGCCCCGGCCCGCTCGGCCACCCGGGTCGCCCCGCTGGCCGCCCTGCGGCCCGCCGACGCGCCGACCCTGCGTGCCCGCACGGGCCGGGCCCGCCTGGTGATCTCGCTCCTGTGCGTGATCGGCGGCTTCGCGGGACTCGCGGTCGGCGTAGCCCTCGGCATGGGCGGCTCGCCCCAGTTCGGCCTGGTCGCGGCCGTGGGCGGCGGTTCGCTCGCGTTCTTCGGCGTGGTGCTGAGCGCCGTGCTCTGGCTGCCGCGGGTGGCGGCGGGCCTCGGCGCCCTGGTGGCGCGGAGCGGTCCGGCGGCCCGCCTCGCGGTCGCCAACACGCTGCGCAACCCGCGGCGGACGGCGGCGACCTCCACGGCGCTGCTGATCGGCGTCACGCTGGTCACCATGATGTCCACGGGGGCCGCGAGCGCCCGGATGTCCGCGGACAGCCTGCTGGACGAGACGTTCCCGTACGACGTGAGCGCGTCGCCGTCCGACGAGAGGTACGTCGACGACGTGCGAGAGGCCGTGGCGGGCACCGACGGAGTCACCGACACCGTGCTGGTGACCAACGCGACCGTCACGCTCGCCGGGGTGGAGAACATGTCGGTCGCGGCCGCCGACCCGCACGACCTCGCGGCCGTGGTGAACGTCGCCGAGGAGGCGGAGCGCCTGGCGGACGGCTCCATCCTGCTGACGCAGGACGCGGCGGACTCGCTGGACCTCGGCGACGGCGACACCGCCACGGTGGAGGGCACCGAGGGCGCGGTCGACCTGACGGTCGTGATCACCACGGCCGAACCGCTCAGCAGCATGATCACGGCCGCCGACCTGGACCGGATCACCACCGAGGACCAGTGGAGCGACGTCTGGGCGCACATCGACGGCTCGGACCCCGCGGCCGCGCTCACGGACGTGCAGAACGCCGTGGCGGAGGTCGACGGCGGGGCGTTCGTGATGGGCCCCGCGGCGCAGGCCGCGCAGTTCCGGCAGGTCGTGGACGTGATCCTCGGCATCGTGGTGGGCCTGCTCGCCGTGGCCGTCGTGATCGCCCTGATCGGCGTCACGAACACCCTGTCCCTCTCCGTCATCGAGCGGACCCGCGAGTCCGCGACCCTGCGGGCGATCGGGCTGGGCAAGGACCAGCTGCGCGGCATGCTGGCGGTCGAGGGCATGCTGATCGCCGGGGTCGGCGCGGTCCTCGGCATCGTGCTGGGTCTCGTGTTCGGCTGGGCCGGTGCGGCCACCGCCCTGTCGCTGATGGGCGACGTGCGGTACGCGGTGCCGTGGCTCGACATCACGCTGGTCCTGGTGATCGCCCTCGTCGCGGGCCTCCTGGCCTCCGTGATCCCCGCGCGGGCCGCGGCCCGGACGTCGCCGGTGGCGGCGCTCGGGGTGGAGTGACAGGAGCGCTGGTCGGGCTGTCCGGGCCCGACCAGCCTCAGTCCCCCGACATGGTGCGCCGGTCCCCCACCGGCCCGACGGCGTGCGGGAACGCGAGCGAGCCCGCGCCGACCCACCACTCCAGCACGTCGTAGGCGAGCCGCCCCGCGACGACGGACGGGTCGGCGTCGGACAGCCGCGCGGCCTCGGCCGGGTCGCACGCGAAGATCGACATGCCGCGGTAGGACGGGTCGCTGCGCAGGTCGAAGGGCCCGTTCACGACGAGCACCCCGCGCCGGCGCAGCTCGGCGCGGTACGCGAGATGCCGCGCCTGGAGCGCGGTGAGGTCGTCGTCGCTGATGGCGGGCGCGCCGGGCGGGCGCCGCAGGACCACGACCGTGTACACGTCGAAGGCGTCGGGGACGTCGGGGTCGCTCGCCATGTCCTCAGGCTACTGAGGCCCAGCGTTCCCGGCCTCCGGCGGAGCCCAGTCCCCACCGCACGCCCCGCACCGCCAGGGAGCCGGCGGGTCCGCCCAGGGCGCGGCTGAACCAGGTCTCGACGCCGAGCTCCGTGCGTGCCCAGACGGGCAGCAGCGCCACCGACCCGGCGGCGAGCAGGCGGTAGGGGCCGCGGGCGACCCGGGGCAGCGGCGGCTCGCGCAGCAGGAAGTGCGCCGTGTCGAGGGCCTCGGGCGTGGCCACGAGCTCGTCGCGGTAGGACCGCAGGCACGCGGACAGCTCGGCGACCGACTCCGGGACCGCCTCGGCGCCGAGCGCGCGGGCCACCCGGCCGGACTGCGCCACGTACTCGTCGGCCTCGTCCGCGGTCAGCGGCCGCTCGCCGTAGCGCTGGTGGGCCGCCAGGAACGAGTCCGCCTCGGCGACGTGCACCCACGTGAGCAGGTGGGGGTCGCTCGCGCGGTACGGGCGGCCGTCGGGCGCCCGGCCCCGCACGCGGTCGTGCACCGCCCGCACCCGGTCGACCATCTCCTGGGCGTGCTCCTCGGTGGCGAACGTCGTGGTCGCGAGGAACGTGGAGGTGCGGGCCAGCCGCCCCCACGGGTCGCCGCGGTAGCCGGAGTGGCCTGCGACGCCCGCCATGGCCAGCGGGTGCAGCGACTGGAGCAGCAGCGCGCGCAGCCCGCCCGCGAACGTCGCCGAGTCGGCGTGCACGCGGCGGATCGGGCTGCCGGGGGCGAACCAGCGCGGGCCGGGCGTGAGGTGGATGCGGTCGCGCGCCTCGAACCCGCCCGGCCCGGCCACGCGGGTGAAGAGAGCGTCGCCCACGCGGGCGCGCAGGCGTTCGACGGGACTGGTGACGGTCGGCACCCTGCCAGTATCCGCCTGGCGGGGCTCAGGCGGCGCCGAGGTGCGGCATCTGGTCCAGCCGTTCGAGGATCACGCCCTCGCGCAGCGCCCAGGGGCAGATCTCCAGCTCTGTCAGGTCGAAGACGTCCATGCAGGCCTCGGCCACCAGCGCGCCGGGCACGATCTGGTGGGTGCGGCTCGGCGAGACGCCGGGCAGCTCCGCCAGGTCGGCCGGGGCCATGGCGATCAGATCGCCGATCCGTTCGCGCAGGTCGTCGCGGCGCAGGGCGCGCGGCACCAGCGGGCCGTCGCCCGCCGGGGCGGCTCCGCAGATCCGGGCGAGCGAGCGGAAGGTCTTGGACGTCGCGGCCGCCCGGTCGGGTCGGCCGGCGCGGAGCAGGCTCCCGGCGTTGCGGGCGATGTCGGCGCGCAGGTCGCGGCGCAGGGCGTGCAGCGCATCGGAGTCCGGCCCGGTGCCGTCGGCCGCGGCACCGAAGTGCGTGCGGGCCAGGCGCGCGGCCCCGAGCGGCAGCGACCAGGCGGCGTCGGGCGCCTCGTCCGGGCCGCCGGCGATCTCCAGCGAGCCGCCGCCGATGTCGAACACGGCCAGCCGCCCGGCCGACCAGCCGAACCACCGGCGCACGGCGAGGAACGTGAGCCGGGCCTCGTCGGCGCCGCTGAGCACCTCCAGCCGCACCCCGGTGCGCTCGTGCACGGCGCGCAGCACGGCCTCGGCGTTCACCGACTCGCGGACGGCCGACGTCGCGAACGCCAGCGTCTCGGCACAGCCCCGCTCCTCCGCGACGCGCACGGCCTGGGCGGTGAACTCCACCAGGGCGTCGACGCCCGCCTGCCCGACGGCGCCGTCGTCGTCCAGGTGCTCGGCGAGGCGCAGCGGCTCCTTGTACGAGGAGGCGGGCAACGGCGCCGCGCCGCCGTGGGCGTCGACCACCAGGAGGTGCCCCGTGTTGGAACCGATGTCGAGGACGCCCAGACGCATGGACCGAACGCTACCCCTGCGCGCACCACCGGTCGGCGAGCGTCTCGGCGCCGCGGGCCAGGAGCGCGACGTCCGCCCCGGTCAGCACGAACGACGCCCCCGCCTCCAGGTAGGCCTGGGCCACGGCGGGGTCGAAGGCGTTGACGCCCACGGGCTTGCCCGCGGCACGCACCGCCTCGAACGTCCGGTGCACGGCGGCGGTGACGGCCGGGTGGGTCTGCTGCCCGAGCACGCCCATCGACGCGGCGAGGTCGGAGGGGCCGACGAAGACGCCGTCCACCCCGTCGACGCCGGCGATCAGCGCCGCGTTCTCGACGCCCGCGACGGACTCCACCTGCACGAACAGCGAGACGTACCGGTCGGCGTCGGCCAGGTAGTTCTCGACGCGGTTCCAGCGCGCGCCGCGGGACAGCGCGCTGCCGACGCCGCGCACCCCGCGCGGCGGGTAGCGCACGGCCCGCACCACGTCGTGCGCCTGCTCGGCCGTGTCGACCATGGGCACCAGCACGTTCTGCACGCCCAGGTCGAGGAGCTGCTTGAGCACCACGGCGTCGCCCGACGGCGCCCGCACCACCGGCGTGACCGGGTACGGCGCGACCGCCTGCAGCAGCGCCGTGATCGTCTCCAGGCCGACCGGCGAGTGCTCGCCGTCGATCAGGAGCCAGTCCAGGCCGGACCCGGCGCAGATCTCCGCCACCAGCGGGCTGCCGGTGCAGACCCACATGCCGGCCTGGGGCCGGTCGGCGGCCTCGAGGCGGTCGCGGAACGTGGGCGGGAGGCTCAGACGAATCGGCACGTGACGGTCCCCAGCTCTCGGTAGTCGGCCAGCACGGTGTCCCCCGGCTCCACCCACATGGGCCGCGTGAAGGAGCCGGCCAGGACGATCTCCCCGGCCTCCAGCACGTCGCCGTGCCGGGCCAGCTTGTTCGCGAGCCAGGCCACGCCGGCCGCGGGGTGATTCAGCACGGCGGCGGCGACGCCCGTCTCCTCGATGGTCTCGTTGCGGTAGAGCAGCGCCGCGGCCCAGCGCAGGTCGGTCTCCCCCACGCGCACCGGGTTGCCGCCGTGGACCATGCCGCCCATGGCGGCGTTGTCGCTGATGGTGTCGACGATGGTGCGGCCCGTCATCTCGACGCGCGAGGACAGGATCTCGAGCGCGGGCACCACGTACTCGGTGGCGCGCAGCACGTCGAACACCGTGGCGTGCGGCCCCGCGACCCGTTCCCCCAGCACGAACGCCAGCTCCACCTCGACCCGCACGTTCGAGAACCGGGCGTGCTCGATCACGGACCCGTTCTCGTGCACCATGTCGGCGAAGATCGCGCCGTAGTCGGGCTCGGTGATGCCCGTGGCGGCCTGCATGACCTTCGAGGTGAGCCCGATCTTGCGGCCCACCGGGCGGCGGCCGGCCTCGATGCCCCGCCGGCGCCAGGTGTTCTGCACCGCGTAGGAGTCCTCGACGGTCATGCCCGGGTACCGCGCGGTGAGCAGCGGCACCGTGGTGCGCTCCGCCTCGGCGCGGGCCAGCTCGTCGGCGATCGCGGTGACCGTCGCGTCGTCCAGCGTGCGGCCGTCGGCCTCGTGCGCCCCCGTCACAGCTGGTGCCCCAGCTTGTACTCGCCCTGCTTCCAGGAGGGCAGCACGTCGTCGTCCGCCTGCGCGCGGGAGGCGTCCTCCGGGCGGGTGTAGGAGAACCCGTCCGCGCCGATGGTCACGGCCATCTCCGAGGTCTCGGTGCGGGCGACGACGGGCTGCGGCACGCCGTCCAGGTCGAGCACGGGCGAGGCCTCGGTGTACCAGGACGGCACCACGGGGTTGCCCCACCAGTCGCGGCGCTGGTTGTCGTGCACGTCCCAGGTGACCACGGGGTTGTCGGGGTCGCCCGTCCAGTAGTCCTGCGTGTAGATCTCCACGCGGTGCCCGTCCGGGTCGCGCAGGTACAGGTAGAAGGCGTTGGACACGCCGTGCCGGCCTGGGCCGCGCTCGATGCGGTCCGAGAGGCGCAGCGCGCCGAGCTTGTCGCAGATCGCGATGATGTTGTGCTTCTCGTGCGTGGCGAAGGCGACGTGGTGCATGCGCGGGCCGTCACCTCCCGTCATCGCCGTGTCGTGCACGGTGGGCTTGCGGCGCAGCCAGGCGGCGTAGGTGGTGCCCTCGGCGTCCTGGATGTCCTCGGTGACGCGGAAGCCGAGGTCCTCCATGAACCGCACGGCGCGCGGCACGTCGGGCGTGACCTGGTTGAAGTGGTCCAGGCGCACCAGCGCGCCGGGGGTGTGCAGGTCGTAGCGCCAGGCGAGCCGCTCCACGTGCTCGACGTCGTAGAAGAACTCGTACGGGAACCCGAGCGGGTCCACGACGCGCACCGAGTCGCCGATCCCCCGGGTGAAGCCCCCGGGGGCGCGCCGCACCTCGCAGCCGAGCTCCGTGTAGAACGCGACGGCACGGTCCAGCTCCTGCGGTCCGCGCACCCGGTAGGAGAACGCGGCGACGGCGGCCACGGGCCCCTGGCGCAGCACCAGGTTGTGGTGGATGAACTCCTCGATGCTGCGCAGGTAGACGGCCTCGTCGTCCTCCTCCGTCACCACGAGCCCGAGCACGTCGACGTAGAAGTTCCGCGAGGCGGCCAGGTCGGTGACCACCAGCTCCATGTACGCGCAGCGCAGGATGTCCGGCGGCGGCGCGATGGGGGTCGGAATCGATGCGGGCGGGGTCGGTCCAGGCATGGCGTCAGGCTCCCTTGCCGAACGTCGGGTGGTGGGCCGCGCCGAGGGTGACGTGCACGGCCTGCTGGTGGGTGTAGAAGTCGATCGAGCGGTAGCCGCCCTCGTGGCCCAGCCCGGAGGCCTTGACCCCGCCGAACGGCGTGCGCAGGTCGCGCACGTTGTTGGAGTTCAGCCAGACCATGCCCGCCTCGATCGCCTGGCTGAACGTGTGCGCGCGCCGCAGGTCGTTGGTCCACACGTAGGCGGCCAGCCCGTACCGCACGCCGTTGGCCAGCGCGAGCGCCTCCTCGTCGGTGTCGAACGGCGTGATCGCCACCACCGGCCCGAAGATCTCCTCCTGGAAGATCCGGGCCGACGGCGGCACGTCCGCGAAGACGGTCGGCGCCACGTAGTTGCCGGCCGGGAAGCCCTCGGGCCGCCCGCCGCCCGCCACGAGGCGCCCCTCGCTCTTGCCGATCTCGATGTACGACATCACCTTGGCGTGGTGCTCGGGGTGCACCAGCGCGCCCACCTCGGTCGCGGGATCGTGCGGCAGGCCGACGACGACGCGCCGCGCCTGGGCGGCGTAGCGCTCGACGAACTCGTCGTAGACGGCGCGCTCCACGAGGATGCGGCTGCCGGCGGTGCAGCGCTCGCCGTTCAGCGAGAAGACGCCGAAGATCGTCGCGTCGATCGCGGCGTCCAGGTCGGCGTCGGCGAAGACGACGGCGGGCGACTTGCCGCCCAGCTCCATCGACAGGCCCTTGAGGTGCGGCGCGGCGTTGGCGAAGATGGTCTCGCCGGTGCGGCTCTCCCCCGTGAAGGAGATCAGGGGCACGTCGGGGTGCTTCACCAGGGCGTCGCCCGCCTCCTCGCCCAGGCCGTTGACCAGGTTGAACACGCCCTGCGGCAGCCCGGCCTCCGCGAAGATGCCGGCCCACAGCGACGCCGACAGCGGCGTGAACTCGGCCGGCTTGAGCACCACGGTGTTACCGGTGGCCAGCGCGGGCCCGAGCTTCCAGGACTCCAGCATGAACGGCGTGTTCCACGGCGTGATGAGGCCGGCCACGCCGATCGGCTTGCGGTTGACGTAGTTGAGCTGGCGGCCGGGCACCTTGAACGCGTCGTCGGTCTGGGCCACGACCAGGTCGGCGAAGAACCGGAAGTTCTCGGCGGCCCGGCGCGCCTGGCCCAGCGCCTGCGTGATCGGCAGGCCGGAGTCGAAGCTCTCCAGCTCCGCCAGCCGCGCGTCACGGGACTCGACGATGTCGGCCACCCGGTGCAGGATCCGCGAGCGCTCTCGCGGCAGCATCCGGGGCCACGGCCCGTCGGTGAACGCGGCGCGCGCGGCGGCGACGGCGCGGTCGACGTCGGCCGCCCGGCCCGCCGCGGCCTTCGCGTAGACCTCGTCGGTCACCGGGTCGAGCACGTCGAACGTGCCGCCGTCGGCCGAGTCGACGAGCTCGCCGCCGATGTAGTGCTGGATGCTGCCCGGCAGGTCGGCGGGCACTCGGGTGGGGTGGTCGGTCACGGTGTCTCCGGGGTTCGCGAGTCGAGGAAGGCCTGCATGGTGGCCCAGCGGTGGTCCCGCGCGGCGATCTCGATCTCGAGCGGGTCGGCGCGGCGGGCGATCAGGTCGAGGATGTGGGCGTGCTCGGCCACGGAGTCGTGCGCCCGTCCCGGCACGAACGCGAACGTGGAGTCGCGCAGGCCGGAGAGCTGCGCCCAGCCGCGGTGCACCATGTCGAGCAGCAGGGCGTTGGGGCACGACTCGAACAGCACCGAGTGGAACTGCCGGTTCAGGGCGGTGAAGGCGTGCGGGTCGAAGTGGTCGAGCAGGGCGCGCAGCCGGTCGTTCACCTCGGCGGCCCGGTCGAGGTCGGCGCCCGAGATGGCGGGCGCCGAGAGGCCGGTCGCGGCCCCCTCGACCACCCCGAGGGCCTGCATGGCCTCGACGTAGCCCCGCTCGTCGATCATCGCGACGCTCGCCCCGACGTTGCGCTCGAACGTGACCAGTCCCTCGGCCTCGAGCCGCCGGATGGCCTCGCGCACGGGGACCACGCTCATGTCGAGCTCGTCGGCGACGCCGCGCAGCACCAGCCGGTAGCCCGGCCCGAGGTCGCGGCGCGCGATCCGGTCGCGCAGGTAGGTGTAGGCCACCTCCGACTTGCTGGCCGTCACCGGGACTCCCGCCATTCCTGGTAGCGGGCGAGCCATTCCGGGTTGGGCGGGAACAGCCCGTCGATCGGGTGGCCGGCCGCGACCTGCCGCGCCACCCAGGCGTCCTGCTCCTCCTGGGCGAGGGCCGCCGCGGCGACCTCGGCCACCAGGTGCGGCGGGATGACGACGACGCCGTCGGCGTCGCCCACGACGACGTCACCGGGCAGCACCGTCGCGCCGCCGCAGGCCACGGCGACGTCGGTGTCCCACGGCACGTGCCGGCGGCCGAGCACGGCGGGGTGCGGGCCCCTGCTGAAGACGGGCAGGCCGGTGTCGGCCACGGCGCCGAAGTCGCGCACCCCGCCGTCGGTGACCACGCCCGCGGCGCCACGCACCTGCGCCCGCAGCGCGAGCACGTCGCCCAGGGTGGCGGAGCCGGTCTCACCGCGGGCCTCGATGACGATCACCTCGCCGGGACCGACGGTGTCGAACGTGCGCTTCTGCGCGTTGTAGCCGCCGCCGTGGGTCGCGAACAGGTCGGCGCGGTACGGCACGAAGCGCAGCGTGCGGGCGCGGCCGACGAGCGTGGCGCCGTCTACGTTGGGCCGCACGCCCTCGATGATCGCGTCGTCGAGGCCGCGCTTGCGGAGCTGGGCCGAGAGCCCGGCGACCGGCGTGCGGCGCAGCAGGGCGGCGAGCTCGTCGGTGAGCACGAACGGCTCGGGCCCGGGCGGCAGCCCCGCCGCCTCCGCGCTGCCCCAGGCGTCGGCCCGCTGCGCGTCGTCGACCCGGGGCCCGGCCCCCACGTCGGTGAACGGCACCTCGCCCTGCACCACCGTGGTCACCAGCCGGCCCGACGACGGCGCGCCCGGCGCCGTCGGGGCGTCCACCTCCACCTCGACCACGTCGCCGGGCACCACCACGCTGGACCCGGCGGGCGTGCCCGTGAGGATCACGTCGCCGCGCTCCAGCGTGAGGTGCTGGGAGAGGTCGGCCACGAGCTGGGCGAACGGGAACAGCAGCGCGTCGGGCCCGGTCGTGTCCTCCTGCACGAGCTCGCGGTTGACCCAGGTGCGCAGGCGCAGCGCGGCCGGGTCCACGGCGCGGGCGTCCAGGAGCGCGGGGCCCAGCGGCGTGTACCCGTCGCGGCCCTTGGACCGCACGTTGGAGCCCTTGTCGGCCCACCGCAGGTCGTAGACGCCCAGGTCGTTCGCCGCGGTGACGGCGGCGACGTGGTCCCAGGCGTCGGCGACGGTCACGTGCCGGGCGGGCTCGCCGATGACCAGTGCGATCTCGCCCTCGAAGGCCAGCAGCTCGGTGCCGGCGGGGCGCTCGACGACGCCCCCGTTCACGCCGAGCGAGCTGGCGGGCTTGAGGAAGTAGGACGGCGCGGCCGGACGGCGCCCGCGCTGGTCGGCGCGGGAGGCGTAGGCCAGGTGGACGGCGACGATCTTGCCGGGCCGCCGGGACAGCGCTTCGGTACCCATGAGCTCCCTTGCTCCCTGGTGCTTCGTATCACAGATCGTATATGGTCGAGATGGGCCCGGCAACGTCGCCGACCACGGGCAGAAACGGACGAACGATGCAGTTCCACCACCACGGCTACGTGTCCGGCGACCCGCGCGTGCAGCCCGCCGCGGGCTACGGCGTCGGCCGCCCCGCCGAGCTGCCGGACGAGGTCGACGTGCTGATCGTCGGCAGCGGCCCGGCGGGCATGATCGCGGCCGCGCAGCTCGCGCAGTTCCCCGGCATCCGCACGCATGTCGTGGAGCGCCGCGCCGGGCGCCTGGAGATGGGTCAGGCCGACGGCATCCAGGCGCGCAGCGTCGAGACGTTCCAGGCGTTCGGGTTCGCGGAGCGGATCACCGCGGAGGCGTACCGGATCACCGAGATGGCGTTCTGGAAGCCGGACCCCGCCGACCCGCGGAAGATCGCGCGCGCCGCCGTGCCCCCCGACGACTCCGACGGCATCAGCGAGTTCCCGCACCTGATCGTCAACCAGGCCCGCGTGCTCGACTACTTCGCCGAGGTCGCGGCCCGCGGGCCGGCCCGCGTGACCCCCGACTACGGCCTGGAGGTCACCGGGCTCAGCGTCCCCGAGGCCCCGGGCGAGCCCGTCACCGTGACCCTGCGGCACACCGCCGGACCGCGGGAGGGCACCGAGCGCACGGTGCGCGCGGGCTACGTGATCGGGGCCGACGGCGCGCACAGCGCCGTGCGGCAGGCCATCGGCCGCAGGCCCGTGGGCGACCGGGCCAACCACGCCTGGGGCGTGATGGACATCCTGGCGGTGACCGACTTCCCGGACGTGCGCACCAAGTGCGCCATCCAGTCGCACGACGGCGGGTCGATCCTGCTCATCCCCCGCGAGGGCGGGTTCCTGGCCCGCTGGTACGTCGACCTCGGCGAGGTGCCGCCCGGCGGGAGCGCGCGCGTCCGCGCCACGACGCTGGACGAGGTGATCGCGCGGGCGAACCGGATCATCCACCCCTACACCCTCGACGTGAAGGACGTGCCCTGGCACAGCGTCTACGAGGTGGGCCACCGGGTCACCGACGGGTTCGACGACGTGCCCGCCGAGCACACCGGCACCCGCACCCCGCGCGTGTTCCTGACCGGCGACGCCTGCCACACGCACAGCGCCAAGGCCGGGCAGGGCATGAACGTCTCCATGCAGGACGGCTGGAACATCGCCTGGAAGCTGGCGCACGTGCTCGCGGGCCGCGCCCCCGAGGCGCTGCTGGCCACCTACTCCGCGGAGCGGCAGGTGGTGGCCCAGGAGCTCATCGACTTCGACCGCGAGTGGTCGCGGCTCATGGCCACCCGGCCGGAGGACCTGCCCGACCCGACGTATCTCGAGGACTTCTACGTCAAGACCGCCGAGTTCCCCTGCGGCTTCATGACCCGGTACCAGCCCTCCATGATCGTCGCCGGCGCCGCGCACCAGCACCTGGCGACGGGTTTCCCGGTCGGCAAGCGGTTCAAGTCGGCCCCGGTCGAGCGCGTGGCCGAGGGCAACCCGGCGCACCTGGGCCACCACGCCCGCGCCGACGGCCGGTGGCGCCTCTACGCGTTCGCCGACGCCGCCGCCCCGGGCGAGCCCTCGGCGCTGCGCGACTGGGCGCACTGGCTGGGCACCGCGGACGACTCGCCCCTGCTGCGGCACACCCCGTCCGGCGGCGACCCGGACGCCGTCCTCGACGTCAAGGTGGTCTACCAGCAGGACCACCTCGGCGTGGAGTTCGCCGACGTGCCCGAGGTGTTCCGGCCCCGGGTCGGCCCGTTCGGGCTGATCGACTACGAGAAGGTCTACGCGACCGACCCGGACCACGACATCTTCGACCTGCGCGGCATCGACCGCGGGGGCGCCGTCGTCGTCGTCCGCCCGGACCAGTACGTGGCCGCCGTCCTGCCCCTGACCTCGACCGACGACCTCGCGACGTTCTTCGCCGGAGCTCTGCTCCCACAGGGGTAGTGTGTGCCGTGTCGAGGCGGATGCCACCGCCTGCGCTCGAAAAAGGGGCGCGCGACGGGCTCCTGGCCGGGCCCGCCCGGGACACATACGGACCGCACCACTCATCCGTCACTGTTTCCCTGGAGGCCCCGTGCCCACCGTGTCCGCCCATGTCGCCCGCACCGTCGCCCGCCACGTCGACCACGTCTTCGGCGTGATGGGCAACGGCAACGCCTGGTTCCTCGACGCCCTGGAGCGGTCGACCACGGCCCGGTTCACCGCCGTCCGCCACGAGGCCGGCGGCGTCGTCGCCGCCGACGCCCACTTCCGCGCGTCCGGCCGCATCGCCGCCGCGACCGCCACCTACGGCGCGGGCTTCACCAACGCGCTGACCGCGCTGGCCGAGGCCGCCCAGGCCCGGGTGCCGCTCGTGCTGCTGACGGGCGACGAGCCGACGTCCGGGCCACGCCCCTGGGACGTCGACCAGATCGCCCTGGCCGCCGCGGTCGGCGCGCGCACCTACACGGTGGGCCGCGCGGACGCCGCCGCCACCAGCGTCATCGCCATCGAGCACTCCCTGACCTACCGGGTTCCCGTGGTGCTCGCGATCCCCTACGACGTCGCCGCGCTGGACGCCGGCCCGATCCCCGACGCGCCGGAGCCCGTGCTGCCGGCGCCGCTGGCCCCG
Organism: Promicromonospora kroppenstedtii; assembly: GCF_044389675.1. Classification (NCBI taxonomy): domain Bacteria; kingdom Bacillati; phylum Actinomycetota; class Actinomycetes; order Micrococcales; family Promicromonosporaceae; genus Promicromonospora; species Promicromonospora kroppenstedtii. The sequence goes on along the minus strand of NZ_JBIRYI010000013.1, from coordinate 184,386 downwards.
GCCGGCCCGTTCGACGCCGCCGCCATCACCGACCTCGCGCGGCACCTCGCGGAGGCCGAGCGCCCGCTGCTGCTCGCGGGCCGCGGCGCCTGGCTCGCCGGGGCCGGACCCGCGCTGGGCGAGCTCGCCGAGACCACCGGCGCCCTGACCACCACGACGGCCCTGGGCCGCGGCGTCTTCCCCGACGGCCGGTACGACCTCGGCGTCGCGGGCGGGTTCGGCGCGCACGACGCCATGGAGCTGGTGCGCCAGGCCGACGTCGCCGTGGTGCTCGGCGCGTCGCTCAACCAGTTCACGATGCGGTTCGGCGAGCTGTTCGCGCCCGGCACGCGCGTGGTCCAGGTCGACATCGCGCCCGCCGCCACGCACCGGCACGTGGGCGGGTTCGTCCGGGGCGACGCCGCGCTCGTGGCCCGCGCCCTGGTCGACGAGCTGCACGCCCTGGGCGCCAAGCCCTCCGGCTGGCGCGAGACCGTCGACGTCGCCGGCGCCCGCCGCTACGACACCGGCCCCGCCGACGGGATCGCGCCCGACGGGCGACTCGACCCCCGCAGCGTCGCGCACCGCCTGGCCGGCCTGCTGCCCGCCGACCGGGTGGTCGTCTCCGACGGCGGGCACTTCATCGGCTGGGCCAACATGTACTGGCCCGTCGCCTCCCCCGACCGCATGGTCATGGTGGGCACCGCCTACCAGTCCATCGGGCTCGGCTTCCCGAGCGTCGCGGGTGCCGCCGCGGCCGTGCCCGACGCCGCCGTGGTGCTCACGACGGGCGACGGCGGCGGGCTCATGGCGCTGGCCGACCTGGAGACCGCGGTGCGCACCGCGGCGGGCCGCGGCATCGCCGTCGTCTGGAACGACGCCGCCTACGGCGCCGAGGTGCACGTGTACGGGCGGCAGGGCATCACCGAGGAGCCGATGCTCATCCCCGAGGCGGACTTCGCGGCGCTCGCCGGGGCCGTGGGCGCCGAGGGCGTGGTCGTGCGCTCGCTGGCCGACCTGGACCGGGTGGCGGCCTGGGCGGCCGAGCCCGTCGCGGACCGCCCGTTCCTGCTCCTGGACTGCCGCGTGTCAGGCGCCGTGGTGGCTCCGTACCAGGAGGAGATCCTGCGGGCCAACCGCACCCGATAGCCGTCTGACCTCCGGGAACGGGACCAAGGTCCCGCTCCGCGCGGGGCCGCGGACCCTGCTGCCCGCGCGCGGCCGGCGGGATGGTGGACTCAGGCGCTGGAAGACGTCCGGCGCACCACCTGGAGGACATCATGAGCTCCGTCAGCCACAACCCCGCCGAGTGGGCGCACGGGAGCGCCGCGCAGAGTCAGGCCGCGGCGACCACGCACGTCACCAGCGAGGCCGTCTCCCGATACGCCTTCGCGGGCGTCCGGCTGCTGCTCGCCGTCGAGTTCCTGTGGGCGTTCGGCGACAAGCTCTTCGGCTGGGGCATCGCGACCCCGTCCGACGCCGCCTGGATCCGGGGCGGCTCCCCGACCGAGGGGTACCTGGGCGGCGTCCAGGGCTCCTTCGCCGGCTTCTTCAACTCCATGTCCGGCAACCCGGTCTTCGACTGGCTCTTCATGATCGGCCTGCTCGGCATCGGCCTGGCGCTGGCGCTCGGCATCGGCATGCGGATCGCGGCAGGGGCCGGCGTGGTGCTGCTGCTCCTGATGTGGATGGCATCGCTGCCGCTCGAGAACAACCCGTTCGTGGACTACCACCTGGTCGACGCGGTCCTGCTGATCGGCCTCGCCGCCTTCCTGGCCGGCGACACGATGGGCCTCGGGCGCTGGTGGTCCCAGCTGCCGATGGTCAAGCGGTACCCCGTCCTGCGATGACGACTCGCCCCGTGGTGCCCGTCCCGGTCGTGAACCGGACGGGCACCACGGCTACGGTAGGGCACATGGAGGTACGTGTGTTCCTCGTCGACGACCACGAGGTGGTGCGGCGCGGCGTGGCCGACCTGTTGGAGTCCGAGCCCGGCGTGCGCGTCGTGGGCGAGGCCGGGACCGCCCGGGAGGCGCTGGCCCGGGTGCCCGCCGCCGAGCCCGACGTCGTGGTCCTGGACGTGCGCCTGCCCGACGGCGACGGCGTCACCGTCTGCCGTGAGCTGCGCTCGCGCATGCCGGACCTCGCCTGCCTCATGCTCACCTCGTTCGCCGACGACGAGGCGCTGTACGACGCGATCCTGGCCGGGGCCGCCGGCTATGTGCTCAAGCAGGTGCGAGGCACCGACCTCGTGGAGGCGGTGCTGACCGTCGCCGCGGGCGGCTCGATGCTCGACCCGCGCGCCGCGGCCCGGGTGATGGAGCGGCTGCGGTCGGAGGCGCACCACGAGCCGGACCCGCTGGCGCAGCTCACCGACCAGGAGCGCCGCATCCTCGGGCTGATCGGCCACGGCCTGACGAACCGGCAGATCGGGAGCGAGCTGTTCCTCGCCGAGAAGACGGTGAAGAACTACGTGTCCAGCATCTTCGCCAAGCTCGGCCTGGAACGGCGGGCCCAGGCCGCCGTGCTGGCCGACCGGCTGGAGCAGCAGGACAAGCGGCGCGGCCCGTGAGGGTCACGGGTCCGGCGCGTCGTCGCCGGGCAACGGCACCCGCCACTCCAGGCGGGTGCCGGTCTGCGCGGCGGCCGGGTCGACGGGCCCGACCACCAGCACTCCGCCCGACTCGTCGGCACGCCGGGCGAGGTTGCGCAGCCCGCTGCGGGGCGCGTCCGGCGGGATGCCGACGCCGTCGTCGCTGACCGTGAGCACGACGTCGCTGCCCACCGCGAGCCGGACCTCGGCCCGGGAGGCGTGGGCGTGGCGGGCGACGTTCGACAGGGCCTCGCGCAGGACGGCGACGACGTGCTCGGCGATGTCGGGGGGCACCAGGGTGTCCACGGCGCCCTCGAAGCGCAGCCGTGCCGCGAAGCCGAGGGCGGCGGCGGTGGCGTCGGCCTCGGTGATCACCCTGGCCCGCAGGCCCACCCGGCGTGCGCTCGCGCCGCCCGGCGAGTCCCCCGACTGCAGGCGGTAGATGGTGGTGCGCACCAGCGCGATGGTCTCGTCCACCTCGTCGACCGACCGCGCGATCTGCTCGGCCACGTCCGGGGTCGCCGCGCGGGCCACGCGCTGGAGCGACAGGCCCGTCGCGTAGAGCCGTTGGATGGCCAGGTCGTGCAGGTCGCGCGCGATCCGTTCCCGGTCCCGCAGCAGGGTGACCCGCTCGGCGTCGGCCCGGCCCTCGGCGAGCTCCATGGCGACGGCGGCCTGCCCGGCGAAAGCGCTGAGCGCCTCCACCATCACGGGCGAGAACGAGGGCCTGCCCGACAGGCGCGCCGCGATCAGCACACCCCGGGCGGTGCCCGGCTGCCCGATCGGCCACACGGCCAGCGGGCCCAGCCCGCCCGGCAGCTCCAGCGCCACGCTGGCCCGGTCGTCCGCGGTGGCGTCGTCGGTCACCATCGGCACGCCCGTGCGGAACGTGAGGGCGGCGAACGTGCCCTCGGCCGCGAGCGCAGCGCCCACGTGCGCCTCGGCGTCGAGCCCGGCGGCCGACTGCAGCACCAGGCGGCCGGTGGCGGGGTCGGGCACCGCGATCGCGGTGACGTCGGCGTCCGCGACCTCCCGTGCCTCGGTACCCACCAGGGTGAGCACATCGTGCGGTGAGGAGCCCGCCAGGACGTGGCGCGAGATCCGGTCGTTCGCGCGGGCCCAGCGTTCCCGCAGCCGGGCGACGTCGTAGAGGCGGGCGTTCTCCACCGCCACGCTCGCGGCCGCCGCGAGCGCCTCCAGCACCCGTTCGTCGTCGGCGGTGAACTCTCCGCCGCCGCGCTTGTCCGTGAGGTAGAGGTTGCCGAAGGGCGAGCCGTGGACCCGCAGCGGCACCCCGACGAAGGTCCGCATCGGCGGGTGGTGGGCGGGGAAGCCCACGGAGGCGGCGTGCCTGGACAGGTCGGGCAGGCGCAGCGGCACGGGGTGGCGGATGAGCTCGCCCAGCACGCCGTGCCCGGTGGGATAGGGGCCGATCGCGGCGACCTCGTCGTCGGTCATGCCGACGGTGAGGAACCGGCTGATGCGGCTGTCGGCGTCGAGCAGCCCGAGGGCGCCGTAGCGCGCGTCGACCAGCGAGACGGCGGCCTCGACGATGCGGTGCAGCACGGTCTCGACGTCGAGCCCGCGGCCCACCCCGACGACGGCCTCCAGCAGCACGTCGGTGCGGTCGCGCGGCGCGTCCACCGGGTCCATCGGCACCTCCCGTCGTCAGTCCGGCCGTTCCCGGGGCCACGGTAGCGCGTGGGCACCACGCCGGGCACGGGGACCTTGGTCCCGGGTCACGGGGCCTCCTGGCTCTGCCGGGCGGACGGGGCCGGCTGGTGTGCTGGTGTCAGGCTCGACGGCATCGTGAGGAGACGATCATGAGCATCACCTGGTACCGCGGCATCGTCGTCGGGGTCGACGGCTCGGAGGAGAGCCTGGCGGCGCTGGATTGGGCGGCCCGGGCCGCCGACGTGCACGAGGCCCGCCTGACCGTCGTCGCGTCGCACGCCACGCCCGCGACGCCCGCGCCGGGGTTCGGCGACGCGATGCGGGAGGCGCAGGACGAGGCCCGGCACGCCGCGGCCGCCGCCCGCGCCCGCCTCGGGGGGCACCGGCCGGGCGGGCGGGACCTGGAGATCATCGTCCTGCCGGGCACCGCCGCGCACGTGCTGAGCCAGCACGCCCGCACGTGCGACCTGGTCGTGGTGGGCCGACGGGGCCTGGACGCGCTCGACCGCCTGCTGCTCGGCTCGACGTCGTCGGCCCTGGCGGCGGCGTCCACGGGTGCGGTGGCGGTGGTCCCGGCCGGTGCGTCGACCGGCGACCCGTACCGGATCCGGGTGGGCGTTGCCCGGGACGACGAGCCCGACGTGCTGGGTGCCGCGTTCGCGGAGGCGGCCGCGCGGGACTGCGCGCTGGAGGTGGTGCACGTGACCGGCAGCGACCCGGTCACGTCGGCGCTGCTGAGCATGGACCCGGTGGCCGCGTCGTGGCACGAGGCCGCCCGGGCCGACCTGGCCGACCAGGTGGCGCGGTGGTCGGAGAAGTACCCGCAGGTCGCGTGCACGCTGGTGATCCGGCGCGGCTCCCCGGCGGGCGCGCTGCTGGCGGACCTGACGCCGGACCACCTCGTGGTGGTCGGCGGGCGCCGGCACCCGTCCGTGGTGGGCCGCATGTTGCGCAGCGTGCCCGACGCCGTGCTGCGCGCGGCGCCGTGCCCCGTCCTGGTGGTACACGTCGGGCACCCGGAGGAGTGACTGGTCTGCGCGGATTCGCGCACGTTTGCGGGAGGTCTTGTCACCGGCTAACGGTTCGGCGCGGCGGCAACGTAGCGTCAGCACCGTGAGAGCACGAGCTGGGGCCGTCGCCTGCGCGGCCGTGTTGCTGTTGACCGCCTGCGGACCGAACCCGACCGGCGGGCTGCGGGACGCGCTGGAGCGCGACTACCCGCCGGCGCCGCGGCAGGCCCTGCCCGAGGCGGGCGCGGACCGCGCGGCCGACGTCGACCCCGTCGCCGACCTGGCCCGGCCGCGCTGGCTGCGCGACACCGCGGAGCGCACCGGCATCCCGCGGCGGGCGCTGGCCGCGTACGCGGGCGCGTCCCTGCGGCTCGCCGAGACCATGCCGCAGTGCGGCCTCGGCTGGAACACGCTCGCCGGGATCGGCGCCGTCGAGTCGATCCACGGCAGCTACCTCGGGGCGAGCGCCGACGCAGACGGCCTGGTGAGCCCGCCGATCATCGGCATCGCCCTGGACGGCAGCGAGGGCGTCATGGAGATCCTCGACACCGACGGGGGCGAGCTCGACGGCGACGTGCGCTGGGACCGTGCCGTCGGCCCCATGCAGTTCATCCCGACCACGTGGGCCGACTTCGCGCAGGACGGGAACCTGGACGGCCGCGCCGACCCGCACCAGATCGACGACGCCGTGCTCACCGCCGCCCACTACCTGTGCGCGAGCGGCGGCGACCTCACCAGCGACGACGGCTGGCAGGCGGCGCTGGCGGCCTACAACCGGTCCGTCTCCTACGCCCACGACGTCGCGGACCTGGCGACGTCCTACGGCCAGGAGCCGGACGCCGGGGAGCCGGGGGCGTAGCTCAGCGACCCGGCAGGTCCCGGCCGATGAGCCGGACGATCGCCACCTCGGTCGCGTGCGCCATGTCGACCGAGCCGGGCTCCAGCAGCCACTGGAGCTGCAGGCCGTCCATGGTCGCCACGATGACGCGGGCGGTGGTGGCGACCTCCACGTCGTCCGCCACCTCCCCGAGCGACCGGGCCTCCTCCAGCGCCTCGACCACCAGGGCCAGCAGGCCCTGGTACCGGTCGCGGAAGTAGTCCTGCGCGGGGTGCTCCGCGGTCACGCTCTCCGCCGCGAGCACCGTGTACAGCCGCACGATGCCCTCGCGCTCCATGTTGCGCCGCGACGTCTCCACCAGGTGCCGCAGGAAAGCCAGACCGTGCGGGCGCTCGCTGCCGAGCTCCTCGATGTCGGTCGAGTCGCGCAGGTCGAGCACGCCGGTGAGCAGGCCGGCCTTGGACGAGAAGTAGTGCAGCACCCCGGCCTGGGTCAGCCCGACCCGGGCCGAGATCTCCGCGAGCGACGCGCTCTGGTAGCCGCGCTCCGCGAACGTCTCCATGGCGATGCGCAGGATCTCGGCCCGGCGCTCCGCGGGCGGACGCCGCGTCCGGACGGCCCCGGGTTCTCGTGTCATCCGAGCGAGTCTACGGACCTCTCCCCCCGGGCCCCGGCCGGATACGGGAAACTGCTACCTACCGAGTACTTGGTAGGTAGGGGTAGGCTCGCCCCACATTCCACCCATCGAGGGAGTCGCAATGACGCGCACCACCCGCACCGGGTCCATCCGGACGACACTCGCCACGCTCGGCGTCCTGACCCTCGCCGCCGCCGGGATCGCCCCGGCGGCTGCGTCCGGCCCCGCCGGCACTCCGGCCACTGCCCAGGCCGCCGCCCCGACCAGCGCCCGGGTCTGGGTCACCACCGCCGACGGCGGCCGCAGGCTGACCGACGGCGGCACGCTCGCCTTCGACACCGGCCCGCAGGCCACCGACATCCGGGTCAGCCCGGACCAGGTGTCCCAGCGGTTCACCGGCGCGGGCGCGTCCGTCACGGAGGCTTCGGCCGCACTGATCAGCGGTCTGCCCGCGGGTACCCGCGACACGCTGCTGCGGTCGCTGTTCTCCCGCTCCGACGACGGCATCGGGCTGAACTACCTGCGCCAGCCGCTCGGCAGCACCGACTTCAACTCGGGCGGCTTCTACACCTACGAGGACACCCCCGGGCAGTTCAGCATCGCGCGCGACCAGCAGCAGATCCTGCCCGTGCTGCGCCAGGCGCTGGCGATCAACCCGAACATCCGGTTCATGGGCAGCCCGTGGTCCCCGCCGGCCTGGATGAAGTCCGGCGGCTCCCTGAACGGCGGCAGCCTGCGCGCCGAGAACTACGACGAGTACGCCGACTACCTGGTCCGCACGATCCAGGCGTACGCGCAGCAGGGCGTCACGCTGAGCGACCTCACCGTGGCGAACGAGCCACTGTTCGCCACGAGCTACCCGTCCCTGAGCATGTCCGCGGCGGAGCAGGCCCAGTTCCTGCGGGTGCTCGACGCCCGGCTGACCAGCGCCGGGCTGGGCACGCAGATCTTCGCCTACGACCACAACTGGGACCGCCCCGACTACCCGCTGGAGGTCTTCTCGGGCACGCAGGGCATCTCCCGCGTCGTCGGTGCCGCGTTCCACTGCTACGGCGGCTCCCCCGAGGCACAGGCGCAGGTCGTGGCCGCCGGCAAGCGGGTCTACTTCACCGAGTGCTCCGGCACGGACAGCGACGACGCCGCGAACACGTTCGGGGACACCCTGGTCTGGCACGCCGAGAACCTCGTGGTGCGCAACATGCGCAACGGCGGCGAGACGACGATCAGCTGGAACCTCGCGCTGGACCAGAACGGTGGCCCGCACCAGGGCCACTGCGGCACGCGGTGCAACGGTGTGGTCCAGATCGCCGGCGGCACCGTGACGCGCAACGCCGAGTTCTACGTGCTGGGCCACCTGACCAAGTTCATCGACGCCGGCGCACGCCGGATCGGCTCCACCAGCGAGCAGTCCGGCGGCCTGCAGAACGTCGTCCACCAGAACCCGGACGGCACGCGCGTGGCGTACGTCGTGAACGCCTCCTCCGGCAGCCGCACCTTCTCCATCACCGACGAGGGCCGCTCCCTGACCCACACGCTGCCCGGCCGGTCCGTGGCCACCTACACGTGGGACCCGCAGTCCACCACCACGCCCGCCGACCCGGATCCGGCGTCGTGGTACCAGGTGGCCTCGTCCGCGAGCGGCAAAACCAGCGCTGGCGCTTCACGCCCACCTCGGGCGGGTTCTACCAGGTGACCAACCAGCACGCGGACAAGGCCTGGGACGTCGCGGGCGGCGCGGGCGCCACCGGCGACGGCGTCGCCGTCCAGCTCTGGTCCTACGTGGGCGGCACCAACCAGCAGTGGCGCCCGACGACGACGGCCGCCGGAGTCACGTTCACCGCCCGGCACAGCGGCCGCTGCCTCACGCTCGGCACGCCGGTCGGGTCCGACGGCACCCGGTTCACGCAGCAGGCGTGCACCGGGTCCGTGGCCCAGACCTTCCGGCTCAGCCGCGTGAGCTGAGGCGGGCCGCCGCGCGCACGCGGACCACGGCCGTGGCGCCGACCACGGCCACGGCGGCCGCGAGCGCCGCGGCGGCCGTCGGGGCCGAGTACGGCGCACCGTCCCAGCGCTCGACGGCGATCCAGGCCAGACCCCAGGCGATGGCCAGGGCCACCGCCACGGGCCCGCCGCCTCGCACCGCGAGGGCGACGCCGATGACACCGACCACCGCGAGGACGCCGACGGCCCACCAGTCGGGGGCGAGGCCGGCGCCGTCGAACCCGGCGCTGGTCAGCGCCGCCGCGATGTTGGCCGCCGTGGCCACGCAGACCCAGCCGAGATAGACGCCCAGCACACCGTCGACCAGCACACGGTCGAGCGCGCCGGCGGCGCGGCTGCGCAGCAGGATCAGGAAGACCCGGATGAGCAGCGTCAGCAGCGCCGCGATGACCAGCACGCTCACCCAGAGCCAGCCGGCCTGGACCACCAGGATCCACGCCGCGTTGAGCAGCATCGTGCCGGCGACCGGGAGCCGCAGGCGCCGCTGCCGCTCCTGCGCCGCGGGCGTCGGCGCGTGGAACCACTGCAGCACCGTGTACCCGGCGAGCCCGACGTAGACGACGGTCCACACCGAGAAGGCCGCGGAGGCCGGGGCGAGCAGCGTGGCGTCGGTGTCGAGGGCTCCCCCGGCCGCCGCGTTGACGGACGTGCCACCGAACACGCCGACGCCGATCATGGAGCCGATGACGCAGACCACGAAACTGACGGTGACGACGATCCGCTGGACCAGGTCGTGCGACGTGCTGTGTGCCATGAGCCCTCCTCGGACGGGCCGGACGGCCCCCTCTGCCTGCCCCAGCAGGCAACCACCCGGCGAATATGACTAGCCTATCTAGTAAATCGCTCGGCTTCATGTTTTGGAGAAAGGTTGGTGCCCCCATGCCCCGAGTACTCGTCACCGGAGCCACCGGATACATCGGCGGACGGCTCGTGCCCGAGCTGCTGGCCGCCGGGTACGACGTGCGCGTGCTGGCCCGGCACCCCGAACGGATCGCCTCGCGGGACTGGTCCGGCAACGTCGACGTGGTCAAGGGCGACGCCACCTCGCGCGACGACCTGCGGCGGGCGCTCGACGGCGTCGACGTCGCCTACTACCTGATCCACGCGCTGGGGGCCGGGTCCGGGTTCGCCGAGCGCGACCGCAGCACGGCCCGCGGCTTCGCGGTCGTGGCGCGCGAGGTCGGCGTGGGCCGGGTGGTCTACCTCGGCGGCCTGTACCCGGAGGGCGAGAAGCTCTCGCCCCACCTGGAGTCCCGCCGGGAGGTCGAGCAGATCCTGCTCGACGGCGGCGCCCCCACCGTCGTGCTGCGGGCCGCGGTGATCCTCGGCTCCGGCAGCGCCTCGTTCGAGATGATGCGCTACCTCACCGAGCGGCTGCCGGCCATGGTCGCGCCACGCTGGATCAACAACCGCATCCAGCCCATCGCCGTGCGCGACGTGCTGCGCTACCTCGTGGGCGCGGCGTCGATCCCCGTCGAGGTCAGCCGCGGCTTCGACATCGGTGGGCCGGACATCCTCACCTACCGCGAGATGATGCAGCGCTACGCCGCCGTCGCCGGGCTGCGCCCGCGCGTGATCCGCGCCGTCCCGGTGCTCACCCCCGGGCTGGCCAGCCTGTGGGTGGGCCTGGTGACACCTGTTCCGCCGGGCATCGCGCGGCCGCTCGTCGGCTCGCTGGTGCACGAGGTGGTGGCCCAGGAGGACGACATCAAGCAGTACGTGCCCGACCCGCCCGAGGGCCTCATCGGCTTCGACGAGGCGGTCGCGCTCGCACTGGCCCGCATCCGCGACCTGGACGTGCGCACGAGCTGGGTGTCCGCCTCGACGCCGGGAGCGCCGTCCGACCCCCTGCCGGACGACCCCGACTGGTCCGGCGGGAGCCTGCTGGTCGACGACCGCTCCAGCAGGGTCGACACCACGAGCGACGCGCTGTGGACCGTGATCGAGGGCATCGGCGGCGCCCACGGCTGGTACTCCTGGCGGCTGGGCTGGGTGGCGCGCGGCCTCATGGACCGGCTCTTCGGCGGCCCCGGGCTGCGGCGCGGCCGGCGGCACCCGCACCGGCTCGCCGAGGGCGACGCGCTCGACTGGTGGCGCGTGGAGAAGATCGAGCCCGGGCGGCTGCTGCGGCTGCGCGCCGAGATGCGCCTGCCGGGCCTGGCGTGGCTGGAGCTGTCCGTCGAGGACGCGGACGCGGCCCGGCCCACGTTCCGCCAGCGGGCCGTCTTCCTGCCGCGCGGGCTGCCCGGCCAGCTCTACTGGTGGGCGATCAGCCCGTTCCACGGCATCGTGTTCGGCGGCATGCAGCGCAACATCGCCCAGGCCGCGGCCCACGCGGCGCGAGCCGCGGACGCCGGCCCGCCCGCCTAGTCAGGACGCCGACGGCGTCCGCGACCGGGAGTCCGGGTGCCCGTCGGTCTCGGGCGTCGCGCGGGACCGGCGACGGCGGCCGCCGAGCCGCGAGCCGGCGCCCGGGACGCTCGCGTCCCACGCCCGCGCGACGCCCAGATGACGCAGGTGGGCGTCGGTCACCGTGACGCCGTCGGGCCCTATCCAGTGCTCCACGCCGAACCGCTCGTCGGTCGCGGCGTCCCAGCGGCGCATGAACGGCGTGCCGTTGTCGGTGATCACGACCGAGCCGTAGGTGGCGGGCAGCGGCTCGGCCGGCAGGTGGATCACCGTGTAGACCCCCGCGAGGTCAGACGGACCGACCGACGACACGCTGTACCAGTTACCGTCCCTGTCCCGCTGGATCGCGTACCCGCTCGCGTCGAGGGCGACGCTCAGGTGCGGCAGGTCGGCGTCGAGAAGCTCCTGGCTGTTCTGGTACACGGTGCCGACCTGTGCTGCCTGGGTCATCGCGGAGTTCTCCTTGACGTCGAATCGGGGATATCACCCATCCAAGCGGATTAGTCATGATTTGGCTGGTCTAACCTTGATAACCGCCCGTGAGGTCGCCCACCTTGGCTCTTCAGCCCGTCAGGGTGCAGAGTGGGTGCAGCGTCGGATTCGTAGAACAGGACAGGCGTGAACGACATCAAGCCCTCGCCGGCCGCGGTCGAGGCCGCGCTGGCCCCCGGCCACCGGGCCCCGGTCGGCCGTTACCGCCTCGATCTCACCACAGGACGATGGGCCTGGTCGGACGAGGTCTATGCCATGCACGGGTTCGGCCCGGGCGACGTGGTGCCGACGACGGAGCTGGTGCTGTCCCACAAGCACCCCGAGGACCGCGAGCGCGTCGACCACGTCTTCCGGAACGCGGCGGCGACGGGTGAACCGTTCAGCACCGTGCACCGCATCGTCGACGCCAAGGGCCGCACCAGGACGCTCGCCGTCACCGGCCAGGCCAAGCGCGACCCGGCCTCCGGGGCGATCACCGAGCTCGCCGGGTACTTCATCGACGTCACCGCCGCCAGCCGCGAGCAGGCGCAGCGCGAGGCGTCGGCCGCGATCCGCGCCTCCTCGGAGAGCCGGGCGTCCATCGAGCAGGCCAAGGGCGTCGTCATGGTCAGCTTCGGCATCAGCGACGAGGAGGCGTTCGCGCGGCTGCGGGAGGCGTCCAACCAGCGCAACGTCCCCGTGCGCGAGCTCGCCACCGGCCTCGTCGAGTGGTTCGCGGACGCGAAGATGACGCAGTTCCCCACCCCCGAGCAGGTGACGGCGTTCCTCGCCGCACCGGTCGGCCTGCCGAACGGCGGCTGAGCAGAGCCGATCGAGCGTCAGCCGACCAGCCGGAAGATCGGGAAGACCCGCCCCTCCGCGGTCTTCTCGTACTCCGCGAAGCCGGCCGAGAACTCCTTGAACCGGGCCCACATGGCGTCGCGCGCTTCGCCGGACAGCTCCTCGACCTTGGTCCGGACGGTCTCGACGGGTTCGCCCGGAACCTCGATGTCCACCTGCTCGGCCCGGCGCAGGCCGTAGACCCACGCGGGGTTCCGGGGCGAGCCGCCGGCGCTCGCCACGATGTACCGGGCGCCGTCCTCCTGGATCGCCGCGAGCGGGGCGATGCGGACGCTGCCGTCCTTGCGCGGCACGTGCACGAGCACGAGCCCCTTGCCGAACCGCATGGGTTCGTTGACCTCGCCGCCGTTGGCGCGGAAGGTGTCGACGATCTGCTGGTTGAAGTCCATGCCCGGGGCAACGCGGCGGGGGCTAGCGGCATTCCACGAGGTCATGGGCCAGTTCGGGACCAGGCCTTGCCTAACGATATATCTTTGATCTATCTTTGGAGCGTCGGTTGAGCCACACGTTCCCGACCGGCAGGACGTACGAGACGCCGTAGTGCGCGAGATCGCGCACCGCCTCGCCCCGCCGCTACACGTAGGAGACAGATCATGCGTACACACGACAACCACTCACAGGACCCCGGTTCCTCCGGCCGTCGCGGCGGACGCCGCCGCGGCTTCCTGCCCACGTTCGAGGGCCCGACGTTCGGCCCGGTCTACGCGATGGCCGGCGGGCCGGGCCCGGAATTCGGCCCCCGCGACTTCGGCCCGGGCTTCGGTCCGGGCGGAGGCCCTCGCGGCTTCGGCCCCCGCGGCCCCCACGGCGGCGGACGCCGCGGCTCCCGCGGCCCGCGCCGCGCCGGCCGCGGTGAGATCCGCGCCGCGATCCTGCTGCTCCTCGCCGAGCAGCCGATGCACGGGTACCAGATCATCGGCGAGCTGGCCGACCGGACGGACGGACGCTGGCGCCCCAGCGCAGGCGCCGTCTACCCGGCGCTGTCGCTGCTCGCCGACGAGGGCCTCGTGGTCCTCTCCGAGGACGGCGGCCGCAAGCTCGCCACGCTGACCGACGAGGGCACCACCTACGTCGAGCAGCACAAGGACGAGCTCGGCACCCCGTGGGAGCAGGTCGGGCACGGCCACGGCCGCGAGCTGCGGCACGAGGTCCGCGCCCTGGCCGACGCCGTCGAGCAGGTCGCCCGCACCGGCACGCCCGAGCAGGTGGCCGCGGTCTCGAAGCTGCTCGAGAAGGCCCGCCGCGAGGTCTACCTGACCCTCGCGGGCGAGGCGCCGACGTCGGACGCCTGACCGGCATGCACCAGCCGCCGCCTGATCGCTCTCACGGGAGGTCAGGCGGCGGCCGCGCGTTCCACCACGAAGCGGCGCGTCCAGTCGGAGCCGGACGTGCCGCGCACGTCGCAGTCGTACACGTGCTTGTTGTGCTCGGCGGCCTCGCTGAGGCGCTCCAGCTGCTCGGGCGTGAAGACCGGGATCCGGTCCAGGAGCGGCATCACGGCACGTGTGAAGTTCCACGTCGCCGAGTCGTGGAAGGCGCGGCTGAGCTGCTCGGCGAGCGCGCCCTGCAGGGCCGGGATCGCGACGAGAGCCGCCATCAGGGAGGCCGCCACGGCCTCCGGCTCGGCGGCGCGGCACGGGACCGACTGGTACTTGCCGAGCAACCCATACGGCTGGGCGCCGAAGGCCAGGGGCACGGCCGGTACCCCGCGACCGAGCACCCAGCCGACCTCCTGGTCGCACCACTCGCTGGCGCAGAACTCACCGACCACGAAGGCCGCCAGCGCGTCGCAGTCGGTGAGCGCCGCCTCGACGACGTCCTGCCACTGGGCCGTTGGGCTGATCGAGGTGTGCGCCACGAAGCCCTGCACGCGGTACGGCCGCAGTGCCTGGCTCACGTCGTCGACCAGGCCCTTCTGGTCCGACAGGTGGCTCATGAAGATCTTGAGCCCGTCGCCGTCGAACGGTGACCGCTCGGCGATCACCAGGCGCTGGTAGAGCCCCTGCAGGCTGCTGAGCGGCGTGGCGTCCAGGACGCCGACCAGGTACGAGTGCGCGTCCTCGACGACGCCGAGGCTCGTCACGGAGAGCTCGTAGTCGTCGAGGACGGACCGCATCTCGGTCAGGGTCTGCCTGCCGAGCGCCGCGGCGCACGCCTCGACCATCGCGCTCCGGCGGTTGGACGTCATACTCATACCTTCAGATTGCCGGAACTTGACGGTTGCGCCCCTTCGCGTCGGACATATCCGGAGCAACCCGCCAGGCTTCAGCCCACCAGGTCGCCCGCGTGCCGGACCACCGGCGCCTCGCCCCGGACGGCCGCGGCGACCGCCTCCGCGCGCGCCGGGTCGGCACCCGAGACCCGCAGGGTGACCGACTCCCCCGGCAGCAGCGTGACGAGCGCGTCGCTCGCGGCGGCCCCGGCGTCGAGCCGATCGGCGTGCAGGGTCAGGTCGCGCACGAACGTGTCGCTGGTGACCGCCACCTCGACGTCGCCGCCGGGCAGCGGCTTGGTCACGACGTCGAGCCGCGGGCGCGGGTAGGCGAGGTCACGGTCCACGGTGAAGTAGCGCCAGGCCCGGGCCGCGCCGTCGACCTCGGCCACGAGCAGCTCGGCGGCGGGGTCGCCGGGCTGCGCCAGGTCCGGGCCGAGGGCCACGGTCTCGCTCGCCACGGAGCCGACGTCGAACGTAACTGCCTGCTCGGCGAGCACCCGGCCGTCCAGGCCCAGGCGACGCACCGTCGCGGACCCCGACCACGCCTCGCCCGCGTCGTTGACCAGCACGATCGCCAGCCCGCCTGCGCGCGGCTGGATCGTGGCGAGCCGCGGGGCGAAGGCCGCGCGGACGGCGAACCAGGCGGGCCGGCGGCGTCCGGCGGAGTCGACGACGGCCCAGGACGCGACCGGCCAGCAGTCGTTGAGCTGCCACACGATCGAGCCCATGTTCAGCGGTCGCAGCGAGCGGAAGTGCTCGATCGCGAAGGTCAGGGCGCGCGCCTGGTTGAGCTGCATGGCCCAGTGCCAGTCGGCCATGTCCGGGGGCTCGTCGAAGTACGGCGCGAGGCCGCGCGACAGCTTGAGCGAGCCGTCGACCGCCTTCTGGTGGTGCAGCACGCCCTCCGAGTCGGGCCGCAGCGGGTCGTCGTGCACGGCGTCCGTCAGGGTGCGCCAGGCGGGCGGGCCCTGCCAGCCGAACTCCGAGACGAACCGCGCCCGGTCCTCCAGGAACACCTGGTAGCCCTGCTCGTTCCAGCCGTCCCACAGGTGCACCACGCCACGCGAGCGGTCGTTCGAGTACACCTCGGGCGTGCCCGAGTACGGGCTGCCCGGCCAGTAGAAGGCGTGCGGGCTGACCTCGGCCACCACCTGCGGCAGTACCTCCAGGTAGTACCGCTCGCCCCAGGGCCGGTCGCCGAGGCGCTCCTTCCAGCCCCAGTCGTCCCAGCCGAGCCAGTTCTCGTTGTTGCCGTTCCAGATCGCCAGCGAGGGGTGCGACATCAGGCGCACCACGTTCTCGCGCGCCTCGGCCGCGACCTCCTCGAGCATCCACTCGTGCTCCGGGTACGGTGCGCACGCGAAGGCGAAGTCCTGCCAGACGAGGAACCCGAGCTCGTCGCACTGCGCGTAGAAGTCGTCGGACTCGTACAGGCCGCCGCCCCACACCCGCAGGATGTTGGCGTTCGCCTCGGCGGCGTCGCGCAGGCGGGCGGCGACGTCGTCGTGCGTGACCCGGTGCGGGAAGCAGTCGTCCGGGATCCAGTTGAAGCCCAGCGCCGCGACCGGGCGGCCGTTGACCACGAACGCGAACGACTCGCCGTCCGCGTCCGCCTCGCGGCTCACCTCGACGGAGCGGAAGCCGACCCGCCGGTCGTCGGCGTCGAGCGCCTCGCCCGTGACGCGGTCGAGCAGCCGCACCTCGACGTCGTGCAGGGGCTGCGCCCCGGACCCGCGCGGCCACCACAGGTCGTCGTGCCCGATCGGCACCTCGACCGCGAGCCGCGCCGATGTCTCCGCGGCGGGCACGACGACGCTCCGGGTCGCGCCGCCCACGCGCACGACCAGCTCGGCGTCGTGCGCCGTCGCCGTCCGTTCGAGCTCGACGCCCACCTCGACGAGGCCGCGCCAGCCGGCGGCGCCCTGCTCGGCGTGCACCTCCACGCGGGTCTCGGCGAGCCGCGCGACCGACCACGACTCGATGCGCACCGGGCGCCAGATGCCGGCGGTGACCAGCGTGGGGCCCCAGTCCCAGCCGAAGTTGCAGGCCATCTTGCGGATGTGCGCCGACGGCGAGTCGAACGCGCGCCGCGCCTCGTCGTCCAGGGCGTCGAACGGCCCCCAGGGCGAGTCGAGCACGACGGCGACGTCGGCGGCGTCGGCCGAGTCCAGGGGCACCCGGTAGGAGCGGAACATGTTGCGGGTACGCAGGCGCTCGACGCCGTCCACGAGCACCGTGGCGAGCGTGTCCAGCCCGTCGAGCACGAGATCGGTGCGCTCGGCCGGCGTCGTGGCGGGCAGCGTCGCCTGGTACCGCCAGCCCGAGCGCCCGATCCACGGGGTCAGCAGCTCGTTGCGGTCGAGGTACGGATCCTCGATGAGGCCGGCGGCGAGCAGGTCGGTGTGGACCGTGCCGGGCACCGTGGCGGGCACGGGGAGCTGGGCGAGGACCGCGCCGTCGGCGTCGGCCGCGGCCGTCTCGACGTGCAGGGTCCAGGGTCCGGGCGCGGCGGTGCGCGTGAGCATGAGAGCCACCAAAGGTGTCGGAGCGGGCGGAGCGAGACGAGCGTCCAAGAGTTTCTTTCCGTTGTCAAGCAACTGCGCCCCGACCCTTGCGCCCGGGGCTGGGCTGTGGTTATTTGATCGCGTCAAGAAATGACGGGGCCCGCCGGGCCCCGTCGCGCGCTGGAACAGTGCCGTTCCGCACGTCGCCACTGCGCATCCTCGTAAAGGATGGAGAGCACCTTCCATGACAAGCCCCCGACGCCTGCTCCGGCAGGCGCTGTGCGGACTCGCCGCCGTCGGCCTCCTGGTCGCCGGCACCGCCGGACCCGCGAGCGCCGCGGACCCGGCGCCCACTCCCCCGCCGCCCCTGCCCCGCGTCGAGCCCGGCGACCTCGCCACGGCGCCGTACATGGGCTGGAGCAGCTTCAGCATGCAGGTCTACAGCGGCGACGGCCGCTGGATCGACGCCGACCAGCTCATCGCCCAGTCCGACGCCATGCACACCAAGCTGCAGCGTTTCGGCTACGACCGCATCAACGTCGACGCGGGCTGGAACGACGGCTTCGACGAGTTCGGCCGGCCCAAGCCCAGCACCTCGCTGTACCCGGACGGTCTCCAGGCCGTGATCGACCACGTGCACGACAACGGGCAGAAGTTCGGGCTGTACTTCATCCCGGGTATCGGCCCGGAGGTGTACGAGGCCGACCTGCCGGTCTGGAACGCCCCCGGCTGCACCACGGGCGACATCGTCAAGCAGCCGCTCACCAAGGCCGACTACTGGGGCATCGGCTGGGCGCTCGACTTCGACGACCCCTGCACCACCAAGTACATCGACTCCATCGGCGCCCTGCTGGGCGACTGGGGCGTGGACTTCGTCAAGTTCGACAGCGTGACCCCGGGCTCGGGCATCGGCGACCTGTCGCTCGACGCCCGCCGCGACGTGGCGGCCTGGTCCGACGCGCTGCACAGCCGCGACATCTGGTTCGAGCTGTCCTGGGCGCTCGACCCGCGCTACGCCGACTACTGGCGCGAGAAGGCCGACGGCTGGCGCCTCGACTGGGACGTCGAGTGCTACTGCGAGAACGAGGCCCTGACGACCTGGCCCAACATCGCGCGCCTGTTCCCCAAGGCCGAGCAGTGGTGGCGGTACACCGGCCCGGGCGGGTTCGGTGACCTCGACTCGCTCAACGTGGGCAACGGCCGCATGGACGGCCTGACGCAGGACGAGCGCCGTACGGCGACCAGCCTCTGGGCCATCTCCGCGGCCCCGATGTACACGGGCAACGACCTCACGCAGCTCGACGCGTTCGGGCTCGGCCTGCTGACCAACGAGGAGGTCATCGCGATCAACCAGGCCGCGATCCCGGCGCGGCCAGTCTCGACCGCCGGCAAGCGGCAGGTCTGGTACTCGCTGCAGGACGACGGCAGCTACGTCGTCGGGCTGTTCAACCTCGGCTCCACCGACGCCGACGTCACGGCGAGCTGGGCTGACCTGGGGCTCGGCGACGGCCGGCACAGGGTGCGCGACGTGTGGGCGAAGAAGAACCTCGGCTCCTTCACGGACGGGTTCACGGCCGCCGACGTGCCGCCGCACGGCGTGCGCCTGCTGCGCGTGACGCCCGCCGGCGCGGCCGCCTCGACGGTGAACGACGACGCGATCCAGGTCGGCTACGGCGGCGACTGGGCGCGCAACGGCAACGAGGAGGTCGCGGCGACGTCGCAGGACCTCGCCGTGACCGTGGTGCCCGACGGCGAGGAGCCGCCCGCCCCGGGCGACACCGGCAAGCGGGTCGCGGAGCTGAACGACGACGCGTCCGAGATCTCGTACTCCGGGAGCTGGAGCCACAGCACCGGCCGCGGCCTGGGCGACCACGAGGACGACGTGCACTGGACCGAGAAGGACGGCGACGCCTTCGAGCTGACCTTCCGGGGCACGGGCGTGTCCTACGTGACCGAGCGCGACGAGTCGCAGGGCGAGGTCGCGGTCTACCTGGACGGCGAGCTCGTCGACACGGTCGACGCGTCGTTGCCGGCCGGGACGCCGCGCGAGAGCCAGGCCGTCGTGTGGTCCACGACGGACCTCGAGAACGGCGAGCACACGCTGCGCATGGAGAAGAAGAACGGCCGGTTCATGCTGCTGGACCGGGTCGACGTCGAGCAGGAGAACCTGATCACGCCGAACGCGATCGTGGTGCCCGACGAGCGGGCCGAGGCGACGAGCGTCGAGCTCGGCCGCGACCCGGGCGAGCTCACGGCGATCCGCCACGG
The DNA here is from genome assembly GCF_044389675.1 of Promicromonospora kroppenstedtii. Lineage (NCBI taxonomy): Bacteria > Bacillati > Actinomycetota > Actinomycetes > Micrococcales > Promicromonosporaceae > Promicromonospora > Promicromonospora kroppenstedtii. The sequence goes on along the minus strand of NZ_JBIRYI010000013.1, from coordinate 164,926 downwards.
CGGCGCGGTGCTGCGCCAGGGCACCGACTGGACCACGGACGGGCAGTCGGTCGTGCTGTCGGCGGAGTACCTCACGGCCCTGCCCGCGGGCGACACGGCGCTGACCTTCGCGTTCCGGGGCGACGGCGGCGACGACGTGCACGCCGCGCGCGGCGAGGCGTGGACCGATCTCACGTTCACCGGCACCGGTGTCACGTGGATCGCGCCGACGGCGCCCGACCAGGGTCCCGTGCACGTCTACGTCGACGGCGTGCTGAAGCAGACCGTTGACACGAGCACGTCCGCGCGCCGCACGCAGCAGGAGCTGTTCTCGGTCTCCGGCCTCAAGCGCGGCGCCCACCGCATCGTGGTGGTGAACGGGTCCGACGCCCCGGTCCGGAGCGACGGCTTCCGCTTCACGCGCTGACCCACGACGTGTCAGACGCTCAGCCCCCTGGTGGGGGCTGAGCGTCTGACACGGTCACTCGGCGGTCAGCTCCAGCACCAGCCCGGACGCCGGCTGCAGCACCGGCAGCGTCACCCCGGCCGACGCCAGGACCGCACCCGGCACGCGGAAGCCACCGGCGCGCCGGGCCTGCTCGAGCCACGCGGGCTCGCGCCCGTGCACGGCGGTGGGACCGAACGCGTCCGGCACCCGCACCACGTAGTCCCGGTCCCGGTCCAGGCCCGGGAAAGGCACCCGGGCCACCTGCGGCCCTGCCGAGCTGGCCAGCCGCACCCACGCGAACAGCGCGCGGGTACGGTCCTCGGACACCGTGCCGTGCAGCAGCGTCTGCTCGTCGGCGAGGTCGGCGTGCACGCGCACGCCCCCGTGCAGCAGGTCCCGCCGGGACTTCACGAACGCGGCCCACTGGGTGAGCCGCACCATCTCGTCCTCGGTGCAGCCCGTGATGTCCCACTCGATCCCTGGCGCCGCGAACGCCGCCGTCACCAGCCGGAACGACAGGTCGGTGACCCGGTTCGTGGTGTGTGCCCGTGCCGCGCCGACGTGCGAGCCCAGCAGCTCCGGCGGCAGGAGCACCTCGCTCCAGCGCTGGATCTGCTGGCGCTCCACGGGGTCGTTGCAGTCCGAGGTCCACACCCGCTCGGTGCGGTCCAGGATGCCGAGGTCCATGCGACCGCCGCCCGCCGAGCAGCTCTCGATCTCCAGCGCCGGGTGCCGCTCGTGCAGCTCGTCGAGCAGGGCGTACAGCGCCAGCGTCTGCCGCCGCACCCCCGGCCGGTCCCCGGCGGCGCCGCCGCGGATCACGGCCTCGAGCAGGTCCCGGTTGTGGTCCCACTTGATGTAGTCGATGCCGTAGCGCTCCACGAGCTCTGAGATCGCGTCCCGCAGGTAGGCGTACGCGTCGGGGTGGGCGACGTCGAGCACGTACTGGTTGCGGAAGCTGGTGCCGACCCCGGCCGACGGCGCCAGCAGCCACTCGGGGTGCTCGCGGGCCAGGTCGGAGTCGAGGCTGACCATCTCGGGCTCGAACCACAGCCCGAACTCCATGCCCGCCGCGCGCACCCGCGACACGAACGGGTCGAGCCCGTCGGGCCAGACGGCGGTCTCGACCTGCCAGTCGCCGAGGCCCGCCGTGTCGTCGCGGCGCCCGCGGAACCAGCCGTCGTCGAGCACGATGCGCTCCACGCCCACCCGGGCGGCGCGGTCCACGAGCTCGGTCAGGAGGCCCAGGTCGTGGTCGAAGTAGACGGCCTCCCACGTGTTGAGCACGAGCGGCTGCGGGCGCCGCCGCGGGCGGCGCGCGCGGGTGCGGCGGTGGAACCGGTCGGCGATGCCGTCCAGCCCCGCGTCCGACCACGCGAACAGCACGTCGGGGGTCGTGTAGCTCTCCCCCGCGGCCAGCCGCACCTCGCCGGCGCGCAGCAGCTCGCCGCCGCCGAGCACGGCCGCGTGCGCGCCCGCGCCCTCGGACAGGCGCTGCACGATCCAGCGCTGGTCGCCGCTCCACGCCACGTGAGCCGCCCACACCTCGCCCGACCGGTGGCCGAACCCCGGCGTGCCCGCCGCGACCAGGTACGGCGAGTCGGCCCCCGGCTTGCCCCGGCGCACCTCGCGCACGTGGTCGCCGTCCACCAGCGGCACGCGCTGCGGTTCGCGCTCCCGGCTCCAGCGCCCGCTGAAGTCGAGAACCTCGCCCGCGCGGGCCGGGAGCGGCAGGAGCGCCGCGACGTGCGACAGGTCGTAGACCTCGCGCCCCGCGCCGCTCGCTCCGCCCTCGACCCCCGGCGTCACGGTCCACCGCACCCGCAGGACGCCCGTCGCCTCCAGCTCCACCTCGGCCGTGAGCGCGAGGTCCGCGATCGGCTCACGCACGTCCAGGCGCACCCTGCCCCCGGCGCCGTCGGCCGGGACCTCGACGTCCGCCGCCACGAGCTCGGGGCGCGGCGTCGTCGCCGTCCCGGCGCGGTGGCCCTCGATGCCCGGCAGACCCGCCCAGGCGTCCCGCTCGACCGGCAGGAGCGTGACCGCACGGGGCGTCTCCGGCGAGTTGGCGACCCGCGCGGTGGCCCCGGACTCGCGCAGCGCGTCCACACCCTCGGGGCCGAGGTCACCGAGGTCCGCGCCCCAGTGCAGCACCTGGGGCATCACGCCCACGAGATCGAGCACGAGCGACACTCCGGCCGCGCGCAGCACCGCGTATCCATCACCAGCAGACATCTTCACCACCCCGAATCGACTTTCTTGACAGCGGAAACTTAGTCGCCCTACGCTTTCGGCGGCAAGCGAGGTGCCCACCTCCTGCAGCTCGACGACGAGGGATGAGGCCGATGGCGATCTCCACCACCACCCCGGCGCGCGGACGGACCGCGACCGGGCGTGACGACAAGACCGGGCCGGTGCGCCGCGCCGGCTCGCCCGCCCACCGCGGCGACGCGCGGCTGGCGTGGGTCCTGATCGCACCCGCCGTCATCGGGTTCCTCGCGTTCGCCGCCTACCCCACCCTGCGCGGCATCTACCTGAGCTTCACCGACTTCCGGGTGCTCACCCCGCCGCGGTGGACCGGCCTGGACAACCTGAAGCGGCTGGTGGCCGACGAGGTCTTCTGGCACTCGCTCGGCGTCACGGCCTACTTCGTGGTCCTGTCGGTCGTGATCGGCATGGCCCTCTCGGTCACCACGGCCGTGGTGCTGCACCGGCTGACGGCGTCGACCGCACTGCGGGGGGTCATCATCCTCCCGTTCCTCATCTCCGGGGTCGTCGCGGCCACCACGTGGTCCTGGATGCTCGACGCCCAGCTCGGCATCGTGAACATCGCGATCCGCCAGCTCGGGTTCGACCCGGTCTTCTTCCTGGGCTCCAGCAAGTGGGCGATTCCCACCATCGCGCTGATCAGTGTCTGGAAGGGCATGGGATACAACGCGATCATCGTGTTCGCGGGCCTGCAGACCATCCCGCCGACCGTCTACGAGGCCGGCCGGATCGACGGTGCCAACGAGATGCAGATGTTCCGCCGCCTCACGCTCCCCCTGCTGCGTCCCGTGCTGGCGATGGTGCTGGTGCTGACGGTGATCGGATCGTTCCAGGTGTTCGACCTCGTGGCCGTGACCACGCAGGGCGGCCCGGCCCGTGCGTCGAACGTGCTGCAGCTCTACATCTACGACAAGGCGTTCGGCCAGTTCGAGTTCGGCTACGCCGCGACCATGTCGCTCGCGCTGTTCGCGATGCTCATCACCATCACCTTCCTGCAGATGCGCCTGCTGCGCGCCGACGAGTCCGACACGAACTGAGGAACACGCATGTCCGCATCCGCTACCGTCTCCGGACCCCGCCGCCGCATCAGCGTGGGGCGCGCCGCCGCCTGGACCTATCTCGGCGGGGTCGTGCTGGTCACGCTCTTCCCGTTCTACTGGATCCTGCGGACGTCGTTCTCGAACAACTACTCGCTGATCACGCACCCGTCGTCGCTGCTGCCGGTGGACTTCACGCTCGGCGCGTTCCGCCGGGTGCTCGGCATCGCCACGTCGGCCGAGTCCCTGGCCGAGGGCGGCTCGGGCGCCAGCATCAACATCCTGCACTTCGCGATGAACTCGCTGATCTTCGCGACGCTCTCGACCGTCCTGGTCGTGTTCTTCTCGCTGATCGCCGCCTACGCGTTCGCCCGCCTGCAGTGGCCCGGCCGGGACCTGGTCTTCTCCGTGCTGCTGACAGCGCTCATGGTGCCGGGCATCCTGACGCTGCTGCCGAACTTCGTGCTCATCAAGGACCTGGGCCTGCTCAACACGTTCGGCGGGCTGATCCTGCCGGGCGCGCTGTTCTCGGCGTTCAACATCTTCTTCCTGCGGCAGTTCATGCTCGGCCTGAGCGGCGAGATCGAGGAGGCCGCGCTGATCGACGGCGCGAGCCGCCTGCGCGTGCTGTTCCAGATCACGCTGCCCATGACGTCCGGCCCCGTGACCACCCTGTCGATCCTGGGCTTCATCGGCGCGTGGAACGACTACTTCTGGCCACTCCTGGTGACCAGCGACGACAGCGTGCGGCCCCTCACGCTCGCCCTCGCGGTGTTCAAGCAGTCCTCGCCCCAGGCCGCCCCCGACTGGGCCGGCCTGATGGCGGCCACGCTCGTCGCGGCCCTGCCGATGCTGGTGCTGTTCCTCGCGTTCGGTCGCCGGATCGTCGACTCCATCGGCTTCTCGGGGCTCAAGTGACCACCGCACCCCGCCCCGTGCGCCTGCGCTGGACCGCGCCCGCCGCCCGCTGGACCGAGGCCACGCCCATCGGCGACGGCGCGATCGGCGGCATGGTCTTCGGCGACGCCCGCGGCCGCATCGGGCTCAACGACTCGACGCTCTGGTCGGGCACCCCGGACGGCCCGCGGCGCGCGCTCGACGCCGTCCTGGCCGGCGGCGCCGGACCCGAGCGCCTCGCCGAGGTGCGCGCCGCCGTCGCCCGGCGGGACGACGACGAGGTCGAACGCCTGCTGCGTACCTTCGAGGGCCCGTGGAGCCAGGAGTTCCTGCCGCTCGGCCACCTCGACCTGGACCTCGGCCCGGCGCCGCTGACCGACTACGAGCGCGTGCTCGACCTCTCCCGCGCCGTGGTCGACGAGTCCTTCCTGCTCGACGGCGTGCGCGTGCGCCGCAGCAGCTGGGTCGGCGCGGTCGACGGTGCCCTCGTCGTCGAGCTCGTGGCCGACGCCCCGGTCTCGGCCGTGCTGCGCCTGCGCTCGCCCCTGCGGGTCGCGAGCACCGACGTGCGGCTGCCGGACGGCGGCACCGCGGGGCTGAGCCTGGTCGTCGAGGCGCCGGTCGACGGCGCGCCGGGGCACGAGCCGGAGGCCGAGGCACACGTCTGGGGGCAGGCCGACTCCGGCTTCGACCCCGCCGCGGCCGTGTCCGTGGCCCTGCGCACGGACGGCACGGCGACGGCGGTGCCCGCGGCCGAGGGCGCGCACGACATCTCGCTCACCGGTGCGAGCCGCGTACTCCTGGCCGTGACGACCGAGACGAACGCCCGCCGCTGGTGGCGCCACGAGCCGACCGCGACGCGCGCCGACCTGGCCGAGCGCGCCGCCGCGCACGCCGCCGAGGTCGTGGCGGCCAATGCCGACGACCTCCGCGCCCGGCACGAGGCCGACGCAGGGGCACTGCTGGGCCGGTCCGCCCTGGAGCTCGGTGACAGCGCTGACGCCACTCCCGTCGACGTCGCCGCCCTTCTCGCGGACGGCGACGACCGCGCCCTGGCCCCCGTGCTCTACGCGTACGGCCGGTACCTGCTCGTCTCGTCGTCGCGGCCCGGCTCGCCGCCCGCCAACCTGCAGGGCATCTGGAACGAGTCGATGCGGCCGCCGTGGTCGTCCAACTACACGATCAACATCAACACCCAGATGAACTACTGGCTGGCCGAGCGCACCGGCCTGGGCGAGCTGCACGCACCGCTGCTCGACCTGCTGGAGCGCGTGGCCGAGACGGGCAGCGCCGTGGCGGACGCCCTGTACGGCGCGCGCGGCTGGGTGGCGCACCACAACACCGACCCGTGGGGCTGGGCGCTGCCCGTCGGCGCCGGCCACGGGGCGACGTCCTGGGCGTTCTGGCCGATGGGCGGCCTCTGGCTCGCCGACCATGCCTGGCAGCGCTGGGAGTACGGGCGCGACCGCGCCGAGCTGGCCGGGCGGGTGCTGCCGCTGCTGCTCGGCGCGAGCGCCTTCGCGCTCGACTGGCTGGTTGCCGACGCCGACGGCGTGCTCGGCACCTCGCCGTCGACATCGCCCGAGAACTCGTTCCGGCGCGCGGACGGGTCGACGGGTTCCGTGTCGACGTCGTCCGCGATGGACCTGACCCTGATCCGGACCACGTTCGAGCGCACGCTCGCGGCGGCGGAGGCCGTGGGCGCCGGCACCGAGCCGCTGCCGGCCGAGATCCGCGCCGCCCTCACGCGCCTGGCGGCGCCGCGCGTGGCCGCCGACGGCACCGTGGCCGAATGGGGCGAGGACGGCACCTCGACGGACCCGCACCACCGGCACCTGTCGCACCTGGTCGGGCTGTACCCGCTCACCGCGATCGACGTGGAGCGCACCCCGGAGCTGGCCGCGGCCGCGCGGCGCACGCTCGACGTGCGCGGTCCGGGCGCCATGGGCTGGTCCTGGTCGTGGAAGATCGCCCTGCGGGCCCGGTTGGGTGACGGCGACGTCGCCCGCGACCTGCTGCGCGAGGCTTCCCGCCCCTACCTGGACGACCCCGACGTCGACTCGCCCGTGGACGGCTCCGAGTGGGGCGGCCTGCTGCCCAACCTGTTCTCGACGCACCCGCCGTTCCAGATCGACGGCAACTACGGGCTGGCCGCCGCGATCGCGGAGCTGCTGGTCGGCGCCGGCGCGGGCACACCCGAGGACCCGCTGCGCCTGCTGCCGGCCCTGCCCGCGGCCTGGCCCGACGGCCGGATCACGGGCATCCGCACGCGCGGCGGCGTCGCGGTGGACCTCGCCTGGCGCGCCGGCCGCCCGGCCACGCTGCGCCTGCACGACGCCGTCGGCGCAGGGGTGCGCGACGTCGTCGTCGCCTTCGGCGGGCGCACGTGCACGCTGCCCGCCGACGGCGCAGAGGCCGCGGACCTGTTCGGGGACATCTCATGACCACCCCGGACCCCCGCGAGGCCGCGCTCCGTTCCTACCGCTCGACCCAGGACCTGCCGGACGGCTTCGCAGCGTTCTGGCGCGACACCCTCACGGAGGCCCGCCGGTTCGATACACCGCCGGCCGTGACCCCGGTGGCCACGGCACTGGACGCCATCGAGGTGTTCGACGTGACCTTCCCCGGATTCGCCGGCCACCCGGTCCGCGCGTGGCTGCGCCTGCCGCGGCACCGGGTGGGCCGGCTGCCCGCCGTCGTCCACTTCACGGGTTACGGCGCCGGACGCGGGTACGCGATCGACGACCTCACCTGGGCCGCGGCGGGCTACGCCCACCTCGTCATGGACACCCGCGGGCAGGGCGACGGATCGACGCCGGACGGACCCTGGGGCGACAGCACCGGCTACGTCACGCGCGGCCTGGCCGACCCGGCGGGCTACTACTACCGGCGCGTGTTCACCGACGCCGCCCGCGCGGTCGACGCCGTCCGGCTGCTGCCGGGCGTGGACCCCGACCGCGTGGCGGTGCTCGGCAACAGCCAGGGCGCCGGGATCGCGCTGGCCGCGGGCTACCTGGCCCCCGGCGTGGCCGCGGTGCTGGCGCAGGCCCCGTTCCTCGCGGACCTGCCGGGTGCGCTGACGCTCAGCCGCAGCGGCCCCTACCGCGAGCTGGCCGACCTGCTGGCCCGGGACCGGCCGCGCCTCGAGCGCGCGCTGGCCACGCTGCGCCACTTCGACGTCGTCAACTTCGCCCGCCTGGCCCACGCGCCCGCGTGGTTCTCCGCCGGGCTCGACGACGACGTCACTCCCCCCGAAACCGTGTTCGCCGCGCACAACGAGTACGCGGCGCCGCACGACATCGCCGTCTGGCCGGTCAACGGCCATGACGCCGGCGGCAGCCTCGACCGGCAGGGCGCGCTCGACGTGCTCGGCCGTGTGCTCGAGGCCGCCGTCGGCCCCGTCAACCCGAACCGAACCCACCCGGTCCCTTGATCGAAGAGGAATCATGAAACCGAAGCACATGCTGAGCATCGTCGCTGCAGCCGCTGTCACCGTCTCGCTGGCCGCCTGCGCGGGCGGCCCGGCCGGCGGAGCAGCCGAGGAGGGCGCCCACGCGGGCACCGTCAACTGGTGGACCTGGGACGAGAAGCAGGCCGAGTCGTACAAGACGTGCCTGCCCGCCTTCCAGGAGAAGTACCCCGACATCACGGTCAACATCACGCAGTACGCGGTGGACGACTACTTCACCAAGCTCACGGCCGGCTTCGTGGCCGGCAACGCGCCGGACGCGTTCCAGAACAGCGTGGAGTTCCTCGACTCGTACGCCAAGCAGGGCCAGCTCGAGCCGCTCGACGACTACATCGCCGAGTCGGACTACGACCTGGGCGTGTTCAACGTGGGCGTCCCGGCGTTCACCTACACGGACGACAAGCAGTACGCGCTGCCGCTCGACTGGGCCGGCTCCGCGTTCTACTACAACAAGGACATGCTGAAGGACGCCGGCCTCACCGAGGACGACGTCACGAACATGACCTGGAACCCGGAGGACGGCGGCACCTTCGACAAGGTCGTCTCGCACCTCACCGTCGACGAGAACGGCAAGCGCGGCGACGAGAAGGGCTTCGACAAGGACAAGGTCAAGGTCTACGGCATCGGGGCCCTCGGTACGAGCGACTACCTGGGTCAGACCACCTGGTACCAGTTCGCGGCCGCGACCGGCTGGACCATGCGCGAGCCCGCGGCGTGGCCCACGTCCTTCGCGTTCGCCGACCCGACGTTCGTCGAGACCATGGACTACCTGCGCGGCCTGTCCGACCGCGGCCTGGCCCCGAAGTTCGGCCAGTTCACCGTCGGTGACACCGAGCAGCTCGGCTCCGGCTCGGTCGCGATGATCTCCGGCGGCTCGTGGTCGGCCACGACGTTCGCGAAGCTGCCCGGCATGTCGGTCGGCATCGCGCCCAACGTGCTCGGCCCGGACGGCGAGACGCGCGTGGTCATGAGCAACTCCAACGGCAACATGCTGTGGTCGGGCAGCAAGGTGAAGCAGGCGGCCTGGGACTGGATCTCGTTCATGGGCACGGCCGAGTGCCAGGAGAGCGCCGCGCTCACCTCGGGCTCGTTCTTCCCGTCGATCCCCTCGGCCATGGAGGCCCTGGCCGCGGACCAGCTCGAGAAGGGCGTCGACCTGAGCGTCTTCGTGGACTACTCGAAGAACGAGCAGCTCGAGCCGTCGCTGGCCTACCGCAACGGCGCCGAGCTCAAGTCGGAGCTGCAGCCCCTGTTCGAGGCGTACTACAGCCACCAGCGTGATGACGACGTCTGGCAGGAGGCCGCCGACAAGGCCCAGGAGATCCTGTCCAAGCAGTAGCCAGCCACCCCCGGTCCGGGCGCGACGCCGCACGCGTCGCGCCCGGACCCGAAGGCGAGGTCTTTCCATGAGCCCCCTGGTCGCCCGGACCCCCGCGCTGCGCACGGCGACGTCGGCGGAGATCTTCACGCGCATCATCACGCACGGTCCGGTCAGCCGGATCGAGATCGGCCGCCTCACCGGGCTCTCGCAGGCCAAGGTGACCAAGACCGTGAGCCCGCTGATCCGCGACGGCTTCGTGACCGTGGGCGAGCACGCCGAGAGCTCCTCGCCCGGGCGGCCCGTCTACCCCCTGAGCGTGGTGCCGCGTTCGATGCTCGCGATCGGCGTCAAGGTCAACGCCGACGAGATCGTGGCCGTCGCGGTGAGCATCGGCAACGAGGTGCTCACCTCCACCCGCCGGCCCTTGGCACGGCACGACCCGGAGACGGTCGCGGCCGAGATCGTGCGCTGCGCGCGCCGGCTCGTGGACAAGCTCGGGGACAGCGCGGAGCGGCTCGTGGGCATCGGCGTCTCGGTGTCCGGCGACATCGACTCGGGCTCCGGCGTCGTGCGGCACTCCCCACTGCTGGGCTGGGCCAACGTGCCCCTGGGGGCCACGGTCGCCCGGGAGGTCGACCTGCCGGTCGTGGTCGAGAACGACGTGCGGGCGCTCGCGAGGTCCGAGCAGTGGTTCGGGCTCGGCGTCGAGGCGGAGAGCTTCGCCATCGTCACCATCGGCGCGGGCATCGGCTGCGGCATCTACGTCAACCGCGACGTCGTGGTCGGGGCGCACGGCGTCGTCGGCGAGATCGGCCACCTGCCGCTGGCCTCCCCCGACGCGAGATGCGTGTGCGGACGCCGTGGCTGCGTCGAGGCGGTGGCGTCCTCGGGCGCCATCCGTGACGCCGTCCGCGTGGGGCACGGCGACCCCGCGCTCACCCTCGCGGACGCGGTGGCCCTGGCGCACGCCGGCGACCGCACCGCCGTCGACGCGTTCGACCGGGCGGGTACCGCCATCGGGGCGGCACTGGCCGTGACCGCGAACCTGGTGGACCCCGAGGTGGTGGTCATCGCGGGCGAGGGTGTCATGGAGTACGACCTGTACGAACGCCGCATCCGCGAGGAGTTCGCCGCGCACGCGTTCGGCGCGGCGGCGAACTGCCGCCTGGTGGTGCGGCGGCACACATTCATCGACTGGGCCTGCGGCGCGGCGGTGGCGGCGTTCCGGGAGGCGCTGCGGCCCGTCGGCTGAGGTGGGTGGTCCGGGCCGGTCGGGAGCTACTCGGGGCTAGTCAGGGAAGACGCAGAACTCGTTGCCCTCGGGGTCGGTCATGACCACCCAGTTCTCGTTCCGGCCGATCTCGGCCGCGCCGGCAGCGACCAGGCGCGCCACCTCGGCGTCCCGGTCGGGGGCGCGGACGTCGAGGTGCACCCGGTTCTTGACCGCTTTGGGCTCGGGCACGGCGTTGAAAAAGAGGCGCGGAGCCCCGGCCGGGCCCTCGACCAGCACGGACGGGTCGTCCTCCGGGTCGTGGACGCCGATGGTGTGCAGCCGGGCCAGCTCCTCGTCGTCGTACGGGGCCACGGCGTAGCCGTCCAGCACGATCGCCCAGAACCGGGCCAGGGACGCGGGGTGGCGGCAGTCGAACACCACGTCGTGAAGTCTCGCCATGGGGCCACCGTAGGGGCGTGGGCGGCTTTGTCGAGGATGTTCGGGCGGGAAGTGCTGAGGAGTCGGAGAGTCTGTCCGCTGGGAGCGGGCGGTGGTGGGGCGGGCGGCGCCGCCCGGCTGGTGCAAACGGCGGAGAGGTGTGGGCGTTCGTGCGGTTCCTGCAAGCGCGACGAGCGTCTGGCGCGATCGACGAGACGGGCGAGATTCTGGTCGCTGACCGTCGAATTCCTGGCTTATCCACAAGGCGAGCAGCCGGATTCTGCTATCGGCAGACCGGGTCGATTCAGCGAGCGATGCGCACGTGTGTGCCATATGTTGATGGCATGACGCGAACGGGTGAGGTACCAGGACGAGCAGGCGAGCAGCCTGCTCGATCGGTGCTGCCCGAGAACGGACCGAGACTGCCCGGCGGGCCGGTGCTGCCCGGCGGCGCCGAGGATTCAGGTGTCGCAGGTGCGTTCGGTGCGGCCGGTGCGTCCGCGCCTGGCGGGGCCGTCGGCGTGGCCGGTGTGCGGGCGGTGCGGCGGGCCCTGGCGGAGATGATCTTGCCTGGTGCCACTGACACTCCTGCCGGTGTGCCCGCGGCAGTACAGGCCGAATGGGTCGATCTGCTCGGCGAGTTGGAGTCGGTGAAGAACGCGATCACCGCGACCCAGGCCCGGCTCACGGTCGCGTTGGACGAGGCCACCCGTGCCGACGAAGCCCGGCAGAGCATCCGGGCCGAGCGGCAAGGGCGCGGTGTGCCGAACCAGGTCGGTGCCGCGCTGCGGGTCAGCCCGCACGCCGGGGCCGGGTTCGTGAGCACGTCTCGGGTGTGGGTCACCCAGATGCCCCACACGTTCGCCGCGTTGCAGACCGGGGTCCTCTCGCAGTGGCGGGCCACCCTTCTGGTGCGGGAGACGTCCCACCTGTCGCTGGAGCACCGGGCCCTGATCGACGAGGAGATCTGCGGCCCCACCCACCTGACCGAGCTGTCCCGCATGAGCACCCGACGACTGATCGCCCGGATCAAGGAACTCGCCGCCCGACTGGACGTGCACGCGTGCGTGAACCGCAACGCCAAGGCCGTCTCGGAGCGGCGGGTCTCGATCCGCCCGGCACCGGACCTGATGGTCTACCTCACGGCCCTGGTGCCGATGGCCCAGGGAGTGCAGGCCTACGCCCAGCTCAAAACAACCGCCGAGACAGCGAAGGCCACGAGTGACGAGCGTGGGGTGGGTCAGATCATGGCCGACACCCTCATCGAACGCACCACCACCCGTGAACCCGGCCACGCGAACGACGTGCCGGTCACGATCAACCTGCTGGTCTCCGACGACACCCTCCTCGCCGCCGGCAATCAGCCCGCCGTGGTGGTCGAGGGTGCCCCGGCGGGTGTGGGCGTGGTCCCGGCACCGGTCGCCCGCAACCTTGCCGCCCATGCGATCGAGACCGACACGGCCTGGCTGCGCTCGATCTACGTCAACCCCCACGGGCGCCTGCTGGCCACGACGTCCACGTCCCGGTTCCACCCACCGGGGTTGTCGAACCTGCTACGGGCCCGGGAGCAAGGCATCTGCGCCACCACGTGGTGTGACGCCCCAGTCCGGCACACCGACCACATCACCCCGCACGCCGAGGGCGGCCCCACGAGCCTCGACAACGGCCAGGGCCTGTGCGCCAGGTGCAACCACGCGAAACAGGCCCCGGGCTGGTCGCAGAAGACCACCCAGCTCAACGGCCTGCATGCCGTGGAGACGATCACCCCGACCGGGCACACGTATGTCTCGGTCGCGCCTACGCCGCCGACACCAGCCAGGAGTGGTGACACCGGTTGTGTCATGGAGGCTGTCCGTGGCCTCGGTACGGACTCCGACGGAACGGCACCCACCGACCCGCTGGGAACCGGTCAGACGGGCCGCGACATCACCTCGACCCCCGGCCGAAACGCGACCGGGTCTGGTGATGGGCGCGCGTCGGCAACCGCTGAGCCCGGTCCTGGCCAGGGCACGACGCCGACCCGCGACCGGACCGCGACACCGGCCTGGACCCCGGCCGTCGGCATGACCGGCCCCGCACCCGGCCGCACACCACGCAGCCGCTACTCGATCGGCTGCCAGACCACCCCCGCCCACGGCGCGATCCCCTACCGACCGAGCCCACCACCCCGCCAACCACGCCAGGCACACCAACCACCCCGCCGAGCGCCCAGCAGCGCGCCAAGCAGGTCACGCCGCCCCGACCTCTCCTGGGCCCACCCCACCTGACGCACCGCAGACACCACTAGGCCGTGTTGCTCAACGGATCTGGATCTCGGTGGGTCGCGCCTCGTGCCGTGTCGCGTCATCGTCGACTCTTCCCTGCCCGACGCTTTCGCAACTGTAGGTTGTCAGCCTGTCGCCGAGGAGCGATCGGCAACATGCGGTCGGCGATGGTCCGGTGGAACGCGGAAAGGATGGCACGTGACGGCGACCTCAACGCCGGCGAGCCGGGGACGTCGTGGTGGCACATCTTCGACGATCAGCAGCATGGAGAGCTCCGCGCGGCGGGGTTCTCTCCGTCGGGCAGGACGTTGGTGGTAGCCACCAGCAGCGATGTGACTCTGTGGGTCAGATCGAACACTCAAGGCCCGGCCGGCCCATCGACCTAAGCGACGCTCAGCGCGAGCGCTACAAGGGTCGCAATGTTGTCGACTGCTGCTTCAACAAGCTCAAGCAATAGCGCGGGGTTGCGCAGCGCTCAGACAAGTCACCCCGGGCTGTGGCAACACGCCCTACACAGGCCGCACCGCCCCCGCCGGCGGCGTGACCGCGCGCGCGAAGCACGCCGAGACCGCGACCAGCACCATAACCAGCAGGATCGCGAGCCGCAGCGTGAAGTGCTCCCCCACGAAGCCCAGCACCGGCGGCCCTACGAGAAACGCGGTGTACCCGGCCGTGGCGACGGCGCTGACCCGGCGCGCCGAGTTGAGCGGATCGTCGCCCGCGGCAGACAACGCCACCGGAAATCCGAGCGACGCGCCGATCCCCCACAGCAGCACGCCCACCGCGCCCAGCACCGCCGACGGGGCGAACGCCACCAGGGCGATGCCGGCGATCGCGAGCAGCGCACTGACCACCATGACGGGCGCCCGCCCGAACCGGTCCAGGAAGAACCCGCCGCTGAACCGCCCGATCGCCATCGACAGGCCGAAGAACGCGTAGACCAACGACGCCGTCGCGGCCGACAGGTCGAACCCGTCGACCATGATCAAGGGCAGCCAGTCGTTCGCCGACCCCTCGGCCAGGGCCATGCCCAGCACGATCACTCCGATGGCGAGCGTGCGCCGCTCCCGCCAGACGGCGAGGAAGGCCCCGACGGTCTCGCCGAGCGGACGGCGGCGCTGCCCCGCGTCGGCGTGCTCCCGCCCGACGTCGTGGGCCAGGTTGGCCACCAGGCCCGCCGTGGCGATCGCGGTCAGCGCGGCGACAGCCACCAGGTGCCCGAGCACCGGCACGCTCGTCGCGCTGGCGCCCAGGCCGACGAGCCCGCCCACGCAGACACCGAGGCTGTAGCTGCCGTGCAGGCTCGGCACCACGGTGCGCCGCAGCGCCCGCTCGACGTCGACCCCCTCGACGTTCTGCCCGATCTCGCCCGATCCCATGCCGTACCCGAACGACGCGAGCCCGACGGCGACCAGCCAGCCCTGCGCGGTCGCGGTGCCGACCGCAACCACAGCGACTCCGGTCACGATCGCGACCATGCCCCACAGCACGACGAACCGGGCGCCGCGCCGCGCCACCAGGGTGCCGGCCAGGGCGATGCCCGCCATGGAGCCCGCGGACAGCCCCGCGATGATCAGCCCCATCTCGGCCGTGGTCGAGCCGGTCGCGTCGCGGATCGCGGGCGTGCGCGAGACCCACGTGGCCATGGACACGCCGGTCATGAAGAAGGACACGAACAAGGCGGCCCGCCGACGCTGTGCCGACGGGATCAGGTGCGCGGTCACAGCACGCGGGCCAGCGCGTCGAGGGCCACCAGCGGGTCGGGCCCGGCGGGGATGAAGACGCTGGAGGTCACCCCGGCGCGCCCGAGCTCGTCGATCCGTCCCCGGACCTGGGCGGGCGTGCCGGCCAGCGCGAGGCGCGCGACCCACTCGTCGGGCAGCCGCTCGACGAACTCGGCGCGGGACGCGGACGCCGCCCGCAGCTCCGCGAACTCCTGCGCGAACGGCAGGGGCGCCACGTGCGGCGCCCAGTCGGGTTCGCCGATCCACTCCAGCCCGGGCCGCGCGGTGCGCAGCGCAACGGTCGCGTCGTCGTCGACGGCCCCGATGTTGTACGCGACCAAGCGGTGCTCGCCGGCAGGGGCGATCGCCGCCAGGGCCGACGCCGCGTACTCGGGCGCGACGGGCTCCGCGAGCACGGTGCCGTCCGCGACCCGGCCGGACGCCGCCAGCGACCGCGGCCCGCGCACGCCGAGCAGCAGCGGCGGCACGGCGCCGGGCACCGCCGTCGGGTCGAGACGGACCTCGCCCGTCTGCCCGCCGCCGAGCAGCGTGCGGAGCGTGGCGGTGTACTCGGCGAGGAACGTGAGCGGCCGCTCGGGCCAGGCGCCCGCCTGCCGCATCCAGCCGGGCATGCCGTGCCCGACGCCGACGTCGGTACGTCCGGGATGGAGCTGTTCCAGCGTGGCGATCTCCATCGCCGCGAACGCGGCGTTGCGCACGGCGGCGGGCAGGATGCCGATGCCGACGCGGATCCGCTCGGTCGCACCGAGCACGGCGGCGGCCTGCACCAGGCCGCCGCGGTAGCCCAGGTCCTCGACCACCCAGAGCTCGTCGAAGCCGAGCCGCTCCGCGGTGCGCGCGTACGGCAACACCTGGGCGGCGGGCAGGTCACGCGGGAGGACGACACCGATCTGCGGAGAGGTCATGGCGCAGTTCTACCAGAACGATCGTATCGATACGAGAGTCGTTCAGGTCGCCGTCGCGGGCAGGGCCACGTCGAGCCGGAACCCCTGCGGCACGTGCTCGGCCCGCACGTCGCCGCCGTGCGCCTGGACGATGCCGCGGACGATGGCCAGCCCGAGCCCCGCGCCGGGCGACCCTGCGACGGGTCGCGCGTCCGGTGTGCGGGCGGCGCTGGCCCGCCAGCCGACCTCGAACATCCGCGTGAGGTCCTCGCTGTCGACCCCGCTGCCCTGATCGAGCACGGAGAGCACCAGCCGGTCGCCCGCCCGGTCGGCGGAGACCAGGATCTCGGAGCCGTGCGGGGCATGGCGGATGCTGTTGGTCAGGAGGTTCACCACGACGCGCGTCAGCTCGTGCGGATCGGCGCGCAGCATCCGGCCCTCGACGCCCGCGTGCTCGATGCGGATCTCCTTCGCGACGGCGAGCTGGTGCACGTCGGCGACGGCGTCGGACACGACGTCCAGCAGCTCGATGTCCTCCGGGCGCAGCCGCAGCGCCCCGCTCTGGATCTGCGACAGCGCGGACAGGTCGTCGACCAGCCGGTTCATCGTCCCGACCTGGGCCCGGATGCGCCGCACGTAGTCGGCCGGGTCGGCGACGGCGCCGTCGTCCAGCGCCTCCGCGAGGGCGCTGACCCCGGTGAGCGGCGTCCGCAGGTCGTGCGAGATCCAGGCGAAGAACTGCCGGCGCGCGGCGTCGAGCTGCTCGATCTCCGCGCGGGCCGCGGCGAGCCGCTCGGAGGCGAGGGCGAGCTGGGCGGAGAGGTCGGCGAGCTCCCTGCCCGCGTAGACCTCCGGACCGACGACGACGCCGTTTCCGACGCGCTCCACCGCCTGCCCGAGCTGGGCGAACGACCGGCTCACGGCCCGGGCGGTGACGAGCGTCGCGGCGAGGCTCAGCAGTGCCGACAGCCCGACCACCCACAGCATCACCTGCAGGTCGTGCGGGGACAGGTACATCAGTGCGGAGACCGCCACGGTCGAGCAGACGATGGAGGCGACCGCGGCGACCACCAGGACGACGAACGGCGCGGTGACCGAGCGCTCCCGGCGGTGGCGCAGGACCAGGAGCGCGAGCACCGTGGTCACCGCGGTGCACACGGCGGCGGTGCCGAGGATGAGCAGCAGGTCACCGGCGGTGAGCATCATGCGGCGGCCCCCACGGTGAAGCGGTAGCCGCGGCCCCACTCGGTGAGCAGGTACCGCGGGTAACGGGGCTCCGGCTCGATCTTCTCGCGGAGCCGGCGCACGTGGACGGTCACCGTGGACTCCTCCCCGAAGCTCCAGCCCCACACCTCGCGCAGGATGTCGTCGCGGGTCAGCGTGCGGTCCGGGTTCTGCAGCAGGAAGAGGAACAGCTCGTACTCCCGGGCGGTGAGGATCATCTCGGCGCCCGTCGCCCAGATCCGGCGGTGCGCGGGGTCCACGCGGAAGGGCCCCAGCGTGAACGGCGTCGGCGAGACGTGCACCGCGCGGCTGCGCCGCACCAGGGCGTCGATGCGCAGCTGCAGCTCCCGCAGCGCGAACGGCTTGGCGATGTAGTCGTCGGCGCCGTGCTCCAGCCCGTCGATCCGCTGCTCGACGGCATCCAGGGCGGTGAGCATGATGATCGGCGTCCGGGGGGCCGCCGACCGGACCTGCCGGCACAGCTCGTCCCCGCTGACCCCGGGCAGCATCCGGTCCAGGACCAGCACGTCGGGGCGCGCGGTCCGTAGGGCGTCCCGCGCGACGAGCCCGTCGCGGTGGGCGGTGACGGCGTAGCCGCGGCCGCCCAGGTAGTCGGTCACCACGGCCAGGACCGTCTCGTCGTCCTCGACGACCATGACCTCGACCTGTGCTCCCATGCTCGGCAGCGTAACCGCGCGAGGCCCGGTCGAGCGGCGCGGCCGTCCTGACCGCCACCCTGCTGCTCACGGGCTGCGGCGCCGACGACGGCGGGTCGGGCGACGCGATGTCCGACCAGACCGCGTCGTCCCAGGAGCAGTCCGAGGACATGTCCGACGACATGACCGACGACATGGACATGGCGGCCCGCACCGGGACGTTCGAGGGCCTCAACGACAAGTCCGTCGCCGGCATGGTCGAGGTGAGCGACACCGAGCTGGTTCTCTCGGGCTACTCCTCCGACGAGGGCCCCGACCTGCACGTCTACCTCACCGACGGGACCGACGAGGCCGCCGTGGCCGCCGGCACCGAGATCGACGTCGTCGCCTTCGACGAGGCGTCCCAGACCTTCGCCCTGGACGGCGTAGACGTGGCGGGCTACGACACCGTGGTCATCCACTGTGACAAGGCCAAGGCCGTCTTCGGCGCGGCACCCGTGGCATGAGCCTGCCTGTCGTCGCCCTGACGGCGGCGAGGGTCGCCCTCGGCGTCCTGTGGCTGAACGAGGGGCTGATCAAGTACCGGGCCGGCTTCGGCGATCGCCGGGGTGCTGACCCTCCCCGCGGCGCTGGCGGGCGTGCTGACCCTCATGACCTACTGGTCGGCGGACCAGCTCACGGCGTCCTACCCGGTCATGGTGGCCCTTGGCGTCCTGCTGATCGTCTGGCCCGTGGTCGCGACGCGGTTCTCGGTCACGGCCCTGGTCGTGCGCTCCGCACGGTCCAGGAACCCGAGGCCGGCCTGGGCCGACGGCGCCCTCCGGCGCTGGCTGTAGGTGTGGGACGCTCAGGTCACCGGGGTGACCTGAGCGTCTGACAGTGCGGCTAGCCCTGGGCCTTCCAAGGACCCCACGGCGCGCCCGGCTTCTCGTTGCGCGTCCACCACTTCGCCTCGTACGTCCGGCCGTCGAGCACGGCCACGGACCCGGCCTCGAAGATGCGCGACGGCGTCCACCCCGCGACGCCGTCCCGCTCCACGATCTCCTGCCACGGGCCGTACGGCGCGCCCGGCTCCTGGCCGCGCGTCCACCAGGCCGCCCGCCAGGTCGACCCCTCGTACGAGATCTCGTCGCCCGCGGTGTAGATCGCAGACGCGTCCCAGGTCGGGGCTGTCGGGGCGCACCCGTCGTCGCACACGCTGAACGAGGCGAGCACAGCCTTGTGGTCGGAGGGCCAGACGGCGTCCGGCGTGATGATCTGGTCGGCGCTGTCGTCGTCGACCCGCTCGTTCCGGACGATCGTCGACTGCGGCCCGACCACCGCCGCCCCGTCGATCGACACCCGCTCGTCGGGCGTCACGAAGACGTAGTCGATGCGGTCGCGCTCGTCGGCCTCGGGCGCCCAGGTGAGGTCCGACGTCGGGAACAGCGGGTTGTCGGACGGCCACGTGACGCCCGGGTTCGCGACCGGGTCGGGGTGTACCTCGCGGAAGGCGTCGACCAGGCCGCCGTCGAGCAGCGTCTGCGTGGACTGCCACGGGATCACCAGCCCGTTGTGGTCCTGCAGGCCGGCGGTCTCCGCGGTCCAGTCCTGCACGGACGGCTCGTTGAAGTCCCCGCCGACGACGGCGATGCGGCCCGCCGCGCGCTCGGCCGCGACGTCCGCGACGAGTGCCGCGGCCGTGGCCGGGCGGCCCGACTGCCGGTTGGCCTCGAGGATCGCGTCCACGTCGGTGACGGGGCCGCCGGGCAGCTTGTCCCAGGTGTCCCAGCCGGCGGGCCAGTCGCCCTGGACGGCGCCGCCGTAGCCGCGCGGCAGGTACGTCGCGTACCAGCGGTACTCCAGGTGTCCGCCGTACGCCACGACCTCGGTGCCGTTCACGTCGAGCACGGCCTTGGTCCACCAGCGGTCCACGGTGCTGGTCTCCAGGATCGGGTACCGCGAGACGATGCCGGTGTCGGTGGCGATCACGTGGTCGTACCCGAGCAGCGCGGCGACCTGGCGCGGGGCGTCGCCCTGCTCGGGCAGGAACGTCACGTCGGCGTCGGTCTCCAGCAGGACGTCGGCGATCTCGCGCGCGCCGTCGTCGATCTGCGTGCCGCCGTGCCACACGTTGAAGGTGAGCACGTTCAGCTCGCTGACGCCGTCCACCTCGGGCTTGGGCTCGGCGGACTGTGCGGTCATGGCGGCGGCCGACGGCACGGTGGCCGCAACGGCCAGCGCGGCGAGTGCCGCCGACACGGCGACGGCCGCGAGCGGGCGTCGAGGGCGTACAGGTGCGGATGACATCAGTGTTCTCCCCGGCTCGGAATGCGGTGCGGCCGCGACGCTACGACGTGTCCGTGGCCGGGCAATGGCCGCGAGGTGAACGCGCCCGGGGCTGATAGGTCGCATCATCACCGTTGACCCCCGCACCGCGCAGGCCGGAGATTCGACCCCGAACGGCCCGGGCGGCAACCGCACCGCCGCGCACCGGAGCGCGGCGACCCACCGGGCCGGACGGGAGTCACCATGGAAACGGACCGAAAGCTCCTGCTCGACCGGCGCAGCCTGCTCCTGGGCTCGGCGGTGCTCGGCTCGGCCGCCGCCCTCGGCGTCGCCGCGCCGCCCCGGGCGGCCGCCGCGGTGCCCGGCTTCCCCACGTTCCAGCGGGTCGGCGCCGCCCTGGACAAGTCGGCCCTGGCCTACAACCCGACGGGCGAGCTCATCTTCCCGTCGGTCCGCAACGTCGCGGGCCGGGTCCAGAACCCGCTGGGCAGCTGGTACATGTACTACGCCCCGCACGACGCACCGGGCGGGATCTGCCTCGCCTACGCCGACTCGCTCGACGGCCCGTGGCGAGAGTACTCGGGCAACCCGGTCATCTCCCGCACCTGGTCACCCCACTACTCGGTGAGCCACGTGTCGAGCCCGCACGCGGTCTGGAACGCCGCGGACGGCCGCATCTACCTGTACTTCCACGGCGAGAACACGACCACCCGGGTGGCGTCGTCGGCCGACGGGCGCAGCTTCACCTACGAGGGCACCGTGCTGACCACCGCGATGCTGCCCTCGGACGTCACCGAGACGTCCTACGCGCGGGTCTTCCCGCACCCCACGAAGTCGGACACGCAGATCATGCTGTTCATGGGCGCGCAGGCCGGGACCCGCAAGATCTTCATCGGCTGGTCCAACCGGCTCACGTCGGGCTGGCAGTTCAAGCCGCAGCCGCTGATCTCCCCGGCGGCGGGCGAGGGCGGGCAGCTCTCCGGCGCCCACTACTGGTCGCGCAACGGCGGCGGCCACGTGGTCTACCACAGCGGGTCCGGCAGCATCCACGTCGCCGACGTCGGCACGAGCTTCGACCGCGAGAACCACCTCGGGGTGCTGTACACGGAGCCGCAGGCCACGCGGGCCGCCGCCCCGAGCTTCGCCGAGGAGGGCGGCCGGCTGTACATGTTCTACGAGGCCGGGCAGCGCGGGAACACCAACATCGCGGTGGCCCGGACGAGCTGAGCCGTCAGGCCGTGCGGCGGCGGGCGGCCACGCCCAGCGCGACGAGGGTCACCACGGTGCCCGCCGCCATCAGCACCTGGAGCCACGGCCCGAGGGCCACGCCCGCGGTGACGCCGTCGCGCAGCTCGACGTCCGTGACGATCAGCCCGGGCTCGGCGGCGGGCAGGGACTGGCCCGGCGCACCGTCGGGCGCGAAGACCTGGCTGGTGCCCGTGGTCGAGAGGTTGACGACGGCGCGGCCGGTCTCGATGGCCCGCATCCGCGCGAACGCGGTCTGCTGCAGGTTCTCGTCGGTGCCTCGGAAGTCGGCGTTGTTGGTCTGGAACATGAAGGCCTGCGCGCCGTTGCCGATGCCCTCGCGGATCACGTCGTCGAACACGACGTCGAAGCAGATCGCGAGTCCGACGACGGCGTCGCCCGTGTCGACGGCGGGCGCGTCGGTGCCGGGCGTGTACTCCCGGCCCAGGAGGTTGACGAGGCTGGGCACGATGGCCCCGTACAGCCACCGGTCCGGGACGTACTCGCCGAACGGGACGGGGTGCCGCTTCGCGTGCGAGGCCACGGCGCCGTCCTCGGTCCACAGGAACGACCGGTTGTAGATCAGGTCCCCGTCCGCCGACGCGGCGTTCAGCAGCAGCGGGGCGCCGTACCGGCGGACGGCCGAGTCGAGGGCCACCGTGGTGGACGGCGTGGCGGGCGGGTCGCTGTCCACGCCGCCCTCCGGCCAGACCACGAGGTCCACCTGGTCGTTCTCCAGCGGGGCGGACGCCGCGAGCTGGGAGTCCAGCATGTCGCCCGGCTCCCGCGCGTCGGAGTAGGCGGCGGGGCCGTCGCCCTGCGCGGCGCCGACGCGCAGCGTGCCGGCGTCCGACGTCGGGAACTGGGGCACGACCAGCAGCAGGACCGCGAGCGCCGCGGCGGGCACGGCGGCGGTCCACCGCGGTCGGTGCGGTGCGGCGGAGCCGGTGCGTGCGGCCCGGACCACCTCGATGACGGCGGCGCACAGCAGCACCATGCAGAAGCCGAGACCGGACACGCCCAGCCAGGACGCGACGGGTGCGACGGGGCTCGCGGACTGGCTCATGCCGAGGCGGCCCCAGGGGAAGCCGCCGTAGGGCCAGGAGCCCATGGCGAGCTCGCGCGTCATCCAGGCGCCGGCCACGAGCAGGGGCAGCGCCACGAGCCGCGGCGCGCCGGAAGAGCCGCGGCGCGGCACCCACCGGTAGGCCAGGGTGATCAGCGGGCTCAGGGCCGCCGTGAAGAGGGTCTGTACGGTGGCCAGCGCCACCCAGGGCACCCAGCCGAGCGGGTCGTCGCCGAGGAACCGGGACGACCACGACACGTGCGGGAACCAGAACGTGGCGCCGAACGCGGCGCCCACGAGGACCGCACCCCAGGCCCGCCGGCCGATGAACGTGAGCAGCGAGAGGGTGACCGCGACGAACGCGAGCGGCCACCACCCGAGCGACGGGAACGCGCCGTCGAGCGCCAGCCCCGCCAGGGCGGCCACCGGGACGGCCGCCCACAGGGGCAGGAGGGGCGGGTCGAGGAGTCGCGTGCGGGCGCGGCCCGCGGACTCGGTCCGGGCGGTGGCCCGCGGCTCGGGGTGGGTGCCGGCGCCGGGGGCCGGCTGCGAGGGTGCTGCCTGCGTCACGTCCCAGAGTCTCCCACCCCGGCCTGGGAGCCCGGGACGCGGCGGTCGCGACGTCAGTCCTGCGGCGCGTCCCCGAAGTCGCGGATGTCCAGGCGGACGCCGCCCTTGAGCGCGGACTCGTGCGCGACGATGCCGGGCATCGTGTACCGAGCGGCGACCCAGGCGTTGACCGGCGGGAGGGTCCCGGTGTTGACGGCGGTGACGAAGTCGTCGGCCAGGAAGTGGTGGCTGCCCTCGTGCCCGTTGGAGACGTTCGCGAACTCCTTCGGCAGCCGCGAGCGGTCGTGCACGGGCGCGGAGCCCGAGGTGAAGGCGTCGCGCAGCGCGGGCGAGACGTGCTCCAGCGACGGGTCGTCCGGCGACAGCGTGGGCTTGGGTGCCAGGTGCTCCGTGAGGTCCACGACCTGCTCCTTGTCCTGCCAGAGGCTGACGTTGACGAGCTGCTCCATGCTGGCCTCGGTGCCGAAGAACCGGAACCGCGACTCCCGGACGTGCGACGGGAAGCCGACCCTGCGGAACTCGTTGATGCGGAACGCGCCGCCGCCCGCGGCCTCGAACAGCGCGGTGGCGTTCGAGAAGTCGTTGCCGAACTGGCTGACCTCCCTGTCGAACACACCGTCGCCGCGGTCGTCGAGCACGCCGATCGCCGAGACGCTGGTCGCGTGCGTCTGCCAGGCGCCGAGGATCCCGCCCAGGGAGTGCGTCGGGTACATCAGGGGCGGGTAGCTCGCGGTGGACTTCCAGTTCTCCCCACCGCTGTACCTGTACGCGTCGTAGAAACCGAGGTCCATGTCGTGCAGGTAGTCGCCCTCGGCGTAGAAGAGCCGCCCGAACGCGCCCTTCGCCGCCTGGTCGCGGGCGTGGACGGTCGCCGGGTTGTAGTAGCTCGTCTCGCCCATCATGTAGGTCAGGCCGGTCTCGCGCACCGCCTCGACGATCGCCTCGATCTCCTCCTCGGAGATCGCCATCGGCACCGAGGAGTAGACGTGCTTGCCGGCGCGCAGCGCCTGGACCACCAGCGGCCCGTGCGTCCAGCGCTGCGTGAAGATCGCGATGGCGTCGACGTCGGAGGCGAGCAGGGCCTCGAAGGACGGGACGGTCCCGGCGAGGTCGTACTCGCCGACGAGCTTCTCGGCGCGCTCGGGCAGCAGGTCGGTGACGTAGATGTCCCCGACGCCGGGGTGCAGGTTCCAGAGCTTGACGAACTGCCCGGCGAACTGGCCGGCTCCGACGATGCCAAGTGTGAACACGCAATGCTCCTTGCCGTTGGGCCGCACCGCTGCGGCGTTGACGGCCCCGACCCTACGTACCTACGATCGGCGAACTCTTCATGGATCAGAGCCGGTTCTTCCCGGATCATCAGATGCCGGGGTGGCAGATGACGTCGCAGATCGAGATCGAGCCGCCGGCCCTCGTGAGCTGGTCCGGCCGTCCCACCCTGATGGGCACCGCCCACCAGCACGACGACCTGGAGATCAACCTCGTCACCGAGGGCGGCACGATGCTCTACCTGTTCGGCGGCGCGCCGGTCGAGATCGGCCCCGGGTCGGTCGCCGCGTTCTGGGCGGCCGTGCCGCACCAGCTGATCGCCAGCACGGCGACCCGGGCGCACTGGGTCCACGTGCCGTTCTCGACCTTCCTCGGCTGGGGGCTGCCCGCCGCCCTGGTCGGCCGCCTGCTGTCCGGCATGCCGCTGATCTCGCCGCCGGAGGCGGCGCTGACGACCGACGACGCGAACTTCACGCAGTGGGCCGCCGACCTGTCGTCCGAGCAGCCGGAGCTGCGCCGCGTCGCGATGCTGGAGATCGAGGCCCGGGTGCGCCGGCTCGGGCTGGCCACGCCCGGGCAACCGGTGCGGCGGTTCACGGCCGGCGACCCGGCCCTGCGCCAGGTGCTGGCGATGGTGCGGCACATCGCGGAGAACTTCCGCGAGCCGCTGACCGTCGCGGACGTCGCGCGGACCGTGCGGCTGCACCCCAACTACGCCATGGCCCAGTTCCGCAAGGTGGTGCACACGACCATGGTCGACTACCTGACCAGGTGCCGGCTGGCGGAGGCGCGGCGCCTGCTGGTGACCACGGGCCTGCCGGTCGCCGACGTCGCGGCCGAGTCGGGCTTCAGCTCCGTGAGCCGGTTCTACACCGCGTTCGGCGACGCGTGCGGCATGCCGCCGGCCGCCTACCGGCGCGAGAACCAGCACGACCAGCCCGCGTGAGTCCCGGCCCGGCCTGTGCTTGACTTCCGCGGTGGCCGACCTTCCCAACCGCCTGGAGATTCCCGCCCGTCTGGAGATCGCAGGGACGACGTTCACCCGCGTCGAGTCCCCCGGGAGCATCGCCTGCTGGTCGGCCGACGCCGACCCCGCGAACCCGGGCGACCACCGGCCCGTGAGCGTGCTGACGGAACCCGCGGTCGCACCGGACAGGGCGACGCTCGACCTGGCCGCCGTCGTGCTCGGCCGGTTCGACGAGCTCGCCGACCTCGCCGTCGCGTACCTGCGTGAGCGGCTGCGCGAACCGGAGCTCGGCCTGTCGGCCCCCGAGCTCGCGATGCTGGACGCCGCCGAGCCGCCGGCCGCCGAACCCGACGCCGTGGTCTGGGCCGACGGCACCTGGATGCTGCGGTTCGCGGAGTCCCGCCTCCGGATGGCCGACCCCTACGGGATCGGCGTGCTCTTCGAGGGCACGGCCCCGTCGGGGATCGAGGACCTCTCGCACGCCGACCTCGCCTAGCACCGGCGCGGAGCGGTCAGGAGACCTCGACCACGATCTTCCCGAGGTTGTCCCCCGCCTCGAGCCGCGCGAACGCCGCCGGCGCTTCCTCCAGCGGCAGCACCTCGTCGATCGCGGGGACGACGACGCCCTCTGTCACCAGGCCCGTGACCTCCTCCAGGTCCGCGCGGGACTGGGGCACGAACAGCACGCCGACTCGCTTGCCGGTCAGCAGGCGCAGCAGCGGCCCGGCGGCGAGCGTCGCGAGCAGCACACGGGTGCGGCCGCCGACCATCAGGTAGGACCCGCCGGCCCGCAGCGCCCGGTGCACCCGGAACGGGGACCGGTGGGCCACCAGGTCCACGACGCGGTCGTACCGGTCGCGCTGGTCGGCCCAGTCGCAGTGCTCGAACGCGACGGTGTCGTCGGCGCCGACCCGGAGCAGGTGACCGGCCTTGTCGGCCCGGTCCACGGCCGTCACGTGGGCGCCCAGGTGCCGGGCGAGACCGATCACGAGCGCCCCGCCCGCCCCGCCCGCACCGTTGACCAGGAGCTTGTCGCCCGGCCGCAGCCCGCGGGTGGCGCGCAGCGCGATGCACCCGGCCTGCGGCACCGCGGCCGCCCGCACGAACGACAGGTGCTCCGGCTTGCGGGCCAGCAGCCGGGGCGACGTCGCGACGTACCGGGCGAGCCCGCCGCGGTAGCCGGACAGCTCCCCGAACACCTCGTCGCCCGGCGCGTACTCGGTCACGGACCGACCCACCGCCACGACGGTCCCGGCGACGTCCGACCCCGGCACCGGGTGCCGGGGCCGCCGCAGGCCGCCCACCCGCGCGTAGAACGGCTTGCCGACGAGGTTCTCCCGGTCGGACCCGTTCAGGGAGGTGGCGCGGACCGCGAGCAGCACCTCGTCGTCCGCCGGGACGGGGTCGGGCAGCTCGCCGACCACCACGACGTCCGCGCTCCCGTACCGGTCCTGGATGACGGCCCGCATCGTGCCTCCTGCTCGAGTGGTCCAGCGCCACCAACGTAGCGGCGCGGGGCCCCCGGCGGGGGTGGCACCGGACGGGTTCACCCGGGGAGATCGCCCTGGCCCCCGGGAGCGCGGTCGGGCTGCTGGTCACGAGCGGCACGGGGCCGGGCCCGCGTCGCGTCCCGCCACGTGAGGTAGCCGCCGTCGAGGTTGCGCACGTCGTAGCCGAGCTGGGTGAGCAGCCGGGCCGCGGTGTGGCCGCGCTGGCCCACCTGGCAGTGCACGACGACGGGCCGGTCCACCGGGATCTCGTCGTGCGCCCGGGCCCGGAGCTCGTCGAGCGGCACGTTGCGAGCCGGTTCCGGCGGGCCGCCTGCCGAGGTCTCGACCGTCCCGCGTGCGTGCTCGGCGGCGGTCCGGACGTCCACGAGCGTCGCGCCGTCCCGCACCAGGTCGTCGAGCTCGTGCCACTGGACGCCGCGGGTGTGACCCGTGCGCAGGTTGTCGGCCACGTAGCCGAGCATGTTGACCGGGTCCTTGGCCGAGCCGTACGCGGGGGCGTAGGCGAGCTCCAGGTCGGCCAGGTCAGAGGCGGTCAGCCCGCCGGCCATCGCGGTGGCGAGCACGTCGATGCGCTTGTCGGCGCCGGCACGGCCGACCGCCTGGGCGCCGAGGATCCGGTCGGTCCCCGGATCCACCAGGAGCTTGAGCGCCAGCGGGCTCGCGCCCGGGTAGTAGCCCGCGTGGTGGCTCGGGTGCGTGTGGATCGCCCGGTAGGGGCGCCCCTCGGCCCGCAGCCGCCGCTCGTTGCGCCCCACGGTCGCGGCGGTCAGCCCGAACACCCCCACGACGGCGGTGCCGAGCGAGGGCCGCATGCCGGTCCGGCCGAGGATGACGTCGGCGACGTGCCGCCCGTGCCGGTTGGCGAGGTTGGCCAGCGGGACGAGCGTGTGCCGCTCCGGGTCGTCGTCGGCGGCCAGGGCGTCGCGCTTGACCGCGGCGTCGCCCACCGCGAACACGTCCGGGACCGAGGTGCGCAGGTCCTCGTCGACCAGGACGCCGCCGCGCGGCCCCAGCTCGGCGCCCGCCAGGACGGCCAGCTCCGTGTCCGGGCGGACGCCGACGGCAGCCAGCACCACGTCGGCGGGAACCTCGTCCACCACCGCACCCGCGGCGTCGGCCAGCACGGCCGTGCCCGGGGTCAGCGCCGAGACCTGGGTGGAGGTGCGCACGACCACGCCGTTCGCCTCCAGCTCGTCGCGGACCCGGACGGCCAGCTCGGGGTCCAGGGGCGTGAGCACCTGGTCGGCCAGCTCCACGAGCGTGACCGCGAGGCCGCGCCGGACGAGGTTCTCGGCGATCTCCAGCCCGACGAAACCACCGCCGATCACGACGGCGGTGCGGGCCGTGCCCAGCGTGGAGACCAGCCGGTCGACGTCGGCGACGTCGCGCAGCACGAGCGCGCGCTCGATGCCGGGCACCGGCGGTACGACCGGCCGGGCGCCCGGGCTCAGGACGAGCCGGTCGTACGTCTCGACCTGCTCCTGCCCCGTCTCGAGGTCGCGCACCACGAGGGTGTGCGCCTCCGCGTCGACGTCGGTCACCAGGTGCCGCACGCGCACGTCGATCCGGAACCGGGCAGCGAGCGAGGCGGGCGTCTGCAGCAGGAGCGCTTCGCGGTCCTCGATGACGCCGCCCGCGTAGTACGGGAGCCCGCAGTTCGCGTACGAGACGTGGCCACCTGCCTCGAGCACCACGATCTCAGCGGACTCGGCCAGTCGGCGCAGACGGGTCGCGGCCGACATGCCCGCCGCGACTCCTCCGACGATGACGATCTTCATGAAGTTCCTCCCTGATTTGACGGCGACAATACCCCCGGGGGTATCCTCGGTCAAAACCTCGACGAAGGAGAACGACATGTGCCGAGCGGTGACCTGCACGACCTGCGGCAAGACGACCTGGGCGGGCTGCGGCCAGCACGTGGACGACGTGATGGCCGGCGTGCCCCGTCGTGACCGGTGCGAGGGTCACGCGGCAGAGCCGGGCAAGGGCTCGTTCCTGTCCCGCCTGTTCGGCCGCTGAGGGGGCGCACCATGGACCTCGACCCCACTGAGATGAAGAAGGTCGCCAACCGGCTCAAGCGCGCCCAGGGGCAGCTCGCCGCGGTGGTGCGCATGGTCGACGAGGGCGCGGACTGCGTCGACATGGTGACCCAGCTCTCGGCTGTCTCCAAGGCCCTCGACCGGGCCGGCTTCGCCGTCATCTCCACGGGGCTCAAGCAGTGCCTCGTCGACGAGGAGGACGGTAGCGCCGACGTGGAGAAGCTGGAGAAGCTCTTCCTGTCCTTCGCGTGACCGCGTGACCGACCGAACGGAGCACCGACATGACGACCGCTGACCTCCTGGGCAGCGAGCTGCCGATCGTGGCGGCACCGATGGCCGGCGGCCCGACGACGGCCGGGCTCGCGGCCGCCGCGACGGAGGCCGGCGCCTTCGCCTTCCTTCCCGGCGGGTACCTCGCCCCCGACCGCCTGGCGTCGGACATCACCGCCGCCCGCGAGCGGGGCGGCCCGTTCGGGGTCAACCTCTTCGTCCCGGGCCCGGAGTCCCTGGACCAGGGCGCGTTCGCCGCCTACGCCCGGCGTCTGGCCCCGGAGGCGGCCGCGCTGGGCGTCGACCTCGTGGCCGAACCGGTCGAGGACGACGACCGGTGGGCCGACAAGCTCCGGCTCCTGGTCGAGGACCCGGTGCCGGTCGTGTCGTTCACGTTCGGCCTGCCGTCGGCCGCCGACGTCCGGACGCTGCGGCGCGTGGGCAGCGCGGTGCTCGCCTCGGTGACGACCGTCGACGAGGCCACGGCGGCCCGCGACGGCGGCGTGGACGGCCTCGTGGTGCAGGGCCCCGCGGCCGGCGGGCACAGCGCCACGTGGGACCCGGACCGCAGCATCGCCGACGCGCCGACGTCGGCGGTGGTCCGCGCGGTCGCGGCCGCCGTCGACCTGCCGCTCGTGGCCGCGGGCGGCGTCGACGGGCCCGAGGCGGTGCGGGAGCTGCTCGCGGCCGGGGCGCAGGCCGTCGCGGTCGGCACGCTGCTGCTGCGGACCGACGAGTCCGGCGCGTCCGCCACCTACCAGGCCGCGCTGGCCGCGTCGGACCGCGACACGGTGGTCACCCGGTCGTTCACCGGGCGGCCCGCCCGCGCCGTGCGCAACGGCTTCGTCGACCGGCACGACGCCGCCGCACCCGTCGGCTACCCCGCGATCCACCACCTGACGCGCGACCTGCGTCGTCGTGCCGCGGCCACGGGCGATGCCGAGCGGCTGCACCTCTGGGCGGGCACGGGCTACCGGAACGCGGCGCGCGGCCCGGCCGCCGACGTCCTGCGAACCCTGGCGGCCGGGCTCTGACACTTTGGCCCGGGGCGCTTCCCTTCGAGGCCTAAGTTTCTTCGCTCTGGGTCGGCCCAGAGCGAAGAAACTTAGGCCTCGAAGACGACCCACCCGAAGAGATCGGGCGGCAAAAATCCCTGGCCCGCCCGGCCCGGCAGGGTGTTGCCTGACGTCGTCACCGCAGGCCCCGGCCCGATCCCTGGAGCACCCGTTGATCGTTGTCTCCGCCGCTTCCGGCGCGCTCGGACGGCTCGTCGTCGCCGAGCTCCGCACCCGTGTTCCCGCCGGCCAGGTCGTGGCCGCCGTCCGCGATCCCCAGCGCGCGGCCGACCTCGCCGCGAGCGGCGTCGAGGTCCGCCGCGGGGACTACGACGACCCCGGGAGCCTGCGCGACGCCCTCGCCGGCGCGGACCGGCTCCTCCTGATCTCCTCCCCCGAGCTGGACACCGGACGGCGCACCCGGCAGCACCTGGCCGCGATCGACGCCGCGGTCGCCGCGGGGGTCGGCGCGATCGCCTACACCAGCTTTCTGGGCGCCGACCGCCCCGGCGACCCGATGAACGCCGCGCACCACGCCACCGAGCGTGCGCTCCACGACAGCGGGACCGGGCACACCGTCCTACGGCACCCGTTCTACTCCGAGGCCTTCATCAACCCCGGGCTGGAGGTCGCCGTCCGCTCCGGGATGCTCGCCGCCGCGACCGGCGGCCGCGGCCTCAACACCGCCACCCGGGCAGACCTGGCCGCCGCAGCGGCCGCCGTCCTGACCGACGACGCCCACACCGGCCGGGCGTACGACCTGACCGGGCCGCTGTGGACCTACGCGCAGCTCGCCGAGGCCCTCACCCAGGTCACGGGCGAGCCCGTGGCCGCCGTCGAGGCAGACGTACCCGGGCCGATGGGCTTCCTGATGGGGCTGGCGCGCGCCGGGGCCCTGGAGCGCCAGACCGACGACCTGCGGCACGTGCTCGGCCGGCCGCCGACCAGCCTGCGCGAGGCCGTGGCCGATGCGCTCGCTACCGTGCGCACATGAACGGTGGTTACCAGGTGTTCCGGCCGCGGCCCGAGGACGTCGAGCCGGACTGAGGCGGCGGGTCACGCCCGCCCACCTGCGTCCAGCGGCGCGACCTGCCGGGCCAGGAGCACCGCGACCCGGAGCTGTTCGTGCGTCGGGAAGTGCGGGTGCGAGACCGCGGTCACCAGGAAGTGGCCCACGACGTCGGCGCCGCGGTGCACCGGGATCGCGACGTACTCGTCGACCGGCAGGCCCGACCGCTCGACGTCGACCTCGCGGCCGTTCCTGATCAGGACGCCGTCGTGGCCGAGGATCGCGATGCGCACGTCGGTCACCGGCCCGGGGAACCAGCGGCAGTCCTCGGCGCCGAGCACGTCGGTGATGTGCCGGGCGACGACGTCGTGCACGGCTCCCACCGGCAGGTCGCCCTCGATCGCGGCGCGCGCGGCGTCCAGCATCCCGTCGAGGTACCCCGCCCGCCGGGCCGCGCGTCGCTGCTGGCGGTAGCCCCACAGGGCCACCTCGGTGACCACGAGGCTGATCACCACGAGCAGCACCGTCGCCTCGATGTCCTCGGCGTCGGTGATGACGAGGCGCAGGTACGGCGCGGTCAGGAACAGGTCGAACCCGACGCCCGCCGACAGCGCGGCGAGCAGCCCGGCCGGCCGGTCGCCGGTGGCCGCCGCGGCCACCACGAGCACGACGAGGATCAGCGCGGAGGTCACCGTGGTGATGTCGTCCCGGAAGGCCGACAGGATCACGCAGGCCAGCAGGGGTGCGAGCACCGCGGTGGCGCGCACCCACGGGCGGCGCGGCGCCCCGGCGTCAGCGGCCATGTGGTCCACCTCCCGGATCATCGTGACCCCCGCCGCGAGCGCCCGCGAGCGCTGGCCGGACGCCCGCCCCGAGGTGCGCCCGCCACGCCGCCGGGTCGATGCTGGAGGTGCCCGACAGACGGGCTGCCGCAGCGACCGAGGAGGCGGACCAGATGGAGATCGTTCGAGGCGAACGAGAGGCGCAGGAGATCGTGGGCCTGCACGAGACGGTGGGGATGGAAGACCTGCGGGAGTTCTTCCCCCGCGCGATGGCGGCGGCCGCCGCGGCGCTGCACGAGCGGGGCATGGAGCCGACGGGGCCGGCCGTGGCCCTGTACGAGGGACTGCGGGCGGAGCAGTTCGAGGTGACCGCCGGGTACCCGGTGCCGGCGGGGGCGGCGCCGTCCGACCAGGTGGTCGCCGCGATGCTCCCGGGCGGGGCGACGGTGGAGGCTGTCCACGTCGGGCCCTACGACCGGCTGCGCGAGTCCCACGCGGAGCTGACGGCCTGGTTCCAGGAGAACGGGATGACGCCGCCGGTGACGGTGTGGGAGGAGTACGTCGTGGGGCCGGACAGCCTGGCCGACCCGAACGGGTGGCAGACGCGCATCGTGTACCCGGTGGGCTGATCCGGGCTTCGGTCCCGGCCAGGGAGGGTCGTTGGTCCCTGGTCGGACGGCGGCGGCTCGCGAGACGCTGAGGTCGGAGGGGACCACGCCCTCGCGGGAGGAGCTGCAATGGGAGCCAAGGACGTGCTCGACGTCGCCGACGCGCCGGAGACCCGCACTGAGCCGGGGCCCGGCCAGGTCCGGCGACCCCCGCCCCTGCCACTGACCCGCCGCCTGCTGGTGGTGTGCGCGCACCCGTTCGACGCCACGCTCGCGCTGGGCGGCGTCATCGGCGCGTTCGCCGACACCGGCACGGCCGTGCAGATCGTCTGCCTGACGCACGACCCTGGTCCCGACCCCGACACCTGTCGCCGCACGGTGCTCGCGGCCGAGCTCCTGCGGGCCGCGAGCCTCCTGGGCGCCCGGGAGGCGACGTTGCTCGAGCACCGCGCGGCGCAGCTGCAGTGGAACCCGCCGGAAGTGCTCGCCACGGAGCTGCGGTCGGTCGCCGGGCCGGTCGACGCGGTGCTGACCATCGACGCCAGCGCCCCGGGCAGCCATCCCGACCATGTGCGGGCGATGCGGGCCGCCCGCCGCGTCGCGGCAAGGCTGGGCTGCCCGCTGTACGGCTGGGTGCGCCGCACCTGGGACACGCCCGACCCGCCGGACGGCATGCTCGCGGTCGCGTGCGACCGCGCCAAGCAGCAGGCTGCGGTCGCGTGCCACGACGCACCGGATCCGGCCGATCCGGTCCTGCCGCTGTGCGGTTCCGACGAGGACGAGGACTTCCTCACCGTCGTCCTGCCGGCCGCGTCTCCCACCGTTCTCCCGGTCCCAGAACTCGCCGCTCGCCGTCGACGGCAACGGTGATCGGCGGCTGCCGGGACCGGGGCAGGCTGATGCGGAGCTGGTCGTCGCTGCACCGCACCTCGATGCCCCAGTGGTTGCGGTACCGCAGGCGGAACCGCAGCTCGGCGATCGTGTCGGGCAGGCGCGGGTTCAGTCGCAGCATGTCGCCGGTGAGCTCCAGGCCCGGGTAGCAGCGCTGAACCAGGTCGACGGCCCCGGCCATCGCGCCCAGGTGCACGCCCTCGGCGGTGGTCCCGCCCTGGACGTCGGCGATGTCGCTGTCGAGCGCCTCGCGGAAGAACCGCCAGGACGCGCTCGGGTCGCGCCGGGCCAGCACCCAGGCGTGGACGACGGCGCTGAGGGTCGACCCGTGGCTGGTCCGCGCCAGGTAGTGGTCCACGGTCCGGTTCAGCGCGGCCCGGTCGAACCGGTAGCCGAGCGCGTCCAGCGCGTCGATGACGCCGTGCTCGCCCAGGAGGAACACCAGCATGAGCACGTCGGCCTGCTTGGAGGCCTGGTAGCGGTTGACCGAGTCGCCCTCGGCCTCGAGGATCCGGTCGAGCCGGCGGATCGCTCCGTACCGGGCGCGGTATCCCGCCCAGTCGAGCTCGGCGAGCTGGTCGTACCCCTCGAACTGGCTGATCACGCCGTCACCGTGGAACACGACGCGCATGCGCCGCGAGACCCGCTCGAACAGGTCGGTCTCGGCGTCCCCCAGGCGGAGCCGGCGGGCCAGGGCGTCCCGCTCCGGCCCGGCCAGCAGCGCCAGCGCGTCCAGGGCGTGCCGCAGCACGCGGGTGACCATGACGTTGGTGTAGGCGTTGTTGTCGATCCCCGGCCGGTCGGCGCCCGGGTAGGCGTCGTGGTACTCGTCGGGACCCATGACGCCGCGGATGTCGTACCGGTCGGTGGCGGCGTCGTAGGTCGCCAGGCTGCACCAGAACCGGGCGATCTCGACGAGCATCTCGGCGCCGTACCCGTGCAGGAACGCCACGTCCCCGGTGGCCTGGTAGTACTGCCAGACGTCGTGCGCCACGGCGATGCCCACGTGTCGCTGCAGGTGCGAATGGTCCTCCAGCCACCGGCCCGACACCGGGTTGAGGTGCGTCCGCTGGGTCTCGTCCCGGCCGTCGCTGCTGCTCTGCCACGGGTACATCGCGCCCCGGTAGCCGGCGTCCGCGGCCGCCTGCCGCGCCCGCGGCAGGCGACGCCACCGGTACATGAGCAGCGACCGCGCGACGCGCGGGAAGCGCAGGAGCAGGAACGGGAACACGAACAGCTCGTCCCAGAACACGTGCCCCCGGTACGCCTCCCCGTGCAGACCGCGGGCCGGCATGCCGACGTCGAGGTGCGCGCTGTGCTCGGACAGGGTCTGCAGCAGGTGGAACGTGTTCAGCTCCAGCGCCCGCCGCGGCCGGCCGGTCACGCCGACCTCGCTGACGCGCCACAGCCGCTCCCAGGCCAGGACGTGATCGGCGAGCAGGTCCCCGAAGGGCGGCAGGTGGGCCGCGTGCTCGCGAGCGGCGGTCAGCGACTCGGAGATCGCGAGGTCCCGTGAGGTGTAGATCGCGACGCGCTTCTCGATCGTGACGGGCACGCCCTGCACCAGGTCCGGCCACATGCGCACCGACGCCCGGCCGGTCGCGCGCTCGGCGCGGCTGGTCGCCGGCCCGGCCGGGTCGGTGAGCACGAGCGTCGCCGCCTGGGCGATCCGGATCTGCGACGTCGCGGTGCGGACCTGCAGCCAGGACACGTCCTCCGCCTCGTCGTAGCCCTCCACCACCGGGACCAGGTGCCGCCCGTCGAACGCCCCGTAGCGCGCCACCCCTGCGTTGACCACCCGGCCGTCGAGGCTCGACCAGACCTCGATGGACCCCGACCAGTTCTCCGCCAGGAAGGTGGTCTCCAGCGCGGCCACGTGCGGGTCGCGCATCGACACGAGCCGCCGCTGCGTCACGGCCAGCACCCGGCCGGCCGGGTCCCGGAACCGGGTGCGCCGGGTCAGGAGGCCGCGGCGCGTGTCCAGCTCCTGCTGGTGCTCCAGGATCTCGCCGCCGTCGAGCGTGAGCCAGGGCTGGCCGGGCGTACGGAAGGTGACCGGCAGCCAGTTCGGGGCGTTGACCAGGTCCTCGTTCTCCACCACGCGCCCCGAGACCACGGACTTCAGGCGGTCGTAGCAGCCCGCCAGGTAGGTGCCCGGGTAGTGCACGCCGTCCGCGGACGACTCCGGGGCCGCGCCCCGCGTGGCGACGTAGCCGTTGCCGAGGGTGCACAGCGCCTCCCGGAGCCCCTCGGCGGCGGGGTCGAAACCCTCGTACGACAGGATCCCGGGGTCCACCGCACCTCCCCCGCCGTCGTCCGGCCGGCGCGTCACGCGCCGTCCAGGGGCACGCGCCACTCCAGGCGGGTCCCGCCCGCTTCGCCCGGGCCGACACCGAGCACGCCGCCCAGCTCGGCCGCCCGCCGGGCCAGGTTGCGCAGGCCGCTCTGCGGCACGTCACCGGGGATGCCGACGCCGTCGTCCATCACGGTGAGGACCACGTCGTCCGACACCGCCAGCCGGACCGCGACCGAGCGCGCGTGGGCGTGCCGCGCGACGTTCGACAGTCCTTCGCGCAGGACGGCGACCACGTGGTCGGCGACGTCGGACGGGACGGCCGAGTCGACCGGCCCGTCGAACCGGAGCCGCGGGGCGTAGCCGAGCGGGCCGGTGGCCACGTCGATCTCGGTGATGACCCGGGACCGCAGGCCCCCCTCCGGCGTGCGGGCCGCGCCCGGCTGCAGCCGGTGCACGGTGGTCCGGATCAGCGCGATCGTCTCGTCGATCTCGTCGACCGCCCGGCCGACCCGGTGCGCGTGGTCGCCGTCGAGGTCGCGCCGCAGGGAGAGCAGCCCCAGGCCCGTGGCGTAGAGCCGCTGGACGGCGAGATCGTGCAGGTCGCGGGCGATGCGCTCCCGGTCCCGCAGCACGGCGAACCGCGCGGCGTCGACGCGGTGCTCCGCGAGCTCCAGCGCCACGGCCGCCTGGGCGGCGAAGCCCTGCAGCGCCTCCACGGCCACCGACGCGAACGGCATCCGGCCCTCGAACCGCCCGACGGCCAGGACGCCGCGCGTGCCGCCCGGCCCGCCCAGCGGCAGCACCGCGAGGGGCCCGATCTCGTGCCGCAGGTCGAAGGAGAGCTGGGCGCGCTCGTCGGCCACGGCGTCGGGCGAGACGATCGGCTCGCCCGACCTCAGGACGACGTTGGAGAACGTACCGCCCGGCGGGAGCATGACGCCGACCAGTCGCTTCGCCTCGGTACCAGCGGCGGCCCGCACGACGAGGTGCTGGTACCCGTTCTCGGGCAGGGCCATGATCGCGGTGTCCGCGCCCACGACCCGCAACGCGTTGTCGGCCACGAGGGCGAGCACCTCCTCCGGGGAGCAGCCGGTGAGCACGCGGCGGGAGATCTCGTCGTTCGCCCGCGCGGACTGCTCGCGCAACCGCGACTCCTCGTAGAGGTTCGCGTTCTCGATCGCGACGCTCGCGCCCGCGGCCAGCGCCTCCACCAGCCGCTGGTCCTCCTCGGTGAAGTCGCCCCCACCGAGCTTCTCCGTCAGGTAGAGGTTGCCGAACGCGCCGCCGTGCACGCGCAGCGGCACCCCCAGGAAGGACCGCATGGGCGGGTGGTTCGCCGGGAACCCCACGGACGCCGGGTGCTCGCCGAGGTCGTGCAGCCGCAGCGGGACCGGGTGCCGGATCAGCTCGCCCAGGATCCCGTGCCCGGTCGGGTAGGGGCCGATGGCCCGCACCTGCGCCGGGGACAGCCCGACCGTCAGGAACCGGGCTATGCGTCCGTCGTCCCCCAGTACGCCCAGCGCCACGTACCGGGCGCCGACGAGGCGGGCGGCGATCGCGCTGATCTGGTTCAGGGCCGTCTCGAGGTCCAGACCGCGCCCGAGGTTCGCCAGCGCGTCGAGCAACAGCTCGGTCCGTTCATGAGCATGCTGGGCCACGGCACCCTCCCGCAGTTCACGTCCCCCTGCGCCTTCCACGGTAACGCCCTCGGGGGTCTTTCGGCCCGTTCCGGGCGGGGCCTCGGCCCCGCCCACCGGGTCCTGCACCGGCACCCCTAGCATGGGGCCACCGATCGCCGACGCCGACCAAGGAGCCTCCGTGGACGTTCCGTTCTACTGGGTGGACGTGTTCGCGGCCACGCCGCTGACCGGCAACCCGCTCGCCCTCGTGCCCGACGCCGACCCGCTGCCGGAGGCGACGATGCAGGCGGTCGCCCGGGAGTTCAACCAGTCCGAGACGACGTTCCTGGTCCGCCCCGACCGATCCGGGGCCGACCACAGGCTGCGGTCCTTCACGCCCGCCGGCGTGGAGGTCTTCGGCGCGGGCCACAACGCGATGGGCGCCTGGATCTGGCTGGCGCTGGCCGGGCGGCTGGACCCGGCCAGGGACCGGTTCGTCCAGCAGATCGGCGACGACCTGCTGGACGTGCGGGTGACGCGGCCCGGCTCCGGCGTCGAGGTCTCGATGGCGCAGTCCGCCCCGCGGTTCCTGGGCCGGGTCGAGGACCGCGCGGCGCTGGCCGCCGTGCTGGGCCTGCGCCCCGAGGACCTCAGCGCCGACCGCGTCGCGGAGGTCGCCTCCACCGGCGCGGAGCACCTGCTGGTGCCGGTGCGCGACATCGCGGCGGTGGACGCCGTGCTGCCCGACACGGCGGGACTGCGCGCCCTGCTGGCGGACGCCGGGGCCGAGGGCTGCTACGTCTACACGACCGGCCTGGACCCCGCCGCGGGCCTGAGCGCCTACGCCCGGTTCTTCAACCCGACCGTGGGCATCGCCGAGGACCCGGCCACGGGCACGGCGGCCGGCCCGCTCGCCGCCGTGCTGACCCGCGACGGGCTCGTGGCCGACCCGGCGCGCATCGTCGTCGAGCAGGGCCGCGCGCTGGGCCGGCCCAGCCGGATCGAGCTGCGCGTCGACGGGCCGCTGGTCACGATCACCGGCAGCGGCGTGGTGACCGCGGAGGGGGTGCTGCACCTCTGATCCGGGGCGCGCCTATCGCACCCCGCGCACCGCGAGCGCGTCGCCCAGCTCGTCGGCGTGCTTGAGCACCATGACGAGGAACGGCATCGCGAAGTGCCGCAGGCTCCGGCCACCGCCGCGGGCGAGCTGCGCCTCGCGCACGTCGCGGGCGAGGCGAGCGAGGACGGGCAGCGTGCTCAGCGTCACGGAGAGGGTCAAGGCCGCGCGCTGCGGGTCGAGGCCCAGGCGCGCGAGCGGCCGCATGGCCCGCTCGACCGTGTCCAGCAGCTCGGTCGCCGGGGTGGTCAGCGTGAGCAGCCCGGCGAGCGTGATCGCCGTGGTCACCCGCGCGGCGTTGGCGACGGCGTGCTCCGGGTCCAGGAAGATCAGCTGGCCCGCGAGCGTCACGGCGACGATCCAGCGGGCGGCCCAGGCCTGGCGGACGAGCTCCCGCAGCCCGATGCCCGGTACCGCGTAGCAGGCCACGCAGACGGCAGCCATCGCGCCGGCCGCCCACCAGGTGGGCGGCAGCAGGCAGACGGCGAGCACGACCACGAGGAGCAGCGCCGTCTTCCACCCGGTCGGCAGCCGGTACCAGGGCCCCTCCCCCGGCCGGTAGAGGGTCACCACCGGATGCTCGCCTCGTACGAGGCCAGCACGTCGTCGGGCGCTCCCACCTCGGTCACGGATCCGTCCTGGACGAGCACGGCGACGTCGCAGCGGCGCGCGAGCGCCAGGTCGTGCGTCACCAGGACCAGCCGGTGCGCGGCGTCCTCGAGCAGGTGGTCGGCGACCCGGCGGGCGTTGGGCGCGTCGAGGTAGGCGGTCGGCTCGTCCGCCACGACCAGCTCCGGGTCCCGCACGAAGGCGCCGCACAGGGCCAGCAGCTGCTTCTGCCCGCCGGACAGTTCGTGCGACGACCGGTCGGCGAGCTCCGCGAGCCCGAACCGGACGAGCGCGGCGGTCACCCGCTCGGACCGCTCCTGGCGGGACAGCTTCTCGGTACGCAGGGAGAACGCGACGTCCTCCGCCACGGTCGGCATGACGATCTGCGCGTCCGGGTTGCTGAAGACGACGGCGACGCGCCGGCGCAGCTCCGCGACCTGCCGGGCCGGGTCCAGGCCGAGCACCCGCACGGTGCCCTCGCGGGCGACGGCCAGGCCGCTGAGCAGGCGCGCGAGCGTCGACTTGCCCGAGCCGTTCTCGCCGATGACGGCGACGGTCCGCGCCCGCAGGGACAGCGTGACGTCGCGCAGCACGTCCGTGTCGCCGAGGCGCACGCTGACGCCCTCGAGCTCGACCCCGCTCATCGGACCACCTCGAAGGCCGCGGCGACGCCCAGGCCGCCGCCCACGGACGCCGCGGCGACGCCGAGCGACCCGGCGGGAGCTCCCCCGCGCACGAGCCGGCCGAACAGCCGCACCACGCTGATCGCGCCGCTCGCCCCCCAGGGGTGGCCCAGGGCCAGGGCCCCGCCGTCCGCGCACACCCGCGGGTCGTCGTCGGCGATGCCGAGCCGGCCGAGCACGGCGAGCGACTGGGCGGCGAACGCCTCGACGATCTCGAACGCCGCGACGTCGCCGACCCGCGCGCCCGCCAGGTCGAGGGCTGCCGCCACGGCCGGCGCGGCGCCGATCCCGGGGAGCGCCGGGTCGCAGCCGACCACGGCGTGGCCCCGGAGCACGAGGCCCGGCGCGTCGCCCCGGAGGGCGTCCGGGACGAGCGCGACGGCGGCCGCCCCGTCGCTGATCCGCGTGGCGGTGCCCGCGGTGAGGGTGCCGCCGTCGAACAGGACGGGCAGCCGGGGCAGGAGCCGTTCGGCCACGCCGATGCTGTCGTCCGCGGTCAGGCCTGCCAGCGGGACGAGCTCGGCCGTGAACCGCCCGGCATCCCGGGCGGCGCGCGCCCGGCGGTGGCTGCGCGCGGCGTGGGCGTCCTGCCGGTCGCGGCCGATGCCGTCGGCGGCGGCCAGGTGTTCCGCGGCCTCGACCATGTCGGGGTCGGGCCATCCGTGCGGCGCGAACGGCGCGCGCGAGTAGGGCGTGCCGTCGACGGAGCGGACGGGCGCCGTCGAGGCGCTCTCGACGCCACCCGCGATCCGGGCGCGGAGGTCGCCCGCGCGGATCGCCGTGGCGGCGTCGAGCACGGCGGCGAGCCCGCTGCCGCACTGCCGGTCCACGGTGCCGCCGGGCACCTCGACGCCGAGCCCGGCGGCGAGCGCCGCGACGCGGGCCGGGTTGCCGCCTGGGCCCATGCAGTTGCCGAGCACGACGTCGGCGACGACCAGCGGGTGGCCGGCCGCTGTCGCGGCGTCGGAGTGGGCGGCGCGGACGACGGGCGCGGCGAGCCGTTCCACGCCGAGGCCCGCCAGGGCCCGCCCGCGGGTGCCGACCGGCGTCCGGCGCGCGGCGACGACCACGGCGTCAGCCGACAACTCGGCGCACCTCCCCCGCGAGCGCACGGCGGACCACCTCGGCGCGGGCCGGTTTTCCGGCGGCGGTGCGTGGCAGGTCGCCGGTGAACCAGATGCGGGGCCGGTGCGACGGGCTCATCCCGGACGCCGCCGTCTCGCGCAGGAGGCCCGCGCTGACCGGCGCGCGGCCGGCGGCCGGTTCCACCACGGCGGCGACCAGCGCGCCGACGCCGCCGGCCGGGTAGCCGAAGACCACGGCGTCCCGGACGCCGGGCAGGCGCCGGAGGTGGGCCTCGACCTCCTCCGGGACCACGGTGGCGGAGGCGCTGAGGATGGCGCCGTCCGCGCGGCCGCGCAGCGTGAGCGTGCCGTCGCGCAGGTCGGCGAGATCGCCCACGGTGGCCCAGGGCCCGTCCGTGCGCAGGGGCCCGGCGTCGCCGAGGTAGCCGAGGGCCGCGTACGGGGAGCGCACCCAGACCTGGCCGTCGCGCACGTCGACCTCCACCCCGAGGAAGGGGCGCAGACCGGTGCCGTCGTCGGCGGCCACGAACGAGAGCTCGGCCGCGCCGTAGTAGGCGACGACGCGGACGCCCCGGGACTCGGCGAGCGCGCGGACCCGCTGGTCGAGGTGGGAGCCGCCGACCAGGGCGGTGCGCACGCGCGGTAGCGCCCCGCGTTCGAGCAGGGTGCGCAGGGCGTGCGGCGTGCCGTGGAACGCGGTGGCCGCCGCGAGGCCGGCGTCGTCCCCCGGGAGGGCCGGGTGCGGGCCGCCGGCCAGGGCGTGCGCCAGCGAGAACAGCGTGAGCGACGACGACGCCGGGGCGGGCAGGGCGACGACCGGCGCCGCGTCCGACGCCGACGGATCGTCCAGCAACGCGGACACCGCGGCGAACGACCGCGCCCAGGACTCCTCGGTCCGCACCACGACGCGGGAGGTGCCGCTGCTGCCGGAGGTGAGCGTCGCCCAGGCCGCGCCTGCCGGCGGTTCGGCCGCGCGGACGAGGTCGTCGACCGCCGTCCGCTGGGCGGCCGGCCAGCGGGAGTCCGCGACGAGGGGGACGTCGCCCGCCGCCCGCACGGCGCGGATCCGGTCGAGCAGGGAGTCAGCGGTGTCGTCGAGCGTGACGATGCGCCGTGTCACCGTCCGGCCTGCACCTGGTCGTCGGTGCCGCGCCGCTTCCTCGGCTGCCAGGTGCGCCGGAACGCGCGGGGGTAGGCGCGCACGAGCCCGAGGACGACGAGCGTCGCGAGCACCGCCTTGACCAGGTCTCCGGGGACGAAGACGAGGCTGGTCAGCGCGGTCTCCCCGAGCGGCAGGCGGGTCACGAGGCTCTGGACGGGGATGCCGAACGCGTAGTCCACGAGGATGCCCCCGACGACGACCCCCAGGGCCGTGCGCCAGACGGTGGGCTTGTACGGCGTGGCGTGCACGATCAGCCCGATCACGAACGCGGCGGCGATCCAGCCGATCGCGTACCCGGCGGACGGGCCCACGAACACGCCGAGCCCGCCGCGACCGCCGGCCAGCAGCGGGAGGCCGGTGGCGGTGAGCGCGAGCAGCACGACGACGGAGAGCGCCCCGAGCCGGGGCCCGAGGATCGCGCCGGCCAGCATGACGCCGAGCGACTGCGCCGTGATCGGCACCGCGCCGAGGACGCTGAAGCTGCCGGGCAGGCCGAGCACGGCGATGGTCGCGGCCATCACGGCCACCCGGGCCAGGTCGGTCGCGTCCAGCGCGCGCCGGCTCGATCGGTAGTCGTCTCGCATCGGTACCTCTCCCACTTGAACAGCGTTCACTTGAACGGCGTTCAGGAATATAGTGGCGCGATGAGCGCACCGGCAAGCGGCCGTCGGCACAGCCGCGACGACGTGTCCAGGACGGCGTTGCGGCTCCTGGACGAGTACGGCCTGCCCGACCTGACCATGCGGGCCATCGCCACCTCCCTCGACGTGCAGGTCAGTGCCCTGTACTGGCACTTCCCGAACAAGCAGTCGCTGCTCGCGGCGGTCAGCGCGCGGATCCTCGGGCCGATGGACCAGGTCGA
The DNA here is from genome assembly GCF_044389675.1 of Promicromonospora kroppenstedtii. Classification (NCBI taxonomy): domain Bacteria; kingdom Bacillati; phylum Actinomycetota; class Actinomycetes; order Micrococcales; family Promicromonosporaceae; genus Promicromonospora; species Promicromonospora kroppenstedtii. Next base: position 122,100 of record NZ_JBIRYI010000013.1, on the reverse strand, counting down.
CGTCGAGGATCTGCCCACCTCGGACGTCGTCCGCCTGCTGGGCGGGCGGCTGCGCGAGTGCCTGCTCGCCTACCGCGACGGCGCCGAGCTGGTGTCGAGCTCGCTGGCGCTCGGGCTCGTCGACTCCCCGGTCCAGTCGCAGCTGATGCGGGCCACGCGCCGGGACGGGGTGCCGGACCCCCTGGCGCTGGTCGCCGCGGAGACCGTCATGCACTACGTCGTCGGGTTCACCTTCCACGAGCAGCAGCGCCTGAGCGCCGACGCCCTCGGGCTGCTGGACACGGAGACGTCGCTGAGCCCGGACGCCGTCAGCGCGCCCCCGGAGGCAGGTGCCGACTTCGCGGAGGCGCTGACCATGATCGCCGACGGCCTCGACGCGGCGGTGCGCCGCCACACGGCGCGGGCGGGTCGCTGACCGGCTTCCCGGGGCAGCGCATGCGGGTGCTGCCCCAGCCCCTGGTGGCCCGGGCACGCACCCGGCCGGTGACGTCCCAGCTGCTCGTGACCGACGTCGGGTTCTACCCGCGGGCGGCCCAGCACAGCAGGTCCCGCCCGCAGGGTGCGGCGCAGGACATCGTCATGGTCTGCGGCGCCGGTCAGGGCACGTGCGTGGTGGCGTCCGGCGTCCATCAGGTCGTCGCGGGCGGCGCCGTGATCATCCCGGCGGGAACCCCGCACAGCTACGAGGCCGACGCCGCCGACCCCTGGACGATCTGGTGGATGCACGTGACCGGCCCGGCCCTGGCCGCGCTGCTCGAGGGGACGGACGTGACCGTGCGGCGGCCGGTCGTGCAGCTCAGCGACCCGTCCCGGGTCATCGCGCTGACCGACACCGTGCTGCGCCGGATGGAACGTGACGAGACGGCCTCCAGCCTGGCGGCAGCCGCAGGCGCCGCGTGGCACGCCCTGGCCCTGATCGCGGCCGACCGGGGCACGACGGCCCCCGACCGGGCGGCGCCGATCGAGAACACGCTCGAGTTCCTGCGCGCCAACCTCGCGGACCGCGTCACCGTCCCCGAGCTGGCGAGGATGGCGGGCCTGAGCCAGTCCCACTACGCGGCGCTGTTCCGCAGGGCCACCGGGTTCGGCGTGCTCGAGTACCAGACCCGGCTGCGCATGGCGTCGGCGCGCGAGCTCCTCGACACCACGGACCGGACGGTCGCCTCGATCGCACGCCAGGTCGGCTACCCCGACCCGCTGTACTTCTCCCGTCGGTTCCGGCGGATCCACTCCATGAGCCCCAGCGAGTACCGCGCCCGCAAGGGCCGCTGAGGGAGCGCCGGGGCCGGCAGCCGGATCGTGGATCCGTCCATGGAAGTGCAGAGCATCGTCCCTTCAGCCGCCCCGGGCGCCGACCTAGGGTCGGACCAGGCTCGCCGTCGAGCCGGACGCCGCCCGAAGGGATCCCCCGCTCATGCTCCTCGACCCGCACGCACCCGAGACCGGGACCACGCCCGAGGCCGACTGGTCGCTCGACCTGTCGGGCGAGTGGCGGTGCGCCCTCGACCCGGAGGGCGTGGGCGAGCTCGACCAGTGGTTCCGGCGCGGCCTGCCCGGGGACGCGCCGACGGTCCGGCTTCCCGGATCCGTCCAGCACCAGGGGCTCGGCGACCCGGTCGGCCTCGACACGCCCTGGACCGGCAGCATCGTGGACCGGTCGTACTTCACCGACGACCGGTACGCGCCGTACCGCGAGCCGGGCGCCGTCGCGGTCCCGTTCTGGCTCCAGCCCCGCGTGTACTACCGCGGCGCGGCGTGGTTCCAGCGCGAGGTCGAGATCCCGGCGGGCTGGGCGGGGCGGGACGTCATCCTGTCCCTGGAGCGGGTGCACTGGGAGTCCACGGTGTGGGTGGGCGAGCGCCTCGTCGGGTCCGAGCGGAGCCTGACCACCGCGCACCGCCTCGACCTCGGCCGCCTGGCCCCCGGCAGGCACGTGCTCACGATCCGCGTGGACAACCGGGCCGTGGTCGACGTCGGACCGAACGCGCACAGCGTCTCGGACCATACCCAGGGCAACTGGAACGGCGTGGTCGGCGCGCTGTCCCTGACCGCGACACCGGCCGTGACCGTCAGCCGGGTGCGCGTCGTGCCCGACGTCGCCGCCCGCTCCGCCCTGGTCAAGGTGGACATCGCCGCCGGGAGCGACGGCGCGGGCGCCGGGACCGTCCGGGTCCGGGCCCGGCGGTTCAACGTGCCGGGCGAGCACGAGGCTGGGCCGGTGAGCGCCGCCTTCGCGGCCGAGTACAGCCGCGACCTGGGCGAACGCGGTCTGACGTCGAGCGGGGCGCACGTGGACGTCGAGCTCCCGCTGGGCGACGACGCGCTGACCTGGGACGAGTTCCGGCCGGCCCTGTACGAGCTCACGGTCGAGCTGGTCACCGACGTGGGCGGGCACGAGCACCGTGACGTCGCCCGCACCGTGTTCGGCCTGCGCGAGGTGGGGGTCGAGGGCACCCAGGTGACGATCAACGGACGCCGGACGTTCGTCCGCGGCACGCTCGAGTCGTGCGTCTTCCCGCTGACCGGCTACCCGCCGACCGACGTCGACGCCTGGCGTCACGTCATCGCCGTCTGCCAGGCGCACGGGCTGAACCTGCTGCGCTTCCACTCGTGGTGCCCGCCCGAGGCCGCCTTCGTCGCCGCCGACGAAGCCGGTTTCTACATCCAGGCCGAGGGCCCGGTCTGGGCCAACCAGGGGGCCGCGCTCGGCGAGTCGCGACCGGTGGACGCCTACCTGTACGAGGAGACCCGCCGGATCCTCGACGCCTACGGCAACCACCCGTCGTTCGTCATGATGGCGCACGGCAACGAGCCCGGCGGCAGGGACGCCGAGTTCCTCGCGTCGTGGGTCACGACCTGGCGGACCTACGACCCGCGGCGGCTGTACACCAGCGGAGCCGGCTGGCCCGCCCTCGTCGAGAACGACTTCGACAACATCCCGGACCCGCGGGCGCACCGCTGGGGCGAGGGGCTCGACTCCCGGCTGAACGGCCGCCCGCCGGAGACCCGGTCCGACTACCGCGAATGGGTCGGGTCCCGGCCGCGCCCGATCGTCAGCCACGAGATCGGGCAGTGGTGCGCCTACCCCGACCTCGGCGAGGTGTCGAGGTACACCGGGCTGCTGCAGCCCAAGAACTTCGGCATCTTCGCGGACTTCCTGGAGCAGGGCGGCATGTCCGACCAGGCCGCCGCGTTCCTGCACGCCTCCGGCCGGCTCCAGCTGCTCTGCTACAAGGAGGACATCGAGGCGGCACTACGTACGGAGGGCTTCGGCGGCTTCCACCTGCTCGGCCTGAGCGACTTCCCCGGCCAGGGCACGGCACTGGTCGGCGTGCTCAACCCCTTCTGGGAGTCCAAGGGGTACTCGACGGCGGACGAGTTCGCCCGGTTCTGCGGTCCCACCGTCCCGCTGGCCCGGCTGCCGCGGCGCGTCTGGACGGCGGACCAGGAGATCGACTTCGACGTGCAGGTGGCGCACTTCGGCGCGGGGCCGATCGATGCGGACGTGACCTGGAGCCTGCTCGACCAGGACGGCGCCGAGCTCGGGAGCGGCTCGGTCGCCCGGGGGGCGACCGTCCCCGTCGGCAACGGCACCCGGTTCGGTCCGGTGCGCGTTCCCGCGGGCCTCACCGCCGGGCCCGCACAGGTCACCCTGGTGGTCACCGTGGCCGACACCGCCGGCGCCCGGTACGAGAACGACTGGGACCTGTGGGTCTACCCGGCCGCGGCGGAGGTCACGACCCCGGCGTCCGTGCTGGTGACCAGCGACGTCGGCGAGGCCGTCGAGCGGGCCGGGGCGGGCGCGACCGTGCTGCTCGAGCTCGGCGCGGAGCAGATCGGGAACGACGTCGCGCTCGGGTTCACCCCGGCGTTCTGGAACACCGCCTGGACCAAGGGCCAGGCCCCGCACACCCTCGGGGTGCTGCACGACCCGCAGCACCCGGTGTTCCGCCACTTCCCCACCACGGGCACCACCGACTGGCAGTGGTGGGAGCTCCTGCACGGCGCCAAGGCGATGCTGCTCGACGGGCTCCCCACCGGGCTGCGCCCGGTCGCCCAGCCGATCGACACCTGGTTCGAGGCGCGCCGGCTCGGTGTCCTGGTCGAGGCCAGGGTCGGCGCCGGCCGGATCATGGTGAGCTCGCTCGACCTCGACCCGTCCGGCGACCGTAGGGCCGCGCGCCAGCTCCGGCGCAGCCTGCTGGACTACCTGGCCGGCGACGACTTCTCGCCCGCGGAGACGCTGACGCCGGAGGACCTGCTGAGCCTGCTGCGCTGAGCCCGGTCCAGGCGGTCCTGGGCGGCCAGCAGCACCGGGGTGTTGTCGCCCGCGTAGACGTCGTACCCGCCGACCCGCTGGACCACCTCGAAGCAGAGGTGGCCCACGCGGGGCGTGTAGAAGTGCCAGAACTCGCCGGCCTCGGAGCGGTCGTACATGAGCTGGTGGTCGCGCAGCAGGGCGAGCGTCGTGTCGTCGAGCCCGAACCGGGCCCGCAGGTCGTCGTAGTAGTTGGCGGGCACGGGCACGCGGGGCAGCCCGCGCTCGCCCGCCCTGCGCGCGACGGCGACGACGTCGGTGCAGGCCAGCGCTATGTGCTGGGGGTGGGAGACGCCCGCGGGCGCGACGTTCAGCGAGATCCGGACCGCGCCGTCGGCCGTGCGCATGACCTGGCTGCGGACCAGCCCCTGCGGGCCCGCGGCCTCGGTCGCCGTCGGGCTCTCGAGCCCCAGCACCGTCGTGTAGAAGAGCACCGCCTCGTCGTGCGTGTCCCAGCCGTGGGAGATGTTGACGTGGTCGACGCCGCTGATCTGCCCCGCGCCGGGGCCGGGACGGCCCCGGTCGAACTCGGCGGCCCAGGCCGGCTCGGTGCCCGCCGGCGTCCGCGTGCGCCGGTCGTTGAGGAACACCTCCAGGCCGCTGGGCGCCACGAACCCCGCGAGGTCGAGCTCCCCGGCCTGGGTGCGGCGCGGCACCGCGCGCACGGCCAGGGCGCGGGCCCGGTCGCTCGCCGCCGCCGCGTCGGCCACGCCGAGGCCGATTCCGGCCACGTGCGGCGCCAGGTCCCGGGCCCGCTGCTCGTTGAGCACCACGTTCGCGGCGCCGGACGACCACAGCCGCACCGGCTTGGTGCGGTGCTGCCCGCGAAAGGTCAGCCCGAGCTGGTCGAGCATCACCTCGACCTCGTGGGTGTCCTCGGCCTTGATCTCCACGTAGTCGTAGCCGGTCGGCACGTCGACGTCCGCGATCCGGTCGAGCACGACAGCCGGGCCCACGCCGTCGTCGGCCAGGAGCCTGGCCGCCCGGTCCTCGAGCCAGACGAGGGAGCGCAGGGCGTGCTCGGCGGTCCGGCCGGGATCGGTCTGCCGGAACACGTCGTTGAACACCTCCAGCGACAGCGGCCCCGTGTACCCCGCGCGCACGAGGTGGGTCACGAACCGGCCGAGGTCCCAGGCACCCTCGCCGGGGAACAGCCGGTGGTGCCGGCTCCAGGACAGCACGTCCATGGTCAGGTCGGGGGCGTCGGCGAGCTGGGCGAAGAAGATCTTCTCCCCCGGGATCTCCTCGATCGCTGCCGGGTCGTGCCCGCGGGAGAGGATGTGGAAGCTGTCCAGGCACACCCCGACCGCCTCGTGGTCGGCCAGCCGGGCGATCTCCCACGAGCGGCGGTAGTCGTCCACGTACTTGCCCCATGCGAGCGCCTCGTAGGCCACCCGGACCCCGTAGGACGCCGCGAGGTCACCCAGCCGGCGCAGCTGCTCGGCCGCCACCCGGTCGGAGCCGATCGTCGCGGTCGCGACGTTGCTGCAGACCAGCACGGTGCCGATGCCGAGCCGCCGCATGGTCTCGAAGCGCGCCCGGGCCCGGCGCAGGTTGTCCTCGAACAGGTCCGGCCCCACGCCCTCGAAGTCCCGGAACGGCTGGTACAGGTCCAGGCTCAGGCCCAGCCGGTCCACGAGCGCCCGGATCTCCTCGGGGCTGCGGTCGTTGACGACGAGGTCGGGCTCGAAGATCTCGATGCCGTCGAAGCCGGCGTCGGCGCAGGCGTAGAGCTTGTCCTCCAGGCTGCCGCTGAGGCAGACGGTCGCTATCGACTTGCGCATGTCGGTCCTCCGCCGGTGGTTCAGGTACCGGGCCGTCGGGTGACGAGCCGGTGGAAGTGGGCGTGCATCCGGATGGTGTCGGGGTCGAGGCCGGTGATCAGGCGCAGGCTCTCGGCGGCCTGCCCCACGGCCATCCCGCCGCCGTCGAGCGTGGCCAGGCCGCGGGCCCGGGCACGGCGCAGGAGCTCGGTCTCCAGGGGCCGGTAGACCACCTCGGCGACCCAGGCGGACGGCGCGAGCCGGTCGACGTCGAACGCGACCCCGGGATGCTCGGCCATGCCGACCGGGGTGGCGTGCACGACGCCGTCGACGCGGGGCAGCCAGCGGTCGAGCCCGCCGTCGCCGGGCAGCAGCCGGGGCCGGCCGGCGGAGAACCGGTCGAGCAGGGTCGCCTCCGCTGCCGGGTCGGCGTCGTGCACGACGACGGTGTCGAACCCGAGGTCGAGCAGGGCCGCGACCGTGGCGAGGCCTGCTCCCCCGGCCCCGACCTGGAGCACGGCGCCGGTGGCACCGTCGTCGCCGAGGAACCCGGCGAGCGCGGCGCGGAACCCGGGCCGGTCGGTGTTGTGCGCGGTGCGGCGGCCGTCGTCGAACAGCACGAGGTTGGCCGACCCGAGGTGGCGCACGGTCGGGCTGAGGTCGGTCACGTGGTCGAGGACGGCCTGCTTGTAGGGGTGGGTCACGTTGGTCGCGGCGTAGCCGGCATCCTCCAGCCGGCGGAGCTCGGCGCCGAGGTCGACGTGCGGGCGGTCGATCAGGTCGACCGTCCGGTACTCGTAGCCGAGGCCGAGGTGGCGCGCCTCCGTCATGTGCAGGGCGGGCGACAGCGAGGCCCGGATGCCGTTCCCCAGCAGGGCCACCCGGTACTCGCCGGTCACTGCGCGGAGCCCCGGATGGCCTCGTAGACCGCGAGCGAGTCGCCCTCGAGGTTGTCCCGGAACCAGGCGTCGGTCTGCTCGGCGAAGGCCTCCCGGTCGACGTCGTCGACGACCTCGATCGCACCGTCCTGCTCCCAGGCCTCGAGGATCTCCCGCTCGGCGTCCTCGACGCAGCCGGGCATCTGCTCGACGGCGGCCGCGACGGCCGCGTCCAGCGCGGCCCGCTGGTCGTCGTCGAGCTCGGCGTCGTAGGACGGCGCGGCGACGATGAGGTTGGAGTTCTGGCCGTGGTCGGACAGGCTCAGGTAGTCCTGCACCTCGACGAGGTTGCTGGCGTCGATGTTGGTCAGCGGGTTCTCCTGCCCGTCCACGACGCCCTGCTGGAGGGCGAGGTAGAGCTCCTCGTAGGCGACCTCGGTCGCCTGAGCGCCGAGGGCCTCGGCGTTGAGCAGGTGCTGCGCGGAGCCCGGGAACCGCATCCGCAGGCCGTCGAGGTCGGCGGGCTCGCGGATGGCCCGGTCGGCGGTGAACTGCCGGGCCCCGGCCGACCACGCGCCGAGGATCGACACGCCCCCGGAGGCGGCCTTGAAGTCCTGCTCGAGCTGGTCGGCCGAGGCGTCGGCGAAGAACCGGTCGAGGTGCGCCGCGTCGTCGAACACGTAGGCTGCGTCGACCACGCCGGCCGGCTCGTAGACGGCCGCGAGCGCCGAGGCGCCCTGGATGTCGATGTCGACGTCGCTGGCCTGCACGGACGCGATCCGGTCGGCGTCCCCGCCGAGCTGGCTGTTGGGGTAGACCTCGACGGTGATGCCGACGTCGGCGGCCTCGGCCTCCTCCTTGATGACCTGGGCGCCGCAGAGGTGCTGCGGCTGGTCCTCGGTGTAGCTGTGCGCGAGCGTCAGCTCGACCTGGCCGCCTCCGGCGGCGTCGTCGGTCCCGGTGCCGCCGCAGGCGGTCAGGAGGACGAGGGGCAGGACCGCGGCCGCGCCGGCCACGGTGGTACGACGAGCGAACATGAGGGTTCCCTTTCGGTTCGGACCGAGCAGCGGAGGTTCAGAGGCCGAGCAGGGCCGGCAGCCAGGTGGCGAGGCCGGGGAAGAAGATGATCAGGACGCAGACCAGCGTCAGCGGCACCATGAACGGGAGGGTGCCCCGGAAGACCTCGCCGACCGGCACCTTCTGGGTGGAGCCGAGGACGAAGAGCACGGTGCCGACCGGGGGCGTGATCAGCCCGATCATCAGCGAGATGATCATCACGACGCCGAGCACGAGCGGGTCCACCCCGAGGGTGGCCGCGATCGGCATCAGGATGGGTACGACGAGCACGAGGATGGGCGTCGCGTCGCCCACGGTGCCGAGCACCAGCATCAGGAGCAGCACGATCAGCAGGAAGACCGTGCCGTCGTCGGTGAACCCGAGCACGAGCCCGGACAGCGCCTGGGGCACCCGCTCCAGGGCGAGCACGTAGCCGAGCAGCACCGCGGACGAGACGATCAGCATGATCGCGGCAGTGGTCAGCACGGTCTCGACGAAGATCTTCGGCAGGTCGCTGATCTTCAGGCGGCGGTAGGCGAAGCCGAGGACCATCATGTACGCCGCGCCGACGGCGGCCGCCTCGGTGGGCGTGAAGAAGCCGCCCAGGATGCCCCCGAGGATGACCACGGGCGCCCCCAGGGGAAGCAGCACGCGCTTGCCGGTCTGCGCGACCCGCCGCCAGGAGAACCCGATGTGCCGGATGCCGGGCTGGCGGCGCACCAGCAGGAACACCACCAGGCACAGCCCGGCGACCATGAGCAGCGCCGGCACCACGGAGGCCGCGAACAGCGCGCCGGTCGAGACGGAGGCGAGGCCCGCGAAGATGACGGCGGGGATGCTCGGCGGCATGACGGGGGCGATCAGCGCGGACGCGCCGACCACGCCGAGGCCGAACCGCCGGGAGTACCCGGCACGCAGCATGGGCGGGATCTCCACCTTGCTCAGCGCCGCGGCGTCGGCCACCGCGGAGCCGCTCATCCAGGAGAAGCCGAGGCTGACGCCGACGCTCACGTAGCCGAGCCCGCCGCGCACCCGGCCGAACAGGGCGAGCGCGAAGTCGAAGAGCCGGTCCGCGATGCCCGCGTGGTTGGCGACCACACCGAGCAGGATGAACAGCGGGATGGCGAGCAGCACGAAGTTGCCGGTGGCGTCGGCGACCAGCCGCATCGGCAGGCCGAGCGACTGCCCCTCGATGAGCAGGTAGCCCAGGCCGGGGCCGAGGAACGCGAACGCGACCGGCACGCGGAGCGTCAGCAGCAGCATGATCGTGACCAGCAGCAGGAGCGACGTCATCGCGCGGCCTCGCCCTCGACGATCAGCCCGTCGTGGTCGGGCGGCGGCGGGCCGAACCGGGCGATCTGCACCGCGGCGACGACCGCGCGGACCGTCGCGCTCACCAGGCCGATCAGCGCGATCGCGTAGACCCACGACATCGGCAGCCTGAGGGCGGGCGAGGTGAGGAAGCCGGCGGAGTGCACGAGCTCCCAGCATGCCCAGGTGAAGGCCGCGGAGATGACCGCGACCAGGGCCATGGCGACGGTCTGCACCACGCGCGCGAAGAGTGCGCCGGGGACGTTGTCGATGAGCTGGATGGCGATGTGGCCGTTGCGGGTGACCAGCACGCCGGCCGCGACGAACGTGAGCCAGATCAGCCCGAACTGCGACATCTCGCCCGCCCAGACGATCTGCGGCACGGGCAGGTAGCGCTGCGCGGCCTGGAACAGGATGAGCACGAAGATCAGGGCCGTGGCCAGGCACGCGATGGCGAGCTCGATGCCGGTGAGCACCTGCACGACGCGCCGCAGGCCCTGCTTCATGGGTGCTTCACGTACATCGGGACGATCCCCTTCCGTCCGGCACCGCACGTCCGTGTGCGGTGCGGTCGCCGCCGCACGTCGGTGTGCGGCGTCGTAGTGCGGCGACAGTAGAAACCACCTGGCAAGTTGTGCAAGTAGTTGCCAAAATTGCAGGACATATGGCTAGATGCCCGGGTGCAGCCCACGATCTACGACGTCGCGAAGGCGGCCAGCGTGGCCGCCTCGACGGTCTCGCGCACCTTCAACAAGCCCGGCCGGGTCAACGAGGCCACGCGGCAGCGGGTGCTCGCCGCGGCAGCGGAGCTCGGCTACGAGCACGTCCCGCAGAACCGCGCGCTGCCCGGCGGGCGGCACCGCACCATCGCGATGGTGCTGTCCGACATCACCAACCCGCACTTCTTCGAGCTCATCCGCGGCGCGGAGCAGCGCGCCAAGGCGTCCGACGTCACGCTCGTCATCGTCAACGCCGAGGAGTCGCAGCGCATCGAGGAGAACCAGGTCCGCGACCTGTCCCCGAACGTCGACGGCTTCGTCCTGGCGGCCAGCCGCCTGTCCGACGACGCCCTGGTCGCCCTGGCGGAGAAGCACCGCGTGGTGCTGCTCAACCGCGAGCTGGCCGGGCTGACCAGCGTCACGCTCGCCGTCGGCGCGGGCTGCCAGCAGATCCTGGCGCACCTCGCCTCGCTCGGGCACCGCAGCTTCGCCTACTGCGCGGGCCCACCGGGGTCCTGGATGGGCGCGGTGCGCTGGGCGGCACTGAGCGCCGGGGCGGAGGAGCACGGCCTGACGGCGCACCGCGTCGGCCCCTACACCCCCAACGTCGCCAACGGCGGCGCCGCGGCCGACGGCGCCCTGCGCACCGGGGCGACGGCGGTCGTCGCGCACAACGACCTGTTGGCCTTCGGTGTCATCCGCCGCCTCACCCAGCGCGGCATCAGGGTGCCCGACGACGTCAGCGTGGTCGGCTTCGACGACATCTTCGCCTCCGAGTTCGTCCACCCGTCGCTGACGACGCTCGGCGGCCCCGGCGCGCACGCGGGCCGGCTGGCCGTCGAGCTGCTGATCGACCAGTTCGCCGGGCGCACCACCCAGGACGCCGAGCAGATCAGGCTGCCGACCGAGCTGGTGCTGCGGGAGTCGTCGGGGCCGGCGCGGGAGCCCGTCAGCCCAGGCGCTCCAGCAGGCGCACGCTGACCGTGTCGCCGGCCTCCTTGCCGATCTCGCGGCGGAGGCCGGCGGCCACGGGCAGCTTGTGGGTGCCGTCGCCGAGCGCCATGAAGGAGCTGGTGAACTCGACACCGTCGATGGTTCCCCGGACCTTGACCAGACCCCGGGTGCCGAAGTACTCGGCGGAGCCGTCCAGCTTCAGGTAGGTCCAGCCACCCTTCGCCTCGCTCCGGAGCAGTACTGCGGTGAAGCTTCGGTCCAGCGGACCGGTGCCGACTGCGGACATGATCGGATTCCCTTCGGATCAGTGGACGAGCCCGAGGACGAACGCCACGAGCAGGAGCTTGAGGAGCCAGTCCCCCGCGTGGATGGCCGCCGTCTGCCACGGCACCCGCTCCCAGATGATCGACCCGGTGAGCAGCACCACGGGGAACGCCACCCACAGCACGAGCGCCAGCAGGAGCGAGGACGGCAGCGCCAGCAGGCCGGCCTGCGCGGCGACCCACGCGAACCCGGCCGCGACCACCGCCGTCCGCACGAGCTCGGTGACCACCCGCAACGGGCCGGGGCGGCCGCGGTCGAGCACCCGGTCGCCGAGCGCTCGCCGCTCGAGCGGCGAGACGACGACGTAGTAGACGGAACTGAGCACGAACGCCGCCACGGCGGCGACTGCGACACCCCACGCGATCATGACGATCCTCCTTTTAGTACTACACAGTACTGTAAGCGGATGCCCGGAGTACTGTCCAGTACTATTTTCTCGTGACCAGCCCATCCCAGCGCCGCGGCCGGCCCGGTGGCAGCCGCGGCACCGACCTCCTCGACGTCGCGCGCGAGGTGCTGCTCGCGCGCCGGTACGCCGGCGCGACGATGGACGCCGTCGCCGCGCAGGCGCGGATCTCGAAGCAGACCCTTTACAGGCAGTACGCGTCCAAGGAGATCCTGTACGCGGCCGTCGTGCGCGACTGGGTCGACCGCGGCCGCGACGCGATGGCCCCGCACCTGGCGGAGCTGATGGCGACCGACGACGTCCGCCAGGGGCTGCTGCGGCTCTGCCGCACCCTGCACCACGGCGTGCTGAGCGCCCCGGTGCTCCAGATGCGGACCCTGATCACCGCCGAGGCCGAACGGTTCCCCGACGTGGCCGCCGACTACGTCAGCCGGAGCTGGGACCACAACCAGGCGCTCCTGGCCGACGCCCTGCGGCACCTGGCCGCCCGCGGCCTGCTGCGGGTCGACGAGCCCGAGGTAGCCGCCGAGCAGCTCACCTGGCTCACCCTGGCGGCGCCCCTGAACCGCCTCACCCTGACCGGCGGCGCGGCGCGCTATCCGGCCGAGGAGCTGGAGGCCGTCGCCCACGAGGCGGTCGCCACGTTCCTGGCCCGCTACGGCGCCCGGCCCGACCGCTGACGCCGGACGAGGCGCCACAGCTCGTCGGCTCCCCAGACGACCACCGGGAACAACACCAGGAGCGCGAGAAGCTCGGCGGGCGGCGCCGCCGTCCCGAACACGCGCTGCAGGAACGGGACGGTCACGAGCGCCGCGGCGAACACAAGCTCGGCCGCGATGCCCCACAGCAGCAGGCGGTTGCTGAACAGGCCGATCGAGCGCAAGGAGGCGTACTGGGTGCGGGACGCCAGGCCGGTGCCGATCTGACAAGCGACGATCCCGAGGAACGTCATGGTCGTCGCCTCCTGCCACACGTGGTGCAGCGGCGTACCCGGGCCGACCGGCGCGCCGAGGCTCCACCCGCCGTGGACGAGCGCCAGGAAGAAGCCCGCGAGGACCAGCACCGTCGAGACGCCACCCAGCAGCCCCCAGGCCCGGCCGAGCATCGAGCCGCTGATGATGTTCTCCCCGCGGGAGCGTGGCGGCCGGCCCATCAGCCCGGGCTCGGCCGGCTCGCGACCCAGGGCGAGCGCCGGCACCGTCTCGGTGCCGAGGTCGATGGCGAGGATCTGCAGCACGGTCAGCGGCAGCGGGATCGCACCCCCGGACAGCGCGAACAGCAGGAACGGGACGACCTCGGGCGTGGCGTGGGCGAAGATGTAGACGATGAACTTGCGGACGTTGTCGTAGACCCTGCGGCCCGCCTCGACAGCGGTCACGATCGTCGCGAAGTTGTCGTCGGTCAGGACCATGGTCGAGGCCTCGCGGGCCACGTCCGTCCCCGTCACCCCCATGGCGATCCCGATGTCGGCGCGCCGCAGCGCGGGCGCGTCGTTGACCCCGTCCCCGGTCATGGCCACCACGTTGCCCTGCGCGCGCAGCGCGTCGGCGATGCGCAACTTCACCTCGGGCGAGCTGCGCGCGAAGATCAGCTCGCGGCCTGCGGCCAGGACGCCGTCGAGCTCGTCCTCGTTCATCGCCTCCAGGTCGGCCCCGGTGAGCACGACGGTGTCGTGGCGGGCGATGCCGACCTGGCGGGCGATCGCCGCGGCGGTCAGGGCATGGTCGCCGGTGACCACGATGAGCCGGATGCCCGCGGTGTGGCACCGGGCGACGGACTCGGCCACCTCGGGGCGTGGCGGGTCCACCATGGCCACCACGCCGAGCAGGACGAGGTCCCGCTCGGCGTCCTCCCGCCGGGTGGGCAACGAGGCGCCGTCCGGCAGCACCCGGTGGGCGACGGCGAGCAGACGCAGCCCGTCGCGGGCGTAGCCGGCCACGACGTCCGCCAGCATCCGGCGGTCCTGCGCGGTCATGGCGCGCGTCTCGCCGTCGGGCGCGAGCATGCCGGCGGCCCGGTCCAGCACCGCTTCGGGCGCGCCCTTGGTGTGGACGACGGCGCGGCCGGCGACCCGGTCCACCGTGGACATCAGCCGGAGCCCGGGGTCGAAGTGGAACTGCCGCAGCCGCCTGCCGGTCCGCACGTCGACGGCCACGTCGGCCCCGAGCGCGGACGCAGCGCGCAGCAGCGCCACCTCCGTGGGATCGCCCGCACCCTCGTCCGGGCGGTCGGGGTCGAGCTCGGCGTTGGAGCAGGCCGCCAGGGCCTGGGCCAGCGCGGTCGGGACCGGCGCGCTCCCGGGAACGCCGGGGACGCCGTCCAGCGCGAGCAGGCCGGCGGGCGTCCAGATGCTGGTGACGGTCATCCGGTTGCGGGTCAGGGTTCCGGTCTTGTCGGTGCAGATCACCGTCGTCGAGCCGAGCGTCTCGACCGCCGACAGGCGTTTGACCACCGCGCCGCCCCGGGCGAGAACCCGCACGCCGACAGCGAGGGCCAGCGTGATCGTGGGGAGCAGCCCCTCGGGCACGTTGGCGACCAGCAGCCCGATGGCGAAGTTGACGGCCTCGGGCAGCGGCAGCCCGGCCACGAGCGCGCCCAGGGGCAGGAAGACCGCACCCGCGCCCACTGCGACCGCCGCGATCAGCCAGGCAACCCGCTTCACCTGTCGTTCCAGCGGGCTCTCCTCGCGTTCGACCCGCTGGGACAGGGCGGCGATGCGCCCGAGCTCGGTGTGCATGCCGGTCGCGAAGACCACCGCCCGCGCCTCGCCCTCGGTGCAGCTCGTGCCGCTGAACACCAGGTCGCGCGCCTCCAGCAGCGGGCCGCTCAGGTCGAGCAGCTCGGCCGACCGGTAGGCGGGCATCGACTCACCGGTGAGTGTGGACAGGTCCACCTCGACGCCGCCGTCGATCAGCCGGGCGTCGGCCGAGACCCGGTCGCCCTCCTCAATCAGGAGCACGTCCCCGGGGACCAGGTCGCGCGCCTCCACCACGGCGCGCGAGCCGTCGCGCAGCACGGTCGCGGTGGCCGGGAGGTAGGCCGCGAGCGCCTCGACCGCGCGCTCGGCCTGTTGTTCCTGCGCGAAGGCGAGCGCGGCGTTCAGCACGATCACGGCGACGATCGCGTACCCGAGCGGGGCCGTCCCGGAGACGAAGGCGAGCGCTGCGGCGAGCCACAGCAGCAGGGCGAGCGGGTGGGTGAGCTGGCGCAGGAGCTGCCCGGGCCACGCGGTGCGCCGGCGTCGCTCGAGCTCGTTCGGCCCGTACACCAGCCGCCGCCGGTCGGCTTCTCGTCCCGACAGACCCTCCGGCTTCGTGCGTAGCTCGCGCATCAGCGGCACGAGCGGCTCGCGCGGATCGCTCAGCGTGACCTCGTCGGTCCCTGCCATGCTTCCGACGGTAGGCAGCGGCGCCGGGACGATACAGGGCCGAAAGGCCCTGTCCCGCCGGCCGTGCGGATGGTGTGCTGACAGAAAGGGTGGCGGCAGCCCGGTCCCACCGACCGGCCAGGACACCAGGAGGCCGACGATGGAGGTCACCGACGCACGGGTGGAGAGGGTGCTGCGCGCGGGTGCGAGCGCGCCGAGCGTGTTCAACACGCAGCCGTGGCGGGTGACGCTCGCGGGCGACGTGGTGATTCTGCGTGCCGACACCTCGCGGCAGCTCCGCCACGCCGACCCGCACGGGCGCGAGATGCTGATCAGCTGCGGCGCGTTCCTGTTCAACGTCCGGGCCGCCGCTCGGCGCGAGTCGCTGACCGTGGCGGCCGCGGTGCTGCCCGACCCGGACGACCCGCTGCTGGTCGCTCGCCTCGAGCTCCGCCCCGGCAGGGACCCGGACCCGGAGGAGCGGGAGCTCGCGGCCGCGATCACGCGTCGCACGACGACGCGGCTGCCGCTCGAGGACCGGCCGCTGTTCCGGGACGCTCTGCACGCCGTGCAGGGCGCCGCCCACGACGAGGGTGCCGAGCTGCGTGTCATCGAGGCGTCCGACCCTCTGCGCGACCGGGTGCTCGCGCTCGTACGCCGGGCGGAGGCCCTGGCGGCCGCGGACCCGGCCGCACGCGACGAGGAAGCGGCCTGGACCGGTGTCGGCGGCGAGCGTCTCGACGGCGTGCCCGCCGATGCCCTCGGGCCCCGCAGCATCGACGACGAAGCGCCGGTCCGCCGGTTCCTGGCCAGCGCGGACAGCGCGCAGTTCGAGACGCGGTCCACGATGGCCGTCCTCCTGACGGCCGGCGACGCCGCGCCCGACTGGGTCGTCGCGGGCGAGGCGCTCGAGCACCTGCTGCTGACCGCGACGTCCTTCTTCGTGCGTGCCTCGTTCGCGACCACCGTCCTGGAGAACCGGTCGACCCGTCGCGACCTGCGGCAGGTCCTGGGCGTCGAGGGCCACCCGCAGATGCTGATGCGGCTCGGGTACGGCGGGGCGACCGCCCGCACGCCCCGCCGCGCCGTGCCGTGAGCACCGGGGCGTCGGCGGCGCGGCCGGGCGCGAGGCTTCCGGCGCGTGTTCGTGGGAGCCTGAACCCGTCGCGCGTACCGTTCACCCTCGCGCGTGCGAGAGAGAGGTGTTCCGATGCCGCAGTCCCGGATCCTGCTGGTCGAGGACGACCGGCAGCTCTCGGACATGCTCACCGAGATCCTCGCCTCCGAGGGGTACGCCGTCGACGTCGCGGGTGACGGCCAGCGGGGCCTGCACCTGGGCCTGACCAGGGAGTACGACGTCCTGGTCCTCGATCGCGGGCTACCCGCCGTGGAAGGGCTCGACCTGCTCGGCCGCCTCCGGTCCAAGGGGGTCCCGACGCCCGCGCTCATGCTGTCGGCCCTGAGCAACCCGGCCGACCGGGTGGAGGGGCTCGACGCGGGCGCGGAGGACTACCTGGGCAAGCCGTTCGACGTCGACGAGCTCCTGGCCCGGTTGCGCGCGTTGCGCCGGCGCGCGGCCGTGACACCCGCGAGCGCGCAGGAGATCAGGGTGCCGGGCGGACGCCTCGACGTGCCGGGCCGGCGCGTCGACCTGGCCGAGGGCGGGACCGTGGACCTGTCCGAGCGCGAGGCCTCGTTCCTGGAGCTGCTCGCACGGCGGCGGAACCAGGTCTTCAGCCGCCGGGAGGTGCTCGAGGAGGTCTTCCCCGACGTCACGGACGAGGGCGTCGTCGACACCTACGTCTACTACCTGCGGCGCAAGCTCGGCCGCGGTGCCGTGGTGACCGTACGTGGTCTCGGCTACCGGTGCGGTGCGCTGTGAGCCGGGCGCGGGCCACCGCCGCCGAACGTGCCCTCCTGCGGCGCACGAGCCGCAGGCTCGGCCTGCAGACGGGCGCGCTGGTGCTGGTGTGTCTCCTGGTCGTCGCCGTGACCGCGGTGCTCGTGGTGGCGCGCGGGTATGCCGAGGAGGACGAACGCCGGCTCGAGTCCGCGGTGGCGACCGCCGAGCACGCCGAGAACGTCGATCCCGGCGTATGGGTGGCGATCGAGTCGGCCCGCGGGCTGGAGACCACGCCGGGACTGCCGGACGGCCTGCCCAACCTGGACCTGATGGCGGAGGCGGCCCGGACGGGCCAGGAGCTGCGCCGGCAGGTGAGCGTCCCCGCCGGCACCTACGAGACGCTGACGGGAGTGCGGCCCGGCCGGGTCGTGCAGGCCGTTCTTGACCCGTCGGAACGGCGCGAGGGGCTGGCCCTGCTGGTCGTGGCGCTGACGGTCGCCGGAGCCATGGGAGTGCTCCTGGCCACCGTGGGCGGCTGGTGGTTCGCCCGACGGGCCGTCCGGCCCACGGCCGAGGCTCTCGCCATGCAGCGCCGCTTCGTCGCCGACGCCGGCCACGAGCTGCGCACTCCCCTGACACTCCTGTCCACGCGGGCCCAGCTGCTGCGCCGGCGGGTCACGCAGGCGCCCGGCGACCAGGCCGGTGCCATCGGCCGCGACGTCGACGGTCTGCTGGCCGACACCGCCGCGCTCACCGAGATCCTGGACGACCTGCTCGTCGCCGCGGACCCCCGCTCGGTGGACCCGGTCGCGATGGACCTCGCCGCCGTCGTCCGGGAGGTGGTCGAGTCGGCACGGCCGGCGGCCGAGGAACGGGGCGTGCGGCTCCGGTCGGAGGGCGAGACCACGGTGTCGGCCATGGCGACCCCCGCCGCGGTCCGACGTGCGGTGACGGCCCTGGTGGACAACGCGGTGGACCATGCCGACGGCGAGGTGCGGGTCACGGTCCACCCGGGCCGGGTCGACGCGCGGGTCGTGGTGGAGGACGACGGTCCGGGCTTCGCCGGGGACGGCGCCGACCTCTTCGAACGCTTCGCCTCACGCCGCGGGCCGGAAGAGGCCCCAGCGGGTCGCAGGCACTACGGCCTCGGGCTGGCGCTCGTCGCCGAGATCGCCGCCCAGCACGGCGGTGACGTGACGGCGGCGGGGCGCGAGGACGGCGGGCACGGCGCCCGGCTCACGCTCACGCTGCCCGGCGCGGCGCCGCGCCGCCGCTGACCAGGGACCCGTCCGGGCGCACACCGAGCGCCCACGCGGCCCCCTGCCCGAGCGCCCACCCGACGCCGTCGGGACCGAGGGCCAGGACACTGGTGGCGAGGATGTCGGCCGTCGTCAGGTCGCCGGCCACGACCGTGGCCGCGAGGAGCTGGTCCGCGCGGCGGCCGGTGCGCCCGTCCCAGACGTGCTGCCCGCGCTCATAGGTGCCGGACGTCGCCACCGCACCGTCGCGGACCTCGATCCGGGCGATCAGCTCGTGCCGGGCGAGCGGCGAACGCACGGCCACGACCCAGTCGCGCCCCGGTTCCGGGGCGCCCCGGACCGCGACGTCGCCCCCGGCGTTGAAGCACAGGTCACCGAAGCCCTCGGCGAGCAGCAGCCCGACCGCCCGCTGCACGGCCCAGCCCTTGACGACGCCGTTGGCGTCGAGGCCGCCGTCCGGCCGACGCACGTCGAAAGCCCCGCCGCTGGCGGCCCTGGCGTCCTCGGCGAGCCGCAGCACCTCGGCCAGCTGGGGCGAGGGCGGTCCCACGAGCCCTCGCTCGTACCGGCGCAGCTCGCTGCTCTCCCGGAACGGGCTGAACCGCGCGTCCTCCGCCCGGAGCAGGTCGAACGTCGCGCGCGCCGCCGCGCGGGAGCGTTCGTCGTCCGGGGCCCGCAGGTCGAGCGACATCGGGACTCCCATGACCGTCTCCAGGTACCGCACGGTCAGCCCCGTGCGTCGATCGCCGACTGGACCGACTCCCGGTACCCCTCGGAGGTGTACGTCGCGCCGGAGACCGTGTCGATGTGGGACGACTGCGCGGAGACGACCTCCTGCGCCAGGATCGGCGTGGACCGGGCGGCGATCTGGGAGCTCTCGGGACCGACCGGCGACTGCACGGTCTGGACGTCGACGATCCGCGTCCCGGTGAACGTGACGGCCACCTGCACGGGTCCGTAGGGCGTCTGGGCGACGTCTCCGCCGACGGTCACCGTCGACGCGTCGGGCGTACCGGTTCCGGGGTTCGACGGCGAGGTGCCGTCCGGAACGGCCGACCCGGAGCCGCTCGTGGACCCGCCGGTGTCGCCGGCGGGGACGGTGCTTCCGGCGACGGCCGGCGCGGCCTGCTCGAACGGGAGGCCGCCGAACCGGGCCACGGCGATCGCCGCCAGCCCGGCCAGGGCGCCCAGGTAGACGACCGTTCCCCTCCAGCGGTGTGTGGTCATGACAGGCTCAGCTCCTCGTGATGGACGGCGGACCTCGGGACACCGGCCGCACGCGCCGAACGCACGACCGTGGCGACCATGCCGGGTGGACCGCACACGAACACGTCCCGCTGCGGCAGATCCGGCACGAGCGCACGGAGACGGCCGGCGTCGAGCGGGTCGTGGCCCAGCTCAGCGCGCCGGCCGACGACCGGCCGGTAGTCGATGCCCTCGGCCGCGAGCTCACCCCCCAGCCCCAGGTCCGCCGCCGACCGGGCGCGGTGCACCACCACGACGTCGTGGCCCCGCAGCCTCAGCTCCTCGGCGAGCGCTCGCACCGGCCCCACGCCGGCTCCGCCGGCGACCAGCAGGACGCCCCGCCGACGCGCCCGGGCCGCGGTGAACCGGCCGAACGGTCCTTCGAGGAGAACCCTGGTACCGGGCCGCAGTCCGGCCACCGCGCGCGAGTGGTCGCCCAGCGCGCCGATGGTGAACCTCAGGTGGTCCCCCGTCCGGGCCGCGGACACCGAGTACGGGTGGGCGGACACCAGGTGCCCGCGTACCAGGAAGCGGACGAGGAAGAACTGACCCGCCGTCGCGCCCAGGTCGCCGATTCCGCTGCCCGAGACCCAGACGCTCGTCATGCCGCCCGCCTCGGGAACGACCGCGGTCACCCGCGGCGCGTGGCGGACCACGTCGGCCAGGGGCAGGACGACCCGCCAGGTCAGCAGCGCGGCCGCGGTACCCGCGTACAGCAGGACCCACGCGAGGCGTGCCGCCGGGTCACCGACGAAGTGCGCCCCTGCGGCGATCTGGTGCCCGAACGTCAGGTAGATGCCGAGGTAGACGCTCAGGTGGACGACGAACCATGCCTCGTAGGAGAGGTAACCGCGCAGGAGCCGGGCGCTGGTCGCACCGACCAGCACGAACAGCGCCGTACCGGCGACCGCCGAGAGCATCTCCGGCTGGGTCGTCACGATGGTCACCGCCTCGTCCCACGGGGTGTGCCGGGACAGGAGCGCGCCGCCCAGGACCATCAGCAGCACGTGGGTCAGAACCAGGAGGACGACGCTCGTCCCGAGCGTCCGGTGCCACGCCACGAGCCGGTCGAGGCCGACGGCCCGCTCGAACCATGGCACCCTGCCGGTCAGGAGCACCTGCGCGCAGACCAGGACCGACGCGACGAGACCCGTGAGCTCGCCGAGCGCCGTGAGCGCCCCGCCGGGCGTGGTGCCCGCCCCGGAGGGCGTGCCCGTCCACCAGAAGACGGCGACTGCCACGAGGGCGAGGGCCAGAAGGGCCCGCAGTGCGAGGCTGCCGGGCCGGGCCGGCGCGGCGGCCCGGTCCGTCTGCCCGGCCCCGGGCGAGGGACGCGGTGGTGTGATCGTGCTCATGCCGACAGTCTCGGCGGCGATTCTCAGCGCATTCTCGGAGCCGGTTGCTCCTGTTCCGCCGCCGCCGTGAGCCCGGCCGGCGGGCCGGTCAGCGCCCGCAGCGCGTACAGGATGGTGGCCAGGTCGACGAGCTCCTGCACGAGGGCCCCGGTGACGGCCGGGATCGCGCCGGTCGCCGCCACGAGCATGAGCCCGATGCTCAGCCCGATGCCGAGCCAGATGGCCGTCAGGGCGGTGCGCAGGGTGTGCCGGCCGACCGACACCGCGTCCACGAGCCCACCGAGCGAGTCGACGAGCAGCACGACGTCGGCGGCGTCCCCTGCGGCCGTCGCACCCTTGGCACCCATCGCCACGCCGATGTCGGAGGCGGCCAGCACCGGCGCGTCGTTCACGCCGTCGCCGACCATCATCACGGGGCGCGGGCGCAGCTCCGCGGCGAGCCGCACCTTCTCGCCGGGCAGGAGCTCGGCGTGGACCTCGTCGATACCGACCTGCCGGGCGACCGACTCCCCCGTGGCCCGGGCGTCCCCGGTCAGCATCGTCACGTGCTCGACGCCGTTGGCGCGGAGCCAGGCCACGACCGCGGAGGACTCGGGCCGGGCGTCGTCGGCCAGGACGACGGCGCCCGCGAACCGCCCGTCCACCGCGACGTAGGCAGCCGCCTGGCCGGGGCCGAGCGGCGTGGCGACCGTGTCCGGGGCGACCGAGCGGACGTAGGCCGGTTTGCCGACCACGACCCGGCGGCCGTCGATGCTCGCCGCGACACCGTTCGTGGCCACCTCCTCGGCCTCGTCCGCCGCGAGCAGCACGAGGCCGCGGTCGGCGGCGGCCCGGCGCACGCTGTCGGCGAAGACGTGCGACGAGTACTGCTCGGCCGACGCGGCGAGGAGCAGCAGCTCGTCCGCGGCCAGCCCGTGGACGGGGCGGACCGCGACGAGGCCGGGTCGGCCCCGGGTGAGCGTCCCCGTCTTGTCGAACGCGACCGACCGCAGGCGCGCGAGCTGCTCGACGACCGTGCCGCCCTTCATGATCACCCCGAGCTTGGCGGCACGGGAGAGCCCGCTGAGGAAGGCCACGGGCGCCGCGATGAGCAGGGGGCACGGGGTGGCCAGCACCAGCACCTCGGCGAAGCGCACGGGGTCTCCCGAGAGCGTCCACGCGGCACCGGCCAGCACCAGCGAGACGGCGGTGAACGGCACGGCGAACCGGTCGGCCAGGCGCACGACCGGTGCCCGTGACCGCCCGGCCTCCTCGACCAGGGCGACGATCTGCTGGTACTGGCTGTCCGCGCTGCCGCGCACGGCTCGCATCCGGACCGCGCGCGTGCCGTTCACGGCACCGGACAGCACCTCGGCCCCCACCTCGCGACCGACCGGGAGGCTCTCCCCCGTCAGCGACGACTCGTCGAACGTGCCGCCGTCGTCGAGCAGCACGCCGTCGACCGGCACGATCTCACCTGGGCGCACCAGGAGGACGTCACCCACCACGACGTCGTCGACCGGGGTGTCCCGCACCCCGTCGAAGCCGGCGGAGCCCGGGTCCGCGACCACGTGGGCGGTCCGCGGGGAACGGTCGAGCAGCGCCGTCAGGTCGCGCCGCGCCCGGCGGGCGGCGAAGTCCTCGAGCGCCTCGCCGCCCGAGAGCATCAGCACGATCACCAGGGAGGCGACGTACTCCTGGACCGCCAGCGTCGCGACCATCGCCACCACCGCGAGGACGTCGAGCCCCACGTGACCCCGCAGCACGTCGCGCACCATCCCGACGAGCGTCCACACCACGAACGCGCCGACGTAGGCCGTCGCGACCCACCGCGCCGCGGCGGGCTGCTCCCCCGCCTGGAGCACGAGCACGAGCGCGAGCACGACGACGGTCGCCGTGATCGCGGGGTACCGCACCAACGCGCGCACCGGCCGCATCCAGCAATTCTCGCTCAGGTCGTCATTCCTTGAGGATCTCGCCCGACCGCTCGAGCACGAGGGGTGCCATGGTCGGGTCTCCCCGCAGCGGGACGACCTCGACCGGGGTGTCGGAGCCCGCGAGGACGTCCCGCGGGGTCCGCCCCAGGCGGACCGGGTGGCGCAGGTCGCGGTGCGGGCGGGCGACGAGCAGGAGGTGCGCGCCGGCCGCGGCCTCGACCAGTGCCTCGGCCGGTCGACCCGGCAGCACCACGCTCTCCACCCGGGTCTCCGGGAAGGCGGTGGACCAGTCGCGCACGGCCTCGCCCAGCATCCGGCTGCCCGCGCCGACCAGGGCGTCGACGTCGGCGGCCGCGACGGCGTCCGGGGCGAGATCGGCGAGGTCGGCCACCTGGACCAGGCGCAGCGTGGTGTGCCGGAGGGCGGCTGCGGCGTAGGCCCGCGCCAGCAGCTCGCCGTCGGCCGGGTACGACTTGATCCCCGCCACGACCCCGTCCCGGCGGGTTCCCTGCCAGTCCGCCGGCACGACCACCACCGGGACCGCCACGCGGGCGACCACCCCCGCCGTCAGTGCTCCCGCGACGACCCGCTCCAGCCCTCGGCGCGTCTCCCGGCCGAGGACCAGCAGACCGCCGGTCCCCGCCGCCGCGACCAGCTCGGTCGCACGAGGACCCCGGCCGAGCAGCGAGTCGAACGCCACGTCGGGCGCCGAGGCGCGCGCCTGCGACACGGCACGGTCGAGGATCAGCTCTCCCGCACTCCGCAGGTCCTCGACGTCGCGTCCCGCGGCGGGCCACAGACCGCCCTCCGGGAGCGGGGTGGGCGCCACGTGCACCATCCGCACGGGGCTGCCTCTGAGCCGGGCCTCGTGGATCGCGTACCGGATGGCCCCCGCGCTGCGTTCGCTCCCGTCCACGGCGACGACTACTGGATCGACGTTCCGGGTCGTGCCCATGACGAACCTCCCCTTGGTGTGGCCAGGACCGCTCTCCACCTCCAGGCTGCGCCGCGGACGGCGCGGCCGGGAGGGCCGAGGGTCACGCGCCCCGGGGACCTTCGCCCCTGCCCCGGGTCCGCCTGGCGCCACCGACCACGGTGATCTCGACCAGGTCGCCGACCACCAGGTGCGCGCCGGCGTCGAGCATCGGACCGCGGAGCGAACCGTGCCGGTCGACGCCGACGACCGTGCCGAAGCCGCCACGCCGGCCGGCCTCCACGCCGACGACGGCGTCCTCGAACAGCGCGCACCGGCCAGGGGACGCACCGAGCCGCACGGCCGCCTCGAGGTACAGCGCGGGGTCGGGCTTGCCCGGCAGCCCGAGACGGTCCGCGTCCAGGCCGTCGACGCGCACGTCCACCAGGTCGTCCACACCTGCCGCGTGGAGCACGGGACCGCAGTTGCGGCTCGCCGAGGCCGCGGCGACGCCGGTACCGCGGCGACGCAGCTCACGCAGCAGGCGCACGGTGCCCGGGAACGCGCGGACCCCGTGCGTCCCGATCTCGTCGAGGAAATAGCGGGTCTTGCGGTCGAGGAGCGACCCGAGCGTCTCCACCCCGGGGCCCGCGCCGCCCGGACCGCCCTCCTCCGGCAGGGTGATCCCCCGGGAGCGCAGAAAGCCGCGGGCGCCGTCGGCACGCGACCTGCCGTCGACGAAGCGGGGGTAGTCGCTCGCGACGTCGAACGGCGGGAGCTCGGCACCGCCCTGCCGCCCACGGTCCCGGAGCAGCTCGTCGAAGGCCCGCTTCCAGGCGGCGGCATGGATCCGGGCCGTGTCCGTGATGACGCCGTCCGTGTCGAGGACGACGGCGTCCACGACAGCCAGGTCCACCACCGCACGAGGTGGGCGTTCCATGCGACCACCTTCCTCCTCCGGCGCCGTCCGCACCACGGGGGCACGATGAAGGAAGTGCGCGACACCTGCGGGCGACCGGGAGGGCCGAGCGATGCTGGCATGGCAGGCACGGGGCGACAGGATGCTGACGCGCGCAGAGATACCCGTGCCGGTGCCGGCCGACGACGAGGTGCTGGTCCGCGTGCTCGCGTGCGGCGTGTGCCGCACCGACCTGCACGTGGTCGACGGCGACCTGCCGCCCCACCGCTCGCCGGTGGTCCCCGGGCACGAGGTCGTCGGCGAGGTGGAGCAGGTCGGCGCCCGGGTCCGCGGCCGCGTCGTCGGCGAACGGGTCGGGGTCGCGTGGCTCCGCTCGACGTGCGGCGAGTGCACCTGGTGCCGCCGGGGCGCGGAGAACCTGTGCCCGTCGTCGACCTACACGGGCTGGGACGCCGACGGCGGCTACGCCGAGCACGTGACGGCTCCGGCCGCGTACGTCTATCCCCTGCCGGACCTGGCCGACGTCCAGGTCGCCCCGCTGCTGTGCGCGGGCATCATCGGCTACCGGGCGCTGCGGCGGGCCGTGGTGCCGCCGGGCGGGCGGCTGGGCATCTACGGGTTCGGGGCCAGCGCGCACATCACCGCGCAGATCGCCCTGGCGCAGGGCGCCGAGCTGCACGTGCTCACCCGCGACGCCGACGCCCGTGCCCTGGCCCTGGAGCTGGGGGCGGCCTCGGCCGGGGCCGCGGCGGACGCGCCCCCGGTGCCGCTGGACTCGGCGATCGTGTTCGCGCCCGCCGGCGAGCTGGTCCCGGTGGCGCTGGCCGCGCTCGACCGGGGCGGCACCCTCGCGCTGGCGGGCATCCACCTGACCGACGTCCCGGCCCTGAGCTATCAGCAGCACCTGTTCCGCGAGCGCACGCTCACGAGCGTCACCGCCAACACCCGCGCCGACGGGGCCGAGCTGCTCCGGCTCGCCGTCCGGCTGGGGATCCGGGCGACGGTCACGCCGTACCGGCTGGACCAGGCGGACGTCGCGCTGCGCGACCTCGCGGCCGACCGGGTGCACGGGGCCGCGGTGCTGGTCGCGCCCTCGGCCTGACGCACGGCCCCCGTCCCTCTTCCGGATGGTGCCCGGGTCGTCCCCACCCGGCCGAAGGTCCCGTGGACACGTGACCGTCGGCCCTGCCCGCGGTGCGCGCGAGATGGTCGGCTGGGAAGGAGTACCCCGAGGCGGGGGCCGGACCGAGGAGATCATCATGGGCAGCACGTGGCAGCGCGGCATCGTCGTCGGCGTCGACGGGTCCCCGCAGAGCATGGCCGCCGTCGACTGGGCGGCACTGACGGCGGACCGGCACGGCGCACCCCTGACCGTGCTGACCGCCTACGTCAGCCCACCGGCCAACATGGCCGGGACGATGGGCGTCAGCGTCGACGACCTCCGCGACCGCGCGCACGACGCCGTCGAGCGCGCCGCCTCGCGGCTGGACGGCGCGCATCCCGGCGGTCACCCGGTCGACGAGCAGGTCGTGCACGGCGACCCGGCCCACGTGCTCGCGCAACGGTCCACCTCCGCCGACCTCGTGGTCGTCGGACGACGCGGGCTCGGCGCCCTGGACCGGGCCGTGCTCGGCTCGGTGTCGAGCGCGCTCGCCGCGACAGCACCCGGCCCCGTGGCCGTGGTCCCGTCCGGTGCGGCCACCGGCGAGCCGAACCGCGTGGTGGTCGCCGTGAGCAACGACGACGCCGGCCCCCAGCTCGACCTGGGGTTCGCGGAGGCCCACCAGCGAGCCTGCCCGCTGGTGGCGGTGCACGTGATGGAGCCCGACCCGGCGGCAGGGCTCGACTTCGGGGGACCGGACGTGGACCACCAGGAGGCGGAGCGGGACGGCGTCCAGCGCCAGGTCAGCCGTTGGTCCGAGAAGTACCCGTCGGTGCGCGAGCACGTCGTCTTCGGCGGAGGGAACCCGGTGGACGCGCTCCTGGACGAGCTCGGGCCCGACGACATCGTCGTGCTCGGCGGCCGCCCGCACTCGCAGACGGCCGGGCGCCTGCGGTACTCCGTCGCGGACGCCGTGCTCCGCCGGTCGCACCACCCCGTCATCATCGCGCACCACCAGGGCTGAGCCGAGCAGAGAGGGCATGATCATGAACCGACTTCAGGGCAGGACGGCGCTGGTGACCGGAGCCGCGAGCGGCATCGGCCGGGCGACCGCACTGCGCCTCGCCGAGGAAGGGGCTGCGGTGCTGGTCACCGACGTCCAGGACGCCGAGGGGCAGAAGGTCGCCGACGAGATCGTCGAGAAGGGTGGCCGCGCCGCGTTCCTGCACCACGACGTGGCCGACCAGGATGCCTGGAGCGCGGCGGTGGAGAGAGCCGTCACGCAGTTCGGCGGACTGGACGTGCTCGTGAACAACGCCGGCATCGGCGACCTGGGCACCATCGAGGACACGACCCTGGCGCAGTACGAGCGCACCGTGGCGGTCGACCAGACCGGAGTCTTCCTGGGCACGAAGGCCGCGGCGGAGGCGCTCAAGCGGTCCGGCCACGGTGCGGTGGTCAACATCAGCTCGATCTTCGGCACGAGTGGTGGCATGGGCACGTCCCCGGCCTACCACGCCGCGAAGGGCGCCGTCCGCACGCTCACCAAGAACGTGGCACTGGCCTGGGCGCGGGCCGGCGTGCGAGTCAACTCGATCCACCCGGGGTTCATCGACACACCGATCCTGGACGCGGCCCGGGGCACCGAGTTCGAGACCGCGATGATCGGCATGACCCCGATGGGCCGCCTGGGCAGGCCCGAGGAGATCGCCGCCGCGGTGGCGTACCTGGCGAGCGACGACGCGTCGTTCGTCACCGGCGCGGAGCTCTACGTCGACGGCGGGTTCATCGCCCGCTGACGGCCGGGCTGACGGCCGGTCGGTCAGTACGTCGTCAGCCCGTACGCGCGGAACTGGTCACGTACGCGCTCGGTCAGTCCCGGCGACGGCGGCCGGGTCGCCTCGAGCGCGTAGGGCCGACCGAGCGCGGCCCACTTGTACCGCCCCATCTGGTGGAACGGGAGCACCTCCACACGGCTCACCGTTCCGGGCCGGATCTCGTTCAGCTCGGCCACGTAGGCCGCGACGAGGTCGACGTTCCGCTCGTCGTCGGTGAGGTCCGGGACCAGCACGAAGCGGACCCAGACGTCCGGCGCCCGGCCGCCGCCGTCGGAGAGCCCGGCCCGGGCCAGGCGGCGCCCGAACGCGAGGGTCGGCGCCAGCTCACCGCCCGTCACCCGGCGGTAGGTGGCCGGGTCACCGGACTTCACGTCGAGCAGGACCAGGTCCGTGTCGGCGAGCATCGTGTCGGTGAGGTTCGCTCCCAGGTACCCGGACGTGTCCAGCGCGGTGTGCACGCCCAGCTGCTTGGCGCCGTGCAGCAGACGTGCGGTGAACGCCGGCTGCATCAGCGCCTCGCCACCGGACAGGGTGAGGCCGCCGCCGGTGGCCCGGAACACGGGTAGGTAGTGCCGCACGCGGCGCAGGACGTCCTCAGCGGTGACCGGCTCACCGTTCCTCAGCTGAAGCATGTCCGGGTTGTGGCAGTACAGGCAGCGCAGCGGGCAGCCCGCGAGGAAGATCGTGAGCCTCGTCCCGGGTCCGTCCACGGCCGTCACCAGCTCCCACGAATGGACCGAACCGAGCTCTCCCGACCGGATCGAGGCGAGCCGCCGTGACCGGGTGGTCACGGCTCGGGCCGGCGCGTCGCGCCCCATCACAGTCCTCCGTGGAAGGTCCTGCTCAGCACGTCGAGCTGTTGCTCGCGCGTGAGCCGGACGAAGTTCACCGCGTACCCCGAGACCCGGATCGTCAGCTGCGGGTAGTTCTCGGGGTGCTCCATGGCGTCCTCGAGGGTCTCCCGGTTCAACACGTTGACGTTCATGTGATAGCCGTCGAGCCCCACCGTCGCGTCCAGCAGGCCGGCCAGGTTGCCGACCTGCTCCTCGCGGGTCCGGCCGAGACCCGACGGCACCACGGTGCTCGTCAGGGAGATGCCGTCCTGTGCCTGGTCGTACGGCAGCTTGGCCACCGAGAGGGCCGAGGCGAGCATGCCGTGCGTGTCGCGCCCGTTCATCGGGTTGGCGCCCGGCGAGAAGGGCTCGCCGGCCCGCCGCCCGTCCGGCGTGTTGCCGGTCGCCTTGCCGTAGACGACGTTCGAGGTGATCGTCAGGACCGACTGCGTGGGCACCGCGTCACGGTAGGCGGGGCGACGCCGGACCTTGTCCATGAACGACTCGACGAGCTCGACCGCGATCGTGTCGGCGCGGTCGTCGTCGTTGCCGTACGCCGGGTACGAACCGCGCACGTCGTAGTCGACCACGACCCCGCGCTCGTCGAACAGGGGCACGACCTCGGCGTAGCGGATGGCGCTGAGCGAGTCGGCCGTGACCGCGAGCCCCGCGATCCCGCAGGCGAGCGTCCGCAGCACGGTGCGGTCGTGCAGCGCCATCTCCAGCCGCTCGTAGGCGTACTTGTCGTGCATGTAGTGGATCACGTTCAGTGCCTCGACGTAGGTGGCCGCCAGCCAGCTCATCGTCGTGTCGAGCCGCCTGAGCACGTCGTCGTAGTCGAGCGGTCGCCCGACCGGCACGGGTGCGAAGGCAGGCATGACCTGCTCGCCGCTGATCTCGTCCCGCCCGCCGTTGACGGCGTACAGCAGCGCCTTGGCCAGGTTCACGCGAGCACCGAAGAACTGCATCTGCTTGCCGACCGCCATCGGGGAGACGCAGCACGCGATCGCGGCGTCGTCGCCCCAGGAGCCACGGATCTGCCGGTCCGACTCGTACTGCAGCGCGCTCGTGTCGATCGACACCCGGGCGCAGAACTCCTTGAACCCGCGGGGCAGCCCCTGGTTCCAGAGCACCGTGAGGTTCGGCTCGGGTGCGGGACCGAGGTCGTACAGGGTCTGCAGGTAGCGGAACGAGGTCTTCGTGACCAGGGTGCGCCCGTCGTCTCCCGTACCCCCCACGGTCTCGGTGACCCAGGTGGGGTCGCCCGAGAACAGGGCGTCGTACTCGGGGGTCCGCAGGAACCGGACGATCCGCAGCTTGATGACGAGGTCGTCGACGAGCTCCTGCGCCTGCTCCTCGGTGATCAGTCCGGCGACGAGGTCCCGCTGGAGGTAGACGTCGAGGAAGGTCGAGGTGCGACCCAGCGACATCGCCGCACCGTTCTGCTCCTTGACCGCCCCGAGGTAGGCGAAGTACAGCCACTGCACGGCTTCCCTGGCCGTC
Source organism: Promicromonospora kroppenstedtii (assembly GCF_044389675.1). NCBI lineage: Bacteria > Bacillati > Actinomycetota > Actinomycetes > Micrococcales > Promicromonosporaceae > Promicromonospora > Promicromonospora kroppenstedtii. Next base: position 92,278 of record NZ_JBIRYI010000013.1, on the reverse strand, counting down.
CTCGCCGGCCCCGAGATGTCGTACCCGTAGGACGCCGCCATCTCCTTCAGCTCGCCCAGCGCGCGGATCTGCTCGGCGTGCTCCTCGCGCTCCCGCACCACCTGCTCGCTGAAGGGACGTGCGTCCAGGTACAGCTTGTCCGCCCGCTTGGCGTCGACCAGCCGGTCGACGCCGTACAGGGCGACGCGGCGGTAGTCGCCGATGATCCGCCCGCGGCCGTAGGCGTCGGGCAGGCCGGTGATGATGTGACTGCGCCGGGCGGCCCGGACGTCGGGCGAGTAGGCGTCGAAGACCCCCTCGTTGTGCGTCTTGCGGTACCTCGTGAAGATCTCCCTGACGGACTCGTCCACGTCGTAGCCGTAGGTCCTGAGCGACGTCTCGACGAGGCGCCAGCCACCGTTCGGCATGATGGCGCGCTTCAGCGGCGCGTCGGTCTGGAGCCCGACGATCAGCTCCGCGTCCCGGTCGATGTAGCCGGGCACGTGGGAGGTGATGCCCGCGGGGGTGTGCGGGTCGACGTCGTACACGCCCCGGGCGCGCTCCTCCGGGAACAGCGCGCTGACGACGCCCCAGACGTGCCTGGTGCGGGCGGTGGGCCCCGCGAGGAAGCCCGGGCCGCCCTCGTAGGGCGTGTAGTTGCGCTGGATGAAGTCGCGCACGTCCACGTGGTCCTGCCACGGGCCGGGGGTGAACCCGGACCATGCGGCGCAGCCCGGGCCGGCCTGCGACGCCGACCCGGCCGGTGCTTCACGGGTTGTGGTCATGATCTGCTCCTGTCCGTGTGGCGGGTCCGCCGTTCATGGGTGCAGCCGCACGGGGCCGTGCTCGAACTGGGCGATGTCGTCGGACGTGGCACGAAGGAGCCGGTCCGCCAGCTCGCGCAGCGCACGTGCCGCCGCGAGCTCCTCGCCGATCTCGGCGACCTGCGGGTCGTCCGGGTTGCGGCGGGCCCGTCCGTGACCCTCGAGCGACGTGCCGCTCGACGTGGTCAGCACGGCGTGGGCCGCGGTCAGGGTGCCGTCGCGCTCGATGTCGTCCGCGTCGAAGAGGCGGATCGTGACGTTCCAGGTGTGGGTCATGGCAGTGCTCCCTCTCGATCGTGGACGGTCAGGTGAAGACGATCTGGCCGCCGGCCGCCAGGTCGTAGAACTCGCCCACCGTGATGATGTCCTTCACCTGGCCGACGAAGTCGTCCCGCTCGTAGCCGAAGAGGTCGACCGACGCCTGGCAGGCGTACAGTCCCGCCCCGGTGTCGGCGATCATCTCGATGAACTCCGGGATCGGCGGGATGTCGAGCCGGTCCATCCTGCGGGCCATGTAGCGCGTCATGGCGGCCGAGACACCGGGCACGCCACCCACCCAGGTGCCCAGGTGGAGGCCCGGGTTGCCCACGGTGGCGAGCTTGATGTGCCCCCACCGGCGCCGATGGATCGCGTCCAGCCCGAAGAACGTGAAGAACAGGTTGGCCTCGATCCCCTCGGCGCGAGCGCCGTTGGCCATGATCAGACCGGGATAGACGCCCTCGAGAGAGCCCTTGGAGATGATGATCGAGACCTTCTCGATCGTGCCGTCGTCTGCCATGACGCACCGTCCTTCGTCGTTCCTGGTCCTCAGATGCAGCCGCGGGGCTTGGGGATGCCGGCGATCTTCGCGGCCAGCTTCGCCGGTCCCTTCGGGAACAGCTCGTACAGCTCCTTCACGCCGACGCCGGAGGTCTTGCCGAGCGCTCGCACGGTGGGACCGCTGCCCTTCTCCGCGTACTCGTGGCGGACGTGCTTGATGACCTGCCAGTGCTCCTCGGTGAGCGTCTCGATGCCTGCCTCGCGGGCGATCTCGGGCGCCATGCGCTCGTTCCACCGGTCCGGGTCGGTGAAGAAACCCTCGTCGTTCACCGGCACCGGGGTGCCGGCATAGGTCACGGTGGGCATGTCAGTCTCCTTGCTCGTCGTGCGGCTGTCCGTGCGGCGTCGGTACCGGACGGCGTACCGCGGGCAGGCGCTTGCCCGAGCGCGGCATGGTGGAACCGATCCCGGGGATGTCCCGGCCCGGCAGGAGGCCGTGCCAGTAGAGCCAGGCGAACATCCGCTTGCCCAGGTGGTTGAGCCGCGACTCCTCGAGCAGCGGCAGGCCGAGCGCGCCGGGGTACCGCCCGGGCAGCGGCTCGGTGTCGTAGTTGAAGTCGATCAGCAGGGCCTTGCCGAAACCGGTCTCGACGAAGCAGTTGGCATGCCCGTCGAAGCCGGCCTCCAGCTCCTGGCCGGCAAGGAACCGGGCCACGTTCCGGGTGAGGATCTCGCCCTCGAAGTGCGTGACCGACCCCGCCTTGGAGGCCGGCACGGCCGCGGCGTCGCCGATCACGAAGATGTTGGGGCGCGCAACGGACTGCAGGGTGCGCGGGTCCGCCGGCACGAAGCCCAGCTCGTCGCCCAGACCGGCCGAGGCCTCGACGTAGCCGGCACCGCCGTGCAGAGGCACCACGACCGCGAGGTCGAACGGCACCACACGCTCGTCGAACGACACCAGGCGCCCGCCCGCGGCGTCGTGCTCGACGCTGCCGGTGTTGAACTCGGTGACCAGCTCGATCTCCTTCCGGGCCAGCAGCCCGGCCAGTGCGGCGGCGGCCACGGGCTTGGTGAAGGCCGCGTCCAACGGGGTCACATAGGTCAGTGAGACCGCGTCACGGATCCCCCGCCGCCGGAAGTACCAGTCGGCGAGGAAGCAGAACTCCAGCGGCGCCACCGGGCACTTGATCGGCATGTCCACGACGTCGACGACAAGCCGGCCACCATCGAACGCAGCCAGCGCGGAAGCGAGCTCCTGCGCACCGGCGTGGTCGTAGAAGGAGTGCACCCCCGGAGCCGTGAGCCCCTCGGTCTCCTCCGGCAGCAGGCGTGCCCCGGTCGCGATCACCAGCAGGTCGTAGGGCAGCACCGAACCGTCGGCCAGGTGCACCCGGTCCTGATCGATGTCGACCCGACGGACGACACCGCGGCGGTAACCGATGCCCGCGTGGAGCTGCCTGCCACGGGCCCGGACGAGGCTCCCGGGGGCGGCCAGACCGAACGGCACGAACAACAGGCCGGGCTGGTAGACGTGGCGGTCGTCCTGGTCCACGACGGTGATCTCGACGTCCTCGTCGAGCATGCGGCGCAGCCGGTTCGCCGACAGCGTGCCGCCGGTGCCACCACCCAGGATCACGATTCGACTGGTCATGCTCCTAGTCTCGGTACGGGGAGAATCCGCCTCGTAGAGGCATTGGTCGTACTCGTGGGGGACGAAGGCCCGGGCAAGTCGGGACCAGTTGCCCTGCTGGATCCGCGTGGCCCGTGGTGTGCTCGACAAGAGCGCGAGCGCGCGCACGAAGGGAGACCAGCCATGAACATCGTCGACGCACGGGTCGAGCGCATCCTGAGCGCGGCCGGGGACGCCCCGAGCGTGCTGAACACCCAGCCCTGGCGGGTGGCGGTCGAGGAGAGCACGCTGACGCTCCGCGCCGATCCGTCACGGCAGCTGCGGCACGCCGACCCGCACGGCAGGGAGATGCTGATCAGCTGCGGCGCCTACCTCTTCAACATCCGGGTCGCGGCTCGCCGCGAGTCGTTGACCGCGGTCGTCACGGTCCTGCCCGATCCGGACGACGAGCTGCTCGTCGCCGAGGTCGTCCTCGAACCGGGCGACGACCCGAGCCCGGACGAGCTCGAGCTGTCCGTCGCGATCGAGCACCGCGTGACGTCGCGGGTCCCGTTCGACGACCAGCCCCTCCCCGCGGACGTGCTGGTCGCGATCCAGCGGGCCGCCGACGCCGAGGGGGCCGCCCTGCGCACGATCCAGCCCACGGACCCCGCACGTGCCCAGGTGCTCGCGCTGGTCCGGCGGGCGGAGGCGCTCGCGGCCGAGGACATGGCCGGACGCGACGAGGAGGCCGCATGGACGGCCACCTGGCCGGGGCGCGACGACGGCATCCCCCAGCACCTGCTGGGGCGGGCACCGAAGAACCCGGACGCGCCGGTGCGCCGGTTCCACGCGAGCCGGGGCCAGGAGCCGTTCGAGGAGCACTCCACCATGGCCGTCCTGGCCACGACCGGCGACTCCCGGCGGGACTGGGTCGCGGCGGGCCAGGCACTGGAGCGCGCGCTGCTGGTCGCCACCACCTACTTCGTCCAGGCGTCCTTCGCGACCACCGTCCTGGAGAACCCCACGACACGGCACGACCTGCGGGGGGCGCTCTCCCTCAGCACCTTCCCCCAGATGCTGATGCGGCTCGGCACCAGCCCACGCGGGGAGCGCACACCCCGCCGCACGCGGCCGCGCCACGACGCCATGAACCCGTGGGTGCCGTGGCGGGGCCGGCCCGAGGAGTGACCGGCCCGCGCTATCCGACCGCGTCGTCGAGCCGCGCCTGCGCCGCGGCCAGCCGGGCGATCGGGACCCGGTAGGGCGAGCAGGACACGTAGTCGAGGCCGATGCCGTCGAACACGGTGATCGACGCGGGGTCGCCGCCGTGCTCGCCGCACACGCCGGTCTCCAGCTCGGGCCGCGCCCGCAGCCCCCGCTCGGCACCGATCCGGACGAGCTCCCCCACGCCGTCGGCGTCGAGGGAGGCGAAGGGGTCGGCGGGCACGATGCCCGTCTCGAGGTAGCGGCCCAGGAAGGAGCCCTCGGCGTCGTCACGGGAGACCCCGATCGCCGTCTGGGTCAGGTCGTTGGTGCCGAACGAGAAGAAGTCGGCGTGCTCGGCGATCTCACCGGCCGTGAGGGCGGCGCGCGGCACCTCGATCATCGTGCCGACCGCGTAGGGCAGGCCCGGCACCCCGACCGCGGCGAGCTCCTCGTCGGCGGTGGCCACGACGATCTCGCGCATCCGCCGCAGCTCCTCGGCGAACGCCACCAGCGGCACCATGATCTCCACCCGCGGGTCCAGCCCGCGGCCACGCACCGCGAGCGCCGCACGGACGATCGCGCGGGTCTGCATGACGCCGATCTCGGGGTACAGCAGGGACAGGCGCACGCCCCGTGTGCCGAGCATGGGGTTCTTCTCGGACAGGCGCAGGACGCGGGCCAGGAGCGCTCGCGCCCGGTCGAGCTCGCCGGGTGCGCCGTCCGTCTCGAGCCGCTGTACCAGCAGGGACTGCTCGACCAGGTCGGGGAGGAACTCGTGCAGCGGGGGGTCGATCAGCCGGACGGCGACGGGCAGGCCGGTCATGGCCGTGAAGATCTCCTCGAAGTCCGCCTGCTGCATGGGCAGGAGCTCGTCCAGCGCGGCCTGTCGTTCGGCGGCGGTGTCCGCCAGGATCATGCGCCGCACCACAGGCAGGCGGTCGGTGGCCATGAACATGTGCTCGGTGCGGCACAGGCCCACGCCCTCGGCGCCCAGCTCGCGTGCCCTCGCGGCGTCCGGCCCGGTGTCGGCGTTGGCGCGCACGCCCAGGCGGCGCACGTCGTCGGCCCAGCCGAGCACGGTGGCGAAGTCGTCCGTGACCTGCGGCGGGACCAGCGGCAGGGCGCCGGCGTAGACGGATCCGGTGGTGCCGTCCAGGGTGACCGTGTCCGCCTCGGTGAGCACGGTGCCGCCGACCGACAGGGTGCGGGCGTCGGCGTCGATGCCCAGCTCCCCCGCGCCGGCCACGCACGGCTTGCCCATGCCCCGGGCGACCACCGCCGCGTGCGACGTCATGCCGCCGTGCGCGGTGAGCACGCCCTGGGCCCCGGCGATACCGTGGATGTCGTCCGGTGTCGTCTCCCAGCGCACGAGCACCACGGCCTCGCCCGCCTGGCCGCGCTGCGCCGCGGTGTCGGCGTCGAACACGAGCGTGCCGACGGCCGCTCCCGGCGAGGCGTTCAGGCCGTGCGTGAGCGGGGTCCCGGACCAGGCCGGGTCGATCGTCGGGTGGAGGAGCTGGTCGAGCTGGGCCGGGTCGATCCGGCGCAGTGCCGTCTCCTTGTCGATCTCGCCCTCCGCGACGAGGTCGCGAGCGACCTTCAGCGCCGCGGCCGCGGTGCGCTTGCCGGTGCGCACCTGGAGCAGGTAGAGCGTGCCGTCCTCGACCGTGAACTCGATGTCCTGCATGTCCTTGTAGTGGTGCTCCAGCAGGTCCATCGTGTCCATGAGCTGGGCGTACGCCGCGGGCAGCAGCTTCTCCATCTCCGGCAGCGGCCGGGGGGTGCGGATACCCGCGACGACGTCCTCGCCCTGCGCGTCGAGGAGGAACTCGCCGTACCGCTCCCTCGCGCCTGTGGCGGGGTTGCGGGTGAAGCACACGCCCGTGGCGGACGTGTCGCCCCTGTTGCCGAACACCATCTGCATCACGTTCACGGCGGTGCCCAGGTCGTCCGGGATGTCATTCAGCTCGCGGTACACGCGCGCCCGGGGGCTGTCCCACGAGCCGAAGACGGCGTCCACCGCCCGGCGGAGCTGTTCGTGCGGGTCAGTCGGCAGGTCGTGGCCGGTGGCCCGGCGGGCCTCCTCGCGGAACGTCGTCACGAGCTCCCGCAGGTCGTCCGCCGTCAGCTCGTTGTCCCACCGCAGCCCGCGACGGTCCTTCAGTGCCGTGAGCGCGTCCTCGAAGGCGCGTGCGGGGACTCCCTCGACCACCTCGCCGTACATCTGCACGAACCGGCGGTACGCGTCCCAGGCGAACCGGGGGTCGCCCGACTCGGCCGCCAGGGCCTCCACCGACTCGTCCGTGATACCGAGGTCGAGGATCGTGTCCATCATCCCGGGCATGGACCGTACGGCGCCCGACCGCACCGAGACCAGCAGCGGCCGGTCGGCGGCGCCCAGCCTGCGGCCCGTGCGGCGCTCCAGCGCCTCCAGGTGGGTCACGATCTCGTCCCACAGCCCGCCTGGCCAGCGATGGTCGTTCGTCATGGCGGCGACGCACGCCGCGGTGGTCACCGTGAAGCCGTCCGGGACGGGCAGGCCGAGGCGCGTCATCTCGGCGACGCCGGCACCCTTCCCGCCCAGCAGCTCCCGCATCCCGGCGCTGCCCTCGGCCAGGTCGTACACGTACCGCCCGGCCGAAGCCGGCTCCGGCGCACCGGCCGAGCGGGGCCCGGTCCGGCTGTCCGCATGCGTGGTCATGATGCCTCCGTCCCGCCGGCAGCGATCCCACCGGCAGCAAGCGCACAGGACAACCATCCCTCGCCCGGACGACGGCCGGCCAGGGCCGAACGGCCCGGAGCGCAGGGACTTCGGTGCCCCTGTGCCCGGGCCGCGCGACCACCGGCCTGTGGCTCGGGCCCCGTCGGCTCAGGCCCCGTCGGCGGCGAGCGCCTCCGTGAGCAGCGCGACGAGGGCCTCGAGCTGTACGTCCGTGGACGACGCGTCGTCGTCCTCGCCCGCCCCGTCGAGCGCCCGGGCGGCCAGCCCTGCCTTGCTGTCGATCAGCTCGGCGATCTTGGCGTCGATGGTCTGAGCGGCGATGATCCGCCAGGCCGTGACGGGGTCGGCCTGGCCGATCCGGTGGATGCGGTCGATGGCCTGGGTCTGCTCGGCGTAGGTCCAGGACAGCTCGGCCAGCACCAGGTTGGAGGCCACCTGGAGGTTGAGCCCCACGCCGGCGGCCGTCAGGGAGCACACCACGATCGACACGTCCGGGTCGTCCTGGAACGCAGTGATGTTCTTCTCCCGCATCCGGGGCGTCTGGTCGCCGCGGATCGAGGCGTAGCCGATGCCGCGGTCCGCGAACGTCTTCTCGGCCTGGTCCATGACGTCGACGTGCTTGGCGAAGAACACGACCTTGCCGACGTTGCGGGCCAGCTGCGCGGCGTAGTCGGCGGCCAGTCCCGCCTTGGCCTGGCCGATCCGGCGGACCATGGTGAACACGTTCTCGCCGTCGGCGCGCGAGCTCGAGTCCTTCAGCTCGGCCGCCGCCACCCGGCGCGCGAGCTCCAGGTCGACGCCGTCCACGACGACGTCGTCCACGACCGAGCTCTCGGCGCGCGCCTGGACGGCGGACCGGTAGCGGCTCACCAGGCGCTCGGCGAGCGCGACCTCGGCGGCCCGGATCGAGCGGCCCGCGGCGCCGTCGAGCTCGACCGGCATGTCCGCGACCCGGCGGGCCGGGATGTCGGCGACGACGTCGGCCTTGCGGCGGCGCACGATGCCCAGGTCGATCACGCTGGACCTGGCGGCAGGGTAGAAACCCGGGTCCGCCGGGGTCAGGCCCGTGTCCTCGAGCGAGGTCAGGAGCGTGGCCTGCGGCTTGGTGTCGTCGATCCAGCCGAGGAACTGCCAGATCGCCCGGAAGTCCTCGATGTCGTTGATCAGCGGGGTGCCGGTGAGCGCCATCATGAGCGGCCGGGCGGTCCGCGCGCGGATCCGCTCGGAGACGGCGAGCACGTGCTGGGAGCGCTGCGATCCCTTGTTCTTGATGAAGTGCGCCTCGTCCACGACCATGCCGCGGAAGCCGAGGTCACCGAGCCAGCCGACGTGCCGGTCCAGGATCTCGTAGTTCACGATCACGACGTCCGCGAACCCGTCGACCTGGTCGCCGTCGCCGTGGACCACGGTCGGCCGGCGCTTCGGCGTCCACATCTCGACCTCGTGCGCCCAGTTGGTCTTCACCACGTTGGGCGCCACGACCAGCAGCGGGTAGGCGTCAGCCGCCTGGGCGGCGAGGAGGGCCTGCGCGGTCTTGCCGAGGCCGGGCTCGTCGGCGAGCAGGTAGGTGCGGTGGCCGCGGGCCGTGGCCTCGACCACCTGGGCCTGGTGGTGCATCAGCGTGCGGCCGTGCGCCGCGGACAGCGAGCGGGGCTCGGGCAGCGGCATGCAGGCCGGGGCACCGGGGCCGGCGTGCTCGAAGGACCGGAAGAGCGGTTCGAGCAGCTCCCAGCCGGCGAGCCGACGGACCTTCGGGGCCTGCCGCTCGGCCGCGGCCGCGAAGTCGGGGGCGAGGAACGGGTTCGCGAGCTGGCGCGAGATCACCGAGCGGGGCACCACCTGCTTCTCGGCGCCCGGCGCGGGGGCGACCGCCGGCGCGGGCGGTGGCTCCTCCGGCGGCTCCAGCCCGCCGGCGCGCATCATGTCCGCCTTGAACTCGCGTGCCGCGTCGGAGACGCGGGCGTCCTCGCCGAGCAGCTCGAGCAGCGAGGTGTCCCGGGCCGCGATGCGCGCCAGCAGCGTCCCCACCGCGTCGAGCCGGTCGAGCCGCTTGGTGCGCTGGTTCTCGGTGAGGTCGCCGTCGGCCCGTACCCGGGCCCGCTCCTCGCGCATGAGCAGCGCGACCACCTGGAACTTGGTGCGCACCGCCGGGCGCGTCGGAGGGCGGCGCACGGCGCCGTCGACCTCGTGGGCGGCCTGCGCGAGCACCGGGATCATCCCCTGCTCGGCAGGCCGCGCACCGGTACGGCGGCGCTGGGTGCCGGAACCTGAACCGGACCGCGCGCGGCCCGGTCGGCGTTGGCCTGATCGTGCCAAATCTCCTCCTAGCTGAATCCTGACGGCGTCCGCCCCCGCTCGCCCGACCGATGGGCATCCGCTCGCCGTCGAGCCCCGCCCCTCGGCCGCCATCTTGTCGCCGAACGAACCCGGACGACAGGTCTGCGTGTGAACCATGTCGCCACCTGCGAGAACGCCACAGCTCCCGTGGAGCCCACGGGTATCGGGCGGCCGTCAGGCCGCCCGGACCGCCGCGACCCCATGGGGCCGGGGTCCGGAGTCAGCAAGGGCGGCCACGCTCCGGACGGGAGCGTGCTCGCCTACGCACGGGGCGGGAGCCACGCACGTGTTCAGGATACGGCGCCCCCGCCACGAGATCGAACTTCGACACTGTGGGTAGTGTGGGGCCCGGTCAAGCAGACGGCCGGCCTCCGTTCCGTATTCCTCTCGCCCGCGCGTGCACTGCGTCGGCGAGGCGAGGACGAGGGCGCAACGCTCGTGCGCCAGTCGCCGTCTGCCGGTCCCCTTCGGTACCGGCCGGCCGGCACGCCATTCCGGAGGGACGAACACATGACGACGAACGACACGGGACAGCGCTCCGGCGAGGCCGTCGTGGGGCACCCCGCGGCCGAGCCCGCCGCCGCGTCGTCGGGCGGTGAGTCGCTGACGAGCCCGGTACTGCCCGCGACCGCCCCGACCACGACCCCCCTGGGTCTGGACGACGGCGCCGACGCGGGGGTGACCACCGAGCTGGAGCTCGCCGTCGAGCTCGCCGACGAGCTGGTGCTGACCCTGGACCTGAACGGCGTCGGTGAGCCCACGGAGCCGGGAGCGGACCCGAGGGACGGCGCCGACACGGACGACGTCCTGCCCTGGCACCAGCCGCTGCAGGTGTGGGTCGACGCGGGCGACGTCCTCGCCGGGTTCGGCGTGGACGGCTGGGCCGAGTTCGACGAGCTCGACAGGCAGGTCCGGGCACTGCACGACGAGCTAGGGCCCGACCACGAGCTGACCCGGGCCGCCATGGGCGACCGGGACGCCGTCGACGCCCTGTCCAGGCAGGACGAGAAGGCGTACCAGGAGGCTCTGACGGTCGCGGTGCAGGAGGTCGCCCGCGAGCGCCGCATCGACGTGGAGGTGCTGCCGGTGCGCATGGCGCAGACCGGCTCGGGCGACTCCGGACCTACCTCCGAGGTGGCCGACCTGCTCGCGGCGGCGGTCCGCCGCGCGGTGCTGCCGCAGCTCGGCCGGCCGCTCCTCGACCTGGCCGACGGCGCGGTCGCCGCGAGCGTGCGGGCGGCGGGACGCACCTACCGGGAGCGCATCAGGACGGACGAGCGCCCCGTCCCCGCCGTCCTGCACGACGAGCTCGAGGAGGAGCTGCGCACCGAGCTGCAGGCCGACGAGCTCATCCCTGACGACGCGTCGTGAACGGACCGCGACGACGCTCCGGAGGCCGGGGCATCATCGCGGTCCGCACCGAACGGTCAGCGGGTCAGCCCGCCCGGCACGACACGTCCCGCTTGGGCAGGGTGCCGTCCACCAGGAACTTCGTGGTGGCCTCCAGCGCGCACGGGTTGTCGTGCAGCAGGTAGGCGCCGTGCCCGCTGTTGTCGACGGTCACCAGGCGCGACCGGTCGCCGAACGCCTCCCGCGTGCGCTGCGCGGCGGCCAGCGGCGTCGCCGGGTCGCGCTCGTTCTGCAGGATCAGGACGTTCCGCTTGCCCTCGGGTGAGATCTCCGCCTGCTCGACGGGCTCGTACGGCCAGTAGGCGCACGGCGTGATGTTGGCCCCTGCCGCACCGAACATCGGGTACGCCTTCCGGTCGGCGGCCACGGTGTCCTTGTAGTGCTGCACGTCCTCCGGCCAGTCGGAGTCGTTGCAGCTCACCGCGAGGAACACCGTCAGGGCGTTGTCCAGCGGCCAGGGCTCCTCGGCATCGGACGCGGCGCCGGACGCGGCAGCCGCCGTACCGGCCGGCGCTCCGCCCGGGGTACCCGCCGGCACGTCGGCCAGCTGCTGCTCGACCGCGGCCGCGTCGTCGGTCAGGACCGACTCCCAGACCTCGGCGATCTTGGGGTACTGCCCCGGGCTGTAGAGGTACCCGAAGGTAGCCATCCGGAAGATCACGCCGTCCACGCCGGCGAGCGGCTGCTCGTCGAGCCGCTCGGCCAGCTCGAAGAACGTGGCACGGACCTGTGCCGGCGTACGCCCCAGCCCGTAGCTGCCGTGCCGCTTGGCCGCCCACATCGCGAAGTCGGGGAACGTGTCCTCCATGCCGGGGCCCCACAGGCGGATGACGTCCTGGTTCAGGTGCGTGTCACCGATGTTGCTGTCCAGCACGACGCGGTCGGCCCGGTCGGGGAACATCGCGTCGTACGTGGCGCCCAGGCCGCTGCCGTAGGAGTAGCCCAGGTAGCTGGCCTTCTCCTCGCCCAGCGCCGCCCGGATCTGGTCCAGGTCACGCGCCGTGTCGGGCGTGTTCAGGTGCTGCAGCAGCTCGGCGTCGGGCGACGAGGCGCACTGCTCGGCGATGCCCTTGACGACCTTCGCCTGCGCGTCGACGGCGGCCTCGTCCACCGCGTAGGGCGGCAGGTTGCCGAAGTGCGGGGTCTCCGCGGTGAACCCGCAGCGCGCGGCCGTCGAGTGCCCGATGCCGCGGGTGTCCATGGCGATGATGTCGTAGGCGTCGCGCACGCTCTTCGGCAGGCCCCTGGACGCCAGCAGCGTCGACAGCGTGAGCCCGGAACCCGACGGCCCGCCCGGGTTCAGCAGCAGGATGCCGCGGCGCTTCTCCGGGTTGGTGCTGGCCATCCGGGAGATCGTGAGGTCGATCTGCCTGCCCTCGGGCTCGGCGTAGTCCAGGGGCACCTGCACGGTGGCGCAGTCCAGCACGTACGGCGCCGCCTCCTCGGCGACGTCCGCGGGACAGGCGCCCCACTCGGCCGGCGCCGGGACGGGCGCCTCCGCCACCGTGACCGGCGTCGTCGTGGACGCGGTCGTCGTGGCGGCCCGGTCCTGGGCCATGGCCGGCAGGCCGGCGGCGGCACCCGCCGAGGCCACCAGGCCCAATGCCAGCGTCACGGCGACCCCGCGCCGTGTTCCGCTTCGAGGTGGCCGTGGCCGCCCCGGGCCTCGCTGCCGGGATTTCCCGGGTACGGATGTGGCAGGCCCGTCGTCGTACTGGGACGGCTTCGCGCGGTCTCGCATCGGTGACCTTCCTCCGGCTGAGAGCTTCACCTCGGGGCGCAGCCGTCGTGCGGGTCGACCAGCCCCCCGAGGTCGGTCCGACCAGTCTCGGCGCCGGGCCGGCGCGGCCCCAGTGACGAGCCGTCACCGCCGGCCGGGAGGATCGGCGCGCCGGCGGGTGACATGTGTCATGCCACCGCCGGTGCCAACCGGTCCTTCGGGGGCCGCGAACCGATCGTGGGACGTACCGGTCCCGGCGGCGGCACTTACCTGGCGCGGCAGGTCCGGAGGTAGCTGAGGAACGACGCCTGCAGCCCGGTAACGTGCGTCTCGCGCAGGACCGCGCTGGTGACCGCTCCGTCGCGTGAGGTGAGACGGTGCAGCAGGGTGGCCGTGTTCTTCGTGAGGCTCTGGTAGACGGCCAGGTCACCGAGAAGCTCTCGGTCGTTGAGGGTCACGTGCAGCCTGGCGTCGGGCCGGCTGTCACCCAACTCATGGAGCTGGGCGAAGATCTGGCTGTCCTCCCCGGCGATGCCGGGACTGCCCGCGCCGATGGTCTCGAAGAGCGTGCTGCCGCTGAGCCAGGTGTACAGACTGAAGAGTCCGCCGTAGGAGTAGCCGAAGAGCCCGTGGCCGCTCTCGGCCGTGCCGTAGTCGCGTTCGATCCGCGGGTGCAGCTCTGCGGTCAGGAAGCTCAGGAAGGCATCGGCGTGGGTGTCGCGCAGCTCGGCGAGGTAGGCGTCGGACTCCTCGCGCGTCCGTGCTCCCGTTCGGATCCCCAGCTCCACGGCGTCGAGGAGCTCCTCGGCGATCGGCTCGCCGGGCGGCACGAGGTCCCTGTTGCGCAGCCGGTCCCAGTGCTGCGCCTCCTCGCCCGCGTAACCGACGCTGACCTGGATGTAGGGACGGATCTGCTGCATGGGGTCCAGCTGGGTGACGATGAGCGGAGCCGTCATGCCCACGGCCCAGTTGCCGTCGAGCACATAGACGACAGGTGCCTGCGTCGTCGCGGGATCGTAGCCCGGTGGCGCGGTGACCCAGATTCCGTAGTCGTGCCCACCGCCGGACCGCACCTCGAAGTAGTCGGTGTCGGCTAGGCAGCCCTGCCACATGGTCGTCATCGAAGGTCCTTCGCATCTCGGCGGCCTGGAGAACGAGGACGGCGTCGGCAGGCTGCGACCATGTGGGACACAGGACGGCGTCCTCTTTTCCAATGGATAAACTGTGGGAGTGATCTTGTCAGGCGCAGACCCCGAAGGCAACGCGCGCGCACGTCTCCTGGTCCGGCTTCTCGACGCCTTCGGCGAGGACCTTCCCTCACCGGAGGTGTCGCTCCGCGAGATCGCCGCCCGGGCCGAGACCAGCCACGCCCTTCTGCGGTACCACTTCGGGTCGCTCCCGGGCGTCCTGGCCGCCATGCTCGGGGCGCAGCGGTCCCGGGACAACGAGGCTCTTCTCGAGGGCGCCCGGCAGGGCACCTTCGACGAGCTCGTCCACGCGATCTGGCGGGCCTACACCCGTCCGGAGCAGCTCTCGCGTGTCCGCGGGTTCTTCCACGTCGCGGGGCTGGCGGCGTACCGCCCGGACGACTTTCGTGAGTTCATCGACTCGCTCGAGGACCTGACCGAGATGATGGCCTCGCTCGCCGAACGCGAAGGGCTGGACCCTCAGGAGGCAGTGGCGGTCGCTACCGTCACCACTGCCGCGATCCGTGGCCTGCTCCTGCGGGAGGTCCTCGCTCCGGCAGCCCGTACAAAGGACCCGGTCGCCCTGATCCTGCGCATGAGCAAGGACCCGTCCGTTCCGCGGACCTGCCCGGAGCCCTGAGGGGTCCGGCATGGTCAGAGTCCGTCCAGGTCCGCTTCCGCCCATGGACCCGAATGAGTTCACGCAGGTCAGGCCCCAGGGAACTGCGGCCCGGCTTCCCGAGCTGTCAGCAGCCCCCGCCTGGTGAGTGTGAGCAGGGTAAGCGGGCCGAGTACGACGAGGGCGAGGATCGACAGCGTGGCGAAGTTGCTGACGGCCAGGAGCGGGCCGGCGGCGAAGGCAGCCATGGCCCCGGACAGGTTCGACAGCGCGTCGACACCTCCCTGGGCAGACGCGCGCGTCTGGTCGGACACGACCGTGCTGAACAGCGCCGATCCGGCGACGTTCACGAAGGACCAGCCCACGCCGAGGAGGGTCAGCGAGACCATGACCCACCCGGTACTGTCCGGCCGGAGCGCGGCGATCACGAGCGAGAGGGCCAGGACCAGGATCCCCACACCGATGGTCAGCCGGTGGCCGCGACGGTCGGCAAGGTGGCCGACGATCGGCGACAGGGCGTACATGCCCGCGATGTGAAGGCTGATCGTGATCCCGACGAGCGTGATCGAGCCACTGTGATGGGCGATGTGGACGGGAGTCATCGTCATGATGGAGACCATCACGACCTGAGCGGTGAGGATCGCGACGAGCGCGTACCGGGCGGTCCTGTTGGCCCGCAGCTCGGCGAGGACGAGCCGCATCCGGCCAGACCCCCCGCCGGCCCGGGACGAGCGAGGCCGCGCAGAGCCCTGCAGCAGGAGGAGCGGGTCCGGGCGTAGCCACAGGAAGACGACCAGACCGGCCAGTGCGAGACAGACGGCGGCGATGAGGAAGGCACCGGCGTACACGGTCAGTTCCGTCCAGTCACCGATGAGCTGTCCGGGGACGCCCAGGTTCGGGCCGAGGACCGACCCGATCGTCCCGACCCAGACGATCAGGGCGAGCGAGCGACCCTTGTGGTGTGGCTGGGCGAGGTCGGTGGCGGCGAAACGGGACTGGAGGCTCACCGCGGAACCGGCACCGATCAGCGTCAGGCCGATGAAGAGCGGAACGACCAGACCGCCTTGGGCGGCAACGACGAGGAGCGCGCTGCCCGCGGCGGCTGTCCACCACCCCGCACTCAGTGCGGGGCGCCGGCCGAATCGGGCCGCGAGGTTACCCAGCGGCAGCCCCAGCAGCGCCGCGCCGAGCGTGCTGGCGGTGCGCGCCAGGCCTGCCCAGGCCTCGTTGTCGGTGACCTCGCCGGCCAGCAGCACCCCGATCGAGGGCGCGATCCCCACACCCACGGTCCCGATGATCTGCGTGATGACGAGCACGATCATGGTGCGCCGCTGCGCAGGTTCCGCCACCGTCGGCGGTACACCCCCTGACGCTCGGGGGATGTCGGCCGGCTGTCGACGTTCTGACACAGTGGTCCTCTCTGAAGTGCCGCAAGGACACAACTTGTATTCTAGATGCGCCGAGAAGCCATAGGGTTCCATGACGAGGAGACGGCGGCCGTCAGCGACCACGCCGGGGCAGCGCCCGCTACTCGCGAAGGAGCAGCGCGGGCGCGAGCACCGCGGCAGGGAACGTGTCCGCCACGCTCGAGGACACCTCCGCGATGTGCCCGCGCAGCGTGCTCGCGAACGCTGTGACATCACCGACCCGGAGGTGCTCGGTGAGCCGTTCGTGCTCGGAGATGATCTCCGCGCAGCGCGCCAGAAGGGTGTCGCCGGCAGCGAAGAGCACGAACCGGTGGCGGTCTGCGAGCCGGTCGTAGAGCTCGAGCAGCACACCGTTGCCACCGGCCTCGACGAAGCCCCGATGAAACTGGAGCGTGAGGTCGATGAAGCGCCTGACGTCTTCGGACGCGAACGCTTCTCGCTGCGCGCCGATGGATCGCTCGAGGACGTCCGCCAGTCGTTGCCGCAGCACGTCGGGAGCCCGGTCGACCGCTGTGGCCTCCAGGACGAACCGGGCATCGGCGAGCTCCACGATCGTGCGCTCGGACAGCCCTTGCACCAGCGCGCCCCGCTTCGGGTACACGACGATCCAGCCCTCGTCCTGGAGCCGGGCCAGCGCGACCCGCACCGGGGTCCGACTCATCCCCAGGCTCGCCGCGAGGGATGCTTCGCCCAGCATCTCGCCCGGCTGGTGGGTGCCGTCGAGGATGGCCTCTCGGATCACCTGGTAGGCGCGTTCGGACGCGCTCGCCGCGTCACCTTCGTCGACCATCCGCACGCCCTTTCACCCAGCTCGCCGCGGTCCCGCTCGCCTTGGATCCAACTTGTACCGCCCAGGCTAACCGCATGGGCGACAGATCGAGACGTGGCAGGCCGCCGCGTTGACAGGCCATACCGGCACCCCGTTTACTGTACTGACGAGTCAGACTAGTTTTAAGGAGGGTGGTCCGAGATGGCGGGAACACGGGTGGAACCGGTACGTCGACGTGCCCTGGTGGTCGGTTCGGGGATGGCGGGCTGCGCCGGGGCGTGGTGGCTGGACCGCGAGGGGTGGGACGTCGTGCTCGTCGAGAGGGAGGTCGACCCGTTCCCGAGCAGCTATCTCCTGCAGCTCGATGCCGAGGCGACGCGGGTGCTGCGTTTGATGGGTGGACAGGACATCCTCGACGAGGCGACCTTCGCGGCGCCGGAGATGTCGGTGCGGTGGGGCGCTCGCAAGGTCCGCGAGGTCCGGATCGATGCCGGGGACGGCTGGCGCCTCGCCCAGCGCGCCATGCTGCTGTCCCGGCTGTTCGCCCATCTTCCCGCCACGGTGGAGACCCGGATGGGTGTGGAGCTTGCGGCACTGGAGCATCGCGGCGACGACGTGCTGGCCAGGTTCGCCGACGGGTCGAGCGAGTCCTTCGACATCGTGGTTGGTGCGGACGGGCTGCACTCGACGGTGCGGCGGCTGACGTTGGCGTCCGAGGAGCAGAGCGTGTACCGCAACGGCCTGTCCCATGTGTGGATCAACGCTGATGTGCCGTTGCCGGAGGGCCGGGCGGTGGTCGCGTCCCGCGAGGGGATGCTGATGCTGGTCTATCCGTTCCTCGACACGGACCAGACGTCGATCATGGCGGTGGTCCCCCAGGCGACCTCGACCAGGCCGGACATGGAGGCGCTGGTGGATCGGGTGTGCGGCGCCGTCGAGCGTCTGGGGCCGGAGATGCGCGCGGTGGCGGCGGCAGGGCGCGCCTCCGAGGACACGAAGCTGACCCGGTTCTCCCAGACGCGCCTGCCGCGCTGGTACACCCGCCGGGTGGTGCTGCTGGGCGATGCGGCGCACTGCATCGACCCGGTGTCCGGGATGGGCGCGCACGCGTCGCTGCCGGGCGCGAAGGTGCTGGCCGAGGCGCTGCGGGACGCCGACGACGTCACGGTCGCGTTCGCCCGGTTCGAGGCCGAGATGCGCCCCTTCGCGCGGACCGCGCAGAGCATCACCGCGCGGGCCGTGGAGTTCAGCACGGGCGCCCAGGGACGCGGTCCCGCGGCCTCCGTGGCCGGCATGGTGGGCGATCTGCTCGCCACGATCCCGTCGACGATGACGAGGCTTGCCGCTCGTCGACGAGTCAGGGCCGGGAACCCGGCGTGAACACCGCCCGATCGCGGGCAGTCCGTCATGGCTTGTCATCATGTCACGCGGTGGCCGGGCACACTGGTCACGGAGCGATGCCGATACCGCATGCGAGAGAGAGATCGATGGGACGCACAGCAGGACGAGGGCCCGATGACACCAAGCGCTTGATCCTGGACGCCGCGAAGGGGGTCGTCGTGGCTCAGGGCGCTCGCGCGACGCTGGACGACGTGGCGGTCGCGGCCGGGCTGACGCGCGGCGCGGTGATCTACCACTACAGCTCGAAGAACGCGCTGTGGCTCGCGCTGGCCCAGGACGTGACCGAACGGTTCCACCGCGACGTGGAGGATCTGCTGGAGGACGGCGACGAGCCAGGACGGCTCGCGCGCGCGTTCGTCCGCGCGTCGCTGGAGGGTGACAACATCGACACCGTCGGAGAGCGGCTGTTCCTCCTGTCGGCCCTCGCCTCCGCGCCCGGCGTAGCCGAGCTCGTCGCCGAGGACGGGGCACGCTGGAAGATCGCGATGGCCGAGGACGGGCTCACCGTGGGAGCCCGCACGGTGATCGCCAACGCCGTGGACGGGGCAGGCCTGATGACCGGCTGGGGACTCAAGCCTGAGCGCGACGAGCTTCTCGCGCTGCGCACGGAGCTGGAAAGCCTCACGGCCACCGGCCGGTAGCCCCGGAGCACGCGGCGCTGGTCGTGCAGGCGGCGCCGGTCAGGAGGCGCGGAGACGTGCCAGGCGCCGCAGCTCGAGCACGACGGCATGGGGAAGGACCTGCGGATAGAAGGCCGGCACCACCCGAGGGCCCTGCCAGCCGTCGATGGCAAGGGCCGCGGTCGCGAGCTCGAGATGGTCGAAGTAGCGGGGGTTCAGTCCCCGCAGGGCGCCCGCCCGGGCGCGGACGCCGGGGCGCGGCGTGGGCGGGACGTCGGCGAAGGCGTAGAGGCGATGAATCGCAGTGATCACGCGTTCGTCCTCCAGACCCTGCAGCGACATGGCAAGGGTGCGTCGGTCGAGGTGGAGCCGCAGGGGTGAGACCCCGGCGAAGCCGTCGTCGTGGACCTCGCGCACGACGGCGACCAGGACCTGGTCGATGTCGCCGAAGGTGGTGCGCAGGTAGGTGGCACTGCACCCGCTGGCCGCAGCGACGTCGGCGACGGTGAGCGTGTCGAGCCGGCGGCGCTGGGACAGCTGGAGGACGGCGTTGACGAGAGGACGTTCGTCGCGTAGGCGTGCGTCGTTGGTGCGCTGGGCGGGCCGGACGTCGAGCGGACGCAGGAGGGGCAGGTTGCCGTAGCCACTGAGATGGGTGGCGATGGCGGACCACTGCGCGTCGCTCAGATCGTAGGCACCCTGGTAGCTGCCGAGCCACAGCGCCTCACCTGCGAGCGAAGCAACCCACAGCCGAGGGCCGACCGCCTCTGATTCCGGTGCGCCATCCTGCCCGCCGTCGCCTGAGGTCGTCGCCAAGTCCCTCAGCGCACGCCGGACCTGTCGGCGCAGGCGTTCGGCCGCGAGGAACGAGAAGGGGAAGATCGGCACGTCCGTACTCCTGTCCAAAGGCGCTTGCGAGATTCCTGCGTGCTCGCCGGGGCTTTCGGTCACCCCGGGGCCTAGTGCGAAGCGCCGGTGATGCTGGTACCCCTGGGGGTCATGAGGAACACGAGTGCGGCGACGGCGAGCATGATCGCGCCGCCGGCGAGGCTGGCGACCTGCATGGAGTGGGTGAACGCCGCGCTGGCAGCGGTCGCGAGCTCGGGCAGGGCCAGCTGGTCGGAGATGGCGACGGCGGCACCGAGGGATTCCTCGGCCTGAGCGGCCAGGGCGGGATCGACGGCCCGTAGCGCGGGATCGACAGCGAACTGGGAGCGGTAGATCAGCGCGGAGATGCTGCCGAGGATGGCAACTCCGAGCACGGCGCCGAGCTCGTACGACGTCTCCTCGAGCGCGCCGGCGTTGCCGGCTTTCTCCTCGGGAGAGCCGAGCATGATCATGGCCGATCCGATGGCCAGCGAGCCGGTGCCGGCACCGACGAGAACAAGCACGGTGAGCACGCGGGGCAGGTCGAGGTCGCCACCCGGGCCGACCCCCAGGAGGAGCATGCCGGCACCGGCGAGGGCGAGACCGGTGGCGAGCACGGCCCTGGCACCGAAGACCCTGGACAGCGGGGGCGCCGCGATGGCGGCGACGGCGGCGGCGAGGGCCTCGGGCGTCAGCAGCAGGCCCGCCTGGACCGGGGAGACGCCGCGCACCAGCTGGAGCCACTGCGCGAGCAGGAGCAGTGCAGCCACCATCGAGAAGGTCGTACCGAGGGCGGCGACCATCCCGGCAGAGAACGTACGGTCGCGGAACAACCGCAGCTCCAGCAGCGGGTGCTTGCTGCGCACGCTGCGGACCGCGAACCAGGTGAGCGCCACGGCGGCCACCGCGAGGGCGGCCCAAGCCTCGGGAAGGGCCGGCGTGGCCTCCTTCCCGAACTGTTTGATGCCCCAGACCAGCGCGGTCATCCCGACCAGGGACAGCACGGCAGCCAGGGCGTCCCAGCGCCCGGTGGCACGCACCCGTGACTCGGGCAGGATGGCCAGGCCCGCGGCGAGGGCGATCGCGATCAGGGGCAGGTTGATCAGGAACGCCGCGTGCCAGGAGAAGTGCTCGAGCAGCACGCCACCCACCAGCGGCCCGACGGCGGCCCCGAGCCCGGACACCGCGGCCCAGACGCTCAGCGCCCTGGCACGTTCGGCCGGGTCGGTGAAGATGACACGGATCAGCGACAGCGTGGTGGGCATGATCATCGCGCCGCCCAGACCGAGCAGCGCTCGGATCGCGATGACCGCCTCCGCGGTGGTCGTGAACACCACCATCAGCGACGCGACCCCGAAGATCCCATAGCCCAGCAACAACATCCGCTTGCGACCCCAGCGGTCACCGATCGTCGCGAACGACACCAGCAGGCCGGCCAGCACCAGCGAGTACACGTCCACGATCCACAGCTGCTGGTCCGACGTCGGGTGCAGCTCCGCTGCCATCTCGGGCAGCGCGATGTTCAGGATCGTCATGTCCATCGTGAGCATCAGCAGGCTCGCGCTCAGCACCACGACGGCCGTCCACCGCCGCCGGGACGACATACCTGCCGCGGGGGACAGACTGGTTTCCTGGCCCGTCTTCGTCATGGGTTCTCCACATCGTCCGGCTTCGGGGATTCCCCCCGAGCATCTGATACTGTACTGACCTGTCAGTACAGTTGCAATCTGGCAGGGGCCTGGCCGACAGGCCGCCAAGGAACGGAGAGCCACCATGAACAGGGACCAGACCGCCGCACGCACCGCCCGGACGGCGGACGTCGTCGTCGTCGGAGCCGGCCTCGCAGGACTCACCGCGGCCGACGAGCTCAGCCGGGCCTGCCGCGACGTCGTCGTGCTGGAGGGCCGCGACCGCGTCGGGGGCCGGATCCGTCAGGCCGAGGTGGCCGGCGTGTCGGTCGACGCCGGAGCCACCTGGGTGGCACCGGGTCACACCGCCGTCCGCGACCTTGCCACCCGGCTCGGCTGCGAGCTCGTGCCCCAGTTCCACCAGGGCAAGGGCGTCATCTCCTTCGGCGGGCGCCGCAGGGTCGAGAGCGTCACCGCCCTCGCGCCCTGGGTGATGCTCGACCTCGCGCGCATCATGAACACGCTGCAGAAGATGGTCGACGACCTGCCCGTCTCGGAACCCTGGCACCACCCGGATGCCGCACGCCTGGACTCGATGTCGTTCGGCGAGTGGCTCACCTCGAAGCGCGCGCTGAGGAACACCAGGAAGTTCATGACGATGTTCAGCCTGGTGCACTGGGGCGCACCTGTCGGAGACGTCTCACTGTTCAACGTGATGCGCTACATCAAGAGCCTGGGCGGCATCGAGCACATGCTCTCCGTCGAGGGCGGCGACCAGCAGGACCGGATGCTGGGCACGACCCACACCCTGGTCAGCGGGCTCGCTGACACCCTCGGGTCCCGGGTGCTCCTCGGCTCACCCGTCGAGCGCATCACCACCGCCGGGAGCCACGTCATCGTCGAGACCGCCACCCACGCCGTCGACGCCCGCTACGTCATCGTCACCGCTTCCCCGACTCATCGCTCGACCATCGAGTTCGCCCCCACCCTGCCGGACCAGCACTACGGGCTCGCCCGCGCCTGGCGGCTCGGCGCGCTCAGCAAGGCGTTCGTCGCCTATGACCGCCCCTTCTGGCGCCACGAGGGCCTCTCGGGAGAGGGGATGTCGGACGGCGACACCGCCTTCCTCACGTTCGACGTCAGCCCCGACCCTGACGGCCCCGGCATCCTCATGGTCTTCTGCGACGGCCGCGGCTTTGACACCTACGACCAGGGCGAACGCCGCCGCCGCGTGGTCGAGCATCTCGTCCACCTCTTCGGACAGCACGCCGGCCACGTCACCGACTACACGGACTTCTCCTGGGGCAACGACACCTTCGCACCTGGCGGCCCGAACCCCGCCCTCGCACCAAGGACCTGGACCACATTCGGCCCCGCCCTGCGCGAGCCGGTCGGACGCATCCACTGGGCCGGCACCGAGACCGCCGACGAAACCTCCGGCACCATGAACGGCGCCATCCTCTCGGGCCGGCGAGCCGCCACCGAGGTGGCCGTCCGGCTCGACGCAGACAGATGAGAGGACGCCCGCACGCCGCCGTTCCATAGGCTTTCGGCACCCGGCTCGAGTGGTTCCCAGACCGTCGCGAGGTGTCGGAATCGATCACGCACGTGATGCCGCGTACGCGGCTCCGACCACCCCTGCACGATTCCTGAGGACTGCCGGCACGATCGGTGTCCGGAGGTCCAGCAGCGGGAGAAAGTGGGGCGCCTGCTCCGAGATTGCCCCGCCGACGACGAACAGGTCCGGTGAGAACAGCTTCTCGACGTGCGAGTAGTAGAGCTGCAGGCGGGCCGCCCATTGCGCCCAGGTCAGGTTCTCCACGTTCTTCTGCCGTGCCGACGCGCGTGTCTCGGCGTCGTACGAGTCGATCTCCAGGTGCCCCAGCTCGACGTTGGGCACGAGTCTGCCGTCCACCACGACACCTGAGCCGATCCCCGTCCCCAGGGTCGTGACGATCACTGTCCCGGACACGCCCTTGGCGGCGCCGAAGCGCACCTCCCCGAGGGCCGCGGCGTCGGCGTCGTTCACGGCCACCACGGGCTGCCCAAGGCGGGCTTCCACAAGGGTAGGTACGTCGACGCCGGCCCACCCCTGGTCGAGGTTGGCCATGAAGGGGACGACGCCGTGCACCACGGGGGCGGGGACGGACAGGCCCACGGGCGTCGCTCTGGTCACTCCGTGCAGGTCGAGCAGCCGGCCGACGGCCGCGATGACGGCGTCCGGCGTGGACGGCACCGGGGTCGTGACGTGCGACAGCTTGTGCTGCACCTCGCCCGATCCGAGGTCGACCCGACCTGCCTTGATCGCCGAGCCGCCGATATCGATCCCGAATGCCAGGTCAGGCATGATGTCGTCCTTTCTGCTGTTCACCGTCCGAGCCGCTCAGCTCTTGCCCACTTGTGGTGACCTCAACGCATCCGTGTCGAACTTGATGCCCGGAGCGTCCCGCCGGCGCGCTACGCCCGTTCCATCGCGACGACGTCGGGGTGGTGCAGGTCGAACGCCGGCGACTCCGAGCGGATGCGCGGGAGCGACGCGAAGTTGTGCCGCGGCGGCGGGCAGGACGTGGCCCACTCCAGGGAACGGCCGTACCCCCACGGGTCGTCGACCATGACCTTCGGTGCCCTGCGGGCAGTCACGTACACGTTCCAGAAGAACGGCAGCATCGAGACCGCAAGGATGAACGCGCCGGTCGTGGAGACCTGGTTCTGCCAGGTAAAGCCCTCGTCCGGCATGTAGTCCGCGTACCTGCGCGGCATTCCTGCCGCGCCCAGCCAGTGCTGGACGAGAAACGTGGTGTGGAAGCCGACGAACAGCACCCAGAAGTGGATCTTGCCCCAGCGCTCCGACAGCATGCGGCCGGTCATCTTGGGCCACCAGAAGTAGAACCCGGCGAACATCGCGAACACCACGGTGCCGAACAGAACGTAGTGGAAGTGGGCCACGACGAAGTAGGAGTCGGAGAGCTGGAAGTCCAGAGCCGGGCTGGCGAGGATCACGCCCGTGAGCCCGCCGAAGAGGAACGTGACGAGGAACCCGATGGCGAAGAGCATCGGCGTCTCGAACGTGAGTTTCCCTCGCCACAGCGTGCCGATCCAGTTGAAGAACTTCACACCTGTCGGCACCGCGATGAGCATGGTGGTGAAGGCGAAGAACGGGAGGACGACGGCGCCCGTGACGTACATGTGGTGGGCCCATACCGTCATCGAGAGAGCGCCGATGGCAATGGTTGCGTAGACCAGGCCCGTGTAGCCGAACAGTGGCTTACGACTGAACACCGGCAGCACCTCGGACACGATCCCGAAGAACGGGACAGCCATGATGTACACCTCAGGGTGACCGAAGAACCAGAACAGGTGCTGCCACAGAATCGCGCCACCGTTCTCCGGGTTGAAGATCTGCGCTCCGAGCCGGCGGTCGGCGCCCAGCGCGAAGAGGGCGGCAGCCAGCGGCGGGAACGCCATGATGATCAGCAGACTGGTGATCAACGTGTTCCAGGTGAAGATCGGCATCCGGAACATGGTCATGCCGGGGGCGCGCATGGTGATGATGGTGGTGATGAAGTTGACCGCACCGAGGATCGTGCCGAACCCACCGAGTGCCAGGCCGAAGGCCCAGAGATCGCCGCCGAGACCTGGACTGTAGGTCGTGGTCGAGAGCGGGGTATAGGCGAACCACCCGAACGACGCAGCGCCCTGTGGCGTGAGGAACCCTGCCCCCGCGATGATCCCGCCGAACAGGAACATCCAGAAGGAGAACATGTTCAGCCGCGGGAACGCGACGTCGGGCGCGCCGATCTGGAGCGGCATGATCACGTTGGCGAACCCCGCGAACAGCGGTGTGGCGAACAACAGCGCCATGATCGTGCCGTGCATCGTGAAGAGCTGGTTGTACTGCTCCTTGCTCTGCACGATCTGGATGCCCGGCTCGAACAGCTCGGCGCGCATGGTCAGCGCCATCAGGCCGCCGATGCAGAACCAGAGGAATGAGGTGATCAGGTAGAGGTACCCGATCGTCTTGTGGTCGGTGGAGGTGATCCACTTGATGATCGTCCGGCCGAGCGCCTGTCGCTCTGGGGCCAGGCCGGGCACGACATCTTGGTGGTGCACTGTGATGCTCTCGGTCATCTGTACTCAGCCTCCTGGGCCCTCTGGTTCGTGGTGCGGTCTCCGGAGGCCGGCTGCTCCGGCGGGCCGGTGCCCGTGGAGATCGGCACTCGCTCGAGCTCAGCCGGTCGCGGGTGTTCAGAGGCGCCAGTCGTCGTTGTCGAGGACGACGTGGATCGCCGCCTCCTCCGCGGAGGCACCTGCACCGTCGATCCCGACGTCGGTGGCCCGCAGGTCGGAGGACAGGTCGGTGTCGTCCTGCTCGGCCCAGACCAGACGGCCGGCCCTCAGGGTGCCGACCTGGTCGTCGATGAGTTCGCCATCTGTGTCGGAGGTGTCTCCCAGGCCGTCGCCCAGGTAGCGGTCCGCCTGTTCGGGGACTTCCCGGGCGAGCCGCATCGCCAGTGGCTCGTGCTCGCCGACCTCCTGGGGCGTGAATCCCCACCCGTAGGCGAGCGGCTTGTCGAGCGGGGAATACCCGGCGCCGTCCTCGTCCCCGCCGAGCTCCTCGTCGTCCAGGCTCTCGTCCGGTGGCAGCAGACCGAACACGTCCTGCTCGGTGCCGTAGTCGTCGAGCTCACCACTCATGTCGCCTTACCTCCTGGTGTTATGGGGCCTCCACCAGCGCCGTCCTGGTTCGTCGCAGGCCCGGGGTGCTGTGAACCGCAGTGGGTCCCGCCCCGTCGCTACACCGTTCGTGGACACCTGGCCGCAGGTTCTTTCGTGTGAACGCGTACGCCACGACTGGTCACGAAAGATGCACCCCACGCGGGCTACCAACGGTGGGTCAAGCGGTCCGAT
Source organism: Promicromonospora kroppenstedtii (assembly GCF_044389675.1). Classification (NCBI taxonomy): domain Bacteria; kingdom Bacillati; phylum Actinomycetota; class Actinomycetes; order Micrococcales; family Promicromonosporaceae; genus Promicromonospora; species Promicromonospora kroppenstedtii. The sequence goes on along the minus strand of NZ_JBIRYI010000013.1, from coordinate 66,283 downwards.
GACGAAGGGACACTGCATGACCGTCACCAGGGGCTTCCAAGGACGGCGTGACCGGCGCACCGTCGATCTCCCCCCGGGGCAACACCTCGCCGCCGGGTTTCCGGTCCTGAGCACGGGGCCGGCCCACAACGAGCCGACCAGCTCATGGGCCTTCTCCATCGGCTCCCCGAGGGGTGGTACCCGCACCTGGAGCTGGGCGCAGATGATGCAGCTCCCCACGGACAGGATCACCGCGGACATCCATTGCGTGACCCGCTGGTCCATGCTGGGCACGACGTGGACGGGCATCAGCCTTGATGTCCTGTTCGAGGACGTAGACGTCCAGTACCCGTATGCCCTGGTGCACTCCTACGGCGGGTACACGACCAATCTGCCCATGGTGGACCTGGTAGGCGGTAAGGCGTGGATCGCCTTCGAGTTCGATGGCCGTCCACTGACCGCTGAGCACGGCGGCCCGGCGCGTCTCCTCGTGCCCCACCTCTACTTCTGGAAGTCGGCGAAGTGGGTCAAGGGACTGTCACTGTTGACCACCGACCAACCTGGGTTCTGGGAGCGCCACGGCTACCACAACTACGGCGACCCCTGGCGCGAGGAACGGCACGCCGATGACTGACCCGGCCCAGGCGGAAGCGGCGCTTGCCTCGTGGCGTACCGGCAGCCTGATCTCCACGCGACGCCAGTCACGCCATGCGCGAACCCTGACGTTCCGCGTGCCGGGTTGGGCACCACACCTTCCCGGCCAGAACGTCGAGATACGACTCACCGCGCCGGACGGCTATTCCGCACGGCGGCTGTACGCCCTCGCCGAGCCGTACTCCCCCGACCGGGTAGCGATCACCGTCGATCTCCTTCCACGCGGGGAGGTGTCCTCCTACCTGGTCCACACGATGCGACTCGGTGACCAGCTCGACGTCCGCGGACCGCTCGACGCCGGCTTCTCGTGGGATCCCGAGACACATCGCTTGCCCCGTCAGCCCCTGCTGTTGCTCGGCGCCGACACCGGAGTCGTGCCGCTGATGGCCATCCTGCGCGCGCGCAACCGGAGGCGCGACCGCCCGGCGGCGCTCCTGGTGTACTGGGCCCGCGACGCGGCCTCACGCCTCTATCGGACAGACCTCGATGCCCCGGATACGGATGTCGAGGTTCGCATGCGCTATGACGGCCTCGTCCGGGCAGCGCCGGGTTCCACGGTGCGGCAGATAGACCCGGACGATCTACGTGAACCGGCAGCGTGGCAGGGGCGGCCAGACCCCATCGCGTACGTCAGCGGGCCGGACCGCTTCGTGGACGAGATCTCCGCGATGCTGCTCGATCGCGGCTATGGCGACGACCGTGTCAACCTTCAGCGCTTCGGTCTATGACGCCGCGCGGTCCGAGGTGGCGTAGCTCTCGATGTGCGCCAGGGCGACGTCGATCGCGATAGCCATGGGCTCCACGTCTCGGGCCGTCTGTGCCAGGAGGTAGCCGCCCTGGAGCGAGGCGAGGAAGCCGACGGCCAGGCGGGCGGTGTCGGCCGACTCGTTCAGGGCGCCGGCCCGCTGCATGCGCTCGAGGGCCTCGCTGATCAAGCGCTGCCAGGCCCGGAACAGCTGGTCCAGCATGCCGCGGGCGACGACGTCGTGATCGGAGACCTCGCCGGCCAGTGCCCCGAGCGCGCAACCGTACATGCCGTGTCGCAGCGCGTTGGCCTTGACCAGGGAGTCCCGCCAGCGCCGCAGCCCGGCCAGGGTCGAGACCTTGCCCAGCATGTTGGTCTCCCGCGTGATGACGAACTCCCCCACGTGGGTCACCACGGCCCGGACCAGTGCGTTCTTGTCCTCGAAATGCCGGTACAGCTGGGACTTGCTCACGCCGCTGGCGACCATGACATCGTCCAGAGTCGTTCCGCCGACTCCCTGTACGCGCATCAAGTCGGCGGCTGCGGCGACGATTCGGGTCCTCGTCTTCTTCCCCCGTGCCGTCAGCCGGACCGGACTCTGATCCGAGTTCTCGTTCACAGCGACATCGTACCGACGGCGTTACCCAGGCGGCCGGTCGCCGGGGCCGCTCGGCCTGTGCGGTGAGAGCACGGGGGCCAGGGCGATGTCGAGCGCCGCTTCCAGCGACCGGGGATCGTCGGCCAGCCAGCTCAGCGTGGCGCCCCCGTGCAGGGCCGCCAGGATCGCGGTGGCCACGTCCTCCATCCTCGTGATCGAGACAGGGACGGCGGACGACCCGCCCGGCCGGTCCGGCTGATTCGACGTGATCCGTTCGAGCGTGCTGGTGATCAGTGACTGCCAGTCCAGGTGAAACTCTTTCCGCCGGCATGCCTCATGGTCGCGACGAAGGGCCCGTGCATACGGGGACCGACGATCCATGACTTCGCGGATCACACGAGACCGCCATCCGGTGAGGTCCTCAGCGCGACAGACTTCGGCCAGCCAGTGCTTCTCCGCCTCCAGGACTGCCCGAAACGGCTCTGCGGGCTCCTTGTCGTCGGCTCCCGCGGCACCCGTCGCCCGCCCCGACTGACGGCCCGTACTTCCGCTTGTCACCGCACACTCGTCCCCTCGTCCGTTCATCGGCGGCAGCCACCGGCAGGTCCCGCCAGCCTAACTGGACGCAATGGTCCTGTTCAATGGAGGGCAGCAGCACTCGCGCGCGGATTGTCGCGGCAAGCCCGGGAGGGGGTTACCGGGACAGGTATCCGCCGGAGACCAGCTCGGTGCGCAGCTTCTTGCGAGCATCGAACAGGACCTTGTACAGGGCGTTCCGGCTGGAGCCGAGCTCTTCGGCCAGGACATCCATGGGCACCTTGTTGATGACCGTCGCCATGAAGACGGTCCGCTGCCTCTCCGTGAGGCAGCGCTTGATCGCCGCTGAGATCGCATCGACGAACTCTGCCACCTCGACCTCCTGCCCGGGCGGCACCTCGAACCGGGAGGCCATGCGGGACCAGTCCTCATGGTCGTACGGGACATCATGGTGTCGCCAAAAATGCCGGTTCACCTTCGTCGCGACGTCGAAGATCACGAACTTGCACGCCCATGTCGTGAACCTGGACTCACCGCGGAAGGTGTCCAGACGCCGACGGATCGCCATCAGGGCGTCCGCCGCGGCCTGATGAGCGATGTCGTCCAGCTCAGGTCCGTACACCCGTAGAGACGAGGCGCGACGGGCCACCTCGCGCCGGGCGACGCGCTGGAGCAACGAGTAGAGCTCCTCGCAGGCCGCCTCGCACTCAGACCCTGTCGCGCCGAGACCCAGCACCCACCTCTGGTTGTCCTGAGCGATCTGGAGATCCATCGCGTCCCACCCTTCTGGCCGCGCAGGAGGTGAGAGACCAACGCCAGCCATGGCCGTACACGCCTCGAACCGAGGTCGTCGCCACACCGTAAACCGGACCCTAGGGTCCAGACAAGAGGGCTTGTTGTTGACTCCACGTACATCTCTGGACGCTAGAGTCCATTTCTGCCATGAGGCGCCCGGCTTGTCCCGTTCTCGTTCGCGCGGGACGTGCAGCCGGCCTCGTCGGTACCGGGTGCTGCTCGATCCGCAGGGTCGGCAGAGCGCTCGTCACCGGACCAGTCGTCACCGGTAGAGGCCGTCGAACCGGTTGCCGCCGCGGACCTCGGTGAAGCTGATCCCGATGCGGACGTCCTCCTGCACGATCCAGCGCACGACATAGTCGGCGCGGTAGTCCGGCGGCCAGAACGACGAGAACTTGCCGTCGGCCAGGACCTCCCACGTCCCTTCGGTGTGCGTGCCACGCTCGACATATGCGGTTCGGTTCCCGTCCCTGCTGAACGTCTGGCTCGCGCCGTCGGCATACAGAAGGGTTGCTTTGGTCAGTGCGGCCGCCATCTCCTGTGCGGTGATGAGCTCCCCGTCCCGGGGTGCCTGGTGCTGGGTGTGTGGCATGGGACTGTCCTTCGGCTGGTGATGGGTTTCTTGCGGCGGGTCGACGGCGGGTCAGCGTCGCTGCTGTGCTCGGGCGCCGCGCGCAGCCGCGAGACGCTCCTCGACGATGGCCAGCGCAACCTGCCACGACTTCTGGAACTGCCGTACACCGTCCGCGAGCAGGCGTGGCATGACATCGCCGTAGATCTCCTCGAGCGCTTTCCGGGCCTGCATCTCCTCGTGCGCGGAACCCGGCGGGCGGTCGGTGGGGACCTGCGCCGGTGCGGTTGCTGTCGCGGTCAGAGTCTCTGGCGGCATCGTGGCGATCGTGCCGGGCAGGGCCAGCCCCCTGACATAGGTGGACGGGTCGAGAGTGGGGTCCTTGACCCCGGTCGAGGCCCAGAGCAACCGTTGCGGGTTGGCGCCGGCAGCGAGCAGCTCGGCCCAGGTGGCAGTCCTCATCGCCGCGGAGAACGCACGATGAGCGTTGCGCGCGTTCGCGATCCCCGGCAGCACCGAACCTGCAGTCGGCGGAACCTGGTGGGGCGGGCCTGCCGCGGCCAGCGCGGCGTCGACACGTGAGACGAACAGGGACGCTACTGAGTGGATGTCCGTGATCTTGACCCCTGTCGCGCTAGCACGCTGGAGCCCGTGCGCGTAGGCGTCCAGGACCTCGAGGTAGCGGTCGACCGAGAAGATCAATGTTGCGTTGATGTTGTACCCCTCGGCGGTCGCGTCAGCCACGGCTGACACCCCGGCCGAGGTTGCCGGGATCTTGACCATCAGGTTCGGCCGGTCCACGAGCCAGGCCAGTGCGTGAACGTCCGCCAGGGTTGCCTCGGCGTCGTCGGCCAGGCGTGGGTCGACCTCCAGAGAGACCCATCCGTCTCGTCCGTCCGAGCGTTGGTGGACCGCGGTCAGGACGTCGCAGGCGTACCGCGCGTCCTCGGCAGCCAGCAGTCGGGCGGCCTCCTCCGCACCGATGCCTCGGGAAGCCAGATCGCGAAAGCTGACGTCGTACGCGGACGCCTCACCGGCCAGCGACTTGGCGAACAGTGACGGGTTGGTGGTCACGCCGGACACACCCAGCTCGTCGATCAGCGACCGCAGTGTTCCCGAACGCAGTTCCTCACGAGTGACACCGTCCAGCCAGGGCGATACACCAAGATCCCGTAGTCGGCGGAGCAGGTTTGCGGGCATCGGCTCTCCTTCGGGTTCTGTCCCACGGACGGCTGCAACGCGATCCCGGTGCCGAGATCGGCCGGCCATGTTTCGCCGTTAGTCGCGAGTAGGCCGTGCGTCTTACCCGGGGGCGTTCGCGCTCGACACCGGTCGATGAGTTCGGAACGGCAGGTAAGACCAGGTGGGCGGGTGTCGACTCATCTCGTGAAGAGACGAACGCGGCGGGGCACACGTCCTCGACATGCCTCGTCATCGTGCTGACGTGTTGGCCGGTCAGCGTCAACGCGACGAATGAACCACTCGGGTCGGCAGGGGAGACGAATGCTCGATAGCCCAGGCGATTCTGGTCGTGAGCTCTGGGAGATGCTGGACGCTCTCCTCAGGACCGACCCCGACGACCCCGGTTGCAGCATCTGCAGGCTCGATATCGATGTCTATGCCGAGCTCAGCGTCAGGGGTGGTGCTCCAGCCGCTCGCTTTCCAGGCGTCGCAACACACCTGGCTTCCTGTGCGGAGTGCCGCGACGACCTGGACGGGCTGATCGCCGCACTCTCGCGCATCGACTGACACTGCAGGGTCATCGACCAGCCGGCAGCGCAGCCGTCCCCCGCGATTCGTCTCGCAACCACACCACGACACGCCCCGTCCAGGGCACCTAGCTCAGATTGGAGTCGGCATGCCGTTCGCAACCCGCGGATTCTCCGGGCGCAGAGGTCAGGCGGACACCCGCATACCACCCGGACAGACCATGGTCGAGAAGTGGCCCGTGCTCAGCGCCGGGCCTACACCACAGGTCAAGACCGAGGACTGGGAATTCACGGTCCATGACGAGACCGGCACCGATCACCGGTGGAGCTGGGACGAGCTCCTCGCGCTCGGGGTCGAGGACATCACGGTGGACATCCACTGCGTCACCCACTGGTCCAAGCTAGGCATGGCCTGGCGCGGCGTCAGCCTCGACAAGATCCTTCAGGGCGTCACCTCCGAGCACCGGTACCTGATGGCCCACTCCTACGGCGGCTACACCACCAACCTGCCGCTGGAGGACCTGGTGGGCGGCAAGGCATGGATCGCTACCGAGGCCGAGGGCGAGCCCTTGCATCCGGAGCACGGCGGCCCGGCCCGGCTGCTCGTGCCGCACCTGTACTTCTGGAAGAGCGCCAAGTGGGTGCGCGGCTTGACCATGATGCCGGGCAACGACCCGGGGTTCTGGGAACGGTACGGCTACCACATCTACGGCGACCCGTGGAAGGAGCAGCGGTACCGGTGAACACTTCCCCTTCGACAGCCCGGTCCGTCCAGCACCGCATGCGCAGCACCTGGCACACCGCCACAGTCGTCGAGACGCGAGCGGAGACACCCCGCGCCGTCCGCCTGACGTTGGCCGTCCCGACGTGGCCCGGAAGCGAGCCTGGCTCGCACCTGGACGTGCGACTGACCGCCCCGGACGGGTACCAGGCCAGTCGCTCCTACTCCGTCGCGTCTTCGTCCCCGTGGGGGCACGTCGTCCTGGCGATCGACGAGCTGCCCGACGGTGAGGTGTCGCCGTTCCTGGTCAACGAGGCACGGCCCGGTGACACGCTGGAAGTCCACGGACCCTTGGGGTCCTACTTCGTCTGGCGTCCCGGGCAGAGCGACCGTCCGGTCCAGCTCATCGCCGGCGGCTCCGGCCTCGTCCCGCTCTACGCGATGGCTGTGGCACACGACCTGACCGAGGACTCGACACCCTTCCGGCTCCTCTACTCGGTCCGGACGCCCGCCGACGTCTTCTTCGCCGACGAGCTCACCAGCCTCGCCGGACCGTTGCTCCAGGTCACACACGTCTACACGCGTGAAGCACCGACCGGCTGGCCCGGCACCGTGGGGCGCCTCACCCGGGAGTCGCTCGCTGCGTGCACGATCCCGCCCGCCGAACGGCCCCGGATCTACGTCTGCGGGTCCACCGGGTTCGCGGAGACGGTCGCCGCCTGGTTGCTGGAGCTCGGCCATGCCACCACGGACATCCTCACCGAACGATTCGGAGGACTCTGATGCCGAACCACCTGGACGGGAACGCCCTCGCCGGCGTGCTGGCTGAAGTGTTCACCACGGACGTCACCGCGGCGCGAGCCCGATGCAGCAGCTGCGGCCGGACTGCACCCGTCGCCGAGGCGATGGTCTACCCCGACGCCCCCGGCCTCGTCGCACGCTGCGCGTCCTGTGACCACGTGCTGGTCGTCGTGGTCACCGCAGGTGAACGCCTCGTTCTCAGCCTCGCGGGACTGGACGCGATCGACCTACGCGTCTGACGCGTGTCGCCACATCCGCTGTAGCCACGGCTGCGGCACAGCTATCGCAAAGGAGCACACCCATGTCCGACAACGACTTCCTCGCCCAGGCGGCGGCGCGCAGCGCTGAGACCGCCGCCGACCGGAACCGGCTCGAATCCATGATCGGCCGGGCCCCTCGGTCGACCGCGCCGGGCGAGGACACGGCCGGCCCCAGCGACGCCTCCATCCTCAACTTCGCCCTGAATCTCGAGTACCTCGAGGCCGAGTTCTACCTGCGTGCTACGGGCAGCGCACTACCGGACGAGCTCACCACCGGGGTCGGCGCCCGAGGCGAGGTCTCGGGAGGCAAGCCCGTCCCGTTCAAGAACCCGGTCATCCGACGGTTCGCCGAGGAGATCGCCTCCGACGAGCGCCAGCACGTCACCTTCCTCCGTGGCGCGCTGGGTAGCGCCGCCGTGGCCAGGCCCACCATCTCGCTCGACCACAGCTTCACCCAGGCAGCCCGCGCGGCCGGCCTGATCGGCCAGGGCGAGAGCTTCGACGCCTACGCCAACGAGGTGAACTTCCTGTTCGCCGCCTACCTCTTCGAGGACGTCGGCGTCACCGCGTTCAAGGGCGCCGCACCCCTGATCGAGAACAAGACCTACCTCGACGCGGCCGCCGGCCTGCTGGCCACCGAGGCCTATCACGCCGGCATCGTCCGACTGGCGCTGTACAACCAGGGCGTCATCGACGACACCGTCTTCGCCGCCGCACAGAAGATCTCCGACGTGCGCAACGCCGTCGACCACGTCGGCGACGACGACCAGAGCATCGGGACCGCGGACCGCCTCAACCTCGTCCCGACCGACGAGAACGGTGGTGCCTTCGGACGCTCACCCGGGCACATCCTGAACATCGTCTACCTCACCCCGGAACGTGCCGGCAGCGGCGGCTTCTACCCGGACGGACTCAACGGTGATCTCACCGAGAGTGACGACAGCTGACGGCGCGTACGTCACGTCCGACCGAGCTACCTCGTCTCCCTCACGACCATCGACCATGAGGTAACGAAGGAGCACTCAGATGAAAGCCGTCACCGTACGCGACCGCGAGGCTGGGCTCGCGGGGATGACGTTCGGGGAACTGCCCTACCCGCATGCTGCCGAGAACGACGTCGTCGTTCAGGTGCACGCCGCCGGGTTCACGCGCGGCGAGCTGGAGTGGCCCGCTACGTGGACGGATCGCGCCGGTCGCGACCGCACGCCGAGCGTGCCAGGTCACGAGCTGTCCGGCGTCGTGGTCGGCCTGGGGTTCGGTACGACCGGCCTCGGCGTCGGTCAGCGGGTGTTCGGCATGGCCGACTGGGCGCGTGACGGCTCGCTGGCCGAATATGTGGCGGTCGAAGCCAGGAATCTGGCGCCCCTGCCGGCGGATCTGGACCACACGATCGGCGCGGCTCTGCCGATTTCGGGGCTGACCGCGTGGCAGGGGTTGTTCGACCATGGTCGGCTCACGACCGGCCAGACGGTTCTGATCCACGGTGTGACGGGGGCCGTCGGCTCCATGGCGGCGCAGCTCGCCCGAGAGGCCGGAGCGCGGGTGATCGGCACCGGCCGGTCGAGCAGCCGGGATGCCGCGGCCTCCCTCGGGGTCGAGGCCTTCGTCGACCTCGAGAACGAGGAGCTCGAGGACATCGGACCGGTCGACCTTGTGTTCGACGTCATCGGTGGTGAGGTCCTCGACCGGTCCGCCGCGCTCGTGAGCCCTGGGGGAACGCTCGTCTCGGTCGCCGCCCCGCCGAAGGTGCTGCCCACGAACGGGCGGGCGATCTTCTTCGTCGTCGAGCCCGACCGGGCCCGGCTGGCCGATCTCGCGCAACGAGTTCGCGAGGGCCGCATCGCTCCGACCGTCGGCCGCGTCCTACCACTGTCGGACGCCACCGCTGCGTTCCAGCCCACCTCGCCCGCCCGCGGCAGGACGATCATCCGCGTGGCCGAGTGACAGCACGGACCGGTCGGGTCCTCCGTCCGGATGACTCGACCGGCCCCGACGCGGAACGTCGCTGCGGCGAACCTCGAGCGGTCAACCGCGTACGCCGACGACCATCTTTCCGCGGACAGGTTCTGTCGAGTTGAAGGCGGCGACAGCGTCCTGAAGGCTCACGGTCCGCCCGATGTTCGCCCGCAACCGACCGGACTGGATTCGCCGGGCGATCTCGTTCAGCTGTGCACGCTCGGACACCACCACGAAGTCGACGGTCCGCCCGTCCGTCGGTCGCGCCTGAGGGCTGCCCGCGATACTCACCAGAGTCCCCCCGGACCGCACCATACGTGCGGACCGGTCACCGATCTCGCCTCCGAAGACGTCGAACACAAGATCAATCTCGCCGACGTCCTCGAGCGCTTCGTTCCCCAGGTCGACGAACTCGTGCGCACCGAAGTCGATCGCCTCCTGGCGATGTGCGGCACGCCCAGTTCCGATCACGTGCGCACCGCACTCACGTGCCAGCTGGACCGCCATCGACCCCACCGCCCCCGCTGCACCGTGCACGAGGACGCTCTGCCCTGCGGTGAGGCGTCCGTGCTCGAACAGTCCTTGCCAGGCGGTCAGACCTGTCATCGCGACACCCGCGGCCGTCACGAAGTCGATGTCGCCCGGCAAGGGCGCCAGGTTCCGCGCCTCGACCACGACGTATTCGGCAAGAGTCCCGTCCCGGGTCCAGTCGGTCAGCCCGAAGACGCGCTGGCCCACAGACAGGCCCGCGGCTCCGTAACTGAGCGACGTGACCACCCCGGCGACCTCGTGGCCCGGGACGGACGGCGTTCGATCACGGCCGAGACGGTCGACCCAGGTCGAGGGCCACTCGAGCTCGTTGCCGGTAAATCCCGAGGCGCGCACCTCGACAACCACGTCGCCGTAGTTGGCTCCTTCGAGGCCTGCCAGCCTTTCGGCATCCGGGTCGGGCCGATCCACCAGCCGCATTCCGGCTCTGCCTGCGGCGCGATCTGACACCACGATGGCCTTCATGATTCTCTCCTTCTGTCCTGCTCTACCAGGCGATCTTGCACTCGGGCTGGCTCACCAGCGCTGACGCGACCCGTGCCCGCAGGACGGGAAGGACGTCGGTGACGAACCATGGGTTGCGGGCCTGCCAGCGAAAGTTCAGCGGCGAAGGGTGCGCCAGAGGAAACATCGTGGGCAGGTACTCGCGAAAGGAATGGACGGTCTCGGTGAGGTTCCGTTTCGCCCGGCCGGCGAGATAGTGCTGCTGGGCATAGCTCCCGATGAGGATCGTCAGCCCGATCCCGGGCATGAGGTCCAGCAGCGGACGATGCCACCGCGACGCGAAGTCCTTCCTGGGTGGCAGGTCGCCGGTGGCTCCTTTGCCCGGGTAGTAGAAGTCCATCGGCAGCAGGGCGAACAGGGCCGGATCGCGGAACTCGTCCTCGGTCACGTCCAGCCACTCCAGCAGCTTCGCGCCGCTCGCGTCGTACCACGGCACACCACTCTCCTGCGCCAAGCGGCCAGGCGCCTGGCCTACGACCGCGACCCGCGCCTCGGGGCCCGCGGTGTACAGCGGCGCGTATCCGCGCTCCCTGGCCCAGGCATTCGCCGGATCCGCGACGATCGCTGCCCGGATCTCGTCGAAGCCTCCACCCATGGGTTCTGCCGTCACCGCGGGGAGACCTTCACGACACCGGGGTGCTGCGGGTCGACGACATCCTGGTAGTCGGTGTGCTTGTCGATGAAGGTCCGCACGATCGGGCACAGGACTGTGGCCTTCTTTCCCTGTGCACGAAGGTCGTCCAAGACGTGCCGGATCAGCTGGGTAGCAGCGCCCTGGTGACGGAATTGCGGAAGGATCGACACCGCGACGAGCACCACCCGACCGTCGTGGTCCCTGTAGGTCAGCCCGCCGACCTCTTGGTCGGCGACGGTCGCGTCATAGATCCCAGCGGTCTCGTCTTTTGTGATCGTCAGCTCGAGAGACTGGTCATCGTCGCCGGCCACCTCTCCCATCAAGGCTTTCTGGTCGTCATCAGGGACCGGCGTGCCAGAGCTCGTGCCGGCGGCGGTGTGCTGCGGAGCCAGTGTGTTCGGGTCAGGGTCGGTCATGAGGTCTTCCTTTCAAAGGGTGGCCTGCGGCCAGCACGACGGGGTGCGATCGTCGATACGCACACCATCGTTAGTGGCACGCGGGTCCACCATCCATACCGATCAATCGCGCACCTGCGCGCTCCGTGGGCGCTTCACTCCCACCTGAAGCGTCCTGCCAGCCGAACCACCAACTGGACGATAACGTCCAGTTCCCGTACGGTCACGCCAGTTCGTCACACGGCTGCTCGACACCAGGCGGACGGAAGGCCGAACAGATCCAGGAGGAGACATGAGCCATCAGGTCACGATCGACGGAACCACGATCCAGACGGGTCGCTTGCGGTTGCGACCCTGGCGGGCCGACGACGCGGTCGCGGCATTGTCCATCTACGGTGAAGCAGACGTCGCACGTTGGCTGGCACCGGCGATGGGCCGCATCGACGAACCGGGGCAGATGCGCTCGATCGTCGAACGATGGGGCGCCGAACACGACGTCGACACAGGAAGGCCCACCGGGCGGTGGGCGATCGATGACCTGGCCGACGGCGAGCTGATCGGCTCCGGGCAGATCCTCGGTCTGCCTCCAGAGGGCGAGGACCTGGAGCTCGGGTACCAGTTCGCACCCTCTGCATGGGGTCGCGGTCTGGGTTCTGAGGCCGGACATGCCCTTGCCCACTATGCGTTCTCTCACGACGAGGAGGAGGTGTTCGCCGTCGTACGTCCTGGCAACGACCACGGGATCAGGACGGCGCGCGAGATCGGGATGGAGTGGGTCGGCGAGACGACGAAGTACTACGACCTGAAGCTTCAGGTCTTCCGGCTCCGCAGGGGCGACCTCGACGTGCCAAACCCGTGACGGGAACGAGCGTCGTCCTCACCAGGCCCGTGCTGGTGAGGACACGCCCGTTCGCGGGTATCCGACCTATACCGGGATTGCGCCGTCGCCGTGCTCGGCCGCGGTCCGGTCCGGGTAGCCGGGGTGCTTGGGGTCGATGACGTCCGCGTACCGCTCGTCGCCCGCCAGGTAATCGACGACGAACGGGCAGATGGCCGTCACCGTTCCCTGTCGGGAGCGGATCTCGTTCAGAACGGCGTCGACGAGGACGCCGCCGATTCCGTGGCCTCGCTGCGCCTGGTCGACCTCGGTGTGCAGGAGCACGTACCGATTGGGCCTGAGGTGCTTGTACGTCATCCACGCGATCGTCTCGCCGGCTCGCACGAGCTCGAACCGGTCAGCGCCGGCTTGATCGCGAAGCTCGTCCGGTGTGTGCACGTGGTCTGGATCGCTCACAGGAGCTCCTTTTCGTCGTCTCGCTCGGGCCGGTCAGTCGGCTGTCCGGTCCCGCCGGGGAAGTACCCAGCCCGGGCGCGGAAAATGGCAGGTGTAGCCATGGGGGTAGGTGATCAGATAGCCCTGGTGCTCAGGCTCGGCTTCCCAGAACGGGCCGGCGGTCTCCACCGTCGTCACCGCTCGTCCGGGCCACAGGCCCGACGCGTCGACGTCGGCGATCGTGTCGCGTGCGGTCTTCTCCTGCTCGGGGTCGAGCGGGAAGATGGCCGACCGGTAGCTCGCGCCGACGTCGTTGCCTTGCCGATCCAAGGTCGAGGGATCGTGGATCTGGAAGAAGAACTCCAGGATGTCCCGGTAGGACGTCGCGACGGGGTCGAAGATGATCTCGACGGCCTCGGCGTGGCCGGGATGGTTCCGGTAGGTCGCGTGGTCGTTGGTTCCACCGGAGTACCCGACGCGCGTGGCCAGTACCCCCGGCCGGCGACGGATCAGGTCTTCCATGCCCCAGAAGCACCCGCCGGCGAGCACGGCCGTCTCGGTGCCGGGTTTACGGGTGATCTCCCCGGTGTCCTGCGCTCCGCTGGTCATGATGACGTGTCCTCGTCTCCGGTCGCGCGCGGTTCGAACAGCGACACGTATTCGCCGTAGCCCTGCTCCTCCAGGTCCGCGACGGGGACGAAGCGCAGTGCGGCGGAATTCATGCAGTAGCGCTCCCCTCCCCGATCGGCCGGACCGTCGCCGAACAGATGTCCCAGGTGACTGTCGGCCCCGGTGGAGCGCACCTCGGTGCGGACCATCCCGTAGGAGCGGTCGGTCACTGCTCTGACCGTGCCTGCACTGATCGGCTTGGTAAAGCTGGGCCAGCCGGTCCCGCTGTCGTACTTGTCGGTCGAGGAGAAAAGCGGTTGGCCGGAGACCACGTCGACGTAGATCCCGGGTTCGTGGTTGTCCCAGTACTCGTTCCGGAACGCTGGTTCGGTCCCGCCCTCCTGGGTGACGCGGACCTGGGTCTCGGTGAGTCGGCGTAGCGCCTCGGGCGACCTGCTGTACTGGTTCGACATGTCTTCACCTGCCCTGTGCGGCGCGATCGCCCTGCGATGCCAGGTCTTTGCGGACCTCGTCCATGTCGAGGTTCTTGACCATGGCCACCACTTCCGCCAGAGCCTTGGCGGGCAGAGCACCGGCCTGGTTGAAGACCAGGAGGCCGTCACGGAAGGCCATGAGGGTCGGGATCGCGGTGATGTCAGCGGCAGCCGCGGTCCGCTGGGCTTCCTCGGTGTCCAGCTTGCCGTGGACGATGTCGGGGTTGTTCCTGGCGGACTCTTCGAAGACCGGTGCGAACTGCTTGCACGGGCCGCACCACGCCGCCCAGAAGTCAACCAGGACGATGTGGTTGTCCTTGATCGTGCTCGCGAAGGTGTCGTCGGTGAGCTCGATGGTTGTCATGGTCTCTCCCTCTCGTCGAGTGGCCGTGAGCACTCCGGTGATCGGGGTGCGGCGCACTGATGTCTGCGGCTGCCCCCTCACCGGAGCGCCACGCCCCTTGATTCGTGGGTGTCAGCGTTCCTTGCCGTCTTACCGGTGGTGCGAGACCCGATCCCCCAACGGCTGATGGCCCACACGGTTCACCAGCCACGGTGGACGTCGTGGACAAGAATCCACCGCCGCCCGTAAGACGTCGGCGTCCCGCGCGGCTAACCCTGGTGAACCGAAATACGGTGAGAGACAACCACGCGATTCAGGGAGGCGCCCGATGAGAGCCATCGTGGTGACGGACGAGACCGCAGGACTGGCCGGGATGACTCTGGCGGACCGCCCGGAGCCGGAGCCTGCCGGGAACGACGTCGTCGTTCGGGTGCACGCGTCCGGATTCACCCCGGGCGAGCTGACCTGGCCGGGGACCTGGACCGACCGCCTGGGCCGTGACCGCACGCCGTCCGTCCCGGGGCACGAGCTGGCCGGTGTGGTCAGCGCGCTCGGCTACGGCACGAGGGGGCTGACCGTCGGGCAGCGGGTGTTCGGCTTGGCGGACTGGACCCGTGACGGCACGCTCGCGGAGTACGTGGCTGTGGAGGCGCGCAATCTCGCGCCGCTGCCGGGCGACGTCGACTTCACAGTGGGCGCGAGCCTGCCGATCTCGGGCCTGACCGCGTGGCAGGGCCTGTTCGTGCACGGCCACTTCGAGGTGGGGCAGAGCGTTCTGGTCCACGGCACCGCGGGCGGCGTCGGCTCGATCGTGACGCAGCTCGCCCGCGAGGCCGGCGCCTACGTGATCGGCACCGGACGCCCGGGCGACCGCGAAGCGGCGCTCGGCTTCGGGGCGCACGAGTTCGTCGACCTCGGCAACGACACGCTGGAGGACGTCGGCGAGGTCGATCTGGTCTTCGACATGATCGGTGGGGACATCCAGAAGCGATCCGCAGCCCTGGTCCGCGCCGGAGGAACGCTCGTCAGCATCGCGGGGCCGCCCGAGGCGCGACCTGCCGACGGCCTGGCCGTCGACTTCGTGGTCGAGCCGGACCGAGCGCAGCTGAGCGAGCTCGTCCAGCGAGTTCGCGACGGGCGTCTGCGCACGAACATCGGTCATGTCGCGGAGCTGGACGACGCGGTCGCCGCACTCAACCCGACCGAGCGGGTCAAGGGCAAGACGATCATCCGCGTTCGCCCGTAGCTGTCGACAAGAACCCATACCGACCCGGGGTGGGTTCACGTACTGGGTCGGCATGCGCTGACGTTCCGAACTCCGCGGTCTCTACGGCGGAACAGACCTTCGCGCGACCGCTCGCTCGACAGGACGCCTACCCGCCCGTGGCGCGGAATTTGTGCGGCACCAAGCCTGTTCGGTTTCTCACCAAGCGGTGAGTCCACTACGGATCGTCCGGCACGTACCTGCCGGTGGAGGGATGTTTTCTCATGGCTACGGTCACTTTCGACCACGCGACGCGCGTCTACCCGGGCACCGAGGTTCCGGCGGTCAACGAGTTCACCTTGGAGGTCGAGGACGGGGAGTTCCTCGTCCTGGTGGGGCCTTCGGGTAGTGGCAAGTCCACCGCTCTTCGGATGCTGGCAGGTCTGGAGGACGTCAACGGCGGGCACATCTTCATCGGTGACCGCGACGTCACCGACGTGCAGCCCAAGGACCGCGACATCGCGATGGTCTTCCAGAACTACGCGCTCTACCCGCACATGTCGGTGGCGGACAACATGGGCTTCGCCCTGAAGATCGCCGGCACCCCGAAGGCCGAGATCCGCCAGCGGGTCGAGGAGGCCGCGAAGATCCTCGACCTCACCGAGTACCTCGACCGCAAGCCGAAGGCCCTCTCCGGTGGTCAGCGTCAGCGCGTCGCCATGGGCCGCGCCATCGTGCGTCAGCCGCAGGTGTTCCTCATGGACGAGCCGCTGTCGAACCTCGACGCCAAGCTCCGCGTCCAGACCCGCACCCAGATCGCGTCGCTGCAGCGCCGCCTGGGCGTCACCACGGTCTACGTCACCCACGACCAGACCGAGGCCCTGACCATGGGCGACCGCATCGCGGTCCTCAACGGCGGCATCCTGCAGCAGGTCGGCACCCCGCGCGAGATGTACGACCGGCCGAGCAACGTCTTCGTCGCCGGCTTCATCGGCTCCCCCGCCATGAACATCGGCACGTTCGACGTCAAGGAGGGCAACGTCAAGGTCGGCTCGGCCAGCGTGCCCCTGGAGCGCTCGATCGCCTCCACCATCAGCGAGGCCGACAACGGCAAGGTCACCCTGGGCTTCCGCCCCGAGGCCCTCGACGTCGTCCCGTCCGGCACCTCCGGCTCGTTCGAGGTCGAGGTCAACCTGGTCGAGGAGCTCGGCTCCGACGCCTTCGTCTACGGCTCGCTCAAGGGCGACGCCGCCGACGTCGACCTCTCCGCCGGCGACACCAACCAGGTCATCGTGCGCATCGACCCGCGCGGTGTGCCGGACAAGGGCGACGTCATCTCCGTCGCCATCCAGGCCGGCCACTCGCACGTGTTCTCCGCCACCACGGGCGAGCGCCTCGGCTGAACCGACGCCTGACGGCAGGCCCGGCCACACAGGCCAGAGCCAGCACGACGCCGGCCTTGCCTCGGCCGGACCTGACCGGCCGAGGCACCCAGGCGCACCTGCCGAGGACGGGTTCACGCAACCTCACATCTCCCGAACAGTCGCGGTCTGTGCCCTGGGTACGAGTTCTCGGTCGAGCCGGCAGGCGCGCCTCGATCGACTCATGATGACCCTGTGGAACCGTCGGCAGGCTTCCGCGTGCGCTGGTAGTGGCGTCTGGCCTTGAACCGGTTGCCGCAGAGCGCCATCGAGCACCATCGAGCAGTGTTCGCGTTGCTCCGGTCGTGCAGGAAGCGGCAGCACGCGGGATTCGCGCATGGCCGGATCCGGCCGGGGGCGCGCTCGTCGATCGCGGCCCAGGCGAGCAGCACCCGTGCCGCGAGCCTCTCGTCGGCAGGTGCCTGCAGCTCCCAGGTGAGGGCGCCTGCATGGAACGAGGGTCGCAGCGCGATCCGCTCGACATGCTCCTCGAGCAGCTGCGCGTCGCCCGCTCCGCGGATGACGTCCTGGAGCGCCGCGCGAACGCGTCGAAGTCGCGCGATCTCGCCGCTGCTGCCAGCCCCGCCGTGCGCTGCGGCCCAGGCCAAGGCCGAATCGGGGTCGGCAAGTTCGTCGGTGCTCTCGCCGTCGACGACGGGCGTCGTGTTCAGCAGCTCCAGCAGCAGCTCTTCGTCCTCGCGTGTCACGACCTTCATGACTAACCCCTTCAATCGTTGTTGACAGGTTAGCACCCGCAGTGCTCTCATAACCGGACAACACCGATCGAGAGGGTTAGCATCATGGTCGCCATCCAGCACAGGTTCACCGATGTCGACGGACACAGGGTCTTCTACCGCGAGGCCGGTCCCACCGACGCACCCACCATCGTGCTGCTGCACGGCTACCCCACCAGCTCGCACATGTTCCGTGCCCTCATCCCCCTGCTCGCCGAGGACTACCACGTGGTGGCGCCCGACCATCTCGGGTTCGGGCTGTCAGACGCGCCCGGCATCGACGAGTTCGACTACAGCTTCGACGCCCTTGCACGGATCACCTCCCGGCTGCTGTCCGGCCTGGGCATCAACCAGTACGCGATCTACGTCCAGGACTACGGCGCTCCGATCGGGTGGCGCCTCGCGCTGGCGAACCCGTCCGCGATCACGGCGATCATCAGCCAGAACGGCAATGCATATGAGGAGGGCTTCGTCGAGAGCTTCTGGACCGGCGTCTGGGCTTACGCGAAGGACCAGAACGAGGACACCGAGCCCGCGGTCCGCTTCGCGCTGACGCGCGAGGCCATCAGGTGGCAGTACCTACACGGCGTCTCCGAGCCCACCCTGGTTGACCCCGGCACATGGGAGCACGACCTCGCTCTGGTCTCCCGCCCTGGCAACGACCTGGTCCAGCTCCAGCTGTTCGCCGACTACGCGACCAACCCACCCCTGTACCCCGCGGTGCACGAGTACTTCCGCACCTCCCAGGTGCCACTGCTGGCCGTCTGGGGAGAGCGCGACGAGATCTTCGGGCCCGACGGCGCCAAGGCATTCGCCAAGGACCTGCCCGACGCCCGGATCGACCTGCTGCCCGGCGGGCACTTCCTTCTCGAGTCCCACCTCGACGAGGTCACCGCACTGATCCGCGACTTTCTCGCGACGACCCTCACCCGCTGAACAAGCGGCTCCGCGTGAGGCGGATCCTCCTGGGTCCACGTAGCCGGTCACGGAGCGGCGGACCCGTCCAGGCCCGAGCACCCTCCGGTCCGGCTCCGGCCCGGCCGAGTTCCCGGCACTGGTCAGGATCTCAGGGACGTCGGTCCTGGGCGCTTCCATCCTTCGTTGGAGGCCGCGCCGGCCTGCGTGAATGGACCGGCCGGCTGTGGCACTGGCCACTCGAGTCCACTTCCGCCCGTCGGTCCCGAAGGAAAACAGCAGGTCAGGTGGCATTCCCCGGTTCAGGGAACTGCCACCTGACCTCATCGATCCTCAGACGTTGAACCCGAGCATCCGCAGCTGCTCCTTGCCGTCGTCCGTGATCTTCTCCGGACCCCACGGCGGCATCCAGACCCAGTTCACGCGGAACCCGTCCACGAGACCTTCGAGCGCCTGCGCGCTCTGGTCCTCGATGACGTCGGTCAGCGGGCAGGCCGCCGACGTGAGCGTCATGTCGATGGTCGCGTGGTTGTTCTGGTCCACCTGGATGCCGTAGATCAGGCCCAGGTCCACGACGTTGATGCCCAGCTCGGGGTCGATCACGTCGCGCATGGCCTCCTCGACGTCCACCACGGTGGTGGGCGACGGGCCAACGCCCTCCGCCGGAGCGGCCGGGGCGTCCTGCCCGACGTCGGTGCTCGCCTCAGTCATCGGTCTCTCCTCAGCTCGTGGCCAGCGCGCCGCTGCGCGCCAGCGAGTCCTTGAGCGCCGCCCAGCCGAGCAGCGCGCACTTGATCCGGGCGGGGTACTGCGACACACCCGTGAAGGCGGTCGCGTCGCCGAGGGCATCCTCGGCGTCGTCGTCGCCCAGGCCCTTGCCGCGGGACGACATCAGGTCGTGGAACAGGCCGTCGAGCCGCGCCACCTCGGCGAGGTCGGCGCCCTCGACCAGCGACGTCATGACCGACACGGACGCCTGCGAGATGGAGCATCCCTGCCCCTCCCAGGAAACACCCGCCACCGAACCCTCCGGCGTGACGTCGACCCGGAGGGTCACCTCGTCACCGCACGTGGGGTTCACCTGGTGCGACTCCCCCGCGAGGTGTCCCGCCACCGACGCGACGTCGACGAGCCCGCGGCCCACCGGGTGCTTCGCGTGGTCCAGGATCACCTGCTGGTACATCTGCTCGAGCGTGCTCACGACGCTGCCTTTCTGGATCTCACCGAATCAGATCTCATCGAAGAGATCACTCCACACCGAAGAACGCGCGGACCCCCGCCAACGCTTCCCGGAAGGCGACAACTTCTTCGACCGTCGTGTAGACCGACGCCGAGGCGCGCGCCGTGGCGGCCACGCCGAACCGGCGGTGCAGCGGCTGCGCGCAGTGGTGACCCACCCGCACGGCGATGCCCTTGTCGTCCAGCACCTGCCCGACGTCGTGCGCGTGCACGCCGTCGACCACGAACGAGACCACGGCGAGCCGGTCGGCGGTGTCGAGCGGGCCGATCACCCGCACGCCCGGGATGTCGGCGATCTTGAGCATCTCGGCCGCGAGCTCGGTCTCGTGCCGCGCCACTCCCGCCATGCCGAGCTCACCGAGGTACTGCGCCGCGCAGCCCATGCCGACGGCCTGGGCGACCATCTGGGTGCCGGCCTCGAAGCGCTGCGGCGGCGGCGCGTACGTGGTGGTCTCCATGGTCACGACCTCGACCATGGACCCGCCGGTGACGGTGGGCGGCATGGCCTCCAGCAGCTCGCGCCGCCCGTACAGGGCGCCGACGCCGGTGGGGCCGAGCATCTTGTGCCCGCTGAACGCGGCGAAGTCGACGCCGAGCGCGTGGAAGTCGACCGGCATGTTCGGCACGGACTGGCAGGCGTCGAGCACGGTCAGCGCGCCGACCCGCTTCGCCGCGGCGACGAGTGTGGCCACGGGCGCGATGGCACCGGTCACGTTCGACACGTGCCCGAAGGCCAGCACCTTCGTGCGCTCGGTGACGACCTCGTCGAGGGTCGAGAGATCGAGCCGGCCGTCGTCGCCCACCGGGATCCAGCGCAGGACGGCGCCCGTGCGGGCGCACAGCTCCTGCCACGGGACGAGGTTGGCGTGGTGCTCCGCCTCGGTGACCACGATCTCGTCGCCCGGCGCGAGCCGGAACGGCGCCGCGGCCTCTCCCCCGCGCCCCAGGGTCGCGTTGGAGAAGGCGTAGGCGACGACGTTGATCGCCGCCGTGGCGCCGGGCTGCCAGACGATCTCGCCCTCGTCGGCGCCCACGAACGCGGCGACGGCCGCGCGCGCCTGCTCGAACGCCTCGGTGGCCTCCTCGGCGAGCTGGTGCGCTCCGCGGTGGACCGCGGCGTTGCGCTGCTCGTAGAAGTCCACCTCGGTGTCCAGCACCACCTGGGGTTTCTGGGAGGTGGCGGCGGAGTCCAGGTACACGAGGGGCTGGCCACCCCGCACCGTGCGCTCGAGCAGCGGGAAGTCCGCCCGGACGGCGGCCAGCTCGGTGGTGGAGAGCGAGCCGGTCTCGGCGGGCTGCAGCGCCGGGTCGCCCGGACGCACGGTGGCGGTGGTCATCATGTCCCCTCGAAGTGCCTCAGCGGTCGGTCAGGCCGTGGCCGTCGCGTTCGCGCCGACGTACTTGTCGTAGCCCTCTTCCTCGAGGCGGTCGGCCAGCTCGGAGCCGCCCTCCTCGGCGATCTTGCCGTCGACGAAGACGTGCACGAAGTCAGGCTTGATGTAGCGCAGGATGCGCGTGTAGTGCGTGATGAGCAGAACGCCGACCTCGGTGTTCTCCTTGGCGCGGTTGACGCCCTCCGAGACGATGCGCAGGGCGTCGACGTCGAGGCCGGAGTCGGTCTCGTCGAGGATGGCGAAGCGCGGCTTGAAGAGCTCCATCTGCAGGATCTCGTGGCGCTTCTTCTCACCGCCGGAGAAGCCCTCGTTCACGGAGCGCTCGGCGAAGGCCGGGTCCATGCGCAGGTTCTCCATCGCGCCCTTGACCTCCTTGCCCCAGGTGCGCAGGGCGGGGGCGGTGCCGTCGATGGCGGTCTTGGCGGTCCGCAGGAAGTTCGCGACGGAGACGCCGGTGACCTCGACCGGGTACTGCATGGCCAGGAACAGGCCCGCGCGGGCGCGCTCGTCCACGGTCATCGCCAGCAGGTCCTCGCCGTCGAGCGTGACGGTGCCCGAGGTGACGGTGTACTTGGGGTGGCCCGCGAGGGCCGAGGCCAGGGTGGACTTGCCCGAGCCGTTGGGGCCCATGATCGCGTGGGTCTCGCCGCTGGCGATCGTCAGGTCGACGCCGCGCAGGATCGGCTTGGGGCCTTCCTTGGTCTCGACGCTGACATGCAGGTCGCGGATCTCGAGGGTGGGCATATCTGTTACTCCAGGGTTGCGGAAGTCAGTGGTTCAGGAGACGGGGACGGTCACGTCGATGTCGACGAGCACGCGCTCGCCGTCGACGGTCACCGGGTAGACGGGCACAGGGCGCACCGCCGGGAGCTGGACGGGCATGCCGGTCCGCAGGTCGAACTGGGAACCGTGCAGCCAGCACTCCACGAGACAGCCCTCGACCTCGCCGTCGGACAGCGAGACGGCGCCGTGCGAGCAGATGTCCGAGACGGCGTGGAAGTTGCCGTCGGCGTCGCGGGCCACCGCGACCGGGACCGGGGCGCCGTCGGCGCCGTCGAGCTCCACGAGCATCGCCTCCTCCGGTCCCAGGTCGTCGGTCATGCAGGCCAGCTGCGCGGTCATGCGGTCGGAGCCCCGGTGATGACGCTCATCGACTTCTCCAGCTCGGCCTCGATGGAGGCGAGCAGGCGCTCCTCGACCGACGGGACGCCGATCTCGTGGATGAGCTCGGCGAAGAAGCCGCGCACGACGAGACGACGGGCCTCGATCTCGGGGATGCCCCGGGCCTGGAGGTAGAAGAGCTGCTCGTCGTCGAACCGGCCGGTGGCGCTGGCGTGGCCGGCACCGGCGATCTCGCCGGTCTCGATCTCGAGGTTCGGCACCGAGTCCGCGCGCGCGCCGTCCGTGAGGACCAGGTTGCGGTTGAGCTCGTAGGTGTCGGTGTTCTCGGCGTTCGCCCGGATCAGGACGTCGCCCACCCACACGGTGTGCGCCCCGGAGCCCTGCAGCGCGCCCTTGTAGGTCACGCGCGACTTGCACTCCGGCACGGCGTGGTCCACGAAGAGGCGGTGCTCCTGGTGCTGGTCGGTGTCCGCGAAGTAGAGGCCCACCATCTCGACGTCGCCGCCCTCGGCGGTGAACTCGGCGTCGGGCGTGATGCGCACGACGTCGCCGCCGAACGTCACCACGACGTGCTTGAGCTTGGCGTCGCGGCCCAGGCGAGCACGGTGCGACGAGGCGTGCACGGCACCCTCGGCCCAGTCCTGGACGCTGACGACGGTCAGGTGCGCGCCGTCCTCGACCACGATCTCGACGGTCTCGGAGAGCGAGCCGACGCCGTTGTGGTCGATGACCACCACGGCCTCGGAGTGCCGCTCGGCGCGGACCAGCACGTGGGCGGCGGTGGCGTCGGCGGACACGCCGGTGAGGCGCACGGACGTGACGTCGGACGCGACGGCCTCTGCCGGCACGGTCACGACGGTGGCCTGCTCGAACGCGTTCCACGCGGTGACGGCGGTGCGGTCACCGGGCTTGCCGGCGGTGCCGAGGCGGGCGTCGTCGCGGGCGACGGTCTCCACCTTGACCTCGGGGGCGGCGGTCACCTCGACCGTGACGCCCGAGGAGCCGAGGTCCGACTGGAACAGCGGCTGGAGGCGGTCGGCCGGCGAGAAGCGCCACTCCTCCTCGCGTCCGTTCGGTACGGGGATGTCCTCCAGGGAGAAGGACGTGAGGCGCTCGGCTCGGGAGCCCTGGGGCTTGACGGCGCCGTGGGAGTGGGCGCCGTCGGCAACAGCGCGCGAGTGATCGGTCGTGAGAGTCATGTCAGCCGACGGACCCTTCCATCTGCAGCTCGATGAGGCGGTTGAGCTCGAGCGCGTACTCCATGGGCAGCTCGCGCGCGATGGGCTCGACGAACCCGCGCACGATCATGGCCATGGCCTCGGTCTCCTCCATACCCCGGGACATGAGGTAGAACAGCTGGTCCTCGCTCACCCGCGAGACCGTGGCCTCGTGCCCCATGGACACGTCGTCCTCACGGACGTCCACGTACGGGTAGGTGTCGCTGCGGGAGATCTGGTCCACCAGCAGCGCGTCGCAGAGGACGTTGGACGCGGAGTGGGAGGCGCCCTCGAGCACCTGCACCAGCCCGCGGTACGACGTGCGGCCGCCGCCGCGCGCCACGGACTTGCTGACGATCGACGACGACGTGTTCGGTGCCGCGTGGACCATCTTGGCGCCGGCGTCCTGGTGCTGGCCCTCACCCGCGAAGGCGATGGACAGCGTCTCGCCGCGGGCGTGCTCGCCCAGCAGGTAGATCGCCGGGTACTTCATGGTGACCTTCGAGCCGATGTTGCCGTCGACCCACTCCATGGTGGCGCCCTCGGCCGCGGTGGCCCGCTTGGTCACCAGGTTGTACACGTTGTTCGACCAGTTCTGGATCGTCGTGTAGCGCACGCGGGCGTTCTTCTTGACGACGATCTCGACCACGGCCGAGTGCAGGGAGTCCGACGTGTAGATCGGCGCCGTGCAGCCCTCGACGTAGTGCACGTAGCTGCCCTCGTCGGCGATGATCAGCGTGCGCTCGAACTGGCCCATGTTCTCGGTGTTGATCCGGAAGTAGGCCTGCAGCGGGATCTCCACGTGCACGCCCGGCGGCACGTAGACGAACGAGCCGCCCGACCAGACGGCCGAGTTCAGCGCGGCGAACTTGTTGTCGCCCGACGGGATGACCGTGCCGAAGTACTCCTGGAAGAGCTCCGGGTAGTCGCGCAGGCCGGTGTCGGTGTCGACGAAGATGACGCCCTGCTCCTCCAGGTCCTCGCGGATCTGGTGGTAGACGACCTCCGACTCGTACTGCGCGGCGACACCCGCGACGAGGCGCTGCTTCTCCGCCTCCGGGATGCCGAGCCGGTCGTACGTGGCCTTGATGTCCTCGGGCAGCTCCTCCCAGGAGGTGGCCTGCTTCTCCGTGGACCGCACGAAGTACTTGATCTTGTCGAAGTCGATGCCCGACAGGTCGGAGCCCCAGCTCGGCATCGGCTTCTTGCCGAAGAGACGCAGCGCCTTGAGACGCTGGTTCAGCATCCACTCGGGCTCCTTCTTCAGGGCCGAGATGTTGCGGACCACGTCCTCGTTCAGGCCACGCTGGGCGATCGCGCCGGCTTCGTCGCTGTCGTGCCAGCCGTACTCGTACGCGCCGATGCTGGCGATGATCTCGTCGTCGGAGCGCTGCTCTGGCGCTTGCGTTTCTGCGCTCATCACTTTCCTTCGGTGGGGGTCGTCGCAGGGAAGAGTCTCGGGCCGCCCGTGCCCTGATGGGCCGAGGCGGTCACGGGGATGTTGGTCGTGCAAGCGTGCGCGCCGCCGGCGATCGTCGCCAGCCGTTGCACGTGCGAGCCCAGCAGCTCGCTGAACGCGCGGGCCTCCTGCTCGCACAGCTCGGGGAACTCCTCGGCCACGTGCTGGACCGGGCAGTGCCCCTGGCAGAGCTGGACCGCGGGCGCCACGACACCGGCCGTGGGGCCGGTCAGCGGCGCGGGCACGGGCCGTACGGAGGCGGCGTAGCCGTCCGCCGACAGGAGCTGGACGAGCTGGGCGGCGCGGCCCTCGGCGTCGGGGGCGGTCAGGTGCGGCGCGTAGCTGCGCGCCACGGCGTCGAACCGCTCCTTGGCGAAACCCGCCACGGCCGCGCTGCCGCCCGTCTCCTTGAGGAACCGCAGCACCTGCCGGGCGATCTCCTGATAGCCGCCTGCCAGCTCGGACTGGCCACCGCTGGTGACCACGTACCGGCGGGCGGGACGCCCGCGGCGCGGGGCGCCCGACGGCGTCGCCTCGTGGACGGTGATCTTGCCGTCCTCCTCCAGGAGGGTGAGGTGCCGGCGCACGGCCGGGGCGGTCAGCCCCAGCACCGTGGCCAGCGCACCCGCCGTGACCGGACCGCGCGAGGCGACGAGCTCGAGCACGCGCCGCCGCGTGGTGCCGTCCGTCTCGTGGCTCGCCGCGTGCCCGGTGGACACCTGTGCTGTCGCGCTCATGCTGGTCACCTCCTCGTCCGTCGGTCCGGGGGCAGACCTCACCCGGGGTGCACGCCTTCGTAGACGCCAATCCTTTTGGGAACATCCTTGTTCCCTAATTCGAGATGCGCAAGGAAGGCGACCCTCAGTTGGGGTGGATCGCGACACATCTCACACGCCCGGTCCACACCCAGGTCACGCCCGACGACGCGGCCGGTGCGCGCCGCCGCCTACGATTGTGCGGTGCCCCTGTCCGACGCGCCCGCGATCGACCCCGCCCAGGCGGCCACCGCGAGCGCCGCCACAGCCAGCCCCGCCGGTGCCGACCACGAGGTCGCCGTCCAGGTGCGCGGGCTCGTCAAACGCTATGACGGCCGCGCCGTCGTGGACGGCCTCGACCTGATCGCCCGCCGCGGCGCCGTCACCGCCGTCCTGGGCCCCAACGGCGCCGGCAAGACGACCACCATCGAGTGCTGCGAGGGCCTGCGCTCCCCTGACGGCGGCACCGTCCGCGTGCTCGGCCACGACCCCGTGTCCGACGCCCGCGCGCTGCGCCCCCGCGTCGGCGTCATGCTGCAGGACGGCGGCCTGCCCACCGGCGTGCGCGCGCTGGAGCTGCTGCGGCACGTCGCCGCCATGTACGCGGCGCCGCGTCCCGTGGACGAGCTCGCCGAACGCCTCGGCCTGCACGGCTTCGCGCGCACCACCGTGCGCCGCCTGTCGGGCGGGCAGCGGCAGCGCGTGGCGCTCGCCGCGGCGGTGGTCGGGCGCCCCGACGTCGTCTTCCTCGACGAGCCGAGCGCGGGCATGGACCCGCAGAGCCGGCGCGCCGTGTGGGACCTGGTCCGCGAGCTGCGGGCCGACGGCGTGGCGATCGTGCTGACCACGCACCTGATGGACGAGGCGGCCGACCTGGCCGACCACGTGCACGTCGTGGACCACGGCCGCGTGATCGCGTCCGGGAGCGTCCGCGACCTGACGGCCGGGAGCGGCACCGGCCCGGGCTCGATCCGGGTGGAGGCGGCCGCGGGGCTGGACCTGGCACCGCTGCGCGCCGCCCTCCACTCGTTGAGTGCTGGGCATTTGTCGGCCGAACAGGCCGCATCCCCACAGATGCCCAGCACTCAACGAGAAGGCGAGTGGGTGGTGGGCGAGAGCGAGGCCGGCGTGTACACCGTGACCGGGGCCGTGGACCCGGCGGCCGTCGCCGCCGTGACCGGCTGGCTCGCCGGGCAGGGCGTGCTCGCCCGGTCGGTCACCACCGGCAGCCGCACCCTCGAGGACGTGTTCCTCGACCTGACGGGGAGGAACCTCCGATGAGCGCGCCCAGGGTCGAGCCCGGCTCGCGGGCCGAGCCCGTCGAGACCACCCCCGCCGCCGCACCCGCCCTCCGCCGGATCGCCGCCCAGGCGTCCTTCGAGACGCGCGCGATCCTGCGCAACGGCGAGCAGCTGCTCGTGACGATCGTGCTGCCCGTGCTGGTCCTGTTCGCGCTGGTGCGCACGTCGTTCATCGACCTGGACACGCACGGGTTCTCGCGGGTCGACTTCGTGACGCCCGGTGTGCTCGCGCTGGCCGTCATGTCGACGGCGTTCACGTCGCAGGCGATCGCCACGGCGTTCGACCGGCGCAACGGCGTGCTGCGCCTGATGGCGACGACGCCGCTCGGCCGGTCGGGGCTGCTGGCGGGCAAGGTGCTCGGCGTGCTCGCCGTCGAGGTGGTGCAGGTGGTCGTCATCTGCGGCGTCGCCGTGACACTCGGCTGGCGGCCCGAGCTGGGCGCGCTGCCCGCCGTCGTCGGCGCAGGGCTGCTGGGGACCGCCGCGTTCACGGCGCTGGCGCTGCTGCTCGCCGGGACCCTGCGCGCCGAGGGCGTGCTGGCCGTGGCCAACCTGGTGCTGGTGCTGCTCACCGTGGGCGGCGGCGTGCTGCTGCCCGCACAACAGCTCGCGGGACCGCTGTCGCACGTGGCGGTGCTGCTGCCGTCCGGAGCGCTGGGCGAGGCGATGCGCGGCGCACTGCTGTACGGCGCCGTGCCCCCGTTCTCCGTGGTGGTGCTGCTGGCCTGGACCGCCGCGCTGGGCGCGGGCGCGGCCCGGCTCTTCCGCTGGCACTGAGCTCGTCCGCCGGCACCGGCGGGAAACTACTTACCGCACACGCATACCCGACCGGTATGACCTTTTCGTGAGGTTGGCGGGTGAAATTTGCCCATTTAGGGTTCACTTCACCTACATTCCCCAGGGAGGCAGCGTGACTTCCACTCACAGCAACCGTCGTCGGCTGATCGTCGGTGCCGGTATAGCGATCGCCCTCGCGGCGGCTCCGGCGGCAGCGGCCATGACCTCGGCGGCACCGGACGAGGCGCCCGCGCCCGTCGCGGGCGCGCTGATCGAGGACTCGTACATCGTGGTCCTCAAGGACAGCGATGTCAGCAGGAAGCAGGTCCGGAGCGCGGCGAGCAGCCTCGTGCAGGAGTACGGCGGCGAGGTGCGCCACTCGTACACCAACGCGGTGCGCGGCTTCTCGGCGTCGATGTCGGCGGAGCAGGCCGAGCGGCTCGAGGCGGACCCGTCCGTCGCCTACGTGGAGCAGAACCGGGTGATGACCGCGTCCGACACGCAGTCACCGGTCCCCTCCTGGGGTCTGGACCGCATCGACCAGGAGGCCCTGCCGCTCGACGACTCCTACACCTACGGGAACTCGGGCTCGGGCGTGACGGCGTACATCATCGACACCGGCATCCTGAACAGTCACGAGGACTTCGGCGGCCGCGCGGTCAGCGGCACCGACACCGTGGACGGCGACGACGACGCGACCGACTGCGCGGGCCACGGCACGCACGTCGCGGGCACCGTCGGCGGCTCGGCCCACGGCGTCGCCAAGGACGTCTCGCTCGTCGGCGTGCGCGTGCTGGACTGCTCCGGCTCGGGCAGCTTCGACGGCGTGATCGCCGGCATCGACTGGGTCACGGCCGACCACGAGGCCGGCGCGCCCGCGGTGGCCAACATGTCCCTGGGCGGCGGTTTCTCGCAGGCCGTGAACGACGCCGTCTCCGCGGCCGTCGCGGACGGCGTCACCTTCGCGCTGGCCGCCGGCAACGACTACGCCGCCGACGCCTGCGACGGCTCGCCGAGCTCCACCCCCGAGGCGATCACGGTGGGCGCCACCGAGGACACGGACGCCCGCGCGGTGTACTCCAACATCGGCACCTGCGTGGACATCTTCGCGCCGGGCACCGACATCACGTCGGCCTGGTACACCGGTGACAGCGACACGAACACCATCAGTGGTACCTCGATGGCCACGCCGCACGTCGCGGGCGCCGCTGCGCTCGTGCTGGGCGGCAACCCGAGCGCCACGCCGGCCGAGGTCGGTGACGCCCTCACCGGCGCCGCCGTGCAGGGCGCCGTGACCGACCCGGGCACCGGTTCGCCGAACCTGCTGCTCAACGTCAGCGGTCTCTGACCGCCCGACTCCTCCTCGTCACGTGTCAGACGCTCAGGTCACCCCGGTGATCTGAGCGTCTGACACGTCTGTGGCGTTCCTGACAGGTAGTCGGCAAAGAATCACACCTGGTGCGGGACCAGCACGGGAGGCAGCGCCGCCGTCGGGCACTAGCGTGGGACCCGTGACCGCACCCGCCGCCCCCACCTCCTGGATCGACGCGCTCCCCGGCCGCGTGGACCGCTTCCGGCACTGGACCCGTGCCGTCCTGATCGCGAACCTGATCGGCCAGATCGGCATCATCGGGACCGGCGGCGCCGTACGCCTGACCGACTCCGGCCTGGGCTGCTCCACCTGGCCGCAGTGCGAGCCGGGCAGCTTCACACCGGTGTTCCACGAGGCCACCACCCTGCACCCGTACATCGAGTTCGGGAACCGCACGCTGACGGGCGTCCTGGGTGTCGTCGCGGTGCTGCTGGCGGTGCTGGTCTGCACGGACCTGAAGCGCACGGCGTCGTACCGCATGCTCGGCCTGGTGCCGATCGTTGGCGTGATGATGCAGGCGCTGATCGGCGGCATCGTGGTGCTGCTCCACCTGCACCCGGGCTGGGTGTCCCTGCACTTCGGCGTCTCGGGTGCGCTGGTCGCGGTCTCCCTCTACATACTGCACAGGCACGACGAGGGCGACGGAGCCCCCCGCCTCGTGGTGACGCCACAGGTGCGCAACGTGGCCTGGGTGCTGGCCGGGCTCACGGCCGTCGTGGTCGTGCTCGGCGTGCTGACCACCGGAGCGGGCCCGCACAGCGGCGACGCCGAGGTGGGCTACCGCATCGCCGTCGACCCGGCGCTCCTGACCAAGTGGCACGCCGCCGCGGTATGGATGTTCCTGGTCGCCCTGGTCGCCTTCCTCGTGGCGGTCCGGCGCGGCCCGGCCGAGGTGCGCCGGGCGGCCCTGACCCTGCTCGTCATCACGCTGGCGCAGGGCCTGATCGGGTACGTGCAGTACTTCACCGACCTGCCCGAGCTGCTCGTCGGGCTGCACATGATCGGTGCCGCCGCGCTGATCGCCGGGACAACGCGTGTGTGGCTGACGACGCGGGTGCGCTGACGGCGCGGGTGGGCCGTCCGACCGGAGCTACGTCACTTTCCGGTCGCCGCCCACCAGCCCGTGGTCGTACGCGGCGATGACGAGCTGCGCCCGGTCGCGGGCATGCAGCTTGGCGCGCAGGCTGCCGATGTGGGACTTGACCGTCCCCATGGAGATGGTGAGCGCCCGGGTGATCTCGTCGTTCGAGAGTCCTCGGCCCACCTGGGCGAGCACCTCGGTCTCGCGGTCGGTGAGGACGCCGGGCCCACGCACGCGCTCTGGTGCGGTGCGCCCCGCTGGTGCGCCACGGCCACCCGCCGAGTCCTGGGGCGGGTCGTGGCCCGTGCGCCGGTTGTCCGGCAGCACCGGTCCGTCCAGGTAGTGCGCGACGAGCCGGGTGAGGATGCTCGGCGCGAACAGGGACTCGCCGGAATGGGTGCGCCGGATCGCGTCGACGAGCCGCTCGGGCTCGGCATCCTTGAGGAGAAAGCCGCTGGCACCGGCGCGAAGGGCGGCATGGACGTAGTCGTCCAGCTCGAACATGCTCAGCACGAGCACGCGAGTTCCCCGCAGCCCGGGGTCGGCGAGGATGCGCCGGGTCGCGTCGATGCCGTCGCCCTCGGGCATACGTATGTCCATGAGCACGATGTCGGGTCGCAGCTCGGTGGCCCGCGCGACCGCGGCGTCGCCGGTGCCGGCCTCCCCGACCGCGGCGAGGTCCGGCACGCCGTCGACGACGGTCCGGAGACTGTGGCGGATCAGCGGCTGGTCGTCCACGACGAGCACCCTGACGGGGGCCGTCATCGGCGGGGGCCCCGGTCCATCGGGCCGCCGGACGGATGGTCCGGCAGGCGTGCGACCACCCGGAAGCCGGCTCGGTCGGCACCGGGACCGGCTCCGGGGCCGGCTCCGTCGGTGCCGGCACCGGCGTGCAGCGTGCCGCCGAGCGCGGCCACCCGCTCGCGCAGACCTGCGAGGCCCTGGCCGGCGCCCGGGTGGGGATACCAGCCGGCTACGGGGCCGTCGTCCTCGACGGTCAGCACGATCGCGTCGGCCTCCCGGAGCACGGCGACCCGGGCGGCGGTCGGTCCCGCGTGCCGCGCGATGTTGGCGAGCGCCTCGCGGACGACCACGCACACGGTCAGCTGTGCGCCCGCGGACACGTCGCCGAGGTGGTCGAGCTCCAGGGTCACGTCGACGCCGGCGACCCGCGCGGAGTCGACGACGCCGGGCAGGTCGGTGAGCGTCTCGGCCGGCCGCAGCGGCGCGTTCTCGCCGCCCGGTGTGCGCAGCACGGTGAGCATGCGACGCAGCTCGGTCGTGGCCGCCCGGCCGGCCTGTTCGATGTCCGCGAGCGCCCGGGCGTGCTCGACCTCGCCGGCGGGGCCGGTCAGGGTCCGGGCGGCCGCGGCACGTACGGTGATGAGGCCCAGCCCGTGGGAGGCGAGGTCGTGCAGATCGCGCGCGATGCGCAACCGCTCGGCCTGGGCGGCGCGCTCGGCGGCCCAGGCAGTCAGTTCGTCCTCGTAGGCGCGGCGCTGGCGACCCGTGCGGACGAGCGCCCAGACCATCACGCCCAGGGCGATCCCGGCCGCCCCGAGCACCGTGACCAGCACGGCGACGGGCTGCTGGACGCCGGTGGCGGCCAGCGACAGGCCGAGGACCGCGAGCACGATGGTGGCGGTCAGCCACGCACGTGAGCGCAGTTCGGGGCGGGCGGTCGAGTCCATCGCCCGAGTCTAGGTTTCCGTCCGCCGGCGCACATCGGACCTGGGTCTGACGGACCACGGGCCGAGTCGATGCGTGGAGACCGGACCTGGGTCCGATGACGCCGTGGGGTCGTGCCGCTGGGATGGGGGCATGCTCCTGATCGAACAGCTCGTCAAACGCCATGGTCCCCGGACGGTCCTCGACCGCGTCGGCCTCACCGCCCGGCCGGGTCGCGTCACCGCGTTCCTCGGCCCGAACGGGGCCGGCAAGTCCTCGACCCTGCGGATCCTGCTCGGCCTGGACCGCGCCGACGGCGGCCGTGCCCTGGTCGGCGGGCGTCCCTACCGGAGCCTGCGTGATCCGCTGCGGTCGGTCGGCTCGATGCTCGACGGGTCCGGCGCCCACCGGTCGCGCACCGCACGGGACCACCTGGCGTGGGTCGCGCGGAGCAACGGCATACCGAGCCGCCGCATCGGGGAGGTGCTCGACCAGGTCGGGCTCTCGGACTCGGGGCGGGTCCGCGTCGGCCGGTACTCGCTCGGCATGGGGCAGCGGCTGGGCCTGGCCACGGCGCTCCTGGGCGAGCCGGAGGTCCTCGTGCTCGACGAGCCGGTGAACGGGCTCGACCCCGAGGGCATCCGCTGGATGCGCGGCCTGTTGCGCGGCCATGCGGACCGCGGGGGCACGGTGCTGCTGTCCAGCCACCTGATGGGCGAGGTCGCGGGGATCGCGGACGATCTCGTGGTGATCTCCGGCGGCCGGGTCGTGGCCGCGGGGACCCTGGACGCGGTCACCGCCGGACACCGGAGCCTGGAGGACGCGTTCTTCGCGCTCACCGACAGCAGCAGGGGGTCGGCACGATGAGCTCTCCGAACGTGCTCCAAAGCCTCCTGAACACCTTCCTCGGTGAGCTGCGCAAGATCGTGACCCTGCCCGCGAGCGGGCTCGCGGCCGCGGGCACGCTGATCGGGTCGGCGGGCATCACGGTGCTCAACGCGTTCGGTACCCGGGCCGCCCTCGACTCGGGCGCGCAGGGGTCGCGGGCGGTCCAGTCCGCCTTCGAGACGGGTTACGCGGCGGTTCCGCTCGGCACGGTCGGCGCCGTCGTGATCGGCGTCGTCGCGGTCAGCAGCGAATACGCCGCGAACAGCCCGGACGCGGGCGGCGGCCGCCAGATCACGACGACCCTGGCGGCGAGCCCGCACCGGGTCCGACTGCTCGTCGCGAAGGCGCTGGGCGTGCTGCTGCTGGTGGTCGCGACCGCGGCGGTCACGATCCCCGTGTGCGTCGCACTGGCCGGCCTGATCATCGGCGGCGCGTCCGGAGGCGTGGCCGGATCGGACACGGCGGTCGGGTGGGGCGAGGCGGTGGCCCGGTCGGCCGGCGCCGGCCTCTACTGGTCGCTGACCGCACTGCTCGCACTCGCGGTCACGGTGCTGACCCGCAGCGGGATCGTCCCGCTCGTCGTGCTGGTCACGAACAGCTCGCTGGTGTCGTTCTCCCTGCTGCTGACACACGTCACCCCGCTCGCCCACTGGCTGCCCGACATGGCCGGCCGAAGACTCTTCGGCGGCCTGTCGACGGTGGAGGGCGGCCTGGACGTCGTGCCCGGCGCGCTCGTCATGGCGGCATGGGCGGCCGGTCTGCTCGCCGTCGCGGGCGTGGTGTTCGCCCGACGGGACGCGTGAACCGTGCGCCTGCCGAACGTCATCGACGTCATCGCCGCCGAGCTCGACAAGCTCCGCACGCTACCCGCCGCGGTCGTTGCCGCCCTGGGCACCACGGTGGTCGGGGTCGCCCTCGCCGTGGCCCTGACCGCCGCCGCGCACGGCACCGCCGTCCCGGCCACCGAGGTCTCGATCACCGCCACCATGGTCCGGGCCGTGCCGTTCGTGCAGACCGGCCTGATCCTGCTGGGCGTGCTCCCGGTCGCCCACGAGCTGGCGGGCAGCCAGCTCCGCACCACGCTCGCCGCAGTCCCCCGCCGGGGACTGCTCCTGGCGGGCAAGACCGTCGCCACGTTCGTCGCCACGGCGGTCACCGCGGCCGCGACCGTCGGTGGGCTGCTCGGCGCCGCCACCGTCACGGCGTACCTGGGGGGCGCTCCGGTGGCGCCGGGTGACGTCGACGCGGGGCCCGTCCTCGGCGCGGTCGCCTACCTGATCCTGGTCGGGCTGTTCAGCCACGCGATCACCCTGCTGGTCCGGGGTCTGGTCCCCGCGCTCGTCGGGACACTGTCCCTCGTCCTGATCGTCTCGCCGCTGCTCGCCACGCTCACCGAGCATGCCCGCTGGCTGCCCGACCGCGCGGCGGCGCAGCTCTACGCCCCCGCCGACGACGTGCTCACGGGCACCACCGGGACACTCGTCACGCTCGCGTGGATCGCCGTGGTCGGCGCCGGCGCCGCGGTGCGCTTCGTCCGACGCGACCCGTGACAGCCCGTGACGATCCGTGACAGCGGTCTGACAGATCCGTGCGAGCGGGCCCCCGCACGCTGGGGGGCATGAACACGAACGCGATCGAGGCACAGGGCCTCGTCAAGATCTTCGGCGACAACCGCGCCGTGGACGGCGTCGACCTCACCGTCCGTACCGGGACCGTCTACGGGGTGCTCGGGCCCAACGGCGCGGGCAAGACCACGACCATCCGCATGCTCGCGACCCTGCTGCAGCCCGACGGCGGCGAGGCCCGCATCTTCGGCCACGACATCGCCCGCGAGGGTGCCGCCGTCCGCTCCCTGATCGGCGTGACGGGCCAGTACGCGTCGGTCGACGAGACGCTGAGCGCCACCGAGAACCTCGTGGTCTTCGGGCGGCTGCTCGGGCTCTCCACGCGCGCCGCGCGGGCCAAGTCGGCCGAGCTCCTGGAGGAGTTCTCGCTGACCGACGCCGCCAGGCGACCGCTGCGCAACTACTCCGGTGGCATGCGCCGCCGGCTGGACCTGGCGGCGAGCCTGATCGCCCGGCCGCCGCTCATCTTCCTCGACGAGCCCACGACCGGCCTGGACCCGCGCACCCGCAACCAGATGTGGGACACCATCCGCCGCCTGGTCGCGGACGGCTCCACGGTGCTGCTCACCACCCAGTACCTCGACGAGGCCGACCAGCTCGCCGACCGCATCGCGGTCATCGACCGTGGCACGGTGGTCGCCGAGGGCACCGCCGACGAGCTCAAGTCCACCGTCGGCGCGCAGTCGCTCCAGGTCGGGCTCGCCGAGGCCGACGACCTCGGCACCGCGCTCAGCCTGGTGCAGCAGGTCTTCGGCGCCGCGGGCGTCGTCGCACCGGAGGGGCTGCGCATCACCGTGCCGGTCCCTCACGCCGAGGCCGTCGCCGACCTGCTGGTCCGGTTCCGGGACGCCGGGGTGTCGATCGACTCCGTCAGCCTGGACAAGCCGAGCCTGGACGAGGTCTTCCTCACCCTCACCGGCCACGCGGCGTCCGACGACGCCCCCGCCGTCGGCAGCACCGAGAACACCCGCAACGACACCGAGAAGGTGACCGCATGAGCACCGCGACCCTGGCCCCGGCGCCGCACACCGCCACGATCCAGCCCGCCCGGGTCGGCCTGGCCGCCACCGTCTCCCAGTCGTTCACCATGGCCTACCGCGGCCTGCTCAAGGTCCGGCACACCCCCGAGCAGCTCATCGACGTGACCTTCCAGCCGATCATCTTCACGCTGATGTTCACGTACCTGTTCGGCGGCGCGGTCTCCGGCAGCGTCGCTGCCTACCTGCCGCTGATCATCCCCGGCATCCTGGCGCAGACCGTCATCACGGCGTCCGTCGTGACGGGCGTCCAGCTCCGCGAGGACATGGACAAGGGCGTGTTCGACCGGTTCCGCTCCCTGCCGATCGCCCGCATCGCGCCGCTCGCCGGGGCCCTGCTGGCCGACACCGTCCGCTACGTCGTCGCGACCACGATCACGTTCCTGACCGGCTTGGTCATGGGCTGGCGTCCCGGCGGCGGCTTCGGCGGCGTGGTGCTCGCCGGCCTGCTCGTGATCGTCTGCGCCTGGGCACTGAGCTGGATCTTCGCCTACATCGGCGTCATCGCGCGCTCGGCCACGTTCGTGCAGGGCGTCTCGTTCATGGTCCTGTTCCCTCTGACGTTCCTGTCCAACGCGTTCGTCGAGGTCGACACCCTGCCCGGCTGGATGCAGGCGTTCGTGAACGTGAACCCGGTGTCGCACCTGGTCTCCGCCGTGCGCACGCTGGCGAACGAGGGTTTGGTCACCGCCGACGTCGGCTGGACGCTGCTCAGCGCTGCCGTCGTCGTGGTGATCTTCGCGCCGATCGCGGTCCGGGCCTACCTCCGCAAGGCCTGACCGCGCTGCCGCCACAGCGTCCGGCCACCGAACGTAGGGTTGGTCGCTCCATGAGGGCTCATGGAGCGACCTTCCCTACGTTCACCGGCTCGACCGTCGTCACCGGCTCGACCGTCGTCAGTGTCTCGAGCGTGGTCAGGGCGTGCTCCGCCAGGGTCTCGCGCGGGATCGCGGCGATGCGGGCCCGGGCGGCATCCACCGCCTCGGCACCGTGCCGCTCGGCAGCCGCCGCGACGACCGGTGCCCGGCGCAGCGCCATGAAGTCCTGCCGGGAGCCCAGCTCCTCGGCCAGGGCCAGCAGCTCCAGCCCGACGGCGGGGTCGGGCCGCGCGCCGTCGGTATCCCCCGTCTCACCCGAGGCGAGCACCGCGCCCAGCGCGAGGCACACCGTGCCGAGCACGGGATGGTCGGCAACATGGCGCATGAGCTCCCGGTACAGGACCACCGCACGACGCCGCACGACGTCGGCCACCTGCCACGCCCGCGCGTCCTGCCCGGCGTCGACCAGGCGCACGACCCACGCGGACCCGACGATCACCGCCCAGGGAGCGGCCGGGGACGGGTCCGCTCCGCCACCACCGAGCCCGCTGCCACCGGCTCCCCCGTCGCCGGCCACGCCGTCGCCCCCGGCCACGCCGTCGCCCCCGGGAACGGTGAGGTCCGCGAACACCCGCACGGCCTGCTCGTACAGGTCGAGCGCGCCGACGACGTCGCCCCGCGCCCACGCGATCTCGGCCCGGCCCGCCCGGACCACAGCGCGCGACTCGTCTCCCCCACGCTCGGCCGGGTCCGACTTGTCCCCGGCACGCTGGACGCGCGCGCAGATCCGCTCGGCACCCACCAGGTCGCCGTCGGCGATGGCGGCCCCGAGGTCCACCCAGTCGAGCTGCCGCAGCGCACCGTCGGCGCCGATCACCGTCAGGCCCTCGCGCGCGACGTGGGACCAGTGCTTCGCGGTCCCGCTGTCCCCCGCGCCGAACGCGGTGGTGGCCAGGAACATCGCGGCGCCGGCCCGGCTCGCGACGTCGCCGATCCCCTGGGCCAGTTGGTACGCGCGTTCCGCGCCGGCCAGCGCCTCGTCGAGCCGCCCGGCGTTCTCCGCCTCCTGCGACACGACGAGGTGGGCCAGAAAGGCGATGAGCGGGTCGGCCGAGTCGCGCAGCCCGACCACCGCGCCCGGCGCACCCGCCAGCAGCATGCTCGCCACCGCCCGGGTCCGCGGCCCGACGGCGTCGCCGTGGTCGCGCAGCACGCGCCGCAGCCGGGCCAGCGCCCGCAGGTTCGCCGTCGTCCCGGAGAATGCCGTGGTGGCCGCCGCGTACGCGAGCGCCAGCGCGGTGACGTCGGCCTCCGCGGTCGGGACCGCCCAGCCCGTGACGGCATCGAGGACGGCGGGCGCAAGGTCGGCCGCGCGGTCCTCGGCCCCGCGCAGGGTCCAGGCGCCGCCGAGCGCCACGAACCCGTGCACGACGACGTCCGGCCGTCCTGCACGCGCCGCCGCCCGGATCGCGAACAGCAGGTTCTCGTGCTCGCGGCGCAGCAGGCCGATCGCGGTCACCTGGTCGGGCCCGAGCAACCGGGACGTGCAGTACGCCGCCACGTCCTTGGCCCAGCACAGCAGCGCGTCGCGGACGGCGACGTCCTCCCCGGCCCCGGCCAGCCGCAACAGGCCGAACTCACGGACCGTCTCCAGCATCCGATAACGAACCGGAGCCGGCGCGCTCCCAGCAGTGCCGGACGCGGCGGCGTCCTCCTCGACCACGAGCAGGGACTGGAGCACGAGGCCGTCGATGTCGTCGAGCACGTCGAGCGGCACCTCGTCGGCGGGTCCGACCGCCAGTGCCTCACCCTCCGCAACGGGGCGGAGCCGGCCGAGCGCCGCCGCGGCCTGCGCGGACAGGCCGTCGGGCAGCACGCAGACCCGGCGCCACAGCGCGCGCTGCGAGGGTTCCAGCAGGTTCCAGCTCCACTCGATGACGGCCTCGAGCGTGCGGTGCCGGTCCGGCACGGTGCGGTCGCCGCCGCGCAGCAGGGCGAACCGGGCGCCCAGGTGCCTCTCGATCTCCTCGACCGACAGCGTGCGCACCCGGGCGGCGGCCAGCTCGATCGCGAGCGGCAGCCCGTCGAGCCGGTCGCAGAGCCGCGCGACGACGGCGTCGGGCAGCTGGGCACCGGGTCGGGCAGCGAGGGCGCGTTGCCGGAACAGCTCGACGGCCGGGCCGCGCCCGGCGCCGGAGTCGCTCGCCCCGTCGGAGTCGCTCACGGCACCGGCCGACGCGAGCGGCGCCAGCGGGTACACCTGCTCGGCAGCGACCTGCAGCGGCGCCCGGCTCGTGGTCAGGATGCGCAGGCCGGGCGCGGCCGAGAGCAGCACGTCCGCCCAGCGGGCGGCGCCGTCGGGAACGTGCTCGCAGTTGTCCAGCACCAGGAGCGTCCGGCCGGTGCGGGCCCGCTCCACCATGCGGTCGCGCAGGTCTCCGGCGAGCATGCGGTCGGCCAGGCGGGTGGACGCCGCGGCCGACGACAGGCCCAGGCCGTCCGCGATTGCGAGCGCCACGTCCTCGTCGGTGCGCACGCCGGCCAGTTCCGCGACCGCGACGGACATCCCGCCCAGGGGGCCCGACGGCGACGTGGGCCCGTCGTCCGCGACCGTGCGCGCCACCTCCTGGGCCAGCCGGGTCTTGCCGAGCCCGCCCGCGCCGAGGATGGTCACCACGCGGTGCCGCATGAGCTCGCGGACGACGGCGCGGACGTCGTCGTCGCGGCCGATGAGGGGCGTCGCCGCGGCACGGAGCCCGCGCACGAAGCGACCGCCACCAGGTCTGACGGCGTCCGCCGGTGCCACCCCACCGGACGTGACGGCGCCGGGCTCAGCGCCGCCGGCGACGATCCGCTCGTAGAGGGCCACCAGATCGGGCGCGGGATCGGCACCCAGCTCGGCGACGAGTGCGTGCCGCAGCCGCCCGAACACGCGCAGGGCCTCGTCCGGACGGCCCGACTCCACGAGCGCCGTCATGAGGTCTCGCGCGGCATCCTCGTCGAGCGGGTCGGCGGCCAGTGCGTCGGCGCCGAGCGCCGCGGCCGTGACGGCGTCCCCCGCGGTCGCGGCGGCGCGGCGCCGCAGCGTGGTGAGCTCGTCGCGCAGCCCGGCGGCGGCCGACCGGAGCTCCGCGGCGACCCCCGGTGCGACACCATCCAGTCCCTCGCCGGGCTCGCCGTGCCAGAGCGCGAGGACGTCGTCGAGCAGCGTCGCCGCCCGGGCGGCCGGGCCGTCCTGCCCTTCCCCGCCGTCCGGCACCGCGAGCAGGTCCCGGGCCTCGGCGACGGCAGCGCGTGCCAGGTCCAGGTCGCTCGCCCCACCGAGCGCGTATCCCGCCGTCGTGGACCGCACGACGTCCGGGCCCAGGGCACGCAACCGGGACACGAGGCTCTGCAGGGCCGCGCGCGGGTTGGCCGGCAGGTCCTCGCCCCACAGCACGTCGACCAGGGCGGAGACCGTCACCGTACGCGGCGCGGCGAGCGCGAGCTGCACCACGAGGGCACCGGCACGGGCGCCGCGCGGGGCGACCGGCCCGGCGTCGGACAGCACGGTGACCGGACCGAGAACTCCCACCACGGGCCGGGCCGGACGCGCTCCGGGCCCCTGGGCGGAGTTGACGGGCACCATGCGCGCCACTCTAGATCGTCGGCACCGCCCGCGGCAGTTTGCCCCACAGACTCGGCAGTTGGCATCGAGGTCGGCACAGGCCTGTGCCGACCTCGATGCCAACTGCCGAGGATTCCGCCAGATCAGACCTCAGGCGTCCAGAGGTCCTCGCCGTTGGCGGGCGTGCCCACCGCGCCGACGCCGACCGGCACGGCGTCCGGCATGTCGCCCAGCGCGCGCTGCGCCACCGCACCCGAGGAGAAGTTCGCGTAGCACTCCGGGCAGTACCAGTCCGGCGTCGGGACCGGGGTGTCGAAGCCGCCGTAGACCACGTCGGGCTCGAGCTTCATGTTGTCGTGGATGCCCTGGCCCCACACGATGCGCTTGGTGGCGCCGCGCTGACCGCACGACGGGCACGCCGGACGCATCTGCGCGCGCTGCGACAGCACGGCGTGCGGGTGCAGCAGCGCGTGGCACGGGCCGCACACCAGGAACGTCTGCTCGATGAGCTCGGCCAGGGGGCGCTCGCCGCTCTGGCCGGTGTGGGCGCCGTCGTCGTGCGGACGCAGCTGCATGACGTCGACGAACCGCTCGCACGACGCGCAGCGCTCCTCGCGGCGCAGGTCCGTGCCCGAGACCTGCTTGTGGCCCAGCAGGCGCAGCACGTGCAGGTTGGGCGACAGCTCGTCGGTCTCGCAGTTGCCGGCGTCGAGCGTGCCGGTGGCGCCGTGCTTGTACTGATGGGCGATGCCGTCGAGCACCAGGCGCGCGTGCTCCTGCGGCAGCCAGCCGGACGAGCGCGCGTACGCGGCGGCACCGTTGAAGAGGTCGTCCCACACAACGGGCTTGTCGGGGCCGAAGACCTCGTCGCTGACCCAGTCCTCGCCCTGGCTGGCGCCCATGAGCTCGACCGCGGCGACGATGCCCGGCTCGGAGCCCACGACGGTGACGACGACGTCACCACGCTGTGGGCCGTCCGCGCCGCCCGGCAGCCGGTGCTCGTGGCTACGGCTCGCGATCGCGACCGCCTCGCCCAGCCAGTCCTCGGACCAGTTCAGGTAGACGGACGGGACGAGCCAGGCAGGAAGGGACGAAACATTGGGAAGCATGTCGGGTTCGCTGGTCACGCGGGGAGAATAGCGCAGCACGGTGACGCCGTTATGACACGCCCGGTGCGCGACCTTCGCGACTTACCCGGACACTTACCCGAACTCGACCACCACCTGGTCGTACCCCAACGGGGACAACATCGCCTCAAGGGTCGCGGTCGTGTTCGCCCGGGCCCGTTCGTCCAGGTCGGAGCCCGCCGCGGCCTCCGAGATCCGGCCCTGCGCCGTCGCGAGCGCCTCCTGGCGGGCGTCGGTGTCGGACTCGAAGAGATCACCCACCCGGTCCACGAGCCCGCGGTCCTCCGTCAGGGCCCGGCTGGCCTCGAGGTCGACGCGCGGCTCGGCGAGCTCCGGCTCGGGCACCGTGACGGTGACCTTCGTGCCGTCCTCGGAGATCTCGATCGCGTCCTCGTCCAGGCCCGTGAAGTCCACGTACGCCTCGACCGAGCCGTTCACGGCGAGCACCAGGCGCTCCCCCGCGAGCCAGCTCGGCACGTACCGCACGTCGTTCTCCAGGTCCACGAGCACCTCGTACTGCGCCTCGGCGGCCACGAACCGGGCCAGGTCCTTCATGCTGACCAGCACCGGCGTCTCCGACCGGTCCACCTCGCCCGTCGAGAACGGGTTCATGCCGTCCAGCAGCGTGCGCCAGATCGCGTCGCGGAAGTCGTCACGCAGGGTGAAGACCGCTCCCGCGACGAGCCCGGCGGTCAGTGCGGCGCCCAGGAGGAACCCCAGCACGCCCGCCAGCCCGGCGGGCATACGGCGGCGCGACCCGTCCGCCGTCGGCCCGCTGCCGGACGGCGTCGGCTCGGTCCTGGAACCCACCTGCTCGGTCTCTACCTCGGTGCCCGTCATCGCCGCGCCCCTTCCCGGGGAGATACCCGACATATCTCCCGTCCAGGTATCCCACGCTAGCCCCCACCACCGACACTCGCCCACCAGCCCGCCGCCTTCAAGAGCAAGGCCGGAAACGACTTCGGTCGGTTGCTTCGAGACCGGTCGATCAACCGACCGATCTCGAAGCAACCGACCGAAGTCAGCAATCCACGCGACCTGAGTTTTACCTCAGTTCTTGCGGTACTCCCATGGGGAGTCCACCGGGCGCAGGGTCTCCCAGTCGGAGGCCCGGCCGATCGCCGCCGCCAGCACGCCCGCGATGGTCGCCGCGTTGTGGAGCCGGCCCGCGAGCGCGAGCGCCGCCGCCTCCTC
Source organism: Promicromonospora kroppenstedtii (assembly GCF_044389675.1). Classification (NCBI taxonomy): domain Bacteria; kingdom Bacillati; phylum Actinomycetota; class Actinomycetes; order Micrococcales; family Promicromonosporaceae; genus Promicromonospora; species Promicromonospora kroppenstedtii. The sequence continues at coordinate 24,201 of NZ_JBIRYI010000013.1, read as the reverse complement.
CAGCGGCACGGGCACCACGACCATGTCGGCCTCCTCGGCCTCGCGGGTGTGCCGCTCGTCGTCGGGCACCGGCGTGAGGTCGCGCGCCAGGTACACCCGGACGGCCTCGTTGCTGCCGCCCGGCGTGGGCAGCAGGTCGAGCAGCACGTCCCAGGAGCCGGCGTTCATGTCCGCCTCCTCGGCCAGCTCGCGGGCCGCGGCCACGTGCGGGTCCTCGCCGTCCAGATCGAGCAGGCCGGCGGGCGCCTCCCAGAGGAAGGCGCCGACGGGGTGTCGGTACTGGCGCAGCAGCAGCACGTTGCCGTCGTCCGTCAGCGCCACCACGACCACCGCTCCCGGGTGGTCGACGTACTCCCGCCGGACGATGCCGCCGGCCTCGCCGAGGTCGACCTCGTCGGAGACCATGTCGACCACAAAACCCTGGAACGGTACGTCGAGCCGCCGCGCTGGGCGGGGGTCGATGACGTCCGTGACCTCGTCGCTGCTCATGCTGTCCCTCCGCCGCGCCTGCCGGCGATCCTGCTCGTCTTCATGAGGACTGCTTCTCGAGCGCCGCCGCGATCAGGCCCGCGAACAGCGGGTGTGCCCGCGTGGGGCGCGACTTGAACTCGGGGTGCGCCTGCGTGGACACGAAGTACGGGTGTGTCTCGGCGGGCAGCTCGACGAACTCGACGAGCGACGAGTCGGGCGACGTGCCGGAGATCAGCAGGCCCGCCTCCTCCAGCTCGCCGCGGAACGCGTTGTTCACCTCGTACCGGTGCCGGTGCCGCTCGGTGACCTTCTCGCTGCCGTACGCCTTGGCCACGACCGAACCGGCCGTGAGCTGTGCCTCGTAGGCACCCAGGCGCATGGTGCCACCCATGTCGCCCTCGCCCTCCACGATCGACTTCTGCTCGGCCATGGTCGCCACGACAGGGTGGCTGCTGGTCGGGTGGAACTCGGTGGACGACGCGTCGGCCCAGCCCAGCACGTTGCGCGCGTACTCGATCACCATCGACTGCAGGCCCAGGCAGATGCCCAGGGTCGGCACGAGGTTCTCGCGCGACCAGCGCAGCGCCCCGACCTTGCCGTCGATGCCGCGCACGCCGAAGCCGCCCGGCACCAGCACCGCGTCGACCCCCTCCAACGAGGCCTGGGCCCCCTCCGGCGTCTGGCAGTCGTCGGCCGCGACCCAGCGGATGGCCACCTTCGCGTCGTTGGCGAAGCCGCCGGCGCGCAGCGCCTCCGTCACGGACAGGTAGGCGTCCGGCAGGTCGATGTACTTGCCGACCAGCGCGACCTCGACGTTGTGCTCGGGCTCGTGCACGCGCTCCAGCAGCCGGCTCCAGCCGTCCCAGTCGACGTCGTGGAAGGGCATGCCCAGGCGGCGCACCACGTAGGCGTCCAGGCCCTCGGCGTGGATGACGCGCGGGATGTCGTAGATCGACGGCGCGTCGGCGCAGTTGATCACTGCCTCGTTGTCGACGTCGCACATGAGCGCGATCTTGCGCTTGATGCTCTCGGGCACCACGCGGTCGGAGCGCAGCACGATGGCGTCCGGCTGGATGCCGATCGAGCGCAGCGCCGCCACGGAGTGCTGCGTCGGCTTGGTCTTCAGCTCGCCCGACGGGCCGATGTACGGCACCAGCGAGACATGCAGGAAGAACACGTTGTCGCGGCCGAGCTCGTGCCGCACCTGCCGCGCGGACTCGAGGAACGGCTGCGACTCGATGTCGCCCACGGTGCCGCCGATCTCGGTGATGATCACGTCGACGGCGTCGGACGCCTGCTCGCGCATCCGGAACTTGATCTCGTCGGTGATGTGCGGGATGACCTGCACGGTGTCGCCCAGGTACTCGCCGCGGCGCTCCTTGGCGATGACGCGCGAGTACACCTGGCCGGTGGTCACGTTGGACGAGGCGGGCAGCTCGACGTCGAGGAACCGCTCGTAGTGCCCGATGTCCAGGTCGGTCTCGGCGCCGTCCTCGGTGACGAAGACCTCACCGTGCTGGAACGGGTTCATGGTGCCGGGATCCACGTTGAGGTAGGGATCCAGCTTCTGCATGGTGACGCTGAGGCCACGCGAGCGGAGCAGGCGACCGAGCGATGACGCCGTCAGTCCCTTGCCGAGAGAGGACGCCACACCACCGGTGACGAAGATGTGCTTGGTCGGCGTGGAGGCGCCGGACCGCTGACGGGACTGGAGACTGCTTCGGTGTTCGACCACGGAACTCCATCCTAAACGAGGTACGGCGTGCTGGTGGTGTAACGACCGGCACACGCGCTCGCCGAGCGGGGACTTTCGACCCTTTGGGTCGAGTCTGCCCCTGCTGCGGCCTTTGCGCTCGCTCAGTCAGGCCTTCCTGGAGAACTTCCTCCCCAAGGTCCTGAGCAGGGGTCCGACGGCGGCCCGCAGATCCCGGTCCAGCAGCACCGCGACCGCCGCGGTGACCATCGCGGCCAGCAGTCCGAACGCCAGCCCGAGGCTCAGGTCGGCGGCGAACGCGCCGCCGTCGAACTCGACCTCGCCCGGGGCCGAGCGGGCGGCCGAGAAGAACGATCCCTCGGACAGGCCGAGCTGCCAGGGCGCCCAGAGCCCGACCGCGGCGCCGACGGCGGCCGCCACCAGGAGCACGAACAGGGCCCGCCAGACACCGCCCAGCGCGTCCCGGCCCAGGTGCCGGCGCACGGCCAGCAGCAGCCCCAGGCCGGCCACGACCATCCCGGCCGTGCCCACCGCACCGAGAGCCGCCATGACGTCGGTCCGCAGCGCGAGGTCCACGCAGCCGGTCCCCGCGCAGGCCGGCTCGCGGCCGGCGAACAGGACCGGCACCAGGGCCGCGCCGACGGCGGCGACGCCCCAGCCGCTCGCGGTCGCGGTCACCGCGGCCCGCCCGTGGTCCACGACGTACAGCGCGCGCGACAGGTGCAGGATCAGCGCGAACCCGATCAGCCCCGGCGCCATCGCCATGAGCCCGGCGGCCAGGCCGGGTGCGTCACCCAGCACGATGAGGTCGAAGACCCGCTCGACGAACGGCGCCGCCGCGACGAGCGCGGCCATGCCGAGCGCCGTCACGAACAGCAGGCTGCGCGTCGTGCGCGCCACCAGGCCGCGCAGCTCGCCGAGCCGGCCCGCGGAGGCGTGCTCCGCGAAGTGCGGGAACGCGCTGGTCGCGATCGGGAACGCGAGCACCGCGTACGGCAGCAGGTAGACCTGCTGCGCGTACAGGTAGACCGAGAGGGTGCCGTCGCCGCCCGCGGCGTTGGCCGCGCGCAGGGTCAGGAACACCGAGAGCTGCTGCGCCACCAGCGCGCCCACGCCCGCGAACGCCAGGCGCGCCGCCCGGGGACCTTCGCCGGACGGGAAGCGCAGCGTGGGCCGCAGCCGCAGCCCCGTGCGCCACACGGGCACCACGAGGGGCAGCGCCAGGAACAGGACTCCTACCGTGGTGCCCCACGCCAGCCAGACCAGTGCCTGGGACGAGAGCGCGGCGACGTCCTGCTGGTCGCCGTCGGCCAGCAGGGCGAAGACGCCGTAGACCACGATCACGACGAGGCTGGAGACCAGCGGCGCGAACGCCGGCCAGAAGAACCGCTTGTGCGCCTGGAGGATGCCGCCCAGCACCACGGCCAGCCCGTACAGCGGCACCTGCACCGCGAACACCCGCAGGAAGGCCGTGGCGACGTCCACCTGCGCCGGGTCGTCCAGGCCGGTCAGGCTGATGACCGGGCGCGCCAGGAGGGCCGTCAGGGCGGCCAGCGGCACCAGGATCAGCAGCGTCCAGCCGAGCAGCGCCGACGCGATCCGCGAGGCCTGCTCCTTGGACGCCGCGGTGCCGTCAGCGGTGGCAGTGCCCTTGGAAAGCGTGGCCCGGGCCAGGGGCCCGGCCAGCAGCGGCACGACGGCACCCGCGAGGGCGCCTCCGGCCGCGACCTCGAACAGCAGGTTGGGCAGCTGGTTGGCGGAGTTGAAGACCGTGCCGACGCCGTCCGACCCGAGCCACGCGCCCTGCGCGAGCCAGCGACCGAAGCCGACCAGGCGGCTGGCGAGGGTGACGACGGTGACGAGCAGCGCCGCGCTCGCCAGGGACCGGGTGCGGCTCACGCGCCCGGGGTGGCCACGGGCTTGGTCTGCGCGAGCTCCGCCACCGAATCCTCGGCCGCCGGAGCCGGACGACGTCCGAGCATGTCGATCTTGTTCAGCCACTCGTTCCCGGCGATCACCTTGGAGAAGCTCACCTTCTCCGAGGCCACCATGAGGCCGACGACGCCGGCGAGGGTCGCCCAGCGCACCGCCCGGGGCGCGTTGAACGCGACCTGGCTGCCGACCAGGGCGCCGAGCGCGTTCGCGCCGCCGTCGCCCAGCATGTCCTTCTCCCCCAGGTCGCCGGGTGCGGCCGCGGCGGCGGCCCCCAGGACGGCGCCCGCGGCGCCGGTGCCGGCGAGCGCGAACGGCAGGCTGGCGGCCACGCCGGCCTTGAGCGCCCGGCCGGGTCGCAGGTCGAAGAGGTTGACCAGGTTCGCGGTGCCGCCGATGAGCGCGCCGTTGAGGCCGATGTCGACCACGTGGCCGAACGCACTGCGCGCCGTGCGGGGCGTGCCGACGGCGGACGCCAGCAGCGCGGAGCCGGAGATGCCGAGCACCTTGAGGCCGCCCGTGGTCAGCCGCCCCTCCTTCAACGCGCCGAGGTGGCCGCGCAGGCCCTTGGTGCGGGTGTCGGTGTCCTCGGCGAGGTCGTCGTAGACGCCGAACCCGCCCGCGGCGGCCGTGGCGAACGCCGTCGCACCGGGAGCGGTGCCGCCGGAGACGGCCGCGCCGGCCACGAGGCCGGCGGTCACCGCGGGGCCTTCCAGCAGACTGATCGGCTCGCCGCGGTGGTTGGTCCGCGTCCACGTCCTGTCCCCGCCGAGGCCGCCCTCGGCGACGCGCTCGTCGAGCTTGCGGCGCGCGAACGCGGTCGCGACACCGGCCACGACGCCCGCGACGATGAACCTGCCTGCACCCATGACTACCCCTCAAGTCCGTTTCGGTCGGTCGTCGACCCTGCGCTTCGAGTCTGCGCCCTGAGCCGGCCGGCGGCTCGGGCCCTACGTGTACCGGCTCAGCCCGTGGCCCCGTCGGTGGCGCCGTCAGTGACCCCGTCGGTGGCGCCGTCGGTCGTCCCGCCGCCGGTTCCGTCGGTGGCCGGCGGCAGCACCAGCGTCGCGTCGTCCTCGAACCCGTACTGCCCCACGACGCCGTCCAGGCGGGCCGCGACGGCGAGGGGCACGTTGATGCGGCCCGTGAGCCGGTCGATGCCGCTGACGGTGCTGACCTCGGCGGCGAGCTCCTCGTTGTCCCGCACGGCCTGCACGGCGTCGCCCGGGTCGTCCGTCGGTCCCGCGAGCACGGCCGCGCCGGACACCTCCTGGGCGGCCTGCGTGACGGCGGTCCAGACGTCCGGCGTCGGCTCCGCCTCCTCGGTGGCGCCGTCGGCCGTCTCCTGCGGCTGGCCCGCGGGCCCCACGAGCAGCACCAGCGACTCCGCGGCCTCGGTCTGCTCCTCGCCCGGCTCCACGAAGCCGAAGCGCTCGAGCTGGTTCTCCAGGTCGGTGGCCTGCGAGCTGCGGTCACTGCCGCCGTCGTCGCCCGTGAGCGCGACGGCCAGCGCGGCGCCGAGCACCGCGCTCGGGTCGTCGTTCTCCGGGACGGCGTCGCCGAGGCCGGCGCGCAGGCCCTCGGCGACGGTCTCGCGCGTCGACTCCTCCTCGGGGTCGGTCCAGGCGTCGGTCAGCTCGGTCTTGGACACCACCGTGGCGCCCGCTGTGTCGAGCTGGTTCAGCACGCCGTCGTGCACGTCCTGGGAGACCTCGCCGAGCTGCACCACAGCGACGCGCTCGTTCTCCAGCGACCCGGTCACCAGCTGGGTGCCGACCGCCTCGATGTAGCGCTCGTCACCGTCCAGGGCGTTCTGGGTGGCGTCCAGCTCGGTGCGCAGGTCGCTGCGCTCGGCGCGCAGCGCGTCCACCTGTTCCGTCAGGGTCTCCCCGATCGCGCCCTGCAGGGGGCCGGCACCGAGGATGATGCCGACGGCGAGGGCGAGGAAGACGGAGATGAGCGAGACGAGGTGGTATCGGAAGTCGATCACGGTAGGGAGGAGTCCTTAAGCATGTTCCGGGCGTGTCGGCCCGGCGTCAGGTCGGGGCGGCGTGGCGTACGGGAGAGCATCCCGGCAGGTCAGCCGCCGAACAGGGTACCGATCCAGGACACCACGTCGTCGAACCGTGCCCCGATCAGGCCAAAGAATGTCTGCCCGGCCGACGTCGAGGCGAGTGCCGCGAGCACCGCCGCGACCCCCGCGCCCGACAGCAGCGTGAGCTGGGTGTTCGAGATCCGCGTGCGGTACAGCCGGGACACGCCCTTGGCGTCCACGAGCTTGCCGCCCACGCGGAGCCGCGTGAGGAAGGTCGAGGCCATGCCCGAACGCCCCTTGTCCAGGAACTCCACGAGGGTGGCGTGCGTGCCGACGGCGACGATGAGCTCGGCGCCCTTGTCGTCGGCCAGCAGCATCGTGATGTCCTCACTGGTCCCCGTGGCGGGGAAGACGACCGGCTCCACGCCGAGCGCCTTGACTCGCTCCAGCCCGGGGGCCTTGCCATCACGGTAGGCGTGCACCACGATCTCCGCACCGCAGGCCAGGGCCCGGTCGGAGACGGAGTCCATGTCGCCCACGATCATGTCGGGCTGCCAGCCCGCGTCGATGATCGCGTCCGCGCCGCCGTCCACGCCGATCAGGACCGGCCGGTTCTCCCGGATGTAGGACCGCAGCTGCGCCAGGTCCTCCCGGTAGTGGTACCCGCGCACGACGATCAGCACGTGCCGGCCGTCGATGTCGGTCCGGATGTCGGGCACGCCCACGCCGTCGAGCAGGAGGTCCCGCTCGCGGCGCAGGTAGGTCATCGTGTTCTCGGCGAACCGCTCGATCTCCGCCGACAGCCCCTCGCGGGCCGCGGCCATGTTCGCGGCCACCGTGCGCGGCGTCTGGTGCGTGCCCGTGGCCACGACCTCGCCGCCGACGACGATCTCGCCGCCGACGATCTCGACCTCGGCGTGCTCGTCGATGGCCATGACCGCGGGGCCGAGGTCGTCCACGAGGACGATGCCAGCCTCGACCAGGATCTCCGGCCCCGTGTTCGGGTACCGGCCGGACGTGGACGGCGCGGCGTTCAGGACGGCCACGGGGGCCGCGGCGACCAGCGCGTCGGCGGCGACGCGGTCGATGTCGACGTGGTCGATCACGGCGACGTCGCCCTGGTTCAGCCGGGACGTGAGCTCCTTGGTGCGAGCTCCGATCCGGGCGGGGCCGTGGGCGACGGCCCGCGGCAGCACCGGAGCGAGGTCCGGCGTACTCTTCGCGGCGCTCTTGTCGGCGCGCTTCTCGGGTCGGGAGATCAGCTTCATCCGCTCTATCGTCCCACGACCGACGACTCCAGGAGCTCCAGCGCGTGGGTACGCGCCGTCTCCGAGTCGTCCTGGCCGGACAGCATGCGGGCCAGCTCACGGACGCGCGCGTCCGCGGTGACCTCGCGCACACCCGTGACCGTGATCATCCCGTCGTCGCCGTCCGCCGAACCGGCGTCGCCGTCCGAGCTCTTGGTGACCACGAGGTGGGCGTCCGCGAACGCGGCGACCTGTGCCAGGTGGGTCACCACGACCACCTGGGTGCTTCGCCCGAGCTGGGCCAGCCGGCGGCCCACCTCGACCGCGGCCCGGCCGCCGACGCCGGCGTCGACCTCGTCGAAGACGAAGGTGCTGCGCGGGGTCTCGGCCGTACGAGCCGCGGCCGCCCCGCCCGACGTCGCCAGGGCGACCTCGAGCGCGAGCATCACGCGCGAGAGCTCACCGCCGGAGGCGCCCTTGCCGAGCGGTCGCTCCGGGGCTCCCGGGTGCGGCACGAGCAGGAAGGTGACCTGGTCGCCGCCGAACGGGCCGGGCTGGTCGAGCGGCTCCACCGTGACCACGAGGTGCGCGCCGCCCATCGCGAGCCCGTGCAGCTCGTTCGTCACGGCCTCGGCCAGCTCGGACGCGCCGCGGGTGCGCTCGGCGGTCAGGATCTCGGCCAGCCGGGCCAGCTCGCCGTCCAGCTCGGCCACGCGCGCCCGCATCGAGGTGAGGCGGTCGCCGCCGTCGTCCAGGTCGAGCAGGCGCAGGCCCGCGTCGCTGGCCCACTGCAGCACCTCATCGATGGTCTCCCCGTAGGAACGGGTCAGGGCGTTCAGCTCCGCCATGCGGTTGTGCGCCGTCTCCAGCCCGGCGGGGTCGGCCTGCAGGTCGTCGACGTAGGCGGCGACGTCGGTCGCCACGTCCGAGAGGAGGTAGCCCACCTCGGCGAACCGCGTGGCCAGGACGCCGAGCGCGGCGTCGGAGTGTGCCGCGGCGTCGAGCGCGCGGCGCGCCCGCTCCACCAGGGCGATCGCGTTCTCACGCGCGCCGTCGGCGTCCTCGCCCGCGACGGCCTCGTGCGCCTCGGTCGCGGCCGTGCGCAGGCCCTCCGCGTTGGACAGGCGCTCGATCAGGGCCTGGAGCTCCGCGTCCTCGCCCGACTGCGGGTCGACGCGCTCGATCTCCTCCAGGCCGATGCGCAGCAGCTCCACCTCGCGGGCGCGCTCGGCGCCGCGCGCCTCCAGGTCGGCGATCTCGGTGAGCAGGCCGCCCCGCTCGCTCCACGCGGTGCGGTAGGCGGCGAGGACGCGCTGGTGCGCGGGACCCACGAACGTGTCGAGCGCGTCGCGCTGCTTGGCCGCCGTCCGCAGCCGGAGCTGGTCGGCCTGGCCGTGCACGGTGAACAGGTCCTCGGCGATCTCCGCGAGCACGCCCTGCGGCACGGCCCGGCCGCCCAGGTGGGCCCGCGAGCGGCCGTCGGCGATGGTGCGCAGGATCACGACGGTGCCGTCGTCCTCGACCTCGCCGCCCGCCTCGTCGACCCGGCCCAGCACGGCGTCCCGCCCCGAGACGCGCACCCGACCCTCGACCGCGGCCGACGACGCACCCGGGCGCACCGACTGGGGGTCGGCCTTGGCGCCCATGAGCAGGTTCAGCCCCGTGAGCACCATCGTCTTGCCCGCGCCCGTCTCGCCCGTGATGACGGTCAGGCCGTCCGACAGGGGTACCCGGGCCGAGCGGATGACGCCCAGGTTCTCGATAGCGATCTCCTCGAGCACCTGACTCCTTAGGTCTCTGGTGTGGTGTCGGCTGGGTCAGAAGGTACATCTTGCGCCTCGACGTGCCCTGACCCGACACGGTCCCGCCAGCCCGACACGGGCAGGTTGAACTTGGAGACGAGGCGGTCCGCGAACGGTGCGTTCGACAGCCGTGCGAGGCGCACCGTACCCCCCTGACGCACCACGACGCGAGATCCGCGGGGCAGCCGGATCTCCCGGCGCCCGTCACAGGTCAGCACCCCCTCGACCGTCGACTGCGGCAGCACGTCGACCGTGTACCGGGACTTCGGGCCGATGACCAGCGGCCGCGCGAACAGTGCGTGCGCGGACAGCGGCACCATGAGCACGGCATCGACGTCGGGCCAGATGACGGGGCCGCCACCCGAGAAGGCGTGCGCCGTCGAGCCCGTGGCGGTGGACATCACCACGCCGTCGCAGCCGAACGAGAGCAGCGGGCGGCCGTCCACCCCGATCGCGACCTCGAGCATGCGGTCGCGCGACGCCTTCTCGACGGTCGCCTCGTTCAGCGCCCACCCGACCACGGGCTCCGCCGTGCCGGGCAGGTGCACCGTGACGTCGACCGTGGCACGCTCCTCCACGTCGTAGTCGTGGGCCACGAGCCGCTGGACGGCCGCGCGCAGGTCCTCGCGCTCGGACTCCGCGAGGAAGCCCACATGCCCCAGGTTCACGCCCAGCAGCGGCACGTCGGTGCCCCGCGTCAGCTCGGCGGCGCGCAGGATCGTGCCGTCGCCCCCGAGCACCATCACGGCCTCGGCGTTGTGCACGCCCTCGGCGACGCGCTTGGCCGCCATGTGGTCGCCGAACTCCTCGGCGAGCGCGTCGTCGTGCAGCGTGTACTCGAAGCCCGCGGCCTTCAGCTCGCGCAGGGCCTCCGCCAGCGCCGCGACTGCCTGGGGGCGGCCGCCATGGGTCACGATGAGCACTCGCCGGGTCACGGGCTGGGCTCCTTCTGCTCGTCGGTGTGCTGCTGTGTCTTCCGGGCCGCCGGCGTCGGTTCGGCCGCGGTCCCGGTCTCCTCCCCGCCGTGCACGACGACGGCCGGCGGCTCGGGCGGGCGGCCGGGCCGCCCGGCGGGCTCACCCGGCGCGGGGTCCCAGGCCACCGCCGTCTCGGCGGCGGCGACCAGGGCCAGGTCGTGCTCGTCCACCCAGGCCACGGGGTCGACGGCGAGCCAGACGAAGAACTCCCGGTTGCCGCTCGGGCCCGGCAGCGGGCTCGGCACGACGGCGCGGGCACGCAGGCCCAGGCCGTCGGCGGCGCGCAGCACGGTGGTCACGGCCTCGACGTGCAGCGCGGGGTCGCGGACCACGCCGCCGCTGCCCAGCCGCTCGCGGCCGACCTCGAACTGCGGCTTGACCATCAGCAGCGCCTGCGCGCCCGGGCGCAGCACACCCGCGACGGCGGGCAGCACCACGGTCAGGGAGATGAAGGACAGGTCGGCGACCACCAGGTCCGGGCTCTGCGCGAGGTCACCCGGAGTCAGGTCGCGCACGTTGAACCCCTCGACGACGGTCACCCGGTCGTCGCCGCGCAGCGCGGGCACGATCTGGTCGTGGCCCACGTCGATCGCGACCACGTGGGCGGCCCCGCGGCGCAGCAGCACATCGGTGAAACCGCCGGTCGAGGCGCCCAGGTCAGCGCAGTAGGCACCCTCGACCACGGGCGCGCCCGGGACACGGGCCAGGGCGTCGAGGGCGCCGGCCAGCTTCCAGGCGGCGCGCGACGCGAAGTCGTGCTCGGGGTCGGGTCCGGGCGCGACGGTCACGTCAGCGCCGTCGGCCACCGACGTGGACGGCTTGACCACCACGCGGCCGGCCACCGAGATCCGGCCGGCCGCCACGAGCTCCGCGGCGTGCCGACGCGACCGGGCCAGCCCACGCCGGACCAGCTCCGCGTCCACGCGCGTGCTCGCTGTCATCGTCGCCACCGTCAGGCGTCACCGCTCAGGTGCGCCCGCAAGGCGTCGTGCACCGCCTCGAACCGGGCGACGTGCTCGGCCGGGGGCAGCTCGTCGAGGCCGTCGAGCGTGTCGAGCGCGCGCCGGACGCCCGCCTCGGGATCGGTCCGGCCGATCGCGGGTTCCTCGGTCTCGTAGAACTCGTCCATCGTGCGTCAACGCTCCACTGTGCTCGTCCGTACTGTGCTCGTCCGTGCTCTCGGCCGTGCTGCATGACACGGTACCCGCCGCCCCCGACAGAACCCGGGAGAATTCTGTGGGGATCGCCGAAGTGCGCTTCCACCCAGTCGTTGCGCCCGGAACCGACGTGGTTTCCGGGCGCAATGACTGGGTAGAAGCGCACCTCTCACACCGCGAGGTCCGGGATCGTCTTCTCGTCCACTCGGTCGCCCGCGTCTACCGCGGCCCACGCCGCGGCGCAGGCGGCCCGGACCAGGTCGATGCCCGCGCCGTCGAGCCGGAGCTCGCCGTCGGAGACCCGCGCCGCCGAGCCGCCGGACACGTACCAGCCGTCCGCGAGGACGGGGACCTGGTGCGGCTCCAGCAGCGCCCGCAGGTCGGCGCCGAGGAACGACGGGCGCTCCCCCGGCGCGGCCAGCACGGCGTCCCGCGCCGTCGACACACCGGTGAGCACATGCAGCCCCGGGTACCCGCCGCCGCGTGCGCCCGCAAGATCCGTGTCGAGCCGGTCCCCGATCACCAGCGGCCGGCTCGCCCGGGCCCGCTCGACGGCGAGCCGGTACATCGTGGGCGACGGCTTGCCGGCACTGTCCGGGGTGACCCCCGTCGCGGCCACCACGGCGCCCACGAGGGCGCCGTTCCCCGGCGCGAACCCGCGCGCCGTCGGCAGCGACAGGTCCAGGTTGCTCGCCACGTGCCAGGCACCCCGGCTCACGGCGTACGCCGCCTCGGCGAGCTGGGTCCAGCCCAGCTCGGGGGTGTACCCCTGGGCGACGGCGTCCGGGTCGTCGTCCGCCGACTCCACCACGGTGAAGCCCGCCGACCGCACCGCGGTGACCAGGCCCTTGCCGCCGACGACGAGCACCTTGGCGCCCGCGTCGAGCCGCGTGGTCAGCAGCGCCGCGCACGCCTGCGCCGCGGTCATCACCTCGTCCGGGTCGGTCGGGATGTCGAGGCCCGTGAGCTGGCCCGCGACGTCCTCCGGCTCGCGCGAGGCGTTGTTCGTCACGAAGAGCAGCCGCATGCCACCGGACCGCGCCGCGGCCAGGCTCGCCGAGGCGTGCTCGATCGGCAGATGCCCCTTGTACGCCACGCCGTCCAGATCGACGAGCGCGAGGTCGTAGGCCGCGGCGAGCGGGGCGTCGCTCGCCAGCAGGCCGGCGGTCGCCGTCACTCCTTCTCCTGCCCGACGTCGGACCGGTCACCCCGGGCGGGAGCCGTCGGGGTGATGTCGACCGGCTCGGCGTCGGCCGACTCGGCGTCGGCCGGTTCGGCGGGCTCGGCGAGGTCGGTCGGCTGCGTGGCCGACTCCTCGTCGGACTCGGCGGCGCTCGGCTCGTCGACGGAGTTCGCCTCGGGCTCGTCGGCGTCGGTCACGGCGTCGGGAGCCTCGGCGGAGCCGGACTCCTTCTCGTCGGATCCGGCGTCGGCGGCCGACGGGTCGTCATCCGACTCGCCGTCCCCCTCGTCCTCGTCGTCGTCCTCGTCCTCCGGCTCAGGCTCGTCCGGCGAGTCGGCTGAGTCCGCGGAATCAGCCGAATCGGCGGAGTCTGCCGAGTCAGCAGAATCGGCCGAGTCACCGGAGTCAGCCGAGTCACCAGAGTCAGCCGAGTCACCAGAATCGGCGGAATCCCCGGACTCCTCGGCCTCGTCCGAATCCTCGTCGTCCTCGTCCTCGTCAGAGTCTTCCTCGTCGTCCGAGTCCTCCTCGTCCGCGAACTCCTCCGGGTGATCGGCGGCGTACTCCTGCTCGGCGAGCTCCGCGTCCTCCTCGACGTCGAACACGGTGATGTCCTCGTCCGGGGTCTGCGCGCCGATCGCGCGCTCGAGCGCCTCGCTGTCGACGGTGGCAAGGAGCGCGGCGGCCTCGTCCGCGCGGCCGGCGGCCTCGAGCGCGACCGCGCGGGCCTGCACCACACGCAGCCCGAGGTCGCCCTGGGCGTCCTCGGCCGAGACCTTGTCGAGCACGGCCAGGGCGGCATCGTGCTCGCCCAGGTCGGAGCGGGCGCCGCTGGCCACGATCGCGAGCTCGATGCGTCCGGTCGCGTCGAGCGTCGCGGCCTCCTCCGAGGCGGCGAGCGCCAGCGCGCGCTCCGGACGGCCCAGGCCGCGCTCGGCGTCGGCCATGATCGGCAGGTGCTCGGAGGAGCCGTTCAGCCGGCGGACCGTGCGCAGCTCGCGCAGCGCCTCGGCGTACCGGTTGGTGTGGTACGCCGCGAGGCCCGCGGCCTCACGGACGATGTCGATGCGCCCGGCGCCGCGCACCGCGGCCTGGGTGTGCTCGTAGGCACGCTCCGGGTCGACGTCGAGCAGCCGGCCGGCCATCACCAGGTGCAGCCCGACGTACTCGGCGTGCTCCTTGCTCAGCCCCCGCAGGCGCGAGCGCACGTCGCGGTCGAGCTGGCTGAACGAGGCGTCCTCGGCGATCTCCGGCTCGGGGACCCGGGGAGCACGCTCCTCACCGGCGTCCTGGCGCGGACGGTCGCCACCACGGTCGTCACGGCGCGGACGGTCGCCACCACGGTCGTCACGGCGCGGACGGTCGCTGCCACGGTCGTCGAACGATCGACGTGGGCGGTCGTCGTTCCCCCGGAAGGGACGCGCGCCCCCGTCACGCCCGCCACGGTCGTCGCGGCCACCGCGCTCGTCGCGGCCACCGTACGAGCGGCGCGGCCGGTCGTCGCCATCGCGGCGGAAGGGGCGGTCGCCCTCGCCGCGGCGGGGACGGTCGCCCCCGCGGTCCTCGAAGGAACGCCGGGGACGGTCGTCGAACGACCGCTGCGGACGGTCGTCACGTCCGCGGCCGTCGCGTGCGCCCCGGTCGTCGCGGTCGCCGTAGGGACGGCGCGGACGGTCACCGCGGTCGTCGAAGGACCGCCGCGGACGGTCGTCGTCACGCCGCGGACCACGGTTGTCCCGGTCGTCGAAGGAGCGGCGAGGACGCTCGTCGTCGTTGCGCCGGAACGGACGGTCACCTTCGTTGCGCCGCGGCCGGTCGCCGCCACGGTCGTCGAAGGACCGACGGGGCCGGTCGTCGTCGCGACGGGGGCCACGGTTGTCCCGGTCGTCGAACGAACGACGCGGGCGGTCGTCGTCGCGGCGTGCCGGTCGGTTCCCACCGCGGTCGTCGAAGCTGCGCCGCGGACGGTCGCCCTCGTCGCGGCGGGGACGGTCGCCCCCGCGGTCCTCGAAGGACCGGCGCGGCCGGTCGTCGGACGAACGCTGCGGCCGGTCGTCCCGGTCGAAGCTCCGGCGGGGCCGGTCGTCGTCCCGGCGCGGGCCGCTGCCGGCGCGGTCGTCGAACGAGCGACGCGGGCGGTCGCCGTCGTTGCCCCGGTAGGGGCGCTCGTTCCGTGCACCGCGGTCGTCGCGGCCGCCCCGGAAGTCGCGGTCCCCGCGGCTGTCCCGGTCACCCCGGTTGTCCCGGTCGCCGTAGGAGCGGCGCGGCCGGTCGTCGTCGCTGCGCCGGAACGGGCGGTCACCGCCGCGGTCGTCACGACGCGGGCGGTCGCCGCCCCGGTCGTCGAACGAGCGGCGCGGCCGGTCGTCGTCGCGCCGGGGCCCGCTGCCCCCGCGGGCGCCGTCATACCGGCGGCCCCGGTCTCCACCGCGCTCACCGCCCCGGTCGTCGCGACGCGGACCGTTGCCGTCGTTGCGGTAGGCGCCCTTGCGCTCGCCGCGGCGGTCGCCCTCGCGGTCGTTCCCCTGGTCACGGGGCGTTTCGTTCACGGTGTTCCCTTCGATGACAGATGCCCGAACATTCTCCCACGGGAGCCGTCGTCTCCCGGGGTCGAAAGGATGTGACGTGCGCGTCCGGCGGCGTCGACACAACGCAAGATCGGCAGTCTGCATCGAGATCGGTCCAGCGCTGGACCGATCTCGATGCAGACTGCCGACCAGGCACGAGGGCAGCCCCAGCCGCCACCCGATCAGGTCCTCACCGGGAGGACCTCCGGGTTGTAGGCGTCCGGCCGCCGCAGCATCCGCACGGTCACCAGGGTCAGGGCCGCGACCACGAGCAGCAGCACCACCATTCCCGCGTTGAACGCGAACCCGAAGATCCAGAGATACCCGATCCCGCCCGCCGCGAGGCAGTAGTACGTCATGGGAAGGATCGTCTTGCGGATCAGGTCGCCCTCGCGTCCGAGCAGACCGACCGTGGCGGCCGCGGCGACCACGTTGTGCACGGCCACCATGTTGCCCGCCGCACCACCGACCGCCTGGAGGGCGGCGACGGTCTCGGGCGTCGCGGCCCCGATCCCCAGCCCGGTGTTGAACTGGAACAGCGCGAACATCATGTTCGACACCGTGTTGGAGCCGGCGACGAACGCGCCCAGCGCCCCGATGAACGGGGACACGATCGGCCAGCCCTGACCCGCCAGGTCCGCGGCGGCCTGAGCCAGCGTGATCGGCATCGAGTCGAGCCCGGCCGCATTGAAGTCCGGCCCGGAGTTGATGAAGATCCGCACCAGCGGCACGGCGCACAGCAGGGCGAAGGCCGCACCTCCGAGCTGGCCCACGGCGACCTTCCACGACTCCTTGATCTGCGGGCCCCGCATACCGTGCAGCACGTAGGTCATGAGGCAGACCAGGAGGAAGATGGCCCCCGGTGAGTACAGAAGGTCCATGTTCTGGCTGATCCCGGTGCCGAAGATGTCCGGCACCTCGAGCACCGCGGGGCCGGTGAGGAAGTCCTTGATCACCGGGACGTTCCGGGTGATCAGCAGCAGCGCCGCCACGATGACGTAGGGCGACCACGCCCGGACCATCGACATGCGGCGCGTCAGCGTCGCCGCCTCCGCCGTCGGGTCCACCGTCCCCATCCACCGGTCGCTCCAGCGCTCGCGCGGCGGGAAGTCCCAGACGTCCTTGGGCATGAGAAAGCCCTTCGACGACGTGAACATCACGAGCACCAGCCCGAGGAACCCACCGAGCAGCGACGGGAACTCCGGACCGAGCAGGTAGGCCACGGTCACGTACGGGACGATCATGGCGAGCGCCGCGTAGACGGCGAACGGGGCGACGGCGAGCCCTGCCCGGAACGATCGCGTCTCGCCGTAGAAGCCACACATCAGCGTGACGAGGATGAGCGGCACGAGGATGCCGACGATCGCGTGGATGGTCGCCACCTGGGTCGCCGTGTGGGCGACGAACCCGAGGTGGTCCAGCCCGAGCGCGTCGGCCCGCGCCTGGACCTCGGGGGCCAGCGCCCCCGAGGTGTCCGCCAGGCCCGTGCCCAGCCCGGTCAGCATGGGCGTGCCGACGGCGCCGAAGCTGACCGGCGTCGACTGGATGATGAGGCCCGCCATGACGGCAGCGGCAGCGGGGAATCCGAGTGCGAGCAAGAGCGGTGCGACGACGGCGGCAGGCGTGCCGAACCCGGCCGCACCCTCGATGAACGACCCGAAGAGCCAGGCGACGATGATCACCTGCACCCGCCGGTCGGGGCTGATCGTGGTGAAGCCCGCGCGGATCGTCTGCAGGGCGCCGCTCTTGGTCAGCGTCTCCAGCATCAGCAGCGCCCCGAAGATGATCCAGAGCAGACCGATCGCGATCAGCAGTCCCTGGACGACGGATGCGCCGACCGCGACCGGGGACATCCGCCACGCGAACAGGGCGATGAGTACCACCAGTGCCAGGCCGACCGGCATCGCGGTCCGGGCCGGCCAGCGAAATCCGAGCAGCAGGGTTCCTACGACGAGGATCGGGAGCAGCGCGAGCAGGGCGAGGACGCCGAGGTTGTCCATGGTGACTCCAGTCCGGCCTCGTTGCCGGGTAGGGTTCTCTGGAACTTTCGCATGGTGGAATTCGCACTCCACCCAGCGACAATCTAGCAGCAAACCCCCGCAATCGGGAGTTTTCGCCCGAACGGCTCGCCTCAGCCCAGCAGTTCCTCCGGACCCGCCCCGCGCATGGAC
Organism: Promicromonospora kroppenstedtii; assembly: GCF_044389675.1. Lineage (NCBI taxonomy): Bacteria > Bacillati > Actinomycetota > Actinomycetes > Micrococcales > Promicromonosporaceae > Promicromonospora > Promicromonospora kroppenstedtii. The sequence goes on along the minus strand of NZ_JBIRYI010000013.1, from coordinate 6,945 downwards.
GCATCCAGTACCAGCACCATGTGCGCCGTCGGCATCGCGCGGCCCTGCCGGGACAGCGCGTCCGTGATCTGCAGCAGGCAGCCCGGGTTGGACGTCACCAGCAGCTCGGCACCCGTCGCCGCCACGTGCGCGGCCTTGCGGTCCCCCAGCTCCCGCGCCGGCCCGGGGTTGGTGAGGTTGTAGATCCCGGCAGACCCGCAGCACATGTCGCCCTCGGCGATCTCCTTGACCACCAGACCGGGGATCGTCGCGAGCACCGCGCGCGGCTGCGCCTTGACGCCCTGCGCGTGCCGCAGGTGGCAGGCGTCGTGATAGGCGATCGTCAGCGGCAGCGGGTGCCGCGGCGCGACGGGTTCCAGCTCCGCCAGCACCTCCGCGACGTCCCGGGTCCGAGCCGCGAACTCGGCGGCTCGCCCGGCGTACTCGGGGTCGTCCGCCAGCAGGTCCGCGTAGTCCTTCATGGTGGACCCGCACCCGGCCGAGTTGGCCACGATCCGCTCCACGCCCGCATCGGCGAACGCGTCGATCAGCGCCCGTGCGTGGTCGAGCCCCTCGGCCTCCCGCCCGGCGTGCACCGACAGCGCGCCGCAGCAGCCCTGGTCCGGCGGCACCACGACGTCGCAGCCCTCCGCGGCCAGCACCCGCGCCGTCGCCGCGTTCACGCCCGGGTAGAACTCGCGCTGCACGCAGCCCAGCAGCAGCCCGACCGTCATCCGCCGCTCCCCCACCGCGGGCGACAGCGGCGGCACCGGCACGCGCGGCCCCACGGGCGGGGCGATCGCCTCCATGGTCGCCAGCGTCGGCGAGGTCCGCGCCAGCACCGGTCGCACCAGGCGGGAGAGCCCCGAGCGCTGGTACATCGCGAGCAGCGGCAGCACCCGCCGCAACCGCGCCGGGTGCGGGAACAGCGCGAAGATCGCCGACCGCAGCAGCCGCTGCCCGCGCGTGCGGTGCTCGGCACCGCGCCGCTCGACCTGCTGCCGGGTCGCCTCGACCAGCGTGTCGTATCGCACGCCCGACGGGCACGCGGTCACGCACGCCATGCACCCCAGGCACGCGTCGACGTGCTGCACCAGAGCCGCCGACATCGGCTCGCCCTCCAGCCCTTCCTTCATGAGGTAGATCCGGCCGCGCGGGGAGTCCATCTCCTCGCCCCAGAGCGAGTAGGTGGGGCAGGCGGGGAGGCAGAACCCGCAGTGCACACAGTCGTCCACCAGCTCGCGGGAGGGCGGACGGTGCTCGTCGAACGCCCCTTGCCCGTCGGACCCCGGCCCGTCGAAGGAGCCCAGCAGGTCCGGCTTCGCCTCGCTCATCAGATGCCTCCCACGAATCGGCCGGGTGCCAGGTTCCGCCCGGGATCGAGCTGTCGCTTGATCGCCCGCATCAGGTCGAGCCCACCCACGGGCCCCCACACGTCCAGCGCAGCGCGCACCTCGGGTGTTGCGCGCAGCACGGTCACGGTCCCCTCGCGCGGGCTGGGTGCGGCCGCCCGCAGGTGCCCGACGGCGAGCGCGGTCACCTCCGGCGAGCCCGTCACCAGGGCATACAGCACCCCGGCGGCGGTACCGCGCAGTGCGACACCGGCCCCGTACCGCTCCTCGGCTTCCCGCGCCGCGGCCAGCAGCCCGGCCACCCCGGTGAGCGTCGCGGTCGCCTTGGCCAGGGTCGCGCCGTCCGGCAGCGCCGCCCACCACTCCGGCGGCTCCGCCCGGACCCGCCCGCCCAGCAACTCGGCGGCCGCGGAGGCCCGCTGTCCGACGGCGGCCCCGGTCCCCTCCAGCAGCACCGCCACCTCGGCGACGTCGCTGCCCGCGGGCCGGTCGATCTCGACCGCGGCGGGCGCGAGCTGCGAGGCGACCACGTCGCGGGCGCGCGCCGCGACGTCGGCCGCTGGACCCGAGCCGATCACGAAGGCACGGTCCGGCCGCGCCGGATGCAGCCGGAAGGCCGCCCGGACCACGATGCCGAGCGTGCCGTGGGCACCGGTCAGGAGCTTGGCGAGGTCATAGCCGGCCACGTTCTTGACCACCTTGCCGCCCGACGACGCGACAGTGCCGTCGGCGAGCACCACGGTCGCGCCCAGCACGAGGTCGCGCACCCCGCCGCGCTGCAGGCGCCGCGGCCCGGACGCGCCCGTCGACAGCAGACCGCCCACCGTGGAGCCGCCCGCCAGCCGCGCGGGCGGCAGGTCGACCACCAGTTCCTGCGCCGCGCCGCCCACCTTCTCCAGCAGCTCCGCGACGGGTAGCCCCGCCTCGGCCACGACCACCAGGTCGCCCGCGCCGTGTTCCACGAGCCGGTCCAGACCCGTCGTGTCCAGGACCAGGTCCACACGCTCGGGCGGGGCGCCCCAGTCGAGCGTCGTCCCGGCGCCGCGCGCCACCGTGACCAGCCCCTGCGCGGTCGCCTCGCGCAGCACGGCCGCCACGCCGCCCGCCGACGCCGGCCGCGCGACCACCGTCGCGGGTACGCCGTCGACGGCGTCCTCCGGGCCCGCCTCGCGCACCGCGCCGCCGTCCTGCCGCAGCGCGTCGGCGAGCCGCCGCAGGTCCGCCATCAGAAGACCTCCGCCACGCCGGACTCCGCCAGCGGGTGCGCGCCCCGGTGCCGCCCGGGACGTTCCCCGCACAGCCGTGGCGTCGGGAAGACCTTGCCGGGGTTCGAGATGCCCTCGGGGTCGAACGCGCAGCGCACCGCCTGCATCGTGTCCAGGTCGTCCTCGGTGAACATGCGCGGCATGTGCTTGGCCTTGTCCGCGCCCACGCCGTGCTCGCCCGTGATGGACCCGCCGTGCTCCAGGCACAGGTCGAGGATCCCGCCGGCCACGGCCTCGGCCCGGTCGACGGCGCCCTCGACGGCGCCGTCGAACAGCACCAGCGGGTGCAGGTTGCCGTCGCCCGCGTGGAAGACGTTCGCCACCCGCACGCCGGCGCTCTCACCCAGCTCCGCGATCTGCCGTAGCACGAGCGGAAGGGCGGTGCGCGGGATCACGCCGTCCTGCACGATGTAGTCCGGGCTGATCCGCCCGACCGCCGCGAACGCGGACTTGCGGCCCTTCCAGATCAGCGCGCGCTCCTCGTCGTCCGCCGCGACCCGCACCTCGAACGCGCCGGCCCCCTCGCACAGCCGGACGACGTCGTCGAACTCCCCCGCGACGTCCGGAGCCGGCCCGTCGAGCTCGATCACGAGCACCGCGCCCGCGCCGTGCGGGTAGTCGCAGTGCACCGCGGCCTCGGCGGCCTCGATCGCCAGGGCGTCCATCATCTCGATCGCCGCAGGGATCACGCCGGCCGCGATGATCGCGGACGTGGCGGCCCCGGCGTCGTCCATGGTGCGGAAGGCGGCCAGCAGGGTGCGCACCTCCTGCGGCAGCCGCGTCAGGCGCACCGTGGCGGCGGTCACGATGCCGAGCGTGCCCTCACTGCCGACGAGCGCACCGAGCAGGTCGTACCCGGGCGGGTCCGGCGCCTTGCCGCCGATCTCGACCTGCTCACCGGAGGGCGTCACCAGGTCCACGCCGGTCACGTGGTTCGTGGTGAAACCGTACTTGAGGCAGTGCGCGCCGCCCGAGTTCTCGGCCACGTTGCCGCCGATCGAGCACACCGACTGGCTGGACGGGTCGGGCGCGAAGTAGTACCCGTCGGGGCTGGTCGCGGCAGTGAGCTGCAGGTTGATCACCCCGGGGTCCACGACGGCGCGCTGGTTGGCCAGGTCCGCCTCCCGGATCGCCCGCAGCTGCGACATGACCACGAGCACGCCCTCGGCGTGGGGCAGCGCCCCGCCCGACAGCCCGGTGCCCGACCCGCGCGCGACGAAGGGCACGCCGTGCCGGGCACAGGCCCGCACCGCGGTCGCGACGTCGGCCGCGTCGCGAACGAGGACCACCGCCCCGGGGATCACGCGGTACGCGGCGAGCCCGTCGCACTCGTAGGTCCGCCGCCGCTGCCGGTCGGTGATCACCCGCTCTCCGCCCAGCTCGGCCAGCAGCTCGCCGACGACGTCCCCCAGCCCGCTCGTACCGCTCTCACCCATCCGGCAACCTCCTCGTCGCGCGTGGTGCTCGTCGAGTGCTGGTCAGGGCATGCGCGCGTACGCCGGGAGGGTCAGGAAGTCCGCGTAGTCGTCCGCGACCGCCACCTCCAGGAACGTCTGCCTGGCCTCGGCGTAGTCTGCCGGGTCGCCCGGCAGCTTGGCGATCTCCTCCTCCACGATCCGGTCGATCAGGTCGCGCGTGACCTGATGGCCCGTGTCGGCGAGCGTCACGTCGTTGTGCAGCCACTGCCACACCTGGGACCGGGAGATCTCCGCGGTGGCGGCGTCCTCCATGAGGTTGAAGATCGCGACGGCGCCGAGCCCGCCGAGCCACGCCTTGAGGTACTGGATGCCCACGGAGATGTTGTTCCGCAGCCCGGCCTCGGTGACGTCGCCGGGCGTGGCGGCGACGTCCAGCAGCTGCGCGGCGGTGACCTGCACGTCCTCGCGAGTGCGGTCGATCTGGTTCGGCCGGTCGCCCAGCACCGAGGTGAAGACCTCCGTGCAGACCCCGACCATGCCGGGGTGGGCAACCCACGAGCCGTCGAACCCGTCGTTCGCCTCGCGCGTCTTGTCGTCGCGCACCTTGGCGAACGCCGCCTCGTTGACCGCCTCGTCGCGGCTCGGGATGAACGCGGCCATGCCACCGATCGCGTGCGCTCCACGCGTGTGGCACGTCTTGACCAGCAGCTCCGTGTAGGCCCGCATGAAGGGCACCGTCATGGTGACGGCGTTGCGGTCGGGCAGCATGAAGTCCGTGCCCCGGGTCCGGAACGACTTGATCACGGAGAACATGAAGTCCCAGCGCCCGGCGTTCAGACCCGCGCTGTGCTCCCGCAGCTCGTAGAGGATCTCCTCCATCTCGAAGGCCGCGGGGTAGGTCTCGATGAGCACCGTGGCACGGATGGTCCCCCGCGGGATACCGAGATAGTCCTGGGCCAGCACGAACGCGTCGTTCCAGAGGCGCGCCTCCAGGTGCGACTCCATCTTCGGCAGGTAGAAGTACGGGCCCTGGCCCTTCTCGATCTGCCGTAGCCCGGCGGTGGCCAGGTAGAGCGCGAAGTCCACGAGGCTGCCCGACGCCGGACGGCCGTCCACCAGAAGGTGCTTCTCCGGCAGGTGCCAGCCCCGCGGCCGCACGATGATGGTCGCCAGCTCGTCGTCCGGCTTGAGCGCGTAGTGCTTGCCGTTCTCGCCCGTGAAGTCGATGTTCCGGTTGATGGCGTCGAGCAGGTTGAGCTGCCCGCCCACCACGGCGCTCCACTGCGGGGTGTTGGCGTCCTCGTGATCCGCGAGCCAGGCCTTGGCGCCCGAGTTCAGGGCGTTGATGGTCATCTTCCGGTCCGTGGGACCGGTGATCTCGCAGCGCCGGTCGGCGAGGCCGGGGGCGGGCTCCGCGACGCGCCACGTCGGGTCCTCCCGGATGTGCCGGGTCTCGGGCAGGAAGTCCAGGGTGCCGCCCGCCGCGAGGTCTTCGACCCGGCGGCGGCGCGCCTCGAGCAGCTCCAGCCGGCGGTCGTCGAGCGCCCGGTGCAGGGCGACGACGAGCCCGAGGGCCTGCGGGGTCAGCACCTCTTCCGCGCGGGGCGCGATGTCGCCGTTGATCGTCAGGCCGTCCGGAGTGTCCACGTCGAGATCCTTTGGTCGATCGGCTCGGCTCCCGCAATACTTCCATGATGCGGAAACTGAATACTTCCTAGCGAAAACCCTAGGTGCCCGACGACGCCCGGTCAACGCCTCCGCGACCTGTCAGCTACCGGAGAGCTCCGCCGCGACCTCCCGAGCAACCTCGTGCAGCAGCGGGACCGCGCGTTCGCCGAACTCGAACGACACCCGAGCCGCCGGCCCGGACACGGACAGCGCGGTCGGCACCGGCACCCCCGGCACGACGACGGCGAAGCACCGCACCCCGATCTCCTGCTCCCCGTCATCGACGGCGTACCCACGCTCCCGGATCTCGCCGACCGCGGTCAGGAGCGCGTCGACGTCGGTGATCGTCCGATCGGTCGCGGGCTCGAGGCCGGCCCGCGTGGCGATCTCCCGCACCGCGGCATCGGGGAGCTCCCCCAGGAGGGCCTTGCCGACGCCGGTGCTGTGCAGGTGCACGCGCCGCCCCACCTCGGTGAACATCCGCATCGAGTGCGACGACGCCGCCTGTGCCACGTAGACCGCCATCTCACCGTCGAGCATCGCGAGGTTCGCCGTCTCGCCCAGCTCGCGCGCCAGGCGGGCCAGGTGGCGACGCGCGCCGGCACCGAGCTGGCGACCGGCCGCGTCGCCGAGCCCCATCACCCGGGCCCCGAGCGCATAGCGGCGCGAGGGCAGGCGCCGCGCATAACCGCGGGCGACGAGGGTGCGCATCAGGCGATGAATGGTGGGCAGCGGTAGCCCCGACTGCTCTGAGAGCTCGCTCAGGCCGGCATCACCGCCCAGCTCCGCAAGGATCTCCAGCAGGTCGAGTGCTCGCTCGACCGACTGCACGCCAGTCTCTGCCACGTCGTTCTCCCCGTCGATACGCCAGACCTGTCGGTCGACGGAACCAGCATTCCACACAGCGGAAGACGGGGGTGCTGGAGTTGTTCCGCGAATGCAGGTAGGGGGTGGGACGCACAACCCTCTGACAGGCTGTTCGTCCCACCCCCTCCTGGGAATGGTTGTCCGGCGGCGTCCTACTCTCCCACCCCGTCACCAGGGCAGTACCATCGGCGCTGTGGGGCTAAGCTTCCGGGTTCGGAATGGGACCGGGCGTTTCCCCCACGCTATGACCACCGTAACACTATCGAGAACAGGCAACCCCAACACCCACATCACCAGTGGGAAGGGTTGGTGCCCGTGACTCGGGAACCGCATAGTGGACGCGTAGCACAACAAAGAATCTTCTTTTAACTCATGTGAGTGTGGTTGTGAAGTTAT
>NZ_JBIRYI010000012.1:0-199394 GCF_044389675.1 Promicromonospora kroppenstedtii | reverse complement strand
GGGCTCCTCGGTGGGCCGGGGGGTGCGGCCGCCCCCCCCCACCCCCCCGGGGGGGGGGGGGTGTTGGCTGGGAGTGCGCCCCGGGGGGGCACCGATCTCGATGCCAACTGCCGACCTCGCGCGCAACTGCCGACCGCTGCCGGGCGCATCTAGGCGGTCGCCGCCGTGGTCGGACCTGGCCCGGCCGAACCTGCCTCCGCCACGGCCGGCGCCCCCGGCGCCACCCGGCCGGTCGTCCGGCCGACGACGTACGGCAGCGCGCCGTCGCGCAGGAACACCGGCACGACGTCGAGCGGGGCGGCCGCGCGCACCGTCGTCCCGCCGTCGTGCACCTCGCCCGTGGCGGCATCCGTCCAGCGCGACCCCGCAGGCAGGTAGACGTCCCGTTCGCGGACGCCCGCCGCCAGGACCGGAGCGACGAGGACGTCCGGCCCGAGCAGGAACTGGTCGTCGACGTCCCAGGCCCGCGGGTCGTCGGGGAAGTCGTGGAACAGGCCCCGCATGACCGGCTGGCCGTCGGCGTGCGCGGCGTGCATGGCGTCGCGGACGTAGTCCCGGAGCGTCTCGCGCAGGTGGACGTAGCGCTCCAGCACGCCGTAGACCTCCTCGCCGAAGCTCCACAGCTCGTTGGGCCCGCCCGAGCCCAGCCGCGGCGAGCCGTCCGCCGCGGCGACCTCGTGCCCGGGCAGCCGGTCGCCGTGCAGCCGCATCACGGGGCTGAACGCGCCGAACTGGAACCAGCGCACGAGCAGCTCGTGGAACGCCGGGTCGGTGACGTCGCCGCGGTGGAAGCCGCCGATGTCGGTGGTGAACCACGGGATGCCCGCGACGCCCATGTGGATGCCCGCGGTCACCTGCCGCGCCAGGTCCGCGAACGTCGAGGAGATGTCACCCGACCAGACAAGTGCGCCGTAGCGCTGGCTGCCGGCCCAGGCGCAGCGCACCAGGTTGACGACCTCGCTCTCGCCGTCGGCCACCTGGCCCTCGTAGAAGGCGCGCGCGAACGCCTGCGGGTAGACGTTGCCGACCCGCAGCGCCGGGCCGAGGTGGTAACGGAAGGCGTCGTAGTCGTAGACGCCGTACTCGGGCTCGGCCTCGTCCAGCCAGAACGTGCGGATCCCGTGCTCGCCGTAGTTGCGCCGGCAGGTCTCCCACAGCCAGCGCCGGGTCTCGGGGTTGGTGACGTCGAGGAACGTGCTCGGCCCCTGGAACGCCATCTGGACGTCGAGCCCACGGTCGGCCCGGACCAGCAGGTTGTTTCGCCGCAGGTGGGAGTCGTTCTCCGACTCCAGCGAGACCTGCGGCCAGACCGAGACCATGAGCTCGACCCCGAGGTCGCGCAGCTCGTCGACCATCGCGGTCGGGTCCGGCCAGAACTCGTCCTCGAACCGGTAGTCGCCCATCTTCGGCCAGTGGAAGAAGTCGGCGACGATGACGTCCAGCGGCAGCCCGCGCCGGCGGTGCTCGCGCGCGACCTGAAGGAGCTGCTCCTGGTTCCAGTAGCGCAGCTTGCACTGCCAGAACCCGAGCCCGCGCTCGGGCATCATCGGGGCGTGCCCGGTCGCGTCGGCATAGGCGCGGGAGATCTGCGCGGGCGTGCGTCCGGCGGTCACCCAGTAGTCGAGCTGCCGTGTCGACTCGGCGTGCCACTCGGTGCGGTTGCGCGCGAACGTAGCGCGCCCGATCGCCGGGTCGTGCCAGAGGAACCCGTACCCGGCGCTCGACATGACGAACGGGACGCTCGCCTGCGAGTTGCGGTGCGCCAGCTCGAACGTGGAGCCCTTGAGGTCGAGCACGTGCTGCTGATACTGGCCCATCCCGTACAGCTTCTCGTCCGGGTCGGACTCGAACGACGCCGTGAGCGTGTGCCCGTCGTCGCCGAGCCGCGGGCGGAAGTTCCGGGCACGCAGCTGGAGCGAGCCCCCTCGGTCGAGCTCGCGCAGCAGCAGCCGGCCGTCGGCGTCGTAGAACGCCAGGTCGCAGTGCGACACCTCGTAGCCGACCACCTCACTGAACCCCGTGGTGGTCGTCAACTCCACACGGAGGCCACCGTTGACGAGCGTCGCGCCGTCGGCCCGGAGGTCGACGCGCGCCCCGTCGTGGGCGGCCGGGTCGGGCGGCAGCAGCGCCCAGTCCGCGTGCTCGACGGCGCCCTGGACCGTCGCGCGCACCCGCACGCTGTCACGGCCCCAGGGTTCGACGACGAGCGTCTCGCCGCCACTGCGCCAGGTCAGACGAGTGCCGTCGGCGCGGACGGGAAGGTCGGGACTGTCGGGACGGGCCGGCGGGATGCTCATCGGGTCTCCTCGAGTCGAGCCGTGGGTACGAAGACGCGCATGGTGGACGGGCCGCGCTCGGCCCAGCGGTGATAGGGCACCAGGGTCAGGTCGAGCGCTTCCGGCGCTCCGGTGCCCGGACGGCCGGGGGTGAACGGCGGGGTGCCTGCCCCGCCCCCGGGCAGCGATACGACACCGGCACGCACCACCGCGCCGTCGGCCAGCGCGCGGGGCGCCACCGCCGGGTCGAGCCGCACCTGGTCGAGCAGCACGCCGTCCGGCAGGTCCACCGACTCCAGCGCCAGCACGAGCGGTCCGCGCTCGACCGCCACCGTGCCGCGCACGGCGTCGACCCGGGGGTCGGGCCAGGTCAGGCGCGGGCCGACGGGCAGATCGAGCGTGAGGACATCACCGACGGCGAGCGCGGCTCCGGTGCCCGTGCCGGTACCGGTACCGGTACCGGTACCGCCAGTCGTCGTCCAGCCCGGCGCGACGGCCGTGGCCGACCCGTCCGCCCCGGTGAGCGTCGCGCCGTCGGCCCAGTGCGGTACGCGCAGGCGCAGCGTCACCGGCCGCGCCGGGACGGCGGTGACCTCGACGCGGACGCGGCCGTCGTGCGGGTACTCCGTGGTGACCCGTAGGGCGAGCTCGCCGCCGTCGCCGAAGGCTAGGCGCAGGTCGCCCGCGGCGTACTGGGCCAGCGACACGACGACACCGTCGTCGTCCGCGCCGGCGTCCGAGGAACCGGCGTCCGAGGAACCGGCGTCCGAGGAGCCGCCCGGCGCCTCCTCGACGAACGCCGCGTACGCCTGCCACGAGGCGAGGGTGCGGGCCACGTTGGTCGGGCAGCACGAGACGTCGAACCACGGCGCCCGCACACCGCCCTCGGCGCGGGGGTTGACGGCGTCGGGCCGCACGTCCGCGCCGGGCTCGCGCTGCTGCAGCGGGTTGGCGTAGAAGAACGCGCTGCCGTCCGCGCGGGGCGAGGTGGCCACCACGTTGTAGAGGGTGCGCTCGATGAGGTCGGCGTAGCGCGCCTCGCCCGTGGCGAGCAGCAGGCGCCACGAGACCATGACCGACGCGACGCCCGCGCACGTCTCGCAGTACGCGCGGTCGGGCGGCAGCTCCCAGTCGTCGCCGAAGCCCTCGTCCTGGTGGCGCGAGCCCATGCCGCCGGTGAGGTAGGTGCGCCGCTCCACCGAGCGCGTCCACTGCCGTTCGACGGCGGCGTGGAGGTCGTCGTCGTGCGTGTCGACGGCGACGTCGACCGCCCCGGCCGCCAGGTACAGGGCGCGCACGGCGTGGCCGCGCCAGACGTCGGCGTCACGCACCGGCACGTCGTCCTGGAAGTAGGCCGGGCCGAGCAGCGCGATCGGCGCCAGGGTGCCGCGCCCGCGGCGCTCGACGAAGAGCCGCGCCTGCTCGGTGTAGCGGGGCTCGCCCAGCGCACGGCCGAGCTCGGCCAGGCCCACCTCGATCTCGGGGTGGCCGCAGATGCCGTCCCGGCCGTCGCTGCCCCGCCCGTCGGCACCGAACTCGCGGCACACGTGGTCGGCGGCGCGGCGGGCGACGTCGACCAGGGCGTCGCCCGCCCCCACCGTCCGGACCCGGGCGACCGCTGCCTGCAGCAGGTGGCCCGTGACGTACAGCTCGTGCCCGGTCGACAGGTCGGAGTACCGGCCGGCCTGCCCGGCGTGGCCGAAGCACGTGTTCAGGTAGCCGTCCGCGTCCTGCGCCGCGGCCACCCGGTCCACCACCTTGCCCAGCAGGGCGTCTGTGGCGGGGTCACCGGTGCGGCCGTACTCCCAGGCCATGGCCTCCAGCAGCTTGTACACCTCGGAGTCGGAGAACTGCCACCCCGGCCGCTCCCCGCCCGTGGCGCCCTCGGCGACGCGGTCGAAGTTGTCCAGCCAGCCCAGCTGCTCCATCCAGTCCAGGCAGTGCCGCAGGGTGGCAGCCGAGTTCGTCTCCTGGAGGGCGCCCCAGAATCCGCCGTCGAGCCGCAGCTCGTCGACGCCGATCCCGCGGCGCGAGCCGGGCGGGACGACGGGCGACGCCGGGGGCGTCGAGAGATGTGTTGTCACGGGGTTCCTTCGTCAGTCCTTGACGGCACCGGCGGTGACGCCCGCCGCCACGTAGCGCTGGGCCACGACGAGCAGGATCGCCGCGGGCACCGAGGCGACCACGGCCGTGGCCATGATGGCGTTCCACTGCGTCGTGTTGTTGCCGATGTAGTTGTAGATGCTCAGCGTGATCGGGATGAGGTCGCCGTTGCGGTTCAGGGTCGAGGCGAAGATGAAGTCGGACCAGGCCCACAGGAAGGCGAACAACGCGACCGTCAGGGTCGAGTTGCGGCTCACCGGCAGCACGATCGAGCGGAAGGTGCGCCAGGCGCCCGCGCCGTCCACCCGCGCCGCCTGGAGCAGCTCGCGCGGGATGCCGGACATGAACGCCGTGTAGAGCAGCACGCCGAACGGCACCGCGACCGTCGAGTCCGCCACGATCAGCCCGCCCACGGTGTTGAGCAGGCCGAGGTTGTTGTAGACCGCGTAGAAGCCCATGGCCATGACGACGGCGGGGATCATCTGCGCGACCAGCAGCAGGAAGTTCAGCGTGCGCCCGCCGCGCAGGTGCAGCAGGGCCAGCGCGTAGCCCGCCGGCGCGGAGATCGCCACGGTGAGCGCCACGCAGCCCAGCCCGATCAGCAGGCTCGTCCCGAGTGCGGGCAGCTGCTGCGCGAACACAGCCTGGTAGCCCTCGAACGTGGGGTCCCACGGGAACCAGTGCGGCGGGTCGGCCCGCAGGTCCCGGGTCTGCGTGAACGAGACGTTCACCATCCAGTACACCGGGAAGAGCATGACGAGGGTGAAGAACACCCCGAGCGCCGTCTTCCACGCGGGCTTGCGTGCTGTCCTCCGCGCGGTGCTCCTCGTCGGGAGTGTGGGCCGGCTGGTCATGAGTCCTCCTGACGGTGCTGGAGCCGCAGATGCAGGAACCCGAAGACCAGCGCGATGAGAATCAGCAGGTTGCCTACCGCGGCGGCGGGTGAGAAGTCCGGCTGACCGGTCCCGAACGCCTCCCGGTAGGACCAGATGGCGAGGGTGGTGGACGCGTCGCCCGGCCCGCCCGTGGTCATGATCCAGATGACGTCCACGACCTTGAGCGTGTAGATGAGCCCCAGCAGGAGCGTGATGGCCGACACGGGTCGCAGCAGCGGGAACGTGATGGTCCAGAACTGCTTCCACGGCCCCGCGCCGTCGAGCGACGCCGCCTCGTAGACCTCACCCGGGATGTTCTGCAGCCCGGAGTAGAGGATGACCAGGTTGAACGGGATGCCGAGCCAGATGTTGGCGATGGTCACCGACAGCAGCGCCGTGTCCGGCGACGTGAGCCAGTTGATCTGCTCGACGCCGAACGCCCCGAGCACCGAGTTCACGATGCCGTTCTCGCTGTTCAGCATCCACGCCCACGTCGAGGCGGACACGATGAGCGGCAGCAGCCACGGCACGAGGAACATCGCGCGCAGCACGCCCGACAGCTGGAACCCGGACCGGAAGAAGACCGCCAGCGCCAGGCCGATCGCGTACTGGAACACGATCGAGACGATGGTGAAGACCGCGGTGTTCCACAGCGCGGTGGGGAACGTCGACGAGGTGAACACCTCGACGTACTTGTCGAACCCGACGAACTCCGCGTTGCCCTGGACGAACGCGCGGATCGTGTAGTCGTGGACGCTGAGGTCGATGTTCCGCAGGAGCGGGTAGGCGTAGAAGAGGATCAGGTACGCGAGCAGCGGCGCGGCGAAGCCGACGGCGGCCCATTGGGACGCGGCCGGGCCACGACGCCGCCGGGCGGCCGGCGTCCGGTCCGCGCCAGGTGGCGCGCCCGCCGCGGCAACGGCCTCGGTGGTGGTCATCAGAAGCTTCCTCGGTCGGTTGATCGGTCGGTCGCCCGCGCCTCGCCGAGTGCTGGACGCTCGCCCTTCGACGGGCAGTTCGGGCGGATGTCCAGCGCTCGGCGAAGGCGGGGGGCAGGGCCGGGCGGGTCAGCTGGTCGCGGACTCCGCGTCCGACTGGGCGGTCTCCAGCGCTTCCTGCGGGGTCGCCGCGCCGGACAGGGCGTTCTGGACGGCGGTCCACAGCGCCTCGGAGATCACCGGGTAGTCGGTGCCCAGACCGTCGCTGGTGCGGCCCTTGGCGTTCTGCACCGCCTCGACCCACGGCTCCAGGTCGGCGTTGTCGGCCACCAGCTGCTCCTGGCCCTCGGCGGTCGGCGGCACGTAGTACGCAAAGGTGTTGGCCGTCTCGACGAAGCCCTCCGGCGTCGTCATGCACTCCACGATCTGGCGCGTCACGTCGTAGCGGGCCGTGTCCTCCTGGACGGGCGCGACGATGAACTCGCCACCGGTCGGGGCGGGGGCCGCGCCGCCGTCCTTCGCCGGCAGCTGCACGATGCCGGTCTCGAACTCCGCCTCCGCGGCGCTGTTGACCTGCCAGGTGCCGTTCTCCGCGAAGGCGAAGTCGCCGGTCAGGAACTCCTCCCACACCGTGTTCTGGGAGTTGTTGATCACGGTGTTGGGGGCGTACCCCTCGTCGAGCCAGCCCTTCCACAGCTCCAGGGCCTCGACGGCCTCGGGCGAGTCGAGGTCGGTCAGTTCGGCGCCCGCGCCCCAGAACCACGGCAGGAACTGGAAGGACCCTTCCTCGGTGCCGATGCCCGCGAACGTGATGCCCTTGTGGCCCGCGTCCTTGACCTGGGCGAGGGCCGCGGTCAGCGAGTCCCAGTCGGTGATCGACGCCGGGTCGACGCCCGCGTCGCTCAGCAGGTCGGCGTTGTAGTACAGCGACAGCGTGTTGGCGCCGATCGGGATGCCGTACGCCTCACCGTCGACGACGCCGGCGTCGAGCAGGTTCTGGTCGATCGCGGACGTGTCCAGGCCGAACTCGTCGACGGTGGTCAGGATCCCCGTGTCGGCGAGCGTGGAGACGGCCGGGTTGTCGATGAGGATGACGTCGGGCGACGTGCCCTCCTGCGCCGACAGGAGCGCCTGGTTGGTCAGCGCCGTCGTGTCGTAGGCCGTGCGCTCGATGGTGACTCCGGCCTCCTCGCCGCAGGCCTGGACACGGCCGGCCCACTCGGAGGCGTCGTCGTGCTGGGGGTACGGGTCCCACCAGGTGTAGGTGCTGTCGTCGCCGCTCGCGGCCCCGCCGGAGCCGGAGCCGCCGGACGAGCAGGCGCTCAGCCCGCCGACCAGCGCGAGTGCGGCGACTGCCGCGAGGGTGGTGACGGGCTTGTGCCGCAGGTGCTGCATGGTTCCTCCTTGAACGTCCCCGGCCCGACGACGACGTCGGCCGGACGGTGGTGCGGGGGGTGATGCTGGTGGGTACGGGTCAGGTGGTGCGGGGTGCGCCGGTGCTCCCCCGGTCGACCAGCTCCGGGGTCACGAACCGCACGACGTGCGGCTCGTCGGCTGCCACCTCGCCCTCGATGCGGCGCACGAGCTGGCGCACGGCCATGCGGCCGAGCCGGTCGGGGGCACTCTCGATCGAGGAGTAGGGCAGGGAGAAGGTGCGGGCGAACTCGTCCGAGTACCGGCCCACGACGGACAGGTCCTCCGGTGCGGTCAGGCCGCGCTCGTGCAGGACGGTGGGCAGCGCGGCCGCCGCGGCCTCGTTGTGGACCAGCAGCCCGGTGACGCCCGGGTGTGCGTCCAGCAGGGCGTTCAGGTCCCGGCCGACGTCCGGCTGGTGTGCCGCGGCGGAGACGGGGTGCAGCGTGATTCCGCGGGCACGCGCGGCCTCGACGGCAGCGTTCTGCAGGCGCCACACGTAGGCACCGCCGCGCTCGATCACGTGCTCCGGCTGGGAGACGAGGGCCACCTCACGGTGCCCGAGCCGGTGGAGGTGGTCCACCATGACGCGGCCCGCCTCCTCGAAGTCGAGGTCGAAGACGTCGACCCCGGTGCAGTCGGCGGGCAGCCCGACGAGCGCGCCCGGCTGGGCCGCCGACCGCAGGATCGGCAGGCGCTCGTCGCGCTCCGCGACGTTGAGCAGCACGATGCCGTCGACCATCCGCGAGTCGGTGATGCGGCGCAGGGCGCGCGTGCCGTCGGCGTCCGACACCAGAAGGATGTCGTAGCCGAGCTCGCGGGCCGTGTTGGAGACGCCGAGCATGTACTGGAGCATCGCGGGCGCGAACTCGTCCTCGAGGAACTGGGCGAGCAGCCCGATCACCATCGTCTGCGAGGTGGCCAGCGCGCGCGCCCCGGCGTTCGGCGTGTAGCCGAGCTCCCGGACCGCCTCCTCGACCCGGCGACGCACGTCCGCCGAGATCGCCCGCTTCCCCGACAGGGCGTACGACGCCGTGCTGCGGGACACCCCCGCCGCCCGGGCGACATCTCCGATGGTGGCCACTGCGCCTCCTTGTGTGCTCGGCCGCCGCAGCTGCTCTGCTCGCGGCCTCGGTTCGCCTCCGTTGCGAACCGGTTCGACTGTAGCCAGAGATGTCGGCGGAGCGCAAGAATGAACATTTGGCACTCTTGCGGGACACTCCGTTCGAAACTAGCGTCGAGGTGCACCTGAACGTCGAACCGGTTCGCACGATCGCTCGCCATCTCAACGAGGAGATCCCATGAAACGAGCACTGCCGAAACGAGCCCTGTCGCACCTGAGCGTCCTCGCCCTCGTCCTGGGCATCGCGCTGGTCTCCCCCGCCGGCCCGGCGCAGGCCGCCGGCAACACCCTCACGGTCGACGTCGGCTCCGTCGTCCGGCCCGTGACGCACGTCGGCTCGGGCGGCCTCTACGGCGTCGGCTCGGACTCCAAGCCCACCACCGACCAGCTCCTGCCGCTGAGCCCCAGCGGGTTCACCCAGCCCGCGCCCGGCACGACCCACCTGGGCAACGGCGCCACGGAGCCCTGCTGCGACGCGCTCGACGTGGCGGGCAACATCACGCGCGCCGGCGCGCAGCAGCTCATCCGCATGCCGGACATCTACCCGTCGTTCCCCTACCAGTGGCAGGGCTGGGCGGACTGGGAGTCGAAGGTCCGCACCATGGTGCAGAAGCGCCTGGCGGCCACCTCGACGACGAACATCCGCGGCTGGGAGCTGTGGAACGAGCCCGACTGGACCTGGAACACGTCGGCGGCCGGCTCGTTCAACGACGGCTGGACCCGCACGCACCGTCTGGTCCGGTCGCTCGACCCGGTGACGCCGATCGTGGGCCCCAGCGACTCGTACTACAGCCACAACCGGATGCTGTCGTTCCTGACCCATGCCCGGGACACCGGCACGCTGCCCGACGTCATCGTCTGGCACGAGCTCGGCGACATGGACTGGAACTCGTTCGACGACCACGTCGCCGACTACCGGGCCATCGAGAACCAGCTCGGCATCAGCCCCCGCCCGATCGCCGTCAACGAGTACAACTCGCTGAACCAGATGGACATCCCGAGCGTGGCGGTGCACTGGATCTCGGTGCTGGAACGGCACGGCGCGCGCGAAGCGCACCGCGCGTACTGGTTCGAGGCGGGCACGTTCGACGGCCTCTTCACGCTCCAGGGCCAGCCGACGGCCTCGTACTGGGCCTACCGCTGGTACGGCGCACAAGCGGGCAACATCGTGCGCACCACGCCGCAGAGCTGGCTCGACGGCGTCGCGGCGTACGACTCGAGCCGCAAGATCGTCAACGTCGTGCTCGGCGGGGACAGCGGCAACAACCAGGTGCGGGTCAACGGGCTGGGTTCGTTCGGCTCGTCGGTCCGGGTGACCGTGAACGCGGTGCCCGGCAGCGGGCGGCACACGCATGTCGCGGCGCCGACCGTGCTGTCGACGTCCACCCTGGCCGTGACGAACGGCAGCGTCACCGTCCCGGTCAACGGGATGACGGCGGAGGGCGCCTACCAGGTGCTCGTCACCCCGGCAGGCGGCCCGACGTCGAGCTGGCAGCAGGTCTACGAGGCCGAGAACGCGAACGTCGTGAACGCGCAGACGCGGGGTTCCTCGGCGGCGTCGAACGGCTCGTACGTCGGCGGCATCGACGGCACCGCCGACATGCGCTCGCAGAGCTTCGTGGACTTCACGGTGAACGTGCCGACGGCCCGCACGTACACGATGGCGGTCCGGTACGCGAACGGTACCGGGGCGACGTCGACCCACGGGCTGGCGTACAACGGCGGCGCGTTCTCCACGGTGTCCTATCCGCCGACGGCGGGCTGGGGCCAGTTCGCGACGACGAACGTGTCCGTCTCGCTCCGGGCCGGCTACAACGTGATCCGGCTGGCGAAGGGCTCGCCGTTCTTCCCGGGCGGCACGGGGTACGCCGAGCTCGACAGCATCACGCTGTCCTGACCCGCGGAGCGCTCGCCCGGTGAGCCGGCCCGGGGATCGACCGATCCCCGGGCCGGCTCACCGCAGCGCGCTCACGTCGCGGCCGGACAGCTGCTCCGCCACCGCGGCGCGGTCGATCATGGACCGTACGGCCGCGATGCGACCGTCCTCGTAGCGGTAGAACACGTGCTCCGCGAACCGCAGCCGTGCGCCGTCCGGCCGGAACCCGAGGAAATCCCCGACCGGGACGCAGTCGAAGACGAGGCGGCAGGCCACCTGGTCACCGCCGGCGACCACGAGCTGCGCGTCGTAGACGAGGTCCGGGGCCGCGGCGAGATCAGCGGCGATCAGCTCCTGGTACTGCCGGCGTGTCATGGGCTCGCCGTTGTAGGTCAGCTCGTCGCGCACGTGGTCCGCCAGGTCGTCCAGGCGGCGTTCGTTGAGCGCTGTCAGGTACGCCCGGTAGCGGGACTCCAGGTCGAGCGGCCGGCCGGGCCGCTGTTCCGGTTCGAGCTCGTCGGTCATGTCTGCGCCTCACCCGTCGTCGCGGCCGCGTTCCACGGCCACTGTAGAACGACCTCCGCCGCGCGGAGGCACGTCTTGACTGCACCGCCGTGCCCGTGGTGTGCTCGCCGTCTTGACTACGTAGTCAAGGCAGCGTGAGCAGGGTCGGCGAGGGAGCGACGCATGGGTGCGACACCACGGGTGGCGATGACGGACGTCGCCCGCCGTGCCGGGGTCTCGCAGAAGACCGTCTCGCGTGTGGTCAACGGCGAGCCGCACGTCACCGAGGCGATCCGCGTCAGGGTCCAGGCCGCGATCGACGAGATGGGCTTCCGCCCCAACGCCGCGGCCCGGGCCCTGGTGACCCGCCGGAACCAGCGCATCGGCATGGTCACCATGAGCACGTCGCTGTACGGGCCGGCGTCCATCCTGGAGGGGGTCGACGGCGCCCTGCGGGTCTCGGGCTACTACCTGAGCGTCGCGCGCACCCGCGGCGACCGGGCCGCCGACCTGCAGGCGGCGATCGACGAGCTCGTCACCCAGGACATCGCGGGCCTCGTGCTCGCCGAGCCGATCGACGTCGGCCACGCCGGCCTGCGCATCCCGGCGGGCCTGCCGGTGCTGAGCTTCGGCTCGCCGGCGGGCGGGTCCCTCGTCGCCGGCTCCCGCCCCGAGGAACTGGTCCTGGGCGCGGACGAGACGTCCGGCGCACGGTCCGCGACCGACCACCTGCTCGCCCTCGGGCACCGCACCGTGCACCACGTCGCCGGCACCGAGGGCTGGGCAGCCACGGCACGACGGCTCGCCGGCTGGCGGGAGGCCTTGGCCGACGCCGGCCTCGAACCCGTCCGGGCGGTGCACGGTGACTGGACCCCCGGCTCCGGGTACGAGGCCACCGCCGAGCTGCTGCGCCGCGGCCCCGTCACCGCGATCTTCACGGCCAACGACCACATGGCCATCGGTGCGATCCGCGCCGTCGAGCAGGCGGGCCTGCGGGTGCCGGACGACGTCAGCGTCGTCGGCTTCGACGACGCGCCCGAGGCGGAGTTCCTGTCCACTCCCCTGACGACGGTGCGCCAGGACTTCGCCGAGGTGACCCGGCTCGCCGTGCACCGCCTCGTCCGCACCATCGAGGGCCACCCGCCGGCCGATCGGCATCGGCTGGTCCCGACCCAGCTCGTCGTCCGGGACAGCACGGCACCGCCGCCCGGCAGGGCGCCGTCGGGCAAGAGATCCGCCGTCACCCGACCCGACGCAAGCCGACCCGACGCCACCCGATCCGAGAGGCCAGCATGAACCCCCTGCACCACCTGAGCGACGGCGTCCTGTTCGGCGCCGCCTACTACTACGAGTACCACCGCGCCGAGGACCGCCTCGGACGCCGCCTGGAGAAGGACCTGGACCTGATGGTCGAGGCGGGCTTCTCGGTGATCCGTGTCGGCGAGTCGGTCTGGTCCACCTGGGAGCCCGAGAACGGGCGCTTCGACCTGGACTGGCTCCAGCCGGTGCTCGACGGCGCGCACGAGCGCGGCATCAAGGTGGTGCTCGGTACCCCGACGTATGCGGTGCCGATGTGGCTGGCGCGGCTGTACCCCGAGATCAACGTCGTGCGCGAGGACGGCGCGGCGATGGGCTGGGGCGCGCGCCAGGAGATCGACTACACGCACCCGGCGTTCCTGTTCCACGCCGAGCGGGTCATCCGCGCCGTCACCACCCGGTACGCCGGCCACCCCGCCGTCGTCGGCTTCCAGGTGGACAACGAGCCCGGGAACGAGATCTTCTACAACCGGCAGGTCTTCGAGCGGTTCGTGGACCACCTGCGCGGCACCTACGGCACGGTGGAGCGGATCAACGAGGAATGGGGCCTGACGTACTGGTCGCACCGGCTGTCCTCCTGGGCGGACCTGTGGACGCCGTCCGGCAACGCGCAGCCGCAGTACGCGCTGGCCTGGCGCCGGTTCCAGGCGCAGCTCACCACGGACTTCATCGGCTGGCAGGCGGACGTCGTGCGCGAGTACGCGCGCGAGGACCAGTTCGTCACGACCTGCATCTCCTACGAGCGCCCGACCGTGCAGGACGACGCCCTCACGCGCGAGCTCGACGTGACCGCGGGCAACCCGTACTACCGCATGCGCGACCACCTGACACTGCCCCCGAACGTGGAGACCGACCAGGCCTGGATGACGACGGGCACATGGTCGCTGTACGCGACGGCGGACCGCATGTACTCCTCGAAGCAGGCGCCGTTCCTGGTGACGGAGACCAACGCGCAGGCGATCGGCGGACCCTGGCTGAACGAGCCCGCCTACGACGGGCAGTGGCGGCAGGCCGCCTGGGCGCTGGTGTCCCGCGGCGCCACGATGATCGAGTACTGGCACTGGCACACGCTGCCCTACGGCACCGAGACGTACTGGGGCGGCATCCTGCCGCACTCGCTGGAGCCGGGCCGGGTCTACCGGCAGATCGCGGAGCTCGGCGCAGAGCTGCGCGCGGCCGGTCCGGCCGTGGCCAACCTGACCCCGGACGCCGACGTCGCGCTGGTCTGGTCCAACCCGAGCAAGTGGTCCCTGGCGGAGTTCCCGCAGCTCGGCGGCGGTGCGGGCCCGGACCCGCGCGGCTGGCACCGGGTCTTCGACTCCTTCTACCGCGGGGCGTTCGACGCCGGCCTGCAGGCGCGGCTCGTGCACGATGCCCAGCTCACCGGGGGCAGCCCCGAGGACGCCGCGCGCGAGCAGCCGGTGCTGGTCGCCGCGGGCGTCACGATCGCCGACGACGACTGGCTGCAGTGGCTGGAGCGGTACGCGGCGGCTGGCGGGCACCTGGTGCTCGGCATCCGCACGGGCTACGAGGACGAGGAGGCGCGGGCCCGCACGGAGCGCAAGCCCGCCCACCTGAGCACGGCGGCGGGTGTCTTCTACGACGAGTTCGCCAGCATCGACGCGCCGTTGCCCGTGCACGGGACGGGCGGGTTCGACGTCCCCGCCGAGGCCCTGGCCGATGCCCACGCCACGAGCTGGGTGGACGGGCTGCAGGTGCTCGACGCCGACCCGCTGGTCGAGTACGAGCACCCGCACTTCGGGCGCTGGCCCGCCGTGACCACACGGGCGCACGGCGCCGGGCGGGTGACCACGGTCGGGACGGTACCCGACCCGGCGCTGGCCCGGGCGGTGCTCGACTGGGCGGTGCGGCACAGCGGGGCGGCGGTCAGGACAGCGGTCGGGGCTGCGGCCGGGGCGGATGGCGCGACCGGGGCGGACGCGCCGACGACGACGTCGGGCGCCGCGGCGTCAGGTGGCGGCCCCGCGTGGCGACCGCAGGCGCCGTCGCAGACCGTGACCGGTGCGCGGAACCCGGCCGGTGGGCGCGTGCGGTTCGTGCACTCGTGGTCCTGGGAACCGAGCACGTTCGTGCTGCCGGGAGCAGTCCGTGACCTGGTCAGCGGCGAGGAGCTGGCCGCGGGGGCGGAGCTGGTCCTCGGCGCGTGGGACGTGCGGGTGCTGCTGGAGGCCTGAGGGCGGGCGGTCCCAGGTCAGTCCTGGTCCAGGAGCTCCTCCGGGCCCACCTCGATGACCCGGCCCCGCACGCCGTCCGTGCCGTGACCGGCGCCCTGGTGCGTACCAGTGCGACCGACGCCGTCGCCGTCGCCGGGTTCGCGGTCGGTGTTCGCCAGGTCGTCGAGGAAGCGCGCCACGATCTCGCGCTCCTTCGGCGTGAGGCGCGCGGCGGCGTCGAACCGGCGGGCGTGGCTGCGCCCGACGGACTCCCGGGCTGCCCGCCGTGTCTCGTCCGTCACCTCGATCGCGAGGCTGCGCCGGTCCGACGGGTGCGGGAACCGGACCACGTGCCCGCCGGCGGTGAGCCGGTCGATGAGCTTGGTGGTCGACGCCGTCGTGATGCGGAGGTGCTCCGCGATGGCGCCCGGTGTCACGATGCGACCGTGGTTCTGCATGGCGATGATGTAGCGCAGGGCCCGCATGTCGGTGTCGCCGAGCTTCATGTACCGACGCGACGCCTCGCTCATGCGGCGCTCGGTCTCGCGCCATCCGCGCAGCGCCTCGAGGACGCGGACGACCTGGTCCACGTCCTGCTCGTCCATACCGGCTCTGCGCACGATCTCCTCGTCGGGGTCCATCACGCGCGGGTCCAGCATCGAAGGCTCGGGCTCGCTGTCCGGCACGGTTTCAGGCTCCACGCTCGGATTTTACCCCCGCACATAATGCGTCATACACTTGAATATAGCCTGGCTAGCTAAATTCTCGCTAGCTCCGGCACCCCTGGCTCGACCCCTGACGCATCCCAGCCGCCGGCAGCAGTGCAGGTGTACGTGCTGGCAACCGTATCGACACATCCCCTCTCAGACAGGCTCCTCGAAGATGACCTCCCGCGTTCCACGCTGGCTACGGGTGACGTTGCCCGCCGTGCTGATCCTCGTCTGGCTGGTAGGTGCCTCGGTCGGCGGCCCGTTCTTCGGCCGCATCGACGAGGTCTCCTCCAACGACCGCACCGCCTACCTCCCCGAGACGGCCGAGGCCACGGAGGTGCAGGAGCGCCTGTCCGGTTTCACCGAGGGTGACGCGATCCCGGCCCTGGTCGTCTTCGTCGCCCCGGACGAGCTGTCCGACGACGACCTCGCCGCCATCGGCGACCGGCTGACCGCCGTCGGCGACCTGGACGTGGTCGACGGCGACGTCTCCCCCGCCATCCCCTCCGACGACGGCGTGGCCGCGCAGGCGTTCGTGCCGTTGTCCGGCGACGCCGACGTCGGCGAGGCGACCGCCGAGCTGCGCGAGGTCCTCGCGCAGGACCTGCCGGACGGCGTCGACCTCTATGTGACGGGCCCCGCGGGCTTCTCCAGCGACCTGGTCGCGGCGTTCGCCGGGATCGACGGCCTGCTGCTCGGCGTGGCGCTGGCCGCTGTGCTGATCATCCTGATCATCGTCTACCGGTCGCTGCTGCTGCCGCTGGCCGTGCTCGCCACCAGCATGTTCGCGCTGTGCGTCGCGCTGCTCACGGTCTGGCACCTCGCGAACTCGGGAGTCCTGCTGCTCAGCGGGCAGACCCAGGGCATCCTGTTCATCCTCGTGATCGGCGCGGCGACCGACTACGCATTGCTGTACGTGGCACGGTTCCGCGAGGAGCTGCTGCACACCCCTGACAAGTGGACGGCGACCCTGCGCGCGCTGCGCGGCTCGGTCGAGCCGATCCTGGCCTCGGGCGGCACCGTCATCGCCGGTCTGCTCTGCCTGCTGTTCAGCGAGCTGCGGTCCAACAGCACGCTCGGCCCTGTCGCCGCCGTCGGCATCGCCTTCTCGATGCTCGCCGCGCTCACCCTGCTGCCGGCCCTGCTGCTGGCGTTCGGCCGGGCCGCGTTCTGGCCGCGGCGCCCTGTCTACGACCCGGCCGCCGCGGAGTCCGGCGCGCTGGAGACCGGCCTGTGGGGGCGCGTCTCGCGTGCCATCCGCGCCAGGCCGCGCACCATCTGGATCACCACGGCGGCGGTGCTCGCCCTCGGCTGCGTGGGCATCACCCAGCTCCAGGCCTCCGGTGTGCCGCAGTCGGAGCTGGTCCTCGGGCAGTCCGAGGCACGCGACGGGCAGGAGCGGCTCGCCGAACACTTCCCGGCCGGGTCGGGCAGCCCCGTCTACGTGATCGCGCCGCAGGAGGACCTGCAGCGCGCCGCCGACGTCCTGCTGGCGGACGACGGGATCGAGGGTGTGGCGGTCACCGCCGACACCCCGAGCAATACCGCGCCGGTGACCGAGGACGGCGTCCAGCCGTTCGGCCCACCCGGGTCCCCGGCCCCGGAACCCGTGGTGTCCGACGGCGCCGTCCTGCTCCAGGGCACCCTCGGCGACGCCGCGGACTCCCTGGCGGCGGAGGAGACTGTGCGCGACCTGCGCGCGGCCTACGCCGACGAGCTGCCCGCCGCCCTGGTCGGCGGCGAGTCCGCCACCGACCTGGACACGAACGACGCCTCGATCCGCGACCGCACGGTCATCGTGCCGATCGTCCTGCTGGTGATCCTCGTGATCCTGATGCTGCTGCTGCGGGCCGTGCTCGCGCCGGTGCTGCTCATCCTGACCACGGTGCTGTCGTTCGGCACCGCGATGGGCGTCTCTGCGCTGGTGTTCAACGACGTGCTCGGGTTCCCGGGGGCCGACCCGGCGGTACCGCTGTTCGGCTTCGTCTTCCTGGTCGCGCTCGGGATCGACTACAACATCTTCCTGATGACGCGGGTCCGTGAGGAGTCGCTGGTGCACGGCACCCGGGAGGGCGTGCTGCGCGGGCTGCGGCTGACGGGCGGCATCATCACGTCGGCCGGCCTGGTGCTCGCCGCGACGTTCACGGCCCTGGCCGTGATCCCGGTGCTGTTCCTGGTCCAGCTCGCCTTCATCGTGGCGTTCGGCGTGCTGCTCGACACGTTCCTCGTGCGGTCCCTGCTGGTGCCTGCGCTGACGTACGACATCGGCCGGGCGGTCTGGTGGCCGTCCAAGCTGGGGCGCGGTCGGCAGTAGGTCGCGGGTCGACCTGCGCGTCCTGGTCAGTCGGTCGTGAGGCCGGTGATCACGCGCACCAGGCCGTCACGGAACCAGGCGTCGGTGTCGGCGTCGAAGGACTGGGGGACGCCTCTGCCGGCAGGGCCGGGAACCGGGACGGGATCTGGGCTCGCGCCCGGGTCTCGGACTGGGTCTCCGCCCGGGTCGAGGTCGCGGTCCATACCTGGCGGGCCGCCGCTGACCTGGTCCAGCCACGGGTGGCGCCGTCGTGCACCCGAGCGGTCGAGGCGCCACGCCTCCGCCGTCCGTTCCGAGGCGGGCGAGGGTTCCGGGGCGGGAGTACCCGAGGTACCGAAGACGGACGAGGCGCCGGAGGCGGGCGCCGGCCGCGCGCCCGCTGCCGAGTCGCACGACGCGTCGTCGTCGGGCACGGGCTCCGGTCTCGCGGCCGGGGCGGCACGTCGGCTCGCGGCGGTGCTTGCGGCGGTGCTCGCGGCAACGTCAGCCCGGCACCCGGACGTGCCGCACGTGTACCTGTCGGCGATGGCCGCGCTCCCCCGCCGGCGCGGGCTGGGCGCGGGCTCGGCCATGCTCCGCCACGGCGTGGCCCTGGCCCGCGACCGTGGGCTTCCGGTCTATCTGGCGGCGTCCACACGGCAGAACCAGCGGCTCTACGCGCGCCATGGCTTCCGGGTGCATGGCGCGCCGCTCCCCCTGCCCGACGACGGCCCCGTCCTCCAGCCGATGTGGCTCGCAAGAGTTATCCACAGATCTTGAAGCAGCCGAACTGCGCGGACACTTGTTCGATATGATGGGGATATCGTCGAACGGCGGGACCAACGGACGCTGGAGAGGTGGTGGGGAGCGTGGTCGGAGTACGGGGCAGCGGCACCGCACGGCCGGTAGAGGACGTCCTCGCCGACCTCGACATGCTGCTGGACGAGCTGACCGGATCCCTGGCTCAAGGCACCGGCGCGACCGACGAGTCGGCAGCGAAGACCATGCTACCGACGAACGCGATGACGACGGAGCCCGTCTCGACGGCACGCCTCGTGGCTGCGTCCGCCCGCCTGCGGGTGGCCGGCACCCGTCTGGACGCCGTGCGCTGGTCGATCCTGCCGCGCATCGAGAACGCCGGGCTCTGGGTCCAGACCGGAGCCCGCTCGTTCGCCGTCTGGCTGGCCCGCACCGAGGACACGCGGACCCAGACCGCCCGTCGCGACGTCCGCACCGCGAAGGCCTTGCGCGACCACCTGCCCGCCACCCTGCTCGCCGCGCTGTCCGGCCGCGTCGGCGCCGACAAGGTCCGTGCCCTGGTCGACCTCGCCACCACCAGCACGACGCGCACCGAAGCCCTGGCCGCGCCGGCGATCGATCTCGCCACCATCGAACCGGTCGCTGACGGCCCGGCCAGCGACCCGACGAGCGCGCCAGGGCCGGGTGTTACGTCCGGAGGCGGCACGACC
The DNA here is from genome assembly GCF_044389675.1 of Promicromonospora kroppenstedtii. Classification (NCBI taxonomy): domain Bacteria; kingdom Bacillati; phylum Actinomycetota; class Actinomycetes; order Micrococcales; family Promicromonosporaceae; genus Promicromonospora; species Promicromonospora kroppenstedtii. The sequence continues at coordinate 180,323 of NZ_JBIRYI010000012.1, read as the reverse complement.
AGCGGCGACGAAGGCAGCGCCGACGGAGGGAGCGCCGACGGAGGCAGCGCCGACGGAGGCTCGGAACCGACGCCCGTGAACCCTGCGTCCGACGATCCTGTCGTCGACGGCCCGACCGACGACGCACTCGCACCGGCCGTTCCGACCTGGGAGGAGCAGCTGCTCGTCTGGTCGAACGAGAACGGGCCGGACCGGTTCCGCGGCCTGGTGCGCTACTTCGCCCGGCACGCCGACCCCGATGCCGACGAACGCGGCTTCACGAAGGCCGCGCAGCGCGAATACCTCGATGTGGCACCCACGCTGGGCGGCTACCACCTGAGCGGGTTCCTCACCGACGAGCACGGCCAGACGCTGACCACCGCGATCGGCTCGGTCATGGGCGCGCCCTCCGCCGACGACGACCGCACACCGGGCCAGCGCCGTGCCCAGGCCCTCGCGGACCTGAGCCGCGTGGTGCTCGACAACGGCCACACCGGCACGGGGGCCGCCGTCCGACCCCACCTCAGCGTGACGGTCTCCTGGACCGAGCTCCAGGCCCTCGTCGCCAAGGACGCCGCCCGGTCCACCACCCGGCAATCCACCGGGGACGACCTTGCTGGGACGAGCGCTCCCGGCCCGAGCGGCCTCTGGCCGAACGGCACGAACAACGCTAAGGCCAAGTCCCTTGGACCAGGTCGAAGCGGAATGAGCAATGCCGGAATGAGCAACGCCGGACCGAGCAATGCCGGACCGAGCATGCCAGCGGGCGTCCCCGACATCAAGCGTCCAGCAGTCTTCACGGAGACCAGCAGCCCGGTACCGGAGGCGCTCCTCCGGCGCCTCGCCTGCGACAGCGAGGTGACCCGCATCGTGTTCGGGCCGGACTCGCAGATCCTGGACGTCGGCCGAGCCAAGCGCACGGTCACGGGCCAGCTCCGCAGGGCCGTCATCGCCCGCGACAAGCACTGCGTCTACGACCAGTGCGACCAGCCGCCCACCAGGTGCGAGGTTCACCACGCGTTACGCCACTGGGCGCACGGCGGTGAGACCTCCACGACCAATGCCGCCCTGCTCTGCTACCACCACCACGACCTGGTCGACAAACAGGACATCACCATGCATTACGACAACGGCTGGTACTTCACCCATCCCAACGGACACGTCACCCGCCCCGCCCGGACGGCCGGCACATGACCGAACCGGGCCGGGGCGGGCCGCACCGAACCGGGCCGGGCCGGTCCGAACCGCTGGACCGGTCCGGACCGGAGGGGATCAGTCCCCCGACGGCCCGAAGCGTTCCGTCCGGATGTTCGCGGGGTCGTGTCCCTGGGCCACGAGCATGCGCGCTATCGCCTCGACGAAGCCTGTCGGGCCGCAGATGTACACCCGAGGTTCGAGCTCGGGCGGCCAACCCCAGGTCGCCAGCTCGGAGGAGGTGAGCCGACGCGGACCGCGCAGCGCCGTCAGCGAGACCGCCCGCGTGTAGACCGTGCTGACCTCGAAACCGTCGCCCCGCGCGGCGAGCGCGTCCAGCTCGTCGGTGTAGAGGCGGTCCTCCGGCGTACGGACCGAGTAGATCAGCCGGAACGGGGTGCGGTCGCCCGCCGCCCGACGAGCGCGGACCATCGACATCACGGGGACGAGGCCCGAACCGCCTGCCAGGAGCAGGACGGGTGTGCCGGCGTCCCGCACCGGATCCCAGACGAACCATCCGCCGATGGGTCCGCGCACCTCGATCGCGGCCCCGAGCGGGAACTCATCGACGAGATAGGGCGACACCTCGCCGTCGTGCACGCGCTGGACGGTGACCTCCACGCCCCCGCTGCCCGACGGCGTCGGTGCGCTCGCCAGGGAGTAGGACCGTTCGGCGGTGTAGCCGTCCGGTGCGGTGAGCCGCAGGTCGAGGTGCTGCCCGGCCTGGTGTCCGGGCCACTCGGCGATGTCGAGCACCAGCGTCTCGGCGGAACCGCTCTCGGTGCGCCGCTCCAGGAGCGTGGCGACCTGCCAGCCGGAGGGGACGGCGTAGCGCGCACCGAGCCGTGCGCCCGCTGTCCCGGTCTCCCCTGTCCCGATCTCCGCTGTCCCGATCTCCGCTGCGCTGTTTCCCGCTGCGCCGGTCCCTGGTGCCCCGGTCCCTGGTGCCCCAGCTGCCGTTGCTTCGCTTCTTGCGGCCTCAGTCACCCTGGTACCTCTGCTCGCGCCACGGGTCGCCGAGATCGTGGTAGCCGAGCTTCTCCCAGAAGCCGGGCCGGTCGGTCGGCATGAGGGTCAGCGAGCGTACCCACTTGGCCGACTTCCAGAAGTACAGGTGCGGCACGAGCAGCCGGGCGGGGCCGCCGTGCTCGGGGTGCAGGGGCTTGCCGTCGAAGGTGTGCACGATCCAGGCCTTGCCGCCCAGCAGCTCGGCGACGGGAAGGTTGGTCGTGTACCCGCCGTAGGAGCCCACCATCGCGAAGTCGGCCGTGGACTCGATGTCCGCGAGGAGCACGTCGAGAGAGACACCGCGCCACTGCGTGCCGAACTTGGACCAGCGCGTGACGCAGTGGATGTCGACCGTCGGCCGCTCCTGGGGCAGTGCCATCAGGTCCGACCACGTCCAGGTCTTCGTGGCGCCGGACTCCGCGGTGACGGTGAAACTCCAGGTCGAGGCATCCACGTTGGGCGTGGGGCCGGCCGAGAGGACCGGGAATCCCGTCTCCGCGTACTGCCCGGGAGGAAGGGTGACGCCCTCGGGGCGGGCCCGGCCGCGGAAGCCTGGGGTCAGTGTTGCGCCGAGGCCGTGGTCGAGACCGACGGGGTCGGGGCCGCCTGCTGCGGGCGGGGTCGTGCTGGTCATGCCTCAAGGTAGTGCGACGACGGCGCCGCCGTCATCCGCCGGAAGCGCGACCGGGGTGAGAAGAGATGACCGGAGTGAGCAGAGACGGAGCGCTCCGTCAGGCCGGGTCTTCCTCGTTCAGCGCCTCCTGCGCGATCTTGAACGCGCGGTTCGCGCTGGGCACGGAGCAGTAGATCGCGGTCTGGAGGAGCACCTCCTTGATCTCGTCGGCGGTCAGCCCGTTGCGGACCGCGGCACGGACGTGCATCGCGAGCTCGTCCCAGTGTCCGCCGGCGACGAGTGCGGTGAGCGTGATCATGGAGCGGCTGCGCCGGTCCAGGCCTGGCCGGGTCCAGATCTCGCCCCAGGCGTATCGCGTGATGAGGTCCTGGAAGTCGGCGGTGAACGCCGTCGTGCCGGCCATCGCGCGGTCCACGTGCGCGTCCCCGAGCACCTGACGTCGGACGGCGAAGCCGTCGTGCCGCCGGTCTTCGTCGACTCGTTCGGGTCGCAGGTTGAAGCCGGCGAGCGGACCAGGTTCCGCACGACGGCGGGACCGGCTCCCGACGCCGGGTGCCGCACCAGGCATCCCACCGGGCCCACCCGAACCTGCACCGGACCCGCGGCTGGAGGCGGAGGTGCTGGAACTGGAACCAGGGCTGGAACCAGGGCTGGAACCAGGTCGGGAACCAGAACCAGAACCACGGCTAGGGCTAGGGCTAGGGCCAGGGCCAGGGCTTGAGTCCGGCACAGCACCGGAACTGGTCCCGCCCGAACCCGAGCCCCGGCCCGACTCCGACCCCGAGCCCGGTCCCGAGCCCGGTCCCGAGCCCGGTCCCGAGCCCGGCCCCATCTCCGACCCCGAACCCGAGCCCGCGCCCGAACCCGCGCTCGGGCCCGGATCAGCGCCCCTCACCGCACCCGTTTCGTCGGGTGTCCCGCTGCTCCTGGTCACGCCGTCACCTTTCCCGCGACGAGGTCGCGAACCAGTTCCGCTACCGCCTGCGGCCGCTCCGCCGGCGCGAGGTGCGCCGCGCCGTCCAGCACGACGAGCCGGGCTCCCGGGACGGCGTCGGCGATCTCCTCAAGCCTGTCGGGCGGCGTCGCCGGGTCGTCGCTGCCCGCGATCGCGACCACCGGGACGCCGACCGCGCCGAGCCGGCCGCGCAGGTCGTGGCCCGACACCGCACGGCAGGCCGCGGCGTAGCCCGACGGGTCGGCGGTCTGCAGGCTGCCGAGCAGGCGGAGGCCCACCTGCGGTTCGCGGTCGAGGAAGCCCGGCCCGAACCAGCGGCGGGCCGCCGCCTCGACCTGCGTCGGGGTGCCCGCCCGCTGCACCAGGTCGGCGCGCTCGTGCCAGCCCGCCGCCTCGCCGAACCAAGTCGCGGTGCAGATCAGCGCGGCGCCTGACACTCGATCGGGGGCGTCGAGCAGGAGTCGCTGCCCCACCGCGCCGCCCACCGAGACGCCCGCGTACCAGAACGGCGCCCCGACGTCGCCACGTCGTACCTGCGCGTGCTCCACCACGCCGAGGACGGCGTCCGCGAGGTCGCCGACGGTCAGCCCCTCCAGCTCGTCCGCCGTGGGCGACGGCGAAGTCCCGTGCCCCGGCAGGTCCCAGCCGATCACGTCGACGTCGGGGGCGGGCCCTTCCGCCCAGCCAGCCGCCCTGCCATCTGATCCGCCATCTGCACTACCGCCGGCGATCAGCGGGACGGCGTCCGCCCACAGCGCGGACACCGAGGTGCCCAGCGACGGCCCCAGCACCAGCAACGGGCGCGAGGCGTCGCGCAGGACGAACTCGACGGCACCCAGCCTGGGTCGTGCGGTCATGTGTCCTCCGAGCTCGTCCGACTGATGCATCATGCTCTGTCTCCCCCCGCCCCGGGTCGGCTACTCCTGCTCCGCCCAGACCCTCGTCCGCCCGCCTCGATCCACCCGACGCTGTCCCACGACTGCGTCCCACCGACTCCGTCCGACCGGCACCGTCCGACCGGTTCCGTGCAGCCGCCCCAGTCGTTCTCGACCCGCGGTCATGCTCGCCCCACGGCCGGTCCGCTCCGGGCAGGTCCGGTCTGTGCGGCGAACTGCTCCAGCACCCGGTCGACGACGGCGGCGGCTGGCGCGACGTCGGGCCCCGAGCCGGCGTCGGGCAGCCCGTCGTGGAGATTCCGGGCCACGGCGTCGGCATCGACCTCGAGACCGTCCAGCAGCTCGGTCGCCACGTGGGCCGACGCGACCGCGTGCCGCGCCAGCTGCTGCAGAGCCGGCCACTCGGCGTGCCAGGCGCCGTCGGACCGCTCGTCCACGGCGAGGCCCGCGGCCGCGAGCACCTGCGCTGCCAGATGAGGCGCCGCGATCGCAGAGCGTCGCACCAGCACGGACAGCACGGGGTTGTGCTTGTGCGCCATCGCCGACGATGTCCCGCGGCCCGGTCCGCTCGGCTCACGCAGCTCGCCGACACCGGGGCGCACAGCCTGCAGGACGTCGTTCGCGACCTTGCCGAGCGCGGCGCACGTCTCCGCCAGCGCCGAACCGAGGCGGACGACGGGGGTCCGCGTGGCGTGCCACGGTCCGGGTCCGACCGGCAGACCGAGCTCCGCGCCCCACGCCTCGATGAGCGCGAGCTCCCCGCCGGCACCGCCCGCGAGCGCCGCCACCCCCGACAGCTCGCCCGCCGCGCCACCGTAGGCCAGGGGCAGCGCATCAGCGACGGAGGACAGGAAGCCCCGAGCCGCCAGGATGCCCTGGAGCCAGCCGGCGAACCGCGCGCCCAGTGTGGTCGGCACGGCGGCCTGCGCGAGGGTGCGGGCGAGCGCGGGCCGTCCGCGATGCTCGGCGGCGAGGCGTGCCGCGGCAACGGCGGCCTGGTCAAGATCCTCCACGACGGCGTGGGCGGCGTCGCGCAGCAGGAGGACGAGGGCCGTGTCGAGCACGTCCTGGGACGTGAGCCCCGCGTGCACGACGGGTGCGATTTGCGGTCCCACCGCCGCGCGCAGTGCGCCGACCAGCGGGATCACGGGATTGCCACCGGCTCCGCTCTCGCGGGCGAGTCGCGACGCGAGGGCGAGCGCCTCGCCGTCGGGCCCGGCCAGGCGTTCGACGGCGCTGTCGACCACGGCGGCGATGTCGGCGGTGTCGTGGGCGTGTGCGTCGGGGATCTCGACGATGTCCTCGGGATACGTCTCCGTGAGGTCGACGGCTCCGGAGCCGTCGATCGCCTCGTCGTCGCCCGTGGGAAGTACGCCCGTGGGGCCCGCAGCCGCGGAGCCGGGTGCCGCTCGTCCGACGTGGGCGGCGCCGATGCTCGACGCCGCTCGTTGGATGTCCGCCGCTACCCCGCGCCGGACGAGGACGTGCACCCACGCCGCTTCGACGCGGAGCATTGCCCGCAGGAGCGCGACGTCGTCGGTCACGGCGGCCGGGGACCCCGGCGCGAGGTCGGCGCCGGGTGTCAGGAGGCCGACGTCAGGCATCGATACCGTCCTGAGGCGGGACGGGCCCGTTCGGGTACGACCCGTGGTCGTTCGCGGCGGGCCGGTCCGGGCCTTCCACGGACCCGGTCCCGTTGGTCGCGTTCGCCGCCGCCGCACCGGCACCGGCACCGGCCCCAGCACCAGCACCAGCACCAGCACCAGCAGGGACAGTGCGAGGCGGGTCGTACGTGAGGAACACGGTCTCCTCCTCCCCGTGAGGTCCGCCCTGGAGGCGGATGTCGAACCGCAACGAGCCGTCGGTCTCGCGCGCTGTGACCAGGGTGGCGCGCCGTTCGGGTTCGAGCGAGGCGAGGAACGGCTCGGCGCACAGCCGGGCTCCGGCGTTCTCCGGCCCGGCGGCGTCGGCGCCCAGCCTGGCGCCGTCGTGCTCCGGGAGGTAGGCGCGGGTGAACAGCCTGTCCTGCAGGCCCCGGGCGAAGACGGTCACCGCGAAGAACGGCAAGCGGCCCGGGTCGGTCGCGCCCGGCTCCAGGGTGCGGAACCAGTAGCAGCCCTCGCGGTCGGTCTCGGCCCGCCCCCAGCCCGTGAACGTCCCGTCGCGCAGGAGGGAGCCGCTCCGGGCGACGACGGCGCCCGCCGGGTCCGCCTGCCAGATCTCGATGAGTGCGTCGGGGACGGGCGCGCCCGCGCCGTCGTACACGGTGCCGTGCAGGCGCACGGCGCCGTGGGTGCCCGGTTCGACCAGCTCGTTGCCGCGTGCGTAGGGCAGCGCGTAGCTGAAGAAGGGGCCGACGGTCTGGGCGGGCGTCGGCGGGATCGGCTCGCGGGTCGGGTCGCTCATCGACTCCTCCTCGGTCCTTCTCCGTCGCGGTCGTCCTCCGGCTCGGTCCAGGTGCGGCGCGATCCCGACAGGACGATGTCCCAGCGGTACCCCGTCGCCCACTCGTGCTGCGACAGGTCGTGGTCGTAGGTCGCGACCAGCAGCTCGCGCGCCCGGGGGTCCTGGATGGACTGGTAGATCGGATCGAGCGCGAACAGCGGGTCACCCGGGAAGTACATCTGGGTGACGACGCGCTGCGTGAGCTCGGTCCCGAACAGGGAGAAGTGGATGTGCGCCGGGCGCCAGGCGTTGAAGTGGTTCTTCCACGGGTACGGGCCGGGCTTGATGGTCTGGAACTGGTACCAGCCGTCGTCGTCGGTCAGCATGCGCCCGACGCCGGTGAAGTTCGGGTCGACCGGCGCAGGGTGCTGGTCGCGCTTGTGGACGTACCGGCCGGCGGCGTTGGCCTGCCAGACCTCGACGAGCTGACGGCGCACCGGCCGGCCCTCGCCGTCGACCACGCGGCCGCGGACGACGATGCGCTCACCGATCGGCTCCCCGCCGTGCTGCACCGTGAGGTCGGACTCCAGGGCGCCGATGTCGCGCTCACCGAAGACCGGTGCGAACAGCTCGATCGTCTCGGGGTCGGCGTGGTGCAGGTCCTTGGTCGGGTGCCGCAGGATCGAGCTGCGGTACGGCGGCCAGTCGCGTCGCGGACCGTGCTCGCGGGGCGCGCCGTGCGCCAGGCCCTCCGCGTAGGCGCGGTGAGCGGCCTCGATCTCGGCGCTGAGCTCCGCCTGCGTGTCGGCGGCTGCGTCTGGCGCGGTGGTCGGCGGCGTGGCCGACGGAACCGCGGAGGTCAGCGGTTCGGCCGGGTTCAGCGGTTCGGCCGGGTTCTTCATCGTCGTCTCCCTGTCGAGGTCGTCGTGTGCCTTGTCGTGCGGGACGCCGTGCGAGACCTCCTGCGCGACGCCGTTCCGGTCGCCGTCCCTCTCGTCCGGGAGTGGTCCTGCAACCCTTCCCGCAGGCCGTCGCGCGCGGAGCCGGTCACAGTGCCGCCTCCCCGAGCACCGGGCCCCAGCCGGTGTAGCCCTCGGCGAGGAATCTTCGCCCCGACTCCGAGGCGACGAGCATGCGGAGCTCGGCCAGGCGCCGTCGGGCCGCGAACTCGGTCTCGCCGGGGTGGGAGTGCAGCATGCCGCTCATCCACGCGGAGAAGTGCTGGGCCCGCCAGACGCGCTCGGCGACGCGACGGCCGTACTCGTCGAGCACCGTGTCGTCGCGGCGCCCCGCCCGGCCCCCGCCGGCGAGCCAGGTCTGCAGCACGTCGTGCAGCACCACGACGTCCGCGAGCGCCAGGTTCAGGCCCTTGGCTCCCGTGGGCGGCACGGTGTGGGCGGCGTCGCCCGCGAGCAGCATGCGGCCGTGCCGCACGGGTTCGACGACGGACGAGCGGAACCGCAGCACGGACCGTTCCTCGACGGGGCCCTCGACGAGCCGGAACCCGTCGGGCCCGGCGACGCGGCGTTGCAGCTCGGCCCAGATCTGGTCGTCGGTCCAGCGGGTCGGGTCCTCGTCGGGGTCGCACTGGAAGTAGAGGCGCTGGTGGGTCTCGGTGCGCTGGCTGATCAGCGCGAACCCGTGCTCGGACGTCGTGTACACGAGCTCGGGAGCGCTACGCGGCGTCTCGACGATCACGCCGAACCACGCGTACGGGTACTCGTGGACGAACGTGCGCCGCTGGGACTCGGGCAGGGTGTGCCGCAGGGTCGAGTGCGAGCCGTCCGCACCGACCAGGACGTCGCAGCGCAGCTCGTGGGCGCGGCCCTGCCGGTCGGTCCAGAGCACGCCGGGCCGGTCGCCGCCGCCGTCGAGCACATGTGTGACGGTGGCGCCCCAGCGGATCTGGTCGCCGGCCCCGCCGACGTCGCCGGCCACGCCTGCCCCGCCGGAACCCCCCGCGCCGTAGGCGCCGTCGGCCGCGCGCTGGTTCGCGAGGTCGATGAAGACGTCGGTCTGCGGGTAGAGCCACACGCTGCGGCCGGTGAGGCCGGTCAGGTCGATGCGGTGGTCGGCACCGTCGAAGCGCAGCACGATGCCGTCGTGCCGGGCGCCGTCGCGCAGCACCCGGCCCAGACCGGCGTCGACCAGGACCTGCACCGCGCCGGCCTCCAGGATTCCGGCGCGGTGCGTGTGCTCGATCTCCTCGCGTGAGCGTGCCTCCAGCACCACGTGGTCGACGCCGGACCGGTGCAGCAGGTGCGAGAGCAGCAGGCCCGCCGGACCGCCGCCGACGATTCCGACCAGGGTCCGTTCGGGCGCGTGCGGACGGAACGAGGCCGGGGAGCCCGACGTCGACAGTCCCGACATCGGCAGGTCTGGCATCGACAGGTCCGACGTCGGACCTGCCGACGTCGGATCAACCGCTGGTGGTACCGGCAACAGTGCCTCCCTGGATTCAGTCGGTCGATGCGTTCAGACGGTTCGTTCTTCCGGACCCCACAGTGCCCCCGGCCGCCTCAGCGCATCCGCGCCAGGTCTGCCTCGATCGCGGCGGCCGCCTTGAGCAGCGGTGGCAGCAGGTGCCGCAGGATCTCCGGGATCTCGCCGCGTCGTACGGGCGCCGAGACGTTGACCGCGGCGACGACGCGGCCCGTCCCGTCGTGCAGCGGTGCCGCGACGGAGCGCAGCCCGTCCTCCAGCTCCTGGTCGACCAGCGCCCAGCCCTGCTCGCGCACCCGGGCGAGGGCGTCCCGCAACTCGCGGGGGTCGGTGACCGTGCGTGCGGTCACCGGCGCTAGCCGGTCCGCCGGCGCGGCCCGCGCGAGGTAGCCCTCCAGGTCGGCGGGCTCGGCGTGGGCGAGGATCGCCCGGCCCATCGACGTCGCGTACGCGGGGAAGCGTGTGCCGACCCGGATCGTCGCGCTCATGATGCGGCGGGTCGCGACGCGGGCGACGTAGACGATGTCCGCGCCGTCGAGCACCGCCACGGACGACGACTCGCTGACCTGTTCCGACAGCTTCTCGAGGTGCGGGGTCGCGAGGTCCGGCAGCGTCAGGCTCGACAGGTACGCGTACCCGAGCTCGAGCAGCGCCGGCCGCAGCGTGAACTCGCGGCCGTCCGTCGCGACGTACCCGAGCTCGACAAGGGTGTGCAGGAACCGCCGCGCCGACGCCCGGCTGAGCCCGGTCTCCCGGGCGACGTCGCTCAGCGTGAGCGATCGCCGGTCCCCGTCGAACGCCCGGATCACCGCCAGGCCGCGTTCGAGCGACTGCACGAACTCGGACGAGCGGGCGGGGCCGACGTCGTCCGAACCGCTCCCGCCGTCAGACATCAGCCCCACCCACCGTGTGCGTGAGCCGCGCGTCCGCGAGGCTGCGCACCCCCTGCTTCGCCTGCTGCACCAGCTCGTACACGTGCGTGCGCAGCCGGGCGAACTCGGCCGTGCCACGGGTCTCGAGCTGGTCGCGGTCCGGACCGAGGCCGACCGCGACGTCCTCCAGCACGACCGTGGGCCGGGCCGACAGGACGAGGACGCGCTCGCCCAGGTAGATCGCCTCGTCGATGTCGTGGGTGACGAAGACGACGGTGATGCCCAGCCGCTTCCACAGCGCGCGGACCAGGTCCTCCAGGTCGAACCGGGTCTGCGCGTCGACGGCGGCGAACGGCTCGTCCATGAGCAGCACCCGCGGCTCGTAGGCGGCGGCCCGCGCGATCGCGACGCGCTGCTGCATCCCGCCGGACAGCTGCCACGGGTACGCGCCGTCGACGTCGCCCAGGCCGACCGCCGCCAGGGTCTCCCGCACCAGCTCGGCCCGGCGTCGCCTCGTGACGCCCTTCTCCTTCAGCGGCAGCTCGACGTTCTGGGCGACCGTCATCCAGGGGAAGAGCGACCGCCCGTACTCCTGCAGCACCACCGCCATCCCCTCGGGCGGCCCGGTGATCGCGGACTCCCCCAGCACCACCTCGCCCGACGTCGCGGGCAGGAGGCCCGCCATGCAGCGCAGCAGCGTCGTCTTGCCGGCACCTGAGGGTCCGACGACGCAGACCAGCTCACCCGGGCGCACCTCGAACGTGAGGTCGGCGATCGCCTCGACGGGCGCACCAGCTCCGCCGCTGCCGGATCTGCCGCTGCCGGATCTGCCGCTGCCCGGATAGACCTTGCGCAGGCCGCGGACGTCGAGGCGCGCACCGCCCGGGGCTGTGCCAGAACGTGCTGTGGCAGAACGTGCTGTGGCAGAACGTGCTGTGGCAGAACCGTCTGGGCCGGTCATCTCAGGCACCTCCGTGCTGGGACTGCCGGTACCCGAGGTACCAGCTCAGGGTCGCGTTCGTCACGGCCCGGAAGACGAGGGACAGCAGCACGCCGACGACGCCGAGCAGGATGACCCCGCTCCACATCTCCGGGATGGCGAAGCTGCGCTGGAACTGCACGATCGAGAAGCCCAGGCCGTCCTTGGCCGCGAACATCTCGCTGATCACCATCAGGATGATCCCGATCGACAGCGCCTGCCGGGCGCCGGTCACGATCTGCGGGCTCGCCCCGCGCAGCACCAGGTGGCGCACCGTCGCCGCACGGCCCAGCCGGTAGGCGCGGGCGGTGTCGCGCAGCACGGGGTCCAGGCCGCGCACGCCCTCGACCGTGTTGAGCAGGATGGGCCAGAGGCAGCCGGTCGCGATCACCACGATCTTCATCGACGTGCCGATGCCGAGGAACAACATCAGGATCGGCACCATGACGGGCGGCGGGATGGCCCGGAAGAACTCCAGCACCGGCTCGGCGTACGCGCGCAGGGCGCGTGAGGACCCGATCGCCACACCGAGGACGACGCCGACCACCAGCGCGATCCCGTATCCCGCGAGCAGCCGCAGGACCGAGGGGACGACGTCCTGCACGAACCGGCTCTCCGCGAACGGCGACCCGAACCAGGTCTCGCCGAACGTGCCGACGATCGTGCGCAGCGGCGGGTTGAAGTACGACGTGCTGCCGTCGGTCAGCACCCACCAGGCCGTGAGCAGGACGGCGGGCAGGCTGACGACGAGCAGCACGGACCGCAGCACCCGGCCGAGGCCGGCCCAGGCCCCGGTCCGAGCCTCGGCGTGCACCCTGCCGCGCACACCGCTCGTGCCCCTCATGCCACCCGTGCCGCTCATGACACGGCCTCCCCGCGCACCGACGGGTGCCAGAACAGCGTCCGGCGCTCCAGCGCGCGGGCCACGAGGTTGACCGCCACGCCCAGCAGGCCCGCGACCAGCACGTACGCGTACATCGACGCGACCGCGCCAGAGGACTGCGCCACCCCGAGCAGGCGACCGATCCCGGGGGTGCCGATCAGCAGCTCGCCGGTCACGGTCAGGATCAGCGCGACGCTCGCCGCGAGCCGCAGGCCCGTCATCGCGTACGGCAGCGTGGTGGGCCACACGAGGGTGCGGATGCGGGTCAGCGGCGAGAACCGGTAGGAGCGCGCCGTGTCGGAGGCGACCGGGTCGACGTCCTGCACGCCCGACAGCACCTGCACCAGCACCTGCCAGAAGCTCGCGTAGACCACCAGCAGCAGGGTCGATGCCATGCCGGTCCCGTACAGCAGGATCGCGACGGGGATCAGCGCGACCGACGGGACCGGCCGGAGGAACTCGATGGTCGACGCCGTCACAGCGCGCAGCCACGGCACCGACCCGATGACGACGCCGAGCGCCACCCCGGCCACGAGCGCGATCGCCAGCCCCGTGAACCACGTGGTCAGCGTCTGCCCCAGCGCGGTCCAGAGCTCGGCCCGGCCGAGGCGTTCGGCGAGGGCGCCCAGGATCTGCGACGTCGGCGGCAGGTACCGCGCGTCGACGATGCCGAGCCGGGGCACGAGCTCGACGACCAGGAGCAGTGTCGCGACCCCCGCGCCGCCGAGCGCCCAGACACGCACGGCGGCGTGCAGGGCGGCGGGCACGGTGCCGACCCGGCGGGCACCACCAGCACGGCTCACGGCAGGAGCGCGCTCGTGTCGACGGCCTCGTCGAACATGCCCTGCTCGAGGCCGAGGTCGGCGAGCACCTGGAACGACGCCGCGTCCAGCCCGGGTGCGAACCGGGGCATGACCATGGCGTCCTTCACCGCCGGGTCGATCTCGGTGTAGGTGTCCAGGACGGCGCGGGTCTCGTCGGGGTGCTCCTCGGCATAGGCCAGCGACTTCTCCATCGCGGCCGTGAACGCCTCGACCGTGTCCGGGTCGGCGGCGATCTGCTGGTCGGACGTGAAGTACGCGGCGATCAGCAGCTCAGGGTCGGTCTCGGCGAAGTTGGAGGTGACCACGCGGGCGCCGTCCTGCAGCGCCCTGGTCAGGTGCGGCTCGACGATCCAGGCGGCGTCGACCTGGCCCCCGGCGACGGCGGCCGGCATGTCGGGGAAGCCCATCTCGACGAACTCGACGGCGTCCGCGTCGCCGCCGGCGTCGCCCACGACCTTTCGGATCGTGGTGTCGCCGATGTTGTTCAGGGTGTTGACGGCGACGGTCCGGCCCGCGAGGTCGGCGGCGTCCTCGACGTCGGAGTCCTCCGGGACGACGACGGCGCTGAAGTCCTCGCCGGGCACGCCCGTCGTGGAGTTGCCGGGCGCGACCGCCTTGAGCGGCAACCCCTGCGACGACGCGACCAGCAGCGACGTGACGTTGCTGAACCCGAACTGGTAGTCGCCGGCCACCACGGCGGGCACGACGGCGGCCCCGCCCTGGGCGAGCTCCAGCGTGACGTCGAGGCCCTCCTCCTCGAAGAAACCCTCCTGGACACCCAGGTAGACCGGTGCGACGTCGACGATCGGGATGACGCCCACCTTGACGGGCACCAGCCCGCCGTCGACCCTGCCGTCCCCGGAACCGGCGCCCGTACCTGCCTCGGACGGGCCACCGCACGCGGCCAGGAGCAGGGCCGCGGCTGCCGCCACCGCCGCGGCGGGCACGGCGCGAGCGGCGCGAGTCGCCCGAGCGGCGGGCACGGCGCGAGCAGCGGCGGAGGCGGGCAAGACAGGAAGGGTACGTCGCACTGGAGTTCTCCTTTGAACGGGTGCTCGGTGGTACGGGGTGCTCTCGGGGTGCCCGGGTGGAACAGGACGCTCGGGTGGGGTCCTCGCTTGTCTGTCTTCTCGCCGTCGAGTGTTCGCAATACGAACGATTGTGCCCACAAAGAACATAGCGACCCTGGCGGTGTGCGGTCAACGGGATGCGCGGCGGGGTAAGCAATCACCCTCATTGCCCGGCCCACCCTGCGGCAATAGCATCCGTCTGCCCGGCTTTTCACCCGCTCCGCACGGACTCACGAGAGGCCCGCCATGGAACGCACGGACCGCCCGAACTCCCCTGTCCCGGGAGCCGCCCCAACCGTCCCGGGAGCCGCCCCGAAGGCCCTCCCGCGAGTCGCGGCCGCCGCCGTCGGCATCCTCGCGACGGTGCTGGCGCTCGCCGCCCCGGCGGTGGTCGCGCAGGCCGACCCGCCGCCCAACCTCCCGCAGAACGCCACCGGGACCGAGCAGTCCTTCTCCCCCGCCTACGACTACGACGGCGACGGCTGCTACGCGACGTCCGCGATCGGGCCCGACGGGACGCTGGCGACAGGGCTCGCCATCGGCGGCGCCGTCAACGGGAACTGCCGCGACCAGTGGGACCTGGACGCGTCGCAGACCTACTCCCGCGAGAAGTGCAACAACGGCTGGTGCGCCGTGATGTACGCGAGCTACTTCGAGAAGGACCAGACCATGGACGGTCCGGTCGCGGTGGGCAGCCACCGGCACGACTGGGAGCACGTCGTGGTGTGGGTCGACCAGTCGGCCAACCAGGTGGAGCACGTGTCGATCACCGAGCACAGCGGCTCGGCGACCTACCCCCGTTCACAGGTCCGGTTCGAGGGGTCGCACCCGAAGATCGTCTACCACAAGGACGGGCCGAGCACGCACCTGTTCCGGCTCGCCAACGGGAACGACGACCCGCCGGAGAACCACTACGGCACCTGGCGCTACCCACCCCTGGTCGGCTGGGACGGCTGGCCCAGCACGTCGCTGCGGGACCGCCTGATGACCGCCGACTTCGGCGGCGCCACCATCAAGATCGACGACGGCGACTTCACCTACTGGCTGGAGCGGATGAAGCCGGCGGGCATCCCGTTCGACCCGGCGGCCTAGCTGCGGCCTAGCTGCACTGACCCGCGGCGTCGTCGCAGCCGGTGATCTGGTGTGGCGTGTCGTCGGTGACGCCGCCGTTAGCGTCGGCCGACCTCCGAGGTTCTGTTCAAGCCACGAGGTTGCATCGTTTCAAGCTCGCTCCGACGCGCAGAAGTTCGCGGCCTGAACAGAACCTCAGGAGCGAACGACGACGCACGCCACGATCAGCGCATCACGAACCACCCTGCAATGCCCCCATCGGACATTCAGCCACGACGGGAGCACCAGCCCGGAACATCCCGGCAGCCCGGACAGTCGGACGGCGCGTGCCGGCGGGACCAGCGGCCCGCCGGCACGCGCGTCACCCCAGCGCCGTCATGGCGACGTCGGCCCAGAACGGCAGGGCGAAGGCCTGCGCGAGCCGCACGACCGCCCACCGTCCGACGACGGGGGCCGGCGCGGCGCGGGCACGCACGACGGGCGAAGGCACAGCCGGAGTGCGCGCGGTCGGCGTACGCACAGCAGAGGTCGGCACGGGCGGGGTACGCACGGGCGGGGTAAGCAAGGGCGGGTCGAGCACGCCTGACACACTCACAGCCGGGCCGAGCACGCCTGGCGCTCTCACAGCAGGACGCTCGACGACGACGCCCGCCCGGCCGACGACGCCCGCCCGGCCGACGGCGTCCGCCCGGCCGGCGCCGCCCGCCTGGTCGACGACGTCCTGGGCGAACAGCCGCTCCAGGCGCGCGAGCTCGCCGGACCGGGCCGCGGCGACGAACGCCTCCAGGAGCGCCCGCCGCTTGTCGGCGAGCACGGCGCTGCGCCGCCCGGACGCGAGGTGCTTGCGCGCCCGGCTGACGAGCTGCCGCGCGGCGGCCTGCGAGAGCTGGACAATCTCCGCGATGTCGGCGTAGGCGTACTCGAACGCCTCGCGCAGCACGTAGGCGGCGCGCTCGGTGGGCGTGAGCCGTTCGAGCAGCACCAGCACCGCGACGTCGAGGGCCTCAGAACGCTCCGCGCCGAGCGCCGGGTCGTGGCCGGTGTCCGCCGATTCGGGGAGCGACGGGCCCGCGCAGGTCTCGCGCCGGGTGTGGGCGCTGCGCAGCATGTTGATGGCCAGGCGCGTGGTCGTCGTGGTCAGGAACGCGTGCGGGTTCCGGACGACGGACCGGTCCGTGGTGTGCCAGCGGATCCAGGCTTCCTGCAGCACGTCCTCGGCCTCGGCCGTCGACCCGAGCATGCGGTAGACGATCCCGAACAGCTGCGGGCGGACCTCGGTGAACACGGCCACCGCCGCGTCCAGCCCCGCACTCCCCGGGCCTGACCTGTCCGGGCCTGACCTGTCCGAGCCTGCCTCCTCCGGCTCGGCACTTTCCGGCTCGGAACAACCCGGTTCTGGGGCACCTGAAGCGGTCATGCCATCACCTCGGGGACGAGCGGCTGTCACAGCCGGCGCCCCCGACCGGTCGTACGTGTGAGGCCGATAAAAACACGGCCCGGTCCCCCTGTCCTGCGATGGCCGAGCCGCGATCCGGCATGCGACACCCATCGAGATGCATCGACACCATCGAGCCGCGGACGCGGGTGCCACCCACCAGCAGTCGAACCCACGAACGACCGAACTCACGCGCAACCAACGCAAGGAGACAGACATGAGCGAGCACGTCCTCGAGCCGGCGGCCCAGGCGTTCGCCGACGCGACCGCCAAGCCCCCGCTGCTCTACGAGCTGGGTGTCGAGGGAGCCCGCAAGCTCCTCGACGACGTTCAGGCAGCACCGGTCGACAAGCCCGACGTCGACGAGAAGTGGATCATCGTCCCGGCCGACGTCGGCGACGTCCGGGTGCGCATCGTCAAGCCCCTCGGCACGAACCGCGCGTACACCCAGGACAGCCAGAGCAGCCAGAGCAGCCAGCACAGCCAGCCCGGCAGGCACAGCGCGACCAGCAGGCCCGACCTCCTGCCGGACCTCCTGCCGACCGGATCGCCGACCGGATCGCCGGCCGGATCGCCGGCCGGATCGCCGACCGGATCACCGACAGAGCCGCCGAACGAGTCGCCGGACGGTTCGCAGCCCCTGCTGCCGACCATCCTCTACGTGCACGGCGGCGGCTGGATCCTCGGCAACGCGGGCACGCACGACCGCCTCGTGCGCGAGCTGGCCGTGGGCGTCGGCGTGGCCGTGGTGTTCGTGGAGTACACCCGGTCGCCGGAGGCGCAGTACCCCGTGGCGATCGAGCAGGCGTACGCAACCGCGCGGTGGATCACCCGCGAGGGCGCGGCGGAGGGCCTCGACGCCTCCCGGCTCGCCGTCGTCGGTGACTCGGTGGGCGGGAACATGACCGCCGCCCTGGCGATCCTGGCCAAGCAGCGCGGGGACGTGACCTTCGTGCACCAGTCGCTGTACTACCCGGTGACCGACGCCGGGCAGGACACCGGGAGCTACCGCGAGTTCGCCGACGGTCCGCACCTGACGGCCAAGGCCATGGCGTGGTTCTGGGACGCCTACCTGCCGGACCTGGAGCGGCGCGGCGAGATCACCGCGTCCCCGCTGCGGGCCACCGCCGAGGACCTCGCGGGCCTGCCCGAGGCGTTCCTGGTGGTCGACGAGAACGACGTGCTCCGGGACGAGGGCGAGGCGTACGCCCGGCACCTGATCGCCGCCGGCGTCCCGACCACGACGGTCCGTTACAACGGCACGATCCACGACTTCCTGATGCTGAACCCCCTGCGCGGCACCGCGGCCACCACCGCGGCGCTGGAGCAGGCCGTCCACGTGCTGCGCAAGGCCCTGACCAGCGGCACCACCAAGACCAGCAAGCCCAGCAACACCCACAGCCCAGCAGCACCGAGCAAGGGAGAGCAGTCATGACCACACCCACCGTCGTCCTGGTCCACGGGGCGTTCGCCGAGTCCTCGAGCTGGAACGCCGTCGTCGGGCACCTGCAGCAGCAGATGATCCCGGTGGTCGCCGCCGGCAACCCGCTGCGTTCCGTCGCGGGCGACGCCCAGTACGTGCGCGACGTCGTCGCGTCCATCCCCGGGCCGGTCGTCCTGGCCGGGCACTCCTACGGCGGCATGGTCATCACCGAGGCCGCCGCGGCGAACCCGAAGGTCGTGGGACTCGTGTACGTCGCGGCCTTCACGCCGGACACCGGCGAGAACGCGTTCGACCTGTCCGCCAAGTTCCCGGGCAGCACCCTGGGCGCGGCGCTCAAGGCCTACCCGGTCTCCACGGGCGGCAACGAGCTCGCGATCCGCCCGGAGGTGTTCGGCGAGCAGTTCGCCGCCGACGTCGACGCCGACCTCGCCGACCTGATGGCCGCCACCCAGCGGCCGGTGACCGAGGCCGCCCTCACCGACGGCCTGCCCGCGGCCGTGCCGGCGTGGCGCACGCTGCCGTCGTGGGTCGTGTACGGCGAGTCCGACCGCAACATCCCGGCGGAGCTGGTCCGGTTCATGGCCGAGCGTGCCAGCGCCCGCACGGCGACCGAGGTGCCGGGGGCGTCGCACGCGCTCGCCGTCTCGCACCCGGTCACGGTGGCCGAGACCATCATCGCGGCGGTGCGGGCGACGTCGGACTGACGCCCCGCCGACGACACCCGCGGGACGACGCCGGCCGGGAGCCCTCCAGCAGCCCGGCCGGCGTCGGCGTGCTCAGAGCGTGCCCACCACCGACAGGAGCTGGAGCCGTTCGTAGCTCTCCGTCCCCGGGACCGCGGTGAAGACCGTCAGGGCCTGGTTCTGGTCGGGGTCCAGCAGGGTCTGCCCGTGCAGCTCCAGGAGCCCCACCTCGGGGTGGTTCATGCGCTTGGGCTCGCAGTACGGGCCGACGACGGGGTGCTCGTCCCACAGCGCCGCGAACTCCGGGCTGCGGCCGCGGAGGTTCGCCGCGATCTCTCCCGCCGGGGACCTGGGCCCGGTCTGCGCGTGCAGCGCCGCCAGGCGCGCCGTGAGCGTGCGGCTGTGGTGGTCGTGGTCCTCCTCGGGCACCCGGACCCGGGCCCGGGGATCCGTGAACCACCGGTAGGCGCGCACGCGGTCGGGCCCGGTGTACGACGTCTCGTCGCCCAGCAGCGCCGCCGCCAGGCGGGTCTGCCGCAGGGTCTCGCCCAGCACGTTCTCGACCTGGGCGGGCACGTCCGCCAGTCCGTCCAGGATGCGCATCATCCCGGCGTTGATGTGGTCCCCGCGGTGGACCCGGCGGGGCAGCGCGTGCCCCGCCAGCTCCACGAGGCGGTCGCGCTCCTGGAGGGTCAGGTGCAGGCCGTGCGCGATGGCGCCGAGCACCTGCTCCGAGGGCACCGGCCCGCGCTGCTGCTCGATGCGGCTGTAGTAGTCGGCGGAGACGCCGCTCAGCGCCGCCACCTCCTCGCGCCGCAGCCCGCTGGTGCGCCGGCGCGGCCCGCGCGGCAGCCCGACGTCCTCGGGCTGGAGCGCCTCGCGACGGGTCCGGAGGAAGTCGGCCAGCTGCTGGCGGTCCATCGTCGTCTCGCTCTCGTGCTCATGCTGCTCGTGCGCTCGTGGTCCTTCGATCACCCCACCGGGCCGTCCGGGAACCGGACGCCGGTCAGGCCTTCGGAGACGTCCCAGAGCCGGCTCGCGGCGGCCTCGTCGGTCGCCGCACGGTAGACGCGCTGCGGTGCGGAGCTGCCCGTGAAGTGGCCAACGCCGTCCGGCCCGTAGAACGTCCCGCCCTCCGCCGTGACGTCCGTGACCGCCTGCAGGGCGGGCAGGATCCCCATCTCGACCGGCTGCACCATGACGCCCAGGCCGAGCAGGCGGCGCATGACGGCGTCCATCCGCGGGGGCTCGGCGGTGCTCGTCCCCGTGCCAGTGCCCGTGCCAGTGCCCAGAGCCGGGCCCGCCGCGTACAGGCCCGTGTAGGTGGTGCCGGGGTGGGCCGCGTTGCTCACGATGCCCCAGCCGTGGGCCCGGCTGCGCCGGTCCAGCTCGAGCGCGAACATGAGCTGGGCGAGCTTGGAGAAGTTGTAGGCCCGCACCGGCGAGTAGGCGCGCTCGCTGTTCAGGTCGGCCCAGTCGATCGCGCCGAACCGCGCCGCGGCGCTCGACATCGTGGTCACGCGGGCTCCGCCGGGCCGGCCGTCGGATGTGCCCGAGCCGGACGCCCGCAGCAGCGGCAGCAGCCGTCCCACGAGCGCCATATGCCCCAGGTGGTTGGTGCCGAGCTGGAGCTCGAAGCCGTCCGCGGTCGTGTGCCGGGTCGGCGGCGTCATCACCCCGGCGTTGGCGACCAGCAGGTCGATCGGCCGACCGTCGGCCAGCAGGTCGGCCGCGAGCGCCGCGACCGAGTCCAGGGCGGCGAGGTCGAGCGGCCGGGTGCCGACGACGGCGTCCGGCACCGCGGCCCGCAGCCGCGCGACGGCGGCCTCGCCCTTGGCGGGGTTGCGGACGGGCAGCACGAGCTCGGCCCCGGCCCGCGCGAGCCGCTCGGCCAGCGCGAGGCCGATGCCGTCGCTCGCGCCGGTCACCAGGGCGCGGCGTCCGCCAAGGTCGGGTACGACGACGTCGGTGTACCGACGGGCGCGGTGCCTGACGGGGCCGCTGGTCCCGGTCGTCTTCTTCTTTGCTGTCCTGCTCATGGCTGTCCTGCTCATGGCTGTCCTGCTCACGGCTGTCTTCCTCACGGCTGGTCCGACGCCGGCCGGGTGGCCGGTCCCCCTCAGCGTGAGCACGCCCCGGGACCGGATCCAGGTTCGAGTTGTCCGTGCCTACGGGCCCCTGCCTGACCTGCACTGTGACCACCACCACGTCACATCCGGCCGCGCTGTCTTGTCGAACTGGTAAGACCACCAGGAGGGTGTCATGGAGAAGATTCTGATCGTCGGCGGTGGCTACGCGGGCTTCTACACCGCGTGGGGCCTGGAGAAGAAGCTCCGCAGGGGCGAGGCGGAGGTGACCCTCGTCGACCCGCACGGCTACATGACCTACCAGCCGTTCCTGCCCGAGGTCACGGCCGGTTCGATCGAGGCGCGCCACGTCATGGTGTCGCTGCGCCGCCACCTGCACCGCACGACGATCATCGCCGGCCAGACCACCAAGATCGACCACGCGAACCGCACCGCGACCGTCCGCACCAACGACGGCGCCCTGCGGGAGGTCGGCTACGACACGATCGTCGTCACGGCGGGTGCCGTGACCCGTACGTTCCCGGTCCCGGGCATCGAGCAGGAGGCGATCGGCCTCAAGCACGTGGAGGAGGCGGTCGCGATCCGCGACGCCCTGCTGACGGCGTTCGACCGGGCCGCGCTGCTCCCGCCGGGGACCGAGCGCCGTCGGCTGCTGACGGTCACCGTCGTGGGTGGCGGGTTCACCGGGGTCGAGGTGTTCGGCGAGCTGCTGTCGCTGGCCACGGCGCTGCTGAAGTCCTACCCGGAGCTCGGCCGTGACGACCTGGCGTTCCACCTCGTCGACTCGAACAAGCGCATCCTGCCGGAGGTCACGGACGAGCCGGGCCGCTGGGTGGTGCGCCACCTGCAGGAGCGGGGCGGGCGCATCCACCTGGGCACCCAGGTCGTGTCGGCGGCCGAGGGCCGGATCATGCTCTCCACCGGGGAGTCGTACGGCAACGGCCTGCTGATCTGGGCCGCCGGCAACGGGAGCAACCCCGTCGTCGCACGGAACACCGACCTGCCGGTCGACGAGCGCGGCCTGGTCCGCGTCCGCGCCGACCTGCGGGTCGGCACCGACGAGGCGCCCGTCCCGGACGCCTGGGCCGCCGGTGACAACGCCGCCGTCCCCGACCTGGCCTCCCCCGTGCCGGGTGCGCGGACCGTGCCGAACGCTCAGCACGCCGTCCGCCAGGGCAAGCTGCTGGCGGCCAACCTGGTCGCGGACCTGCGGGGCAAGAAGGTCAGGCCGTACCTGCACCACAGCCTCGGCACGGTCGCCACCCTCGGCATCGGGCACGGCATCTTCCAGTACAAGAAGCTGGTCATCAAGGGCTTCCCGGCCTGGATCATGCACCGCGGCTACCACGTGCTGGCCGTGCCGACGTGGGAGCGCAAGGTGCGCGTGCTGCTCGTCTGGGCGTCGGCGGTGTTGTTCGGCCGCGACATCATCCCGCTGTCCACGGTGCAGAAGCCGCGCGCGGCGTTCCTCGCCGGCGGCGACCCGTTCGCGGACGTCGAAGCCGAGGCCGACGCCATCGCCCACGAGGCAGCCGCCGCCGGCCGGCCCGAGCTGAGCGTGGTGCGCGATGCGGGCTGACCTGAGCCGGCGGACCGGCGACCGCCGTCGGGCCACCCCTTCCCGCCGGGCGGCCGCGATCCGCAAGCGGATCGCGGCCCTGGGCGAGCGGCGGGTGCAGCTGCACTGGTCGAACCTGTTCGGCGTCGTGACGTTCACATGCCTGGTCGTGCTGACCGTGACCGGCATCCTGCTGGCGTTCACCTACACGCCGTCGAACGAGCTGGTGACCTACACCGGGCCGTACGGGCCCCTGCAGGGTGCCACCGTGACCGAGGCGTTCGCCTCGACCATGCGCATCTCGTTCGAACAGACCGGCGGCCTGCTGCTGCGGCAGACGCACCACTGGGCGGCGCTGGTGATGCCCGCCTCGATCATCATGCAGCTGCTGATCACGTTCTTCAGCGGCGGGTTCCGCCGTCCGCGGCAGCTGAGCTGGGTGCTGCTGGTGGCGGCGTTCGTGCTGGTGCTCGCCGCCGGCTGGAGCGGGTACGCCCTGCCGGACGACATGCTGTCGGGCACCGGCCTGCGCATCGTCGAGGGCGTGGTGCTGAGCGTCCCGTTCATCGGCACCTGGATCGCCGGCGTGATGTTCGGCGGGCCGTTCCCCGGCCAGATCATCGAGAACCTCTACCCGCTGCACGTTGCGATCGCCCCGGGGCTGCTCGTCGTCGTCCTCGTCGCCCGGGCCGCTCTTGCCCTCCGGGACGGCCAGGCCAAGCAGTTCCGGCCCGAGCCCGTCCCGACCCTCGGCCTGCGCCTCTGGCCCGACGCCGCCTTCCGCGCCTTCGGCATGATGGGCATCACCGGCTCGGTGCTGGTGCTGCTCGGTGCGACGTCCACGATCAGCCCCGTCTGGTCCTACGGGCCGGCGTCGGTCGGCGAGGTCGGCGCGGGGAGCCAGCCCGACTGGTACATGGGGTTCCTCGACGGTGCCCTGCGCCTGGTGCCGGCCGGCTGGGAGACCGTGTGGGGCGGCTGGACGGTGACCTTCGCGACGCTCGTGCCGCTCGCGGTGGTGGCCTTGTGGTTCGGGCTGCTCGTGGTCTACCCGTACGTCGAGGCGTGGGTCACGCAGGACCGTGGCCGGCACGACGTGCTGGACCGGCCCCGCCACTTCCCGGTCCGCACCGGTATCGGCGTCGCGGGGGCGCTCTTCTACGGCATCCTGTGGGGCGCCGCGAGCGCCGACATCGTCTCGACGGAGTTCAATGTGACCTTCGAGTCGGTGATCACGTTCCTGCAGGTGCTGCTGCTGGTCGGGCCGGCGCTGGCGTTCGAGGTCACCCGGCGGGTGTGCATCGGGCTGCAGCGCAAGGACCGCGAGATCGCGCTGCACGGGCACGAGACGGGCCGGATCGTGCGGATGAGCAACGGCGGGTACGCCGAGGTCCACCAGCAGGCCGACCCGGCCGAGCGGGCGCGGCTGGCCGTCGTCCCCGTCGCGGCCGCACCGGGCCGGACGGACGGCGCCGGGCGCCTGCACGGCGCCGAGCGGCTGCGCGGGGCGCTGTCCCGGGCGTTCGGCACGGGGCACGTGGTCCCGGCGGCGACGGCGCGCGCGGAGGCCCGGGCGCTGGTGGGGGCGGGCGGGCCGGGTGGGGCCGGCGGGGCAGTCGAGCACGCCGAGAGAAGGGCTAGCCGCCCAGCGCCGAGAACGCCTCGTAGACCATGAAGGCCGGCCAGAAGAGTCCCTGGACGATGGCCCAGATGAACTCCCAGAAGCCGTCGGCCTGCTGCCAGAAGTAGACCCAGGCCCCGATGACGCCGAGCCCGTAGATGGCGCCGCCGCCGGCTGCCGCACGTGAGTCGCTCATGACGCACCTCCTGTGGCAACGCTACGCGGGCGACGGTTCGGCGTCCCGCTGAACAGGGCGGGGACGCCCGGGGCGGCTCTCACCTTCGAGGCCTAAGTTTCTTCGCTTTGCGCCAACGCAAAGCGAAGAAACTTAGGCCTCGAAAGCGTGCAGCGCGCGCACGAGCCAGTCGAGGAGCCTGGCCCGCTCCTCGGGCACGCCCTCGGACAGCCGGGCTGCGGCGTGCACCACCAGCCAGTGCTCCAGGTCCCGCAGCGGGCGGTCGGCGCCGTCGGCGTAGGCGAGCGCGTAGCCGCGGGTGAGCATCGACCGCCCGGCCGCCACGAACCCGCGCGAGACGAGCCCGCCGGCCGGCAGCGCGTCGGCCCACTGCAGCAGCAGGACCGCCCGCGCGTGGTCGGACTCGGGCACGCCCCGGGCAGCGTTCGGCCAGTCGATGACGCTGACCCGCTCGCCGGAGACCATCACGTTGCCGGGGTGGTAGTCGCCGTGGCACAGGCGGTCCCCCGACGGCAGCCCGTCGAGCAGGCGCAGCGCGAACCCCCGCAGCTCCCGCGACAGGGACGCGTCCCCGAGCCGGGCGGCGAGCACCTGGCGGACGTCGGGCAGGTCCGCCGGCGCCGCGACCTCGTGCACGGCGAGGTGCGTCTCGGCCAGGACGCGGGCGAGCGAACGCACCTGCCACGGCCGGCGCCGCAGCACGTCGAGCATGTCGGCGCCGGCCACGCGCTCCAGTACCAGACCGGGCCGCCCCTCGCGCTCCACCACCTCGACCAGGTCGGGCGCCACGCGGTGCCCGGCGAGCGCGGCCAGGGCCGCAGCCTCGGCCCGGTGCCCGTCGAACCCGTCGCGGTAGAGCTTCACGAC
Source organism: Promicromonospora kroppenstedtii (assembly GCF_044389675.1). Lineage (NCBI taxonomy): Bacteria > Bacillati > Actinomycetota > Actinomycetes > Micrococcales > Promicromonosporaceae > Promicromonospora > Promicromonospora kroppenstedtii. The sequence continues at coordinate 155,240 of NZ_JBIRYI010000012.1, read as the reverse complement.
GGCGTCCGCGCCCCAGGCGTACACCTCGGCCTCCCGGCCCACGCCGATGCGAGGGCCGAACACGGGACCTTCGGCGGCGCGGCCTCCGCCGGCGGTCGAGTCGATCATCGGGCAAGTGTGCGGGCGGGCGGCGGCGGTCACCACCTCCTTTTCGGGTGGTTCTCGTCGCTCCACCAGATCGAGAAACGAACACGAGCCCGGTCGCAGCGCTCCATCAAATCAGCCCAGGGCCAACTGGCGTATGGGCGGTGAAACACCAGACCAAATCATGAATAGATCACCCGGGTGATCCTTTGTTCTGCAGCCCGCTCTCCGTTTCCTCACTACCTCCTGGCGACTAGCATCTGGCCCTCAGGAGTGACCGGTCATCAGAGCAGAGGCCCGCACATGGACATCGCAGAGCGTATTGCATCACTCGCAACGAAGATTGAGCAGCAGAAGGTCAACATCGCCACGGAGGAGGCGACCAAGAACGCATTTATCATGCCATTCATCGCGCATGTCCTCGGCTATGACGTCTTCAACCCCGACGAGGTGGTACCGGAGTTCACGGCCGACATCGGGACCAAGAAGGGCGAGAAGATCGACTACGCGATCGTCAAGGAGGGCGAGGTCCAGATCCTGATCGAGGCCAAGGCCATCGGCGCGCCCCTCACGCTCAACCATGCCTCCCAGCTCTTCCGCTATTTCGCGGTCGCGAACGCACGGATCGCCATCCTGACGAACGGTCAGCGCTACCACTTCTTCACCGACCTGGACCGGCCCAACCGGATGGACGACACGCCGTTCCTCCAGCTGGACCTGCTGGAGCTCGACGAGTCACTCATCCCCGAGGTCCAAAAGCTGACCAAGGAGACCTTTGACGTCGACTCCGTGGTCAGCGCCGCCGAGGAGCTCAAGTACATCGGAGCGCTCAAGCGAACCCTCGGAGCACAGTTCCGTGACGCGGACGACGAGTGGGTCAAGGGATTGACAGGCCGCGTCTACGAGGGCTCGTTCACGCAGAAGGTTCGCGAGCAGTTCCGCGTCCTCGTCGCAAAGGCGATGCAGCAGTTTCTCGCCGACCAGGTGAACGACAGGATCAAGGCCGCTCTCGGCGGCAAGGTGTACGCGACGGTCGGCAGCACTGACCTCACCGCGGAGGCATCGGTGGAGACCGAGCTCGACGAGTCGAACCCCGGATCAGAACGCGGGCTCGAGACGACCCTCGAGGAGATCGAAGCGTTCCAGATCGTCCGCGCGATCGCATGCAGCGAGGTACCTCCAGCTCGGATTGTTCAGCGCGACACGAAGAGCTACATGGGCGTCCTGCTCGACGACAACAACCGCAAGCCCATCGCGAGGCTCCACTTCAACACCGGACAGAAGTACCTGGGCCTCTTCGATCACGAGAAGGTCGAGACTCGGCATGCGATCGAGTCGCTCGACCAGATCTACGACTACGCAGAACACATTCGCAAAACTGTGCACTTCTACGAATGACTCACCGAGCGCCGCAGGCAGGGCTTGGCAGCCCCCGTCTGCGGCGCTCTTTCGTGCTGGCGACGACGAGCACAGCAGGTTCCGCCAGACCGGGCCCGATCTTGGCAGCAACCGCTGTGGTCGACGACGTCACGGGTCGAGAACGTCACAGGTCGACGACGTCACGGTCGGCGACGTCGGCCGAACGGTACGCGCTGGTCCGCCGCGGCCGCGGTGGGGTCCCGCTGGTGCGGGCGTGCCGGTCCAGGGGGACCATCAGGGAATGAGCGAGGGCCGGGAATGAGCGAGGGCACGGTCGCAGGTACGGGGCGCCGGTTCCCCGGGGCGGTGTTCGGGGTCGGTTCGGAGCCCGACGCACGGTTCTCCCTCGCCAACGAGCGGACCTTCCTCGCCTGGATCCGCACCTCGCTCGCGCTCGTCGCGGGCGGAGTCGCCCTGGAGACCCTGGGGCTCGACCTCCAGCCCGGCCTGCGGCTCGCGGCGTCGATCGTGCTGATCGTCGCGGGCACGCTGCTGCCCCTGGTCGCGTGGGCCTGGTGGATGCGCATCGAGCGGGCGCTGCGCAGCGGTTCGCCGCTCCCGGCGACGATCGTCGGGGTGGTCCTCGCGCTCGTCGTCTCGGTGGTGGGCGTGCTCGTGCTGCTCGGCGTGCTGCTGCGATGACGGGGCCGGGCGCCGGTTCGGGCACAGCGCAGGGCGCCGGCCTCGCGCCCGCCCCCGGGCTGCAGCCAGAGCGCACCGAGCTGGCGTGGCGCCGCACGGCGCTCGCGGTCGCCGCGGTCTCGCTGGTGGGCGCGCGGCTGCTGCCCGCGCTCTTCGGGCACGCCGTCTGGCTGCTGCCCGGCCTGGCTGGGACGGGGTTGGCGGGGTACCTCTGGATCGCCGCCCGACGCCGGCACGCGCGACGGACGCCGGTCCCCGTCCGCGGCCCCGGTCCGGATTCCCCCGGTGCCGGACTGCTCGCGCTGACGGGCGCCGTCGGGGTGGCGATCGGCCTGGGCGCCCTCGCCGTCGTGATCTCCCTGCACGTGTGACCCGTGCGAAGCAGAGGTGCGCTTCTACCCAGTCACTGGGCCCGGAATCATGCCGTTTTTTGGGCCTGATGACTGGGTAGAAGCGCACCTCGGTGGCGGGTGGCGGGGTGAGGTCAGGGCAGCGTCAGACCCAGATCACGGCAGGGTCCAGCGCTGGACCGTGCTTCCGTCGCAGTCGGCGATCTGGGTACGGGTGCCGTCGTTCTGCACCCGGCCCACGGGCTGCAGGCATCGCCCCGACTGCGGGTTGCGCAGCGCGAGCGTGCCGCTGGTCGAGGCCCACTGCTGGGCGCCGGTGCCGTTGCAGTCCCAGAGCTGGACGGCGGTGCCCGCCGCCGTCGCCCCGCCTGCGACGTCGAGGCACTTGCCGAGCGCGCGGACCGTGCCGTCGGTGCCGACCGTCCACTGCTGGGCCGCGTTGCCGTTGCAGTTCGCGAGCTGGATCGGTGTGCCGTTGGCGGTGGCGGCCCCGGCGACGTCGAGGCAGATGCCGTTGCTCGCCCGGATCGTGCCGGTGCGGCCGCCGCCCCCGCCCTGGGAGTCGTAGACGCGCACGTAGTCGACGAGCATCTGCTGCGGGAACTGCGTGGACCCGTCGGGGTAGCCGGGCCAGTTGCCGCCCACGGCGACGTTCAGGATGAAGAAGAACGGCTGGTTGAACACCCAGGGGTTGCCGCCCGTGTTGGCGGGCGTGAACGTCTGGTAGGCGTTGCCGTCCACGAGCCACGTGATGGAGTTGGGGCTCCAGTCCACGGCGAACGTATGGAAGTCGTCGGCGAACGACCAGCCCTGCGGGTGCATGTACTGGCCGGTGATGGGGTTGCCGCCCGAGTAGCCCGGGCCGTGCAGCGTGCCGTGCACCAGGTGGGGCTCGCGGCCGATGTTCTCCATGATGTCGATCTCGCCCGAGTTCGGCCACGGCGTGCCCGGGAACTGGCCGCCGAGCATCCAGAACGCCGGCCAGATGCCCTGGCCGCGCGGGATCTTGATGCGCGCCTCCAGGCGGCCGTACTGCGGCTGCACCTTGCCCTTGGTCGTCAGGCGGGCCGACGTGTAGCCGCCGCTGCCGTCCTGCCGGGCCGTGATGACGAGGTTGCCGTTGCCGTCCAGGGCGGAGTTCTGGCGGGAGTTGACATAGTTCTGCAGCTCGTTGTTGCCCCAGCCGCCGGCGCCGGTCTCGTGGTTCCAGTTCGCGGCGTTCGGGGCGCTGCCCGCGGCCCCGTTGAACTCGTCGGACCAGGTCAGGGCGGCGGCGGCAGCCGAAGTGCCCTGGGCTTCAGCCGGCTCCGCCCCGGCGTCCGACACCTTCGGCGGCGCTGCCGAGGCGACGAGCGAGGCGGACAGGACGAGCGTCACGGCGGCGACGGCCGTGACCAGGGTCCTGGAGGCTCCGGGGGACCTGCTGGGGATGCTGGATCTGAGTGCACGACGCATCGGGGTGCTCCCTCGACGTGATCATCCCGCCGGGCGGGACTGCCGGGCGGTCATCGCTGTGTCTTACGCGCGCGTGGCCCGAACCGTATATTCGGCCGCCGAGACCGCACAACGGATGGTCGCGCAGTTACGGGTTTTCCCTACCGGGTGTGAACGTTCTGGCTGTGAACGTGGCACGGATTCGCGGATCGGGTGACGGGAACGCGTGGCGGCGCCTCCGCCCCGGCCTCACCCCTTACCGTCTACCCGTGACCCTCGTCGACCTCGTGCTGATCGTCGCCCTGCTCATCGCGCTGGGCGCGGGGCTGAGCCGGGGCCTGCTGGCCACCCTCGGCGGCCTCATCGGCCTGATCCTCGGCGGGCTCGCCGCCTTCTGGGCGGTGCCGGCGGTGAACGACGTGCTGCCCTCCTCGGAGTGGCGGGGCCCCGTGTCCATCGCGCTGGCCGTGCTGCTCCCGCTGTTCGGCGCCTCGCTCGGGGCCGGGTTCGGCCGCGACCTGCGCCGAGGTGTGGACCGCACCGCGCTGCGGCCGCTCGAGCGACTCCTCGGCGGCGCCGCGAACGTCGTCGTCGTGGCCCTGGCGCTGTCGTTCGTCGGCAACGCGGTCTCCGCCACGGGCACGCCCGGCGTCTCCTCCGCGGTGTCGTCGTCCGCGGTGCTGCGCACCATCGACCACCTGACACCCCCGGCGGTGGGCCGGCCGCTGGCCCAGATGCGCGCGATGGTGCTCGACGACGGGCTGCCGCGCCTGAACATCCTGATGGTCCCGCGCCAGGAGCCGGTGGTGCCCGCCGTCGACCTCGGCAACCCCCAGCTGGAGGCCGCGTCCCGGTCGGTGGCCCGGATCTCGGGCATCGCGTACGCGTGCGGCAAGAGCTCGACCGGCTCCGGGTTCGTGGTGGCCGCCGACCGGCTGGTCACCAACGCGCACGTCGTGGCCGGCGTGGACCGGCCCGTGGTCGAGCTGCCCGACCAGCCCGCTCGCGAGGGCCGCGTCGTCTACTACGACCCCGTGGACGACCTCGCCGTCGTCGCGGTGCCGGACCTGTCCGCCGACCCGCTGCCCATCGCGCGGACCCTCTCGGTGGGCGACCGCGCCGCCGTCCAGGGCTACCCGTACGGCGGCCCGTTCACGTCCCGCAGCGCGGGCGTGCTCAGCGTGAGCACCACCCCCGTGCCGGACGTGTACGACGAGGGCGCCAGCCCTCGTGAGGTCTACTCCCTGGCCGCGCAGGTACGCCCGGGCAACTCGGGCGGGCCGCTGCTGACCACGGACGGCCGGGTCGCGGGCGTCATCTTCGCGCGCGCCGAGTCGGACGTCGAGGTCGGGTTCGCCATGACCGACGCCGAGCTGCGGCCCGTCGCGGAGCAGGCCACCGCCCTGGACACCCCGGTGTCGTCGGGCCGCTGCGCGAGCTAGCGGCGCAGACCGGATAGGCCGCTCAGAAGGCCCGGTAGTCCGCGATCGGCAGCTTGGGCCCGCGGCGCGGCGCCCGGGCGCGCCCCGACAGCGACAGCAGCCGCACCACCCGGTGTCGGTGCGGGGCGTAGGGCGCCAGCAACCGGAGCATGCCGTCGTCGTCGGTGCGCTCGCCCGTCAGCGCCCAGCCCACGGCGGCCGGCAGGTGGAAGTCGCCGACGGAGACGGCGTCGGCGTCGCCGAACGCGCGCTGCGCCACCTCGGCCGACGTCCACACGCCGATACCCTGCACCTTCTCCAGCCGCGCGCGAGCCTCGGCGGGCGGCATCCTGGCCGCCTCCTCCAGCCGCGGGGCCACCGCGGCGCACCGCGCGACGGTGCGCGCCCGCCCCGGGTCGACGCCGGCGCGGTGCCAGTCCCACACGGGCACCCGCGTCCAGGTCCCGGCGTCGGGCACCACCCGCAGGCCGCCGCGCAGCGCCTCGGGGGCGGGCCCCGGCGCGGGGGCGCCGTACCGCGCGACCAGCCAGCGCCAGGCCCGGTGCGCCGTGACGGTCTGCACGCGCTGCTCCAGCACGGCGGGCACCAGCGCCTCCAGCACCCGGTCGCTGCGCACCATGCGCAGCCCGGCCGCCCGGCGGTGGGCGAGGGCGGCCTGCGGCGGCGGCTCGAAGCCGGCCGCGTCGTCGTGCTCGCCGAGCAGCACGGGGAGCGCCTCGGCCGCCTCCCGCGCGCCGTCGCCCCAGTGGTGCACGACGACGTCGTGCGGGCCGGCCGGGACGAACCGCTGCGTCACCGGCCCGCTGCGCAGCAGGGAGGTGCGCCACACGGACCCGTCGGCGGCCCGGTGGAACGTGGGGTCGCCCGGACCGTGCCCGAGCGGGCCGAGCGTCAGGCCGACGTCGAGCCGCCGCGGCGAGGTGTGGCGGACGGTGAGCACATCCCAGTGGACCACGCCGAGAGGGGTTCACCCCAACCGCTCACCCCACCGAGCGCCCGGCCTCCAGCCGGGCGACCTCGCGCACCACCGTCTCGACGAGCAGGCGCTGGCCGAGCGGCCGGAAGTGTCCCGCCAGCGGCAGCTCGACGTTGCGCGCACCGGGCAGCCGGCCGGTCTCGGGGATGTGCGGGTCGAACCGCGGGTAGACGGCGGTGATGCGGTCGTCGACCAGCAGCTCGCCCGCGAGCGCCAGCAGCACGGGGTCGCGTGGGTCGAACGACCGCAGCGCCCGCGAGAGCATGTACCGCGCCCAGCTGGAGCCGGAGAAGGGTGTGGCGACGGCGACCATGCCGAGCACGCGGGCACCCGTGGGCGAGAGCATGACGCGCTTGCCGATGAGTCCGCCCTTGCTGTGCGCGACGAGCACGACGCCGGACAGGTCGGCGCGCTCCAGGTGTGCCGCGACGACGTCGGCGGACTCGGGGACGGGTCGGGCGTTGTGCCGCAGTGCGGGCACGGCGTGCACCGGGTGGCCGACGCGGGCCAGCGCGCTCGCCACAGGGCCGAGGAACTCCCAGGTCTCGTAGATGCCGGGCAGCAGCACGACGGGCGCGGCCCCGCCGGGTCCCGTGGGCAGCGCGCTGGGCACGGTGGCGCGGCAGAGGAGGTGGCGGGCCTGCCGGTCGGCGGCCCAGGCGTAGTCGGCGGCGCGCACGCCGAGCCGGGCCAGGGCCTGCCCGACGCTGGTGCGGGACCTGTTCATCGATCGCAGGCTATCGCGGGATGCGAGCGGTCGGGCCCGGTGCCACGGTTGACCCATGCGGGTCGTCGTGGTCGGAGCCACCGGAAATGTCGGGACCGCGCTGCTGCGCGTCCTGCACGTCGAGCCGCAGGTCACGTCCCTGCTGGGCATCGCCAGGCGGCTGCCGGACCGCAGCGCCGAGCCGTACGCGCACGCGGGATGGGCGGCTGTCGACGTCGGGTCGGAGGAGATGGACGAGGCCGTGGTCGAACGGCTCGCCGAGCAGTTCCGCGGGGCGGACGCCGTGGTCCACCTGGCGTGGCTGATCCAGCCCAACCGGGAGCGCGAGCTGCTGCGCCGCACCAACGTGGAGGGCACCCGGCGCGTGGCCGAGGCGGTGGCGCGGGCCGGGGTGCCGCACCTCGTGGTCGCGTCCTCGGTGGGCGCCTACTCCCCCGTGACCGATGACGAGCCGCGGCGGGAGGACTGGGCGACGTCGGGTGTGCGGACGTCGCACTACAGCGTGGACAAGGCCGCGCAGGAGAGCGTGCTGGACGAGTTCGAGAGCGCGCACCCTGACGTGGCGGTGGCACGGCTGCGCCCCGCGCTGACCTTCCAGGCGGACGCCGCCCAGGAGATCGTGCGGTACTTCCTGGGCCCGCTCGTCCCGGTGGGCCTGCTGCGACACGGCCGGCCGCCCGTGCTGCCGCTGCCCGCGGGGCTGCGCCTGCAGGCGGTGCACGCCGACGACGTGGCCGACGCCTACGCGCGCGTGGTCAGGGAGCGTGCCCGCGGGGCGTTCAACGTGGCCGCCCGGGACGTGCTGAGCGGCCGGGACCTCGCCCGGATCGCGGGCCACGGCCGGCTGCTCGAGGTGTCGCCGTCCGTGGTCCGGGGCGCGCTCGCGGCCGCCTACGCGGGGCACGTGGTGCGCACCGACCCGGGCTGGCTCGACATGGCGATGGCGGTGCCGGTCCTGGACGCGACCCGGATCCGGTCCGAACTCGGGTGGACGCCGCGCAGGACCGCGGCGGAAGCGCTGGAGGACCTGCTGGCGGGGATGGCCGTGGGCCAGGGCACGGGGTCGGCGCCGATGCGCCCGGCTACCCCCCGGCCCCCGGGCGAGGCCGTGGTCCCCGTGCCGCGCCGGCTGGGCGAGGAGTCACGCATCCCGGACTCCATGGACCACTACCTCTTCGGCCTCTACCTCTCCGACCACTACACGGGCGCGACGGCCGGCCTGGAGCGGCTGGAGCTGATGACCCGCACCTACGCGGACACACCGTTCTACGCGGAGCTGGCGGAGGCCACCGAGCAGCTGCGTGGCGAGCGGGAGCTCTACCGCGACCTGCTGGCCACGCTCGGCGTGCCGCGGCGCCGCCACCGCCAGGTCGCGGCGTGGGTCGGCGAGAAGGCGGGACGGCTCAAGCTCAACGGCCGCCTGACCGACCGGTCGCCGATGACGGCGGTGCTGGAGGCCGAGCTCATGCGGTCCGCGGTGCTCGGGAAGATCGGTGGCTGGCAGACCCTGCGGGAGCACACCGACGACGTCGGCCTGGACGCCGGGCGGCTCGACGAGCTCCTGGACCAGGCGCGCGCGCAGGTCGAGCTGTTCGACCGGTTCCACGCCTGGGCGCGGGAGCGGGCCTTCCGGGTGCGGACCAGCGCGGAGGCGTGGGAGCGCTAGCTGTCGTCGTCCGGGCTCTTCGCAGCGGCCTCTTCCCCTGCCCCGCCCCGCGTCGCCGCGACCCGGATCTCGCGGCCCCGCTCGACCTCGCGCAGGTGCTTGGCCTCGCGCTTCTCGCTCGCCCGGGCGTCCTTGGGCGGGAGCTGGACGGTCTCCTCGGCGGCGATCCCGCCCTGCAGCTCCCGGCCCCGCTCCAGCTCGGCGTCCAGCTCGGCACCGAACAGCAGCGCGAGGTTGGTGATCCACAGCCAGAGGAGGAACACGATGATCCCGGCCAGCGACCCGTAGGTGGCGTCGTAGCTGGAGAAGGTCGCGACGTAGAAGCCGAAGGCTGCGGACGCGAGCACCCACGAGAAGATCGCGACGAACGCGCCGACGCTGATCCACCGCATGCGGGGCTGGCGCACGTTGGGCGTGACCCGATACAGAATCGCGACCAGCACGATGACCAGCGCCAGCACGACCGGCCACTTGGCGATGTTCCACACCGTGACGGCCGTGTCGCCCAGGCCGACGGCGTCGCCCACGGCGCGGGCCAGCGAGCCGCTCAGGACGAGCGCGGCCACGACGAGCGCCGCGATCACCACCGCGACGAGCGTGACCAGCAGCATCACCGGGCGGAGCTTCCACACGGGCCGGCCCTCGTCGATCCCGTAGATCCGGTTCATCGCCCGGCCGAACGCCCCGATGTACCCGGAGGCCGACCACAGGGCCAGGACCACACCGACGACGAGGGTCAGCCCGGCCCGGCCGCCGCCCGACGCGGCGTTCTGGACGAGCGGCTCGACGATCGCCAGCGCGTCGGGCGGCACCACTCCGCCGACCGTGTCGAGCACCCGCTCGACCGCCTGCCCGCCGTCCCCCACCAGTCCGAGCACCGAGACCAGCGCGAGCAGCGCCGGCGCCGCGGCCAGCACCGCGTAGTAGGTCAGCGCGGCGGCGAGGTCCAGGCACTCGTCCCGGGTGAACTGGCGCACGGTGTTGCGTGCGACGTACTTCCACGTTCCCCGGCGCAGGTCGGGCGGGGAGTCGGGCTTGCGCCCGTCGTCCGGTGCCGGAGCGCCGGACCGCGCCGACGAGTCGTCGATGTCAGTCATGCCAGCCCCCTCATCGACCCAGTGGTCAGTCGGTGCGGCGGTCGGTCCGCCACGCGTGCTCGTCCCGTGCCATCTGGTCCCGTGCCAGGGCTTCGGGCGCGACCTGGTGCGGCACGGTCTCGTCCGGCGCGACCTCGTCCGGCACGCCTTCGTCCGGAGCTACCTCGTCCGGCGCGGTCTCGTCCGGCGCGGTCTCGTCCTCCGAGTGCCGCACCCGGTCCTTGACCCGGGCGACTCCCGCGCGCACACGCTCCGCCTGACGCCGGGCGACCTGACCCGGGCTCACCTTGTCGCGGAGCGCGTCGACGTTCCTGCTCAGCTCGTCGCGCGTCCGCTCGATCTCCTCGCGGATCTCCTCGGGATCGCCGGCGCTCATGAGTTCTTCTCCCGTCCGTGTACGGCTTCGGTTCCGTGCGAGCCGTCAGCTCCGTGCAGCCCGTCGTGCCCGTGCAACGCGTCGGGAATCTTCCGCACCGACTCGGTCGTCCGCGGCAGGCCCTCGACGGCCCGCAGCTCGGCGCGGCCGCGCAGCGCGAGCACCCCGGCGATCACCGCCCAGACGGCCGCGACGAGCAGCGCGGACCAGCCGCCGCCCACCAGCGTGCCGAGGGCCCACCACAGGGCCAGGGACAGGAACACCAGGACCATGTGGCCCGCGACGCCGGCGCCGCCGAACATGCCGACGCCCTTCCCGGCCCGCTTGGCGGAATCCGCCACCTCCGCCTTGGCGAGCGCGACCTCCTGCCGCATCAGCGTCGAGACGTCGCGGCTGATCTCGCCGACCAGGCTGCCCACGCTCTGGTCCGTGTGCCTCGGGTCCGTCTGCCTGTGATCGGTCTGGCTGTGGTCCGGATGGCTCGTGCCCCGATGGCTCATGCTCGGACTCCCGTTCTCGCTCGGCTTCTGGCTTGAGCGCTGGCGCGACAAGGCGTGCAGGACTGGCCGCTTCATGACCACTCATCAACGTAGGCCCGCGTCACCGACTCGCAACCCGGCCGACCCGCGAGCCGCGACCCGTCGCTGGACCGGAATTGCGGAATGTCCCGGAAAAGCGCAGGGATACGCAGCGCAAAAGCAATCTCGAATTCCGGCCTCACCAGCGACTTTGACGTCCGTACTGTCGGAATCGCCCGAACTGGGGTATTGTATTTGGCTTGGAGTCATGAAGCGGCTCCAGATCCATCTGGATCTGGGAGGTTCATGTGCCTTTGACCGAGAAGCCGCGAACGACAGCAGCGAGCGATGCCGATGGCCCCTCCGCCCTCCCCCACCAGTTCTCGGCGGCGGACCTCGTGCGCACGCTAGGACTCGGCACCAACCTGGTGGTCGGCACCTACCGCGTCGGGGTCACGTCGGGAACGTGGTGGTGGTCCGACGAGGTGTACGCGATGCACGGCTGGAAGCGGGACGAGGTGGAGCCAGGCCTCGACGCGCTGCGCTCGCGCAAGCACCCCGACGACCGCGGCCGCGTGGTCCGCGCCGCCGGCGAGGCCCTGCGGCTGGGCCGCCCCTTCGCCTGCGCGCACCGCATCGTGTCGCGCAACGGCCGCACCCGCTCCGTCGTCGTCACGGGTGAGGGCACGCACAGCGCGCTCGACCACTCCCCCGAGCTGGTCGGCTACGTCGTCGACGTGACGCCCGTCCAGAAGGAGGCCCTGGACCGGCTCGCCGACGGCGCCGTCCACCGCGCGTTCGTCAGCCAGGCCGTCATCGAGCAGGTCAAGGGCATCATCGTCGCGGTGCGTGGTGTCGACGAGGACGCGGCGGCCGAGATGCTGACCGAGGTAGCGCAGAAGGTGGACGTGCCGCTCCGCCTGGCGGCCGAACAGGTCATGGCAGCGCTCCGCGCCGACGACGAGAAGACCGGCGTCACGCAGGCCGCGCTGCGGCGTGCGTTCGACGTGGTCCACTCGGTGGGTCGGCCCCGTGGGCACGACGCCCTGCTGACCCGGCGGCCGCGTCGGACCGGGACGACCGACACGCGCAGCCGGGACAACTGAGCCTCGACGCTCAGCCTCGACGCTCGCCTCAACCGCGCGGCGCAGGCACCGCGAACACGGGCTTCCCCGGCGTCAGCTCGGCCGTGTAGGCGGCCAGGTACGTGTCGAGCCAGGTGGCGCGCCCGCCCTCGGTGGGCGCGTCGCCGGCCGGGTCGTCCAGCGACAGGTCCAGCCGGGCGTCCCTGACCGTGATGACCTGGCCGGACGGCGTGTCCACCCAGGAGCCCGCCTGGACAGTACCGATCTCGACCGCGAGCCGGTGGCCCTCGGCCAGGGTCCAGTCCGTCGACTCGACGTCGAGCGAGAGCCTGCCGTCGGCGACCGTCGCGGCCTGCTCGGCGAACGGGACGGCCGTACCGTCAGGGGCTACGTCGTGCAGCTCGACCAGCACGTTGCCGGTTCCCCGGGCGTTCAGCGCGACCTTCGGGGTGCCCACGACGCGGGTGTCCTGCCGCACCGGGGCCGACCAGGCGAAGAAGCTCGCCACGGCCGGGTCGCCTCCCTCCTCGGCGCCTCCGTCGTCCGTGTAGGAGCCGTCGCCGAGGTGCACCTTCGCGGTCCGGTCGACCACGGGCCAGGTGTCCTCACCGCGCCAGGCACCCGTGTTGTCCTGGATCGCGAACGCCGGGTACTCCGTCGTCGGCCCGACGCCCTTGAGGTGCTCGTCGTAGAAGGCACCGATCTCCTCGAACCAGCCCTCGCGCCCCATCTTCAGGGAGCCGTCCGGGTTGGTGTCGTTGCCGCGCACGTGATCCCACGGACCCAGCCAGCCGCGCTGCGGCCCCTCGTGGTTGGTGAGGTACTCCGCCATGCCCTCGGGCCGGGTGTTCCACTCGAGGAAGCCCTGGGTCACGAACAGCGGGGTGTCCGTGCCGACGGCGTGCGCGGCCAGGTCACGGTCCTTCCAGTACTCGGTGTCGGGGTTCGCGATGAGGCTGTTCGCGGTGTTGGCCGCCACGCACTCGGGGTGCGTCTCCTCGTACCTCGAGTTCTTCAGGTAGCGCTCGTCGTCGTCCGGCAGCTGCGGCAGCGTGGCGATCGTGTTGTACGTGTTCGGGGCGATGATGCCCTCCTGACGCGGAATCCCGTTCGACCGGATCCGGTCGTACATGTCCCAGATGGGCTCCTGGGCGACGACGGCCTTGAGGGCGTCCTGGTCCAGGTTGTTGCCGATCAGGCCCGTGACGGCGTCGTACGACTTGCCGTACATGCCCACCGAGCCGGTCGACCACGACTGGCCGGCGGCCCAGTCGATCGCGGCGGCGACGTCGGCCTGCTCGCCGGGTCCCGCGAAGTCGATGCAGCCGGTCGATCCCCCGTAGCCGCGGGTGTCGACCAGGACCAGCGCGTAGCCGCGGTCGAACAGGTCGAGGCCCTCGACCAGGTCGCCGAACCGGTCCGAGGGGCCGGTGTGCGGGTGCTCCTCGTCGAAGATCTCGCCCGAGTGCCCGAAGTACGAGCCGGCCGACAGGATCACCGGCACCTGCTCGTCCTTCTCCAGGCCCTCCGGGAGCAGGACGTCGGCGTGCAGCTCGACGTCCGACCCGTCCGAGGACGGGAAGTAGTGCTGGGTCCAGGCGGCACCCTCCGGGACGCGGTCGTTCTCCTCGTGCGTGACGGGATCGTCGGCGGTGGCGACGGCGGCGGCGCTCCCGCCCTGCCCCCTGTCCGACGTCGCCGTCGCGACCGGGACCGCGATCGCTCCCGTCAGGGCGACGGCGGCGAGGGCTGAGACGGTCGTGACCGTGGCGCGTGTTCTCACGTGCTCCTCCAGGTTCTCGGGTGCGGCAGTTCTCGGTGCGGCTGTTCTCGGCTGCGGCTAGATCACATCCCGGATTTCACCCGCCCGACAGTGCGGAGGCGTCATCGGCCCGGCATGACATTCGTCGTGGCCGGTCGTGACGCTGTGTCACTGGTGGGGGCACGGCCGGGGACGAATACTGGACCTGCCCAACCTGAGCTGCCCGAACCGGCCTGCCCACCCGACCTGCCCACCCGACCTGCCGCCCGACCCGATCTGGAGTGCCGATGGACCCCGAGTGGTGAGGACCCGGCGGACCGCGCTGTCCGAGCACAACGAGGCCTCCCAGGGCCGGCTGCGCCGGCTCAACCTCGTGCTGCAGGTCCCGCCGATCGCCCTCGCGGGTGTGGTGCTGGTGCTGATCGACCACCAGACCTGGTGGGGCACGTCCGCCCTGGTCGCAGGCACGCTGGCGGCGATCGTCGCGATGGAGCGGTGGACGGCGGACGACCTCGCGCGGGTCGCCCTGCCCTGCCTGGCCGTCAGCGCGGCCGTGTGGCTGTTCGGGGCGCTGGTGGCCGGCAGCAGTACGGCGTTCTACGGCATCGGCGTCGTGGGTTCCCTCGTGGTGCCCCAGCTGCCGCGGCACCGGATCGCCGCGGGGCTCGGGCTGCTGGCCTTCATCGCGGCCGCGGGTGCGAGCCGCCTGCTGGTGTCGCAGGCCGACGTCGTGGGCGACCTGGTCGCCTACATGCTGATACCGACGGGCGCCTTCGTCGTGGCCACGCCCCTGCTGTACGGCAACCAGAGGTACCTCGACCTCATGAAGGAGACGCGCGAGCGCGAGGCGGAGCTGGCCGTCGCCCAGGAGCGCATCCGGTTCGCGGGCGACCTGCACGACATCCAGGGCCACACGCTGCACGTCGTGAAGCTGAAGACGGTGCTGGCGCAGAAGCTGGTACACCGCGACCCGGAGCGGGCCCAGGAGGAGCTGCGCGAGATCCACACCCTGGTGGCCGACACGATCTCGCAGACCAAGGACCTGGCGCACGCACAGCGGCGGCTCAACCTGTCGGTCGAGCTGGAGAACGCGAAGAACCTGTTCGAGGCCGCGGGCATCGCCGTCCGCGTGGACCGCCCGGCCGAGGCCGACCCGCGCACCGCCGAGCTGCTCGGCCAGGTGCTGCGCGAGACGACGACGAACATCCTGCGGCACGCCCAGGCGACCTGGGTGCGCATCACCCTCACCGGGACGGGCATCGACATCGTCAACGACGGTGCTCGGCCCGGTCCGGCGCCCGAGCTCAGCGGGCTGTCCGCCCTGCGGCAGCGCGTCGCCGAGGACGGCGGCGAGCTGACCGTGGAGCAGCACGCGGGGCGGTTCCGGACGACGGCGTCGTACGGGAACAGGGCCCGGACCGGGGCCGGGCGCGGGGCCGCTGAGACAATCACTGGCGGGACGGCGGCGCCGTCCGCCACAGTTCTGGAGGGCAGCAGATGACCACGGTGGTACTGGCCGACGACGAGGCGCTGCTCCGCAAGGCGCTCGCCGCGCTGCTGCCCCTGGAGGGCGACATCACGGTGCTCGCCGAGGCGGAGGACGGCGCGGCCGCCGTCGAGGCCACGCTGCAGCACCGGCCCGACGTCCTGGTCATCGACCTGGAGATGCCCGGGGTGGACGGGCTGGCCGCCGTCGGCGAGATCCGGGCCGCGCAGCCGGACCAGGTGATCCTCATGCTCACCCGGCACGCCCGGCCGGGGGTGCTGCGCAAGGCGCTGCGGCTCGGCGTCCAGGGCTTCGTCAGCAAGTCCGCGGAGCCGGCCCACATCACGACGGTCATCACGGCACTCCACGAGGGCAAGCGGTGGATCGACCCGGACGTCTCGGCGCTCGCCGTCATCGACGACTGCCCGCTGACCGAGCGTGAGGTGGACGTCCTGCGGGTGACCGGCAAGGGCTACTCGGTGGCCGAGATCGCGGCCCAGCTCCACCTCGCGGAGGGCACGGTGCGCAACTACCTCTCCAACGCGATGCAGAAGACGCAGACCCGCACGCGGCACGAGGCGGCGCGGTACGCGCGGGAGCACGACTGGCTGTAGGGCGGTCCGGACGGCGGCAGATCCTCGATCGCCTCCCGGAGGGTGGGACCGCGCCGATCGTCTCGTCGGGCGGTTCGATCGAGCCGGTGCTGGCGGCAGCGCTGCCCGATGCCGACCACGCAGCCTGGGGCGGGCCTCTGCACCACCTGGAGGTAGTGACGGGGGCCGGTTCGCTGGGGTGAGGATGCGACGGCGGTGAGGTGAGGATGCGACGGCGGGTGGGGTGAGGTGGAGGCTCGAACGACCGGGCTGCGTGGCGCTCGATCCTGTCGGGTCAGGTTGGTCACGTCCGGCCCTGCCTTGCACGAAGGGCGGGCATGTCCTCCCCAGGAAGAGCCCGGGACGCGAGCGACAACGAGGGCTGCCCTGGCAGCCCCTCACTGCTGAGTTCCAGCAGTTTCCACAAGACGAGCGGCCGGGTTCTGCTCTCGGCAGATGGGGCCGGTTCGACGAGCGGTGCATACAGGCGTGCGATATGTTGATGGCATGACGCGAACGGGTGAGGTGCCAGAACGAGCAGGCAGGGAGGCTGCTCGATCGGTGCTGCCCGGGAACGGGCCGGTGCTGCCCGGCGGTACCGAGACGTCCGGCGCGGCCGTGTCTGGCGATGTCGTCGATGGCACGGCGGTGCGGGCCGTGCGACAAGCCTTGGCAGAGATGATCCTGCCTGGTGCCACTGACACTCCCGCCGGCGTACCCGGAGTGGTGCAGGCCCAGTGGGTGGACCTGCTCGGTGAACTCGAGGCCGTGAAGAACGCGGTCACCGCGACCCAGGCCAGGCTGACGGTCGCGTTGGACGAGGCGACCCGCGCCGACGAAGCCCGGCAGAGCATCCGTGCCGAGCGGCGTGGGCGCGGTGTGCCGAACCAGGTCGGCGCGGCACTGCGGGTCAGCCCGCACGCCGGGGCCGGGTTCGTGTCCACCTCCCGGATCTGGGTCACCCAGATGCCCCACACGTTCACCGCGCTGCAGACCGGGGTGCTGTCCCAGTGGCGGGCCACCCTGTTGGTGCGGGAGACGTCCCACCTGTCCCTGGAGCACCGGGCCCTGATCGACGAGGAGATCTGCGGCCCCACCCACGTAGCCGAGCTGTCCCGGATGAGCACCCGACGACTGGTCGCCCGGATCAAGGAACTCGCCGCCCGGCTCGACGTGCACGCGTGCGTGAACCGGAACGCGAAGGCGGTCTCGGAACGCCGGGTGTCGATTCGTCCGGCACCGGATCTGATGGTCTACCTCACGGCCCTGGTGCCGATGGCGCAGGGCGTGCAGGCCTACGCTCAGCTCAAGACCAGTGCGGAGGCTGCGAAGGCCATGGGTGACGAGCGCGGCGCTGGTCAGATCATGGCGGACACCCTCATCGAACGCGCCACCGGACGCGAACCGGGTCACGCGGCGGATGTGCCGGTCACGATCAACCTGCTGGTCTCGGATGACACCCTCCTGGCCGGTAGCGATCAGCCCGCCGTGGTGGTCGAGGGTGCCCCAGCGGGTGTGGGCGTGGTCCCGGCCCCGGTGGCCCGCAACCTGGCCGCGCACGCGATCGAGACCGACACCGCCTGGCTCCGCTCGATCTACGTCAACCCCCACGGGCGCCTGCTGGCCACGACGTCCACGTCCCGGTTCCACCCACCGGGGTTGTCGAGCCTGCTGCGGGCGAGGGAACAGGGCATCTGTGCCACCACGTGGTGCGACGCCCCGGTCCGGCACACCGACCACATCACCCCGCACGCCGAGGGCGGCCCGACGAGTCTCGACAACGGTCAGGGCCTGTGCGCGAGGTGTAATCACGCGAAGCAGGCACCCGGCTGGCGACAGAAGACCGCCCAGCTCGATGGTCGGCATGCGGTCGAGACCATCACCCCGACCGGGCACACCTATGTCTCAGTCGCGCCCACACCACCAGCCCCAGCAAGGACCAGCGACACGACACCGGGCCGGGACACGGCACCCGCGCGTGACGCGTCCGCCCTTCCTGACGCGCCCTCGGTGCGTGCCACTGCCTCAGCGCGTGAGGCGGAATCGATCGCGAGCTCGACCGGGCTTGGCAGCATGGCAGCAGGCGGGCCGGCACCCGTCGCAGATGCCGAAGCGCCCACCGGCGCGCCAGCAAGCGCTGTGTCGGGTCCCGCCCTCGACCCGGACCCGGCCGAAGACCCCGCAACGGTGCCTCCCGCGTCGGCGTCGGGCGAGCCCGACGACGTTCCGGACGCGACCCCGACCCGCGACCGCACCGCCACCCCGCCCTGGACCCCCGCGGTCGGCATGACCGGCCCCGCGCCCGGTCGCATCCCACGCAGCCGCTACTCGATCGGCTGCCAGATCGCACCGGCCCACGGCACGATCCCCTACCGACCGAGCCCACCACCCCGCCAACCACGCCCAGCACAGCAATCACCCCGCCGGACGGCAGGTCGAGCACCAGTCCGGCTCCGCCGCGCCGACCTCTCCTGGACACACTCCACCTGACGCCACCGCTCCAGGCACCCGACGCTCGATTCGACCGGCGGCTACCGTTCACGTCCGCATGAACTGACGCCTGCACACCCCGGCCCTGCCGACGCTGCGAGGGCCCTGCCGCCCCGACCCCCGATACTGAACGGGGACGATCACGCAAGGGAGCAAACATGCCGGGCACGGAGCGCACCCGTGCGCTGTCGGTGCGCCTGCTCGGCCCGTTCGTCGTCACGATCGACGGCGCGCCCCTCCCCCTCAGCTCCCGCCTGCGCACCCTCCTGGCGGTCCTCGCCCTCGACGTCGGGCACGCCGTGTCCACCGAGCGCATCGCGGCCGCGGTCTGGGGCACGGACCGCCCCGCCGACACCCGCAAGGCGATCCAGGTGCTGGTGACCCGGCTGCGCGCGGCGACGGGCGCCGACGCCGTCCGCACCACTCCCGGCGGCTACGCCCTCGACGTCCCGCCCGAGGCCGTGGACCTGCACCGCTTCGAGACCGTGCTCGCCCGGAGCAACGCGGCGCAGGAACGCACCGAGGAATACCGCCTCCTGCGTGAGGCCCTGGGGCACTGGCGAGGCCTCCCCTTCGAGGCCGTCGACTCGGACGTGCTGATCGCCGACGACCGCCCGCGCCTGCTGGAGACCGCCCTCCAAGCCGTGGAACGTGCCGCCGACGTCGCACTGTCCGACCCCGGCCAAGCCGCAACGGACACCACGACCAGCACCCCCGCCCCCGACCTCGACGAGCTGGCCGCCGGCCTGCGCGAGCTGGTTGGACTCCACCCCCTGCGCGAGGGCCTGTGGGTGCGTCTCATGGCCGTGCTCGACCGAGCCGGCCGCCGCACCGACGCGCTGGCCGCCTACCAGGACCTGTACCGCACGCTCCGCGACGAGCTCGGCACCCAGCCCGGCGAGGAGGCCCAGGCCGTCCACCGCGGCCTCCTCGCGGACGATCCGGCCCAGCCGAGCCCACCTCGCATGCTCCCGCCCCCGGACGCCGCGTTCCGCGGCCGCGCCGAGCCCCTCGCCGCCCTGGACGCGCTGCTCGACGACGCTCCCGGGATCGCCGTCGTGGACGGCCCCGGCGGCATCGGCAAGACGACGACCGTGCTGCAGTGGGCGCACCGCGCCGCCGACCGCTTCCCCGACGGCACCCTCTTCGTGAACCTGCGCGGCTACTTCCCGACCAACACGCCGCTGGCCCCGGAGGTCGCCGTCCGCACGTTCCTCGACGCCCTCGGCATCCCGGCGGGCCGCATCCCCGACGACGCCGACGCCCAGACCGCGCTGTACCGCTCGGTGCTCGCCGACCGCCGGGTACTGGTGGTGCTCGACAACGCGCGCGACGTCGAGCAGGTGCGGCCCCTGCTCCCGGGCGGCCGGCGCTGCGTCGTCGTCGTCACGAGCCGCAACCGCCTGGGCGGGCTGGTCGCGGTCGAGGGTGCGGCCCGCGTCGCGCTGGGTACGCTGACGCCGTCCGAGGCCGAGGACGTGCTGGCCGCCCGGCTGGGCGCCGCCCGGCTCGCCGCCGAACCGGCCGCGGGCGACGAGCTGCTCGCCCTGTGCGGAGGCCTGCCGCTGGCGCACGTGATCGTGGCCGAGCGCGCGGCCGGACGGCCCGGGTCGCCGCTCGCGGCCGTGGTGCGCGAGCTGCACCGGCACGACTCCCGGATCGCGGCCCTGTCCGCCGACGCCGACCGGCCCGCCCGCTCCGTCTTCTCGTGGTCCTACCGCGCGCTGGGTGACGACGCAGCACGGGTGTTCCGCCTGCTCGGCCTGCACCCCGGGCCGCACCTCACGGTCCCGGGCGTCGCGAGCCTCGGCGCCGTCACGGAGCAGCGCGCCCGCGCCGCGATCGCGGAGCTCGAGCGCGCGAGCCTCCTGATCGAGCTGGCGCCGGGGCGGTTCACCATGCACGAGCTGCTCATGGACTACGCGAACGAGCTCGTCGCCGCCGACCCACCGCAGGACACCGGCGCCGCCACGGTGCGCATGCTCGAGCACTACCTGCGCGCGGCGCACCAGGCCGAGGAGGCGCTGGCGCCCACCGAGGACCGGCACAGGCTCGGGGCCGTGCCGGACGGCGTCGTCGGCACCATCGCGCCGACCGGCCACGACGCCGGGCTCGCCCTGTTCGACGACGAGGGGCCGGTCTTCGTCGGCATGGTCCGCCGCGCCGCCGCGACCGGGAATCCCGAGTACACGTGGCGGCTCGCGCGCTGCCTGCGCGCCTTTCTGTGGGCACGCGGCCAGATCCCGACGCTCCTGGAGACGGGGCACCTCGCGCTCGATGCCCTGGAGACGCTCGGCGACCTGCCGGAGCAGGTCGCGTGCCGCCGGTGGATCACGCACGCGCTGCTGCGGCTCGGACGGCTCGACGACGCCTGGCGCACCATCGAGCCCACCCTGCCCCTCGCCGAGAGCTGCGCCGACGACGCACGCGCCTGGGTGCTGAACACGATGGCGGCCGTGCTCGCCGAGCTCGGCCGCACCGACGAGGCACTGGACCGGGCGACGCAGGCGCTGGACCTCTTCCGCCGGTCGGGCGACCGCGTCGGCGAGGGCCGCACGGAGTCCGCGGTCGGCCTGTACCTGCGCCGACTGGGCAGGCTCGATGACGCGCTGGCGGCCGCGCAGCGGGCGTTCGACACCCTGACCGAGGCCGACGACCTCTGGATCCGCGCCTACACCCGCGAGCTCATCGGCGACATCCAGCGCGACCGCGGCGAGCCCGGCGCCTCGGCCGACACCCTGCGCGCCTATACCGAGGACCTGCGCTCCCTCGGCCGCGAGACCGGCCTCGCCGAGGCCCTCGACAAGCTCGCCGCCGCCTACGACGCCGCAGGAGAGCCCCACCGCGCGGCGACCACCCGCCGCGACGCCGAGGCGGTCCGATCCGGAGTCCCCGCGGCGACCAGCTCCCGGCCCCCGTCCAGCACCGCCTGACCGAGCGGCGTCAGCGTGTGCCACACGCTGTTGCGCTCGCGCCGCGACGCGATCAGCCCGGCGTCACGCAGCACCGACGCGTGCTCGGACGCCGACGGCGCGGACACGCCGATGTGCCGGGCCAGCTCGCTCGTGCTGGCTCCGTAGGCCAGGGCGGACAGGGCCGCGGCCCGAGTGCGCCCCAGCAGCGCGGCGAGCGCCCGCTCGCGGTGCCCGCCGCCGGCCGGCTGGAGCCAGGACAGCCCGTGCGGCACGGGATAGACGAGCACGGGCGGGAGCTCTGGGTCGGCCAGCGAGATGGGGGCGCGCCAGCAGAAGAACGCCGGCTGCAGGGTGAGCCCCCGGCCCTCCAGGTACACGTCGCGGTCGGCGGCGGTGTCGACGCACAGCACCGGGTCGTGCCAGGTGATCGTCGGGTGCACCGACGCCAGGAGCGCCTGCGTGCCGCCGCTGGTCAGGGTGCGGACGCGGGCGGCGACGTCGGCCTCGACGGCGCCGCGGACCGCCGTCCAGTGCGGCGCCAGCGCCTGGTCGTGGAACGCCTTGGCGGCCACACCCAGCCGCTGCCGGGCCACCGTCGAACGGTGCAGGTCGGCGGCCCAGCGGGGCACCTCGCGGCGTCGGCTCAGCAGCTCCAGCTCGTTCCGGAACCGCGCCGACGGCGTGCTCAGCATCGTGTCCAGGCCCTCGCCGAAGTCGGTGGACCCGCCCGCGGGCGTGAGGAAGTCGGGCGTGTAACCGCGCGGCGGCGTCAGCCCCAGATAGGAGCGCGCCTCCCGGGTGAGCCCGGACACGACCTGCGAGCGCCACTGCCCGAAGACGAGCGGGCCGTGCGCGACGTTGACCTGGTGCGCGCTCAGCACCGCCTCCCACAGCGGGTCGGGCCCGGGGGCGAGCCGCACCCGCAGCAGGTCCTGCGTGGTGAAGTGGATGCGTAGCATCCAGCCATTCCACTCGGCGCCGGTTTCAGACCGCTTTCAGGCGCACCCGGTCCGACCTGCGCTTTCCTGTCCGGTCCGGACCCGGCAGGATGGCCGGGTGGACGACGGGGACGACGGGGACGGCTCGGACGACGCCGACCGGCCCGCGGTCACGGTCGCCCTGCTGGGACCGTTCGCCGTCTGGGTCGACGACGAGCCGGTGCGGCTGCCGGACCGGCTCCGCTCCCTCCTGGCCGGGCTCGCCGTGGGCCGGGGCGAGCCCGTGACCGTGGAGCGCCTGGTCGACGTGGTGTGGGGCGAGGACCTGCCCGCCGCCCCACAGCGGTCGCTGCAGGTGCTGGTTCGCCGGCTCCGCACCGCCCTGGGCGAAGCCGCCGTGGAGACCGTCCCGGGCGGCTACCGGCTCGCCACGCCAGCGGAGCGGGTCGACGTCGCGGCGTTCACGGACCTCGTGCGGGCCCGGCCGGGCGACGCGCCCGCGGTCGAGCGGCGGCGGCTCGTGACCGCGCTGCGGCTGTGGCGCGGCCCGGCGTTCGACGGGGTCGCCTCGGCGACGCTGCACGCGGTCGAGGCGCCGCGGCTGGACGAGCAGCGCCTGACGGCGCTGGCCCGCCGGATCGAGCTGGACCTGGCGATGGCGGACGAGGTGGACGACGGAGCGGGCGACGGGACCGACCAGCACGTGGCCGAGCTCCGGGACCTGACGAGCCGGTACCCCCTCCAGGAGCGCTTCTGGGCCCTGCTCATGACGGCTCTGGTCCGGGGTGGACGGCGCGCCGAGGCGCTCGACGCCTACGCCGCGCTGGAGCGGACCCTCGCCGACGAGCTGGGCATCGGCCCCGGCGAGGCGGTCCGGCGGCTGCGCCGCGAGATCACGGAGGGCCAGTTCAGACAGGGCGAAGCAGCACGGCCCGGCCTGGTCCCCCGCCAGCTTCCCCTCGCCCCCCGCGCGTTCAGCGGGCGCACGGACGCCCTGGCCGAGCTCGACCGTCTGCTGGACGACGAGGCCGCGCCGCGGGTCGCGCTGCTCGACGGCGCCGGCGGGGTGGGCAAGACGGCCACCGCGCTGCACTGGGCGCACCGCGTGGCCGACCGGTTCCCCGACGGGCAGCTCTACGCGAACCTGCGCGGGTTCGACCCGGCGTCGGCCCCGGTGCCCGCGGCGACGGTGGTGCGGGGATTCCTCGACGCGCTGGGCGTGGCCAAGGGCCGCGTGCCGGCGTCCGAGGAGGCCCAGCTCGCCCTGTACCGGGGCGTCGTGGCAGGCCGGCGCCTGCTCGTGGTGCTGGACAACGCTCGCGACGCCGACCAGGTGAGGGCCCTCCTGCCGGGGCCGGGCGCGAGCGTGACCGTGGTGACCAGCCGCGCCACGCTGAGCGGCCTGGCCCCCGTGCAGGACCTGCGGCGGGTCGCGCTGGGCACGCTCACGCCCGGCGAGGGGCTCGACCTGCTCGCGCTGCGGGTCGGGCCCGAGCGGACGGTCGCCGAGCCGGAGGCGGCGCGCCGGATCGTCGCGCGGTGCGCGGGCCTGCCGCTCGCGATCGTGATCGCCGCGGCCCGGGTGCTGGCCCGGCCCGCGTTCCCACTCTCCGCGGTCGCCGATGAGCTGGCCGACGGCGGCGCCCGGCTCGACGCGCTGGGCGACGACGACGCGATGGCCGACGTCCGCAGCGTGTTCGCGACGTCGTACCGGGCGCTGTCCCCGGACGGCGCGCATTTGTTCCGGCTGCTCGGGCTCCACCCCGGACCCGACGTCTCGCGGGCGGCGACCGGCGCTCTCGCGAGGGAACCCGGCACCGCCGACGGCGCCCTGGCCGAGCTCGTGCGCGTCAACCTCGTGACCGAGCACGCACCCGGCCGGTACGCGATGCACGACCTGGTCGCGGAGTACGCGCGCGAGCGTGCCCGCCTGGACGAGCCACCCGAGCGGCGGGACGCGGCGCTGCGGCGCCTGACGCGCTGGTACCTCGGCGTGGCCCTGGAGATGGACCGGCGCCGGTGGCCGGCGCGCGTCCCGCAGGCGTTCGTCACCCATCCCGGCCCGGTCCGCGTCCCGGACCAGGAGCCGGCCGCCTGGTTCCGGTCCGAGGGCGCGGTCCTGCTCGCCGTGGTCGACGCCGCCGCCCGCGTCCAGGGGCTCGACGCCGAGACGGTGTCGCTGGTCTGGGCGCTCTACAGCACGCTGTCGTACCACGCCGACCTCCGCGACGCGCTGTGGGCGGGGCTGGTCACGGCGCGCGACGTCGCCACGCGTACAGGGAACCGCCCGGCCGAGCTGTGGTGCGTGCGCTACCTGGCGGCCATGGCGGCGGTCGCGGGCCGGACGGCGCAGGGCGAGGACCTGCGCCGGCGCACCGTGGACCTGGCCACGGACCTGGACGACCCCCGGGCGCTCCAGATGGCCCACCAGGGCTACGCGGGCGACCTGGTGCGCTGGGGCCGCAGTGCCGACGCCGTCGGGCAGGCCGAGCAGGCCCTGGTGCACGGCCGCCGCACGGGCGAGGCCTACTACGAGGCCCACGCCCTGAACATCCTGGCGTGGGCGCTGGCGCACGACGGCGACCTCGTCCGCGCCCTGCCGCTCGCCGAGCAGGCGCTGGCCCTGCTGAACGACGCCGACAACCCCACCACCCGCGCGGTCGTGTGGGACACGCTCGGCCTGCTTCACGCGCGGCTCGGCGACCCGGAGCGCGCGATCACCTGCTACCAGGAGGCCGCGGTCCGGTTCCGGGCGTTCGACATGCGGCAGGACCTCGTGGCGGCCGAGCGCCGGCGCGCCGCCCTGCTCGGCGACGTCGGCCGCTGGGCGGAGGCTCGTGACGCCTGGCAGGAGTGCCTGGACCAGCACCTCGAGCTCGGCCTCGGCGGAGTCGCCACGGTCCGGGAGGAGCTGGCGCGGGCCACGGTCCGGGCGGCCGCCGAACCCTAGTCCCGGCGCCGCGCCGCGCGATGGTTCGCCCAGCCTTCGCCGTGGACCGGCGAAGGTGGTGACGCGCCTCACCCCGTCGTGAGGTGCGTCACAGCCGACTCTGCCGTGCGCGCGCCGGTAAAGCAAGGCCGAACCCGGCATGGGCGTGATCGGCGGCACAGTTGACCTCAAGCGCTCGAGGTGTCGCAGGCTGGGGACATGGCCACCACAGCAGCATCGCCGGAACGGGCACTCACCATCCAGCAGGTCGCCCGCCGCACCGGGCTGGCCCCGTCCACGCTGCGCTACTACGAGCAGATCGGGCTGATCCCGCACGTGGAGCGCGACCCGGACAGCGGGCACCGCCGGTTCGGGCCGCAGGTGGTCGAGACGCTGGAGGCGCTGTCCTGCCTGCGCGGCGCCGGCGTGCCCGTCGGCGAGATGCGGCGCTACCTGGCGCTGCTCGCCCCCGGCGACCTGGCGGCCGCCGCCGAGGAGGCCGCCCTGTTCGCCGCGCACGCCGACCGCGTCGAGGCCGAGATCGCCCGCCTCGGCGTACGCCTGGAGTACCTGCGGGCCAAGGCCGACCTGTGGCAGGCCCGCGTGGACGGCGACGCCGACGCCGAGCGGCGGGCGACCGACCGGACGCTCTCGGCGATGTCGCGGTTCTGAGCCCGCGGCCCCTCCCCGTACTTCCGTAGACACCCGCACCCATCCGAGGAGCAGCACCATGCCTGGACCTGTCATGCCCGAAACCGCGCCGTCCGAGAACCCGGTCCTCGTGACCGGCGGCACCGGCTACGTCGGTGGCCACCTTGTCGCCACCCTGCTGGAGCGCGGGTATCGCGTCCGCGCCACCGTACGCGACGCCGGTCGCGCCGACGCCGTCGGGCACCTGGTGCGTGTGGCCGGCGTCGACCCCGGCGACCGTCTGGAGACGGTCGTGACCTCCCTGGACGTCGACGCGGGCTGGGCCGAGGCCCTCGCCGGCGTGTCGGTGGTCCACCACGTCGCCTCGCCGTTCCTGTCGGTACCGCCCGAGCGGGCCGACGAGGTCATCGTGCCGGCCGTCGAGGGCACGCTCCGGGTGCTGCGCCACGCACGGGACGCCGGCGCGGCGCAGGTCGTGCTGACGTCGTCGTTCGCCGCGGTCGGGTACGGCCCGCTCGCCGCACGGCCCGACGAGCGACCGTACGACGAGCGCGACTGGACCGACCTCGACCACCCCAACGACCCCTACATCCGCTCGAAGGTGCTGGCCGAGCGGGCCGCCTGGGACTTCGTCGCCGAACAGGACACCGGCGCGCGGACGCCGCTCGGGCTGACCGTGCTCAATCCGACCGGCATCTTCGGTCCGGTGCTGGGCGGGCGGCTGTCCACGTCGGTCGGCGCGGTCGGCGCCATGCTGACCGGCGACCTGGCGACGCTGCCCCGGATGCGGTTCGGCGTCGTCGACGTGCGCGACGTCGCCGAGGCGCACGTGCGCGCGATGACGACGCCGGCCGCGGTCGGCGAGCGCATCCTGCTCACGAGCGGCGATGTGGTGACCTGGGGCTGGGTGATCGAGCTGCTGCGGCGCGAGCTCGGGGCGGAGATCACGACGGTGGAGCAGCCCGCCGTCGGCGAGCTGTCGCCCCTGGCGATCAGCAACGACAAGGCCCGGCGGCTGCTGGGGATGTCGTTCCGCCCGGCGCAGACCACGCTGCTGGACACCGCGCGCAGCCTTGCCCCCGCGCTCTGACGTGCCGCCGCGCGCCCCGGGAGACGACGCCCGCGAGATGACGCCCGGTGGATGACCTAGCGTTGGCCCCATGACGACCCACGAGGAGAACTCCGAGTACCTGCGGCTGCTGGGCGAGCAGGTGGGGCACGAGTTCGCGGCGCACCTCCAGTACGTGGCGATCGCGGTCTGGTTCGACAGCCACGACCTGCCCCAGCTCGCCGCGCACTTCTACCGGCAGGCGCTGGAGGAGCGCAACCACGGCATGATGATCGTCCAGTACCACCTGGACCGGTCCCTGCCCGTGGCGATCCCGGGCACGCCCGAGGTACGCAACGACTTTACGGACGTGCTGGAGCCCCTGCAGCTCGCGCTCGACCAGGAGCAGCAGGTCACCCGGCAGATCGAGGCCATCTTCAACGCGGCCCGCGCCGAGGGCGACGCCCTGGGCGAGCAGTTCCTGCTGTGGTTCCTCGAGGAGCAGGTCGAGGAGGTCGCCGCGGCCAACACCCTGGTCACCGTGGCCAGGCGCGCCGGCGACAACCTGTTCGACCTGGAGAACTACGTGGCCCGCGAGACGATCGGCGACTCGGGCGAGTCGGCGGCGGCCCCGCGCGCGGCGGGCGGGGCGCTCTGACCTGGCTCAGGAGCTGACGCGCCACCACCCGTCGCTCACGCCGGCGGGATGTTCTGGTTGAGGTGGAACACGTTCTCCGGGTCGTACTCCCGCTTGACCGCCGCGAGGCGGGCCAGCTTGGCCGGCGGGTAGGCCCGGCGTACGCCGGCGACGCCGTCGTCCGCGAGCACGTTGACGTAGACGCCACTGGCGTACGGCTCCAGCAGGGCCGCGTCGTGGCGCGCGGCGGCGATGCGGCGCGCGTCCTCGGCCGGGTCGGTCCAGCCCGTGGCCACGACGTACTCGAACCGCGTGGCGCGCTGGCTGAACGCGGCCTCGTCGTCCGGCACCTCGGCGATGGCGCCGCCGTACGCCTGCAGGCCCGCCCGCACGTCCGGGCCGTGGGCGAGCAGCGCCTCCAGGGCGGCGTCGGGCAGGTCGCTGAAGTAGTGGCCCTTCCAGTAGCGGCGCACGGCGTGGCCCGCCGTGTCGTCCTCGCGGGTCTGCAGGTCCAGGTAGGACAGCTCCGTGACCCGCCGACCTCCAGGCGTGCCCAGCGCGTCGAGCACCGCCGCGTGGGCACGACCCTCGGCCGGGTCACCCACCCAGACGAAGCCGAACGACGCGACACCGTCGTGCACGTGCGCGGTGTAGGTGGCCTCCCGCGGGGCGTCGGCGCTGAGGTCACGCCAGCGGAACGCCGCGGCCGCCGCGGCGTCGGCCGGGAAGTCGAGCTGGACGTCCAGGGCGCGCGTGCCGACGTCGTGCAGCCGGAACTCGAACTGGGTGACCACGCCGAAGTTGCCGCCCCCGCCGCGCAGCGCCCAGAAGAGGTCGGGCCGCTCGTCGGCGGACGCGCGGACGATCTCGCCGGCCGCCGTCACCACCTCGTAGGCGACGACGTTGTCGCAGGCCAGCCCGCAGCGGCGGGCGAGCCAGCCCATGCCGCCGCCCAGCGTGAGGCCGCCGACGCCGGTGTGCGAGACGTTGCCGGCCGTGGTGGCCAGGCCGAACGGCTGCGTGGCGGCGTCGAGCGCGCCGAGCAGCGCACCGCCCTGCACCCACGCCCGCCGGCTTTCCGGGTCCACGCGGACGGCGCCCATCGGGGTGAGGTCGATCATCAGGCCGCCGTCCGGCACCCCGTGCCCGACGACGCTGTGGCCGCCGCAGCGCACCCCCACCTCCAGGCCGTCGCGCCGGGCCAGGGCCAGCGCAGCGACGACGTCGCCGGCCGTGCGGCAGCGGACCACCACGGCAGGCTTGTGGTCCACCATCGCGTTCCAGACCGCGCGGGAGCTGTCGTAGCCGCTGTCGCCGGGACGAAGCACATCGAGCTCGGTCACCGCCGGGCCTTCGGTCGGGTCCATGGTCGTGCTCCTTCTGGTCGAGGGGATGCAACCGGTGCTGCAGGAAGAGACCGGAGTGGGGTACGGGACTCATCGGCACCTCCCGCCGCGCCCTGCCCCGGACCACGCCCAATAGCGTTGCCGCAGGCCACCGGGCTTGGGACCATGGGCGGGTGATATTGCCGACGACCGACGAGAATCCGAGCGCGGCCGTGCGGCTGCGTCCCCCACGACACGCAGTGGACCCGCGCGCCGTGGGCTGGTGGGCCCTCCAGTGGGTGCTGCTGACCGCGGTGCCGGTCGTGGTCCTGGTGGTGCTGGGCGCGCTGATCGCGCCCGCCCGCTTCTGGCTCCTCCTGCCCGCCGGGATCATCGCGGTGCTCGGCGCAGCCGCCGCGGTCGCCCTGCCGCGGCTGTGGTTCCGCCACCACCGCTGGGAGGTCACCGACGAGGCCGTGTACACGCGCACCGGCTGGTTCTTCCAGGAGTGGCGGGTCGCGCCGCTGTCCCGGATCCAGACCGTCGACACCGCGCGCGGGCCCCTGGAGCAGCGGTTCGGGCTCGCGACGCTCACCGTGACGACGGCGTCCGCCCGGGGCGCCGTCAAGATCGAGGGGCTCGACGCCGAGACGGCCGCCGACCTCGCCGCGGGCCTGACCGTAGCCACCCAGGCCACGCCCGAGGACGCGACCTGAGCGCCGTCGGCCCGGGCCCGGAGGTCGACGCCGCAGCCGACGCCGAGCACGCCGGCTGGGCACGCCTCGACCGCCGCGCCGTCCTGGCCGCCGCGGCCTACACGCTCGTCCCCGCCGGGAGCGCCGCGCTCATCACGGGCTACTGGCTGGCCGTGGGCAACGGGATCGGGTTCGCGCTCGCCTGGGTGCTGCCCCCGGTGGTGCTCGTCGTGCTCGCGGGCGCCGCGTCCGGCGAGTGGATGTGGCGCGTCACCCGGTACCGCGTGGGCGACGAACGGTTCCACGTGCACACCGGCGTCGTGGTGCGCAAGCGCCTCGCGCTGCGGCGCGAGCGCATCCGCACCGTGGACCTCACCGCCGACCCGGTGCTGCGCGTGCTCGGCGCCGCGACCGTGCGGGTGGGTACCGGCGAGCAGGCCGGCACGGAGGGGTCGGTCACGCTGTGGCCGCTGCGGCGGACGGACGCCGAGGCCCTGCGCGCCACCCTGCTCGCGCACGCGGCGCGGCCCGAGGTCTCCGCGGCCGGCTCCGGGACGGCCGGCGAGGAGGGGAGTCCCGACGGCACCCTGGTCCGGTTCGACCGTCGCTGGATCCGGTTCGCCCCGCTGTCCTTCCTGACGCCGGCACTCGGCGCCGCCGCGGCGGGCGGCCTGATCCAGGTGTCCGAGTGGTTCGGCCTGCAGGACGAGCTGTTCGAGGCGATCGGGTCGTGGTTCGGCCTGGCACCAGCGGTCCTCGTCGCGGTGGCCATGGGCGTGGGCCTGTTCGTGGCCGGCGGCGTGGCGACCGTGGCGCTGTGGGTCGAGTCCTGGTGGAACCACACGCTGGACCGCCAGTCCGACGGCACGCTGCACGTGCGGCGGGGCCTGCTCACCACGCGGTCCATCACGCTGGAGGAGGCGCGGCTGCGCGGCGTCGAGGTCGTCGAGCCCCTGGCCGCCCGCCTCGCGGGCGGCGCACGGGTCGACGCCGTCGCGACGGGGCTCGCGCAGGGCGAGGAGGACAAGACCGACAGCCAGATCCTGCTGCCGGTCGCGCCCGAGGAGCTCGCCGACCGGGTCGCCGCGGACGTGCTGCGCGAGCCGGACTCCCCCACGGCCGTTCCGCTGCGCGGGCACCCGGTCGCGGCGCGCGGGCGCCGGCTGCGCTGGGCGCTGGCCACGGTGCTCGCGACCGAGACCGTCCTGGTGCTGCTCGGCGTGCTGCTCACGCCCGTGCTGCTGCACATCGCGTGGTCCAGCGCGCTGGTGCTCGTACCGGTGGCGGTGCTGCTGGCGCTGGACGCGTACCGCGCGCTCGGCCACGCCCTGACCGAGCGCTACCTGGTGGCGCGCAGCGGCACGGTGCGCCGCGCCACGGTGGCGCTCCAGCGCCGCGGCATCGTGGGCTGGACCGTGCGGCAGTCCGTGTTCCAGCGCCGCGCCGGACTCGTCACCGTGCTCGCGACCACAGCGGCGGGCTCCGGCGCGTACGCCGTGCGCGACGCCGCCGAGGCGGACGGCCTGGCCCTGGCCGACGCCGCCGTCCCGGGGCTGCTGGCGCCGTTCCTGGAGCCGGTCAGCGCACCCGCACCGCACCCTCCTGCACGGTGACGGAGACCCGGGTCGTCTCGCCCAGGTCCTCGCCGTCGATCTCGAAGACCCGGGGCTCCGCGAGCTCCACCTGCAGGCTGCGCACGCGGCCGTGGGTGGCGCTCTCGCTGCTCTCGGCCGAGGCCCCGCCGCCGAGGACCCGCTTGATGCCGTTGTCCCAGACCATGTTCCGCAGCGTGTCGACCCACCCGGCGGCGCCGTCGGCGCTCAGGACCAGGAGGTCCAGCTCGCCGTCGCCGGGGTCGGCGTCGGGCAGCAGGGTGATCCCGGCCTGGAGCATGCCGCAGTTGCCGACCAGCAGGGTGTGCGCGCTGTTGCGGTCGAGCTCCCGGCCATCAGCCGTGATCCGGACGTCGAGGGTGCCGCTGGCCGACAGCGCCCGCCCGAGGGACTCGACGTAGGCGAGCCAGCCCACCTTGTCCTTGAGGTCGTCGTCGGTCTCGGTGATCATGTGGGCGTCGAGACCGAACCCGGCCATGACGGCGAACGCGTGCCGCTCGGTGCCGCCCTCGAGGTCGATCTCCAGCCAGCCCACGTCCAGGGCCCGGGCCTCGCCGGTGAGCGCCCGCCGGAAGGCCGCGGCCGGGTTGAGCAGCGGGACCCGCAGGTTGCGGGCCAGCAGGTTGCCCGTGCCGAGCGGGACGATGCCCAGGTCGACGTCGGCCCCGGACTCCGCGAGGTGCTCCGCGACGGCCCGGACCGTCCCGTCCCCGCCCGCGGCGACGAGCACGTCGGCGCCGGCCTCGATCGCGCGGGCCGCGGCGCCCTGGCCCGGGTCGTCCGGCGTCGTCTCGAACCACTGCTGGTCGACGTCCGAGCGCCCGGCCGAGGCGGCCTTCCTCAGCGCCGTCTCGAGGCTCTCCCGGGTGGTCTTGCTGGGGTTCCAGATGATCCCGACGCGTGCGCTCATGGCGTCATGGTTCCACGGCACCCGCAGCACCGGCACCATGTGCCAAGATCTGCCGGTGCTGATCAGGATGCTGGGATCGTTCGAGGTCATCGGGGACGACGGCGTGCCCGCCGACGTCCCCGGCGCGCGGCTGCGTACGCTGCTGGCCACCCTGGCGCTCGACCCCGGCAGGGTCGTCCCCCGGTCCGCCCTGGTCGACCGCATCTGGGGCGAGGCCCCGCCGTCCGACGCGACCAACGCGCTGCAACGTCTGGTCTCGCGGCTGCGCAAGGTGCTGCCGGACGGCGTCCTGGAGGGTCAGGTGAACGGCTACCGGCTGCTCGTGGACCCCGACGCCGTCGACGCCGTGCGGTTCGAGCGCCTCGTCGCCCGTGCGCGCGACGCCGACGTCGCCGGCCGGGTCCGGATGCTGCGCGAGGCCCTCGCGCTGTGGCGGGGCCCCGCCCTGCAGGACGTCGGCGGGGCGGACGGTGAGGTCGGGGGCGGGAACCTCGGCGTCGCGGTCACCCGCCTCGACCGCCTCCGCCTGACGGCCCTGGAGGACCGGTTCGACGCCGAGCTCGGGCTCGGCCACGGCGCCGAGGCCGTCACGGAGCTGACCGACCTGGTCGCCGAGCACCCCGTGCGCGAGCGGCTGGTCGCCACGCTCATGCGCGCGCTGGCCGAGACCGGGCGCGACGCCGAGGCGCTGGAGGTCTACCAGCGCACGCGCGAGGCACTGGCCGACGCGCTCGGCGTGGACCCCTCGCCGGAGCTGTCGGCCCTGCACGTCGCACTGCTGCGCGGCGAGCTGGCCCCGCGGGCGGCGACCCGCCGGACCAACGTGCGGGCCGCGCTGACCAGCTTCGTGGGCCGGGACGCCGACCTCGCCGTCGTGCGTGGCCTCGTCGCGGACCACCGGCTGGCAACCCTGGTCGGACCGGGCGGTGCGGGCAAGACCCGGCTGGCCACCGAGGCCGCGGGCCTCCTGGCCGCCGACCTCCCCGACGGGGCGTGGCTGGTCGAGCTCGCCCCGCTCGGGCCCGACGACGACGTGGCGCAGGCGGTGCTCACCGCGCTCGAGCTCCGCGACGCCCTGCTCGGCGAGGGATCCACCCTGGACGCGACCGAACGGCTCGTCGCCGCCGTCCGCGACCGTGAGGCCCTGCTGGTCCTGGACAACTGCGAGCACGTGATCGACTCCGTGGCGCGGTTCGCCGAGCGGGTGCTCGGCGAGTGCCGGCGGCTGCGGATCCTGGCCACGAGCCGCGAGGCCGTCGGCATCCCGGGCGAGGCCCTGTGGCAGGTGCTGCCCCTTGCCCTGCCGGACGCCGCGGCCGCCGCCGGCGAGATCGGGTGCGCGCCCGCCGTCCGGCTGCTGCTCGACCGGGCGGGCGCGGTGCGCGCGGGCCTGGCCGGCGACGCCGGCACCCTGGCGACCATGGCCCGCGTCTGCCGCGCCCTGGACGGGATGCCCCTGGCCATCGAGCTGGCCGCCGCCCGCCTGCGCACCATGTCCATCGACCAGCTCGCCGCGCGGCTCGACGACCGGTTCCGGCTGCTGACCGGCGGCAGCCGCACCGCCCTGCCCCGGCACCGCACGCTGCGCGCCATGGTCGACTGGAGCTGGGAGCTGCTGTCGGACGCCGAGCGGACCGTCCTGCGCCGGCTGTCCGTGTTCCGTGGTGGGGCGAGCCTGGACGCCGCGGAGCACGTCTGCGCCGACCCGGCGACGGACGTGCCGCCGGACGACGTGCTCGACCTGCTCACCGCGCTGACCGAGAAGTCGCTCCTGGTCGCGGACGGCACCGCGCACGCCCCCCGCTACCGGATGCTCGGCACCATCAAGGAGTACGCGGCGCAGCGCCTCGCGGAGGCCGGGGAGGCCGAGCAGACCCGCCGCGCCCACCTGGCCTGGTGCACCGAGCTCGCCGAGACCGCCGAGCCGTACCTGCGTCGCGCCGAGCAGCTCGACTGGCTCGCCACGCTCACCGTCGAGCACGACAACCTCACGGCCGCGATGCGCGGTGCCCTCGCGGCCGGCGAGGCCCCGGAAGCGATGCGGCTGGCGGCCGGCTCCGGATGGTACTGGTGGCTCAGCGGGCACAAGTCCGAGGGCATGGACCTGCTGCTGGCCGCCACCAGGCTGCCCGGCGACGTGCCCGACGACGTCCGGGCCTGGGTGTACGCCCTGCTCTCGGCCTTCCTGAGCGTGGGCCTGGGTGACGAGCACACGGCCGCCGACTGGATCCACAAGGCCTACCGGTTCAGCCAGGACGCCGAGGGGCGGCACCCCGCGCTGCCGCTGACCATCCCGCTCGAACGCCTCCTCGTGGCGCCCGACGAGGGCCTGGCCGCCTGGACCGACGTGCTCGACGACCCGGATCCCTGGGTACGCGCACTGGCCCGCCTGCACCTCGGCAAGCTGCGGCTCCTCCTCGGCCAGGACGAGCAGGAGGCGGAGGCGGACCTCGCCCAGGCGCTCGCGGAGTTCCGCGCGCTCGGCGAACGGTTCGGCATCTCGTTCGCGCTGTCCGAGCTGGGCGACCAGCTCGCGGCGCGCGGCGACCTCGCCGCGGCGTGCGCACACTACGAGCAGGCGGCCGTCGTCGTCACCGAGATCGGCGCGCTCGACGACGTCATCCTGATCAGGTCGCGCCTGGCCCACCTGCACTGGCTGCTGGGTGACGAGGACGCGAGCGCCGCCGCGATGGCCGAGGCCGAGCGGCACGCGCGCCGGGTCACGTGGCCGGGCACGCTGGGCGCGCTGGAACTGGCCCGGGCGGAGCTCGCCCGCTGGCGCGGAGCGGCCGACGAGGCGCGTGAGCACCTGACCGCCGCGGCGGAGATCTGGGGCGAGGACACCGACGGGGCGCACATCAGCGCCGTCCTGCGCGACCAGCTCGGCTACCTCTCCCCCGACATCGACGAGGCGCGCGCCCACCACGCCGCGGCCCTCCGGGCGGCCGTGGAGACCGGGCACGCGCCGATGGTCGCGGTCGCGCTGGTGGGCGTCGCGGACCTGGCGCTGCGGCTCGGGGAGCCCGAGCAGGCCGCGCGGCTGCTCGGGGCGAGCGCTGCCGTGCACGAGCGGCGCGACTACCGCGCCATGCCGGACATCATCCGGGTCGAGGCCGCGGCACGGAGCCGCCTCGGCGACACGGGGTTCGCCGAGGCGGCTCGGGTGGGGCGGGAGCCGGGATCGGAATCGATGCCCGCACCGGACTGGGAGCGGCTCGCCGCGGTCACGCTCGCTTCGTGAACGTGGCGCCCGCCCACAGGTAGCCCACCAGCGCGATGCCGACGCACCAGCCGACGGCGACCAGCGCGGTGCCGAGCTCCGGCGTGCCCGCGAGCAGGCCCCGTACGGTCTCGATGATCGGCGTGAACGGCTGGTACCGCGCGAACTGCGCCAGCCCGGGGCCCATCGTGTCGGCCGGGACGATCGCGCTGCTGAAGAACGGCAGCATGACCAGCGGCACGGATGCCAGGCCCGCCGTCTCCGGCGACCTCGCCGCCAGGCCGAGCGCGACGGTCAGCCAGCCGGTCGCGAAACCGAGCAGCACGACCATGCCGGCCACGCCGAGCCAGTCCAGGCCGCTCGCCGCCGGGCCGAACCCGAGCAGGAACGCCACGCCGAGCAGGGCCGTCACGGCGACGACGTTGGTCAGCAGGCTGGCCACGACGTGGCCCGTCAGCACCGCGCTGCGCGAGACGTCCATGACCTTGAACCGGTTGATGATCCCCTTGGTCATGTCGGAGTTCACCGCGGTGGCGGTGGAGCCCAGGCCGTAGCAGACGGCCAGCAGGATCAGCCCGGGCGTCGCGTAGTCGATGTAGTCGACGCCCACGTCGAAGGCGTCGCCGAACATGTAGACGAACATCAGCAGGATGATGATCGGCATCAGCACCGCGTTGAACACGGCGGTCGGGTTACGGGCGACGTGCTTGAAGTTGCGGCGCAGCATCACCAGCGCGTGGGTCGGGGCGCTCATCGGGCGGCCTCCTTCTCTGTTGCCTGCTTCTCGGTGCCGTGGCCCGTCAGGGCGAGGAAGACGTCGTCGAGGTCGGGAGAGTGCACGGACAGCTCCTCGGCGCTCAGGGAGTACTCGTCGAGCCGGTCCAGCAGGGTCCGCAGCGACCGGGTGCCGCCGTCGCCGGGTACCCGCAGGCTCAGCGCGTCGTCGTCCCGCGTGGCGTCGGTCAGGACCCGCGCGGCGGCGTCGAGCTGGTCGAGGGTGGCGAACCGCAGCCGCACGTGGGTGCCGGGGATGCGGCGCTTGAGCTCGTCGGGCGTGCCCTCGGCCACGATGCGGCCCTGGTCCAGGACGGCGACCCGGTCGGCGAGCTGGTCGGCCTCCTCCAGGTACTGCGTGGTGAGGAAGATCGTCACGCCGTCGGCCACCAGGTCGCGGATGATCGACCACATCGTGCGGCGGCTGCGCGGGTCCAGGCCCGTGGTCGGCTCGTCGAGGAAGATGATCTCCGGGGCACCGACCAGGGTCATCGCCAGGTCGAGCTTGCGGCGCATGCCGCCCGAGTAGGTCGACGCCGGCTTGTGGGCCGCCTCGGTCAGCTCGAACCGCTCCAGCAGCGTGGTGACGGACGGCCCGGCGGCGGCGCGGCCGCTCAGGTCCACCATGAGCTGCAGGTTCTCGGTCCCGGTCAGGAGCTCGTCGACGGCGGCGAACTGGCCGGTCACGCCGATCGCGGCGCGCACGGCCTTCGCCTCGGCCGCCAGGTCGTGGCCGGCGACGCGAGCGGTACCGCCGTCGGCTCGGGTCAGGGTGGT
Source organism: Promicromonospora kroppenstedtii (assembly GCF_044389675.1). Lineage (NCBI taxonomy): Bacteria > Bacillati > Actinomycetota > Actinomycetes > Micrococcales > Promicromonosporaceae > Promicromonospora > Promicromonospora kroppenstedtii. Next base: position 118,661 of record NZ_JBIRYI010000012.1, on the reverse strand, counting down.
CAGGAGGTTCACCGTCGTCGTCTTGCCGGCACCGTTGGGGCCGAGCAGTGCGAAGATGGTGCCGGCCCGGACGTCGAGGTCGATGCCGTCGAGCACGACCTTGTCCTTGAACGTCTTGCGCAGTCCCGAGACCGCGATCGCGAGGTCGCTCATCACATGACCCCCAGCATCAGGGCGACGGTGCCGCCGGTGGCCATGAGCAGCGTGGTGCCGGCGTGCATGCCGATGGACAGCCGCAGGTCCTGCTTCTTCCAGACGAACCACGGGCCGGGGAAGAAGAAGATCACGCGGGACAGGAACACCCAGGGCGACCACAGGTGGTAGAGCGAGAAGAGCACGGTGCTGAGCACCGGCGCCCACGCGCCCAGGTGGGCGAGGCGCGGCATCAGGAACCCACGGAAGTAGTACTCCTCGATGAGCGGCAGCGTGAACCCGGTGAACGGGATGGACGCGGCCAGCGTGATGATCATGACCGTGCGGTCGTTGCCCTCCAGGTAGGTGGTGGCGCTGGCGCCGACGTCGTCGAACGGGAGCCACGTGAAGAAGGCCTCGAAGACGGCGCTGTCCAGGACGGTGAGCGCGGAGGAGACCGCCACGAACCACACGATCAGGCCCGCGACCATGGCGACGAGCCGGCCGCGCGGGACCGGCTTGTCCAGGTAACCCAGCACACCGCGCAGCGACCACCGGCCGGTGCGGTAGCGGCCGAGCCAGAGCAGCCCGAGCTGGAGCGGGTAGAGCACGATGACCAGGGCGATCGCCCAGCCCAGGAACGACGGGTAGTCGATGGCCCGCACCAGCGGCTGGGCCACGAGCAGGTAGACGGCGACGATCAGCACGCCGGGCACGAGGTGCAGGGCGATCGACAGCGGGAGGGAGTGGCGCTCGGCGAGCAGCAGCTCGGCGACGCGGTTGGTTCGCGTGTCCTCGACGAAGGCCGTGGGGCCGGTTCTGTTGTCCATGCCGAGGATGCTGTCCGGCCCCGCGGACACGACGCTGACACGGCGCTGACACGGCTCCCGGTTCGCTGTCAGCGGTATCACGTGCTCGTTTGCGCAACTCCTGGTCGGCAGTGGCACTATTGCCCGGCCGGGCAGACCGGACACTCTGCACAGAGGGGGCAGTTCCGCGTGACGATCACGGGTGCACGCCAGGCCGAGGTGGCCAGGCTCCGCACCGCGCTGTCCGGATTGCCGGACCTCCCGCCGGGGAACCGCCCCGCGGCCGGCGCGAGCGCCGGGCGACGGCCGGAGTGCCGCTCCACCCGCGCCGCGATCCACGACTACCTCGCCGGGCGGCTGCTCCCCCACCGCCGCCGGCGACTGGAGAGGCACCTGGACGGCTGCGCCGAGTGCATCCGCGCATTCATCGACGTGCGCCAGGTCTCCTGGAACCGCAGCGCCCTGGACCGGCGCCTGGTCGCCGACGGCCACCCGGGCGGGCGGCACCGCCGTCCAGCCCGCCGCCGTGTCAGACGTACAGGTCATTCGGGTGACCTGTACGTCTGACACGTGCCGCTAGGCCGCGCGGACCGCGACCTCGAACACCCTGGCCACGTCCGGCGTGTAGTTCGACGGGTCGGTGATCACCAGCCGCACCTGGTCGACGGCGGCCGCCGGGCCCGGGGCGCTGACCAGGCCGAGCGTGTTGTCGTCGAAGGCGGCGGCCCGCTGCCACCCGGCGGAGGTGTGCACCTCGACCGTGAAGTCGCGCAGCACGTTGACCGAGCCCCCGCCCACGAACCCGCTGTAGACGTCGACCTGGTCGACGACGGTGGGTGCGTCGAGCGTGATCGTCAGGGTGGGCGTGGTGTCGCCGGAGGCCGAGAGCCAGCGCCCGGCGTTGGTGCAGTCGCCGTCCACCGCCTTGTCCGCCCCGCTGGTCGCGCTCCCGGACGACGACGCGACGGCCGTCGCGCCCACCGCCGCGTGGGAGGCGCACGGCGACGCGTACGGCTGGTCCGCGAGCCACGCCTTGATCATTGCGCCCTGGTGCTCGCCGCCGAGCAGGTTCCAGTCGTGGTCGAACATCTGCGGCTTCCAGTAGTTGTCGAAGAGCCACGCGGTCCAGCTGATGTGCGGGCGGGCGTCGAGGTACTGGCGCAGCGGGATGCCCCACCCCGACGTCGTGCCCTGGGTGACCACCGGGTCGGAGAACTCGCCCGGTGGGTTCCAGCCGAACTCGGTGAGGATCACGGGGATCTGCTGGGCCGCGTTGCCGAACTTGGCGTCCAGGTTGGCCGCCGTGGCGTCCCCCTGGTTGGGGTACAGGTGGTAGACGTACGCGATGTCGTTGCCCGCGATCGGGTCGGCCGCGGCCTGGTTGACGTAGGTGCTCCACTGGGGGCCGCCCATGAGCAGCAGCGTCTCGGGCGCGACGGCGCGGATGTCGTCCACCACCGGTTGGATGTACGCCTTCCACGTGGCCCAGCTCGCCGGGGCGACGGGCTCGTTGAAGACCTCGTAGATCACGTTCGGCACGTCCGCGTACAGGGGCGCGACGTAGTCCCAGAACTCCGACACGGTGGACTGCGGCACCCCGGTGCTGCCGTAGTCGGACACGTAGTGCAGGTCCACGATGATGTAGATGCCCAGCTCCACGGCCTGCTGCACGTAGGGGTCCACGTACTGGGCCACGTTGTCCTCGACGCTGAGCGAGCCCCAGACCGTGACGGGCAGGCGCACGACGTCGGACTGCCAGCCGTCGGACACGGTCATGTCGATCACGTCGGAGATCGGCTTCGGGTGGCACTCGGGGCACTCGGCGTTGTGGCGGGGCGCCAGGACGGACACGCCCCGGAGCTGGACGGGGGTGCTGGCGGCGTTGACGATCTTGTTGCCCGCGGTGCCGAGGCGGGAGACGGCGGCGGGGGCCGCGTCGGGCGCACCCGACGCCGGGACCGCGAGGCCCAGGGCCGCCACGACCAGCGCGAGCGCCGACGCGGCGACCGCGTGCCGGCCCGCTGCCCGTCCCCGCCGCGGCGGCCGCGCGGCCGGGCGGGAGACGGCGGGAACAGTGGACGGCACGTCGGCGCGGGCTGAGGTCGGCACGTCGTCGGGCGCGGTGGTGTGAAGAGCTGGGGCGGGCCGGGGCCTGGGGCCCCTGAAGAGGATTTTTCGCAGCACGATGGTTCTCCGTTCTTCGTCGAACGAGCGGTCGAGCTGGTGCAGGGCATGGCACAAGGCATGGCACAAGAGGTGGCACAAATGAGATCGGTCGGCTGCCCTGAGACCGGTCGGTCGACTGACCGGTCTCGGTGCAGCGGACCGAAGTCAGTGAGTTCGGTCAGTTGCCTCTGGTCACCTCCCCCTTACTCGCGGTGGGTGCGGATGTCGTCGGGCCACGCGAGCGTGGTGCCGAGCGTGTCGGTCAGGAGGCGCTGGTAGTCGGCCAGCCGTGCGGGGTCGTTGCGCACCTTGCGCGGCGGCAGTCCGCGGTCGAGGCAGAACGCGACCAGCGCACCGACCGCCTCGCCGATGCCCCACTCGACGGGGTGCAGCCGGTAGCAGCCGTTGGTGATGTGCGTGGTGCCGATGTTCTTGCCCGCGGGCAGCAGGTTCTCCACCCGCACGGGCACGAGCGCCCCCAGCGGCACCTGGAACGGGTACGCCTCGATGTCCACGTAGGAGCGCCCGGCGGTGCTGGGGTGCAGGTCGATCCGGTAGCGCCCCAGGCCCACGGTGTCGGGGAAGACCGCGCTGCCGGCGCCGTCGGGCCGGGCCTGCACGCCCACGTGCCGCTCGGTCACGGTCAGCTCCGCCCGGAGGCGCCGGGCCTCGCGGATGTACGGGGTCTTGGCCAGGCCGTCGGGCGTGCCGGTCACGTCGGGGCGCAGGCGCAGGCCCGGGTAGCCGGTGCCGCCGTCGGGCCGGGGCGCCTCCGTCTGGAGCCAGTGCAGGAACGAGGACGACAGGTCCCGCGCGCCCGCGAGCGCCGCCGCGCGGGCGGCGTCGTCGACGCCGGGGCCGAGCAGGGGCGCCTCCCAGTAGTCGATCTGGGGCCAGTTGACGATCGTGACGTCGCGGACCGCGCCGTCGGCGAAGTTGTCGCGGGCCAGTACGCGCCGGAAGGTCCACAGGGGGAAGTGGGCGCCCAGGGCGTGGTCGGCCTCGAAGAGCCGCCAGGTGCGCTGCTGCAGGGTGATGGGCACGACGTCGTCGAAGGAGAGCTGTGGTCCGGGCCAGAAGGGGGCGACGGCGGTGCGCCAGTGGTCGTAACCGGCCGGGCGGCCGATGGTGTGGTCCTCGCCGGGCCGGTGCTCCAGCGCGAAGCACCAGGAGATCGCCTGCTGGTCCAGGGGGTCGGCGACGGCGGGGGCGTGCGGCTCGCCGGTCTCGTCGCGCCCCTCGGCGCCGATGACGTGCTCGACGTCGGCGAGCTCCAGGAGGTCGCCGAGCTCGGTGGCGTCGACGACGTAGGCGGCCTGGACGATGGTCTCGGTGCCGTCGCGGGTGTCGCGCAGGGTGACGGCGTCGACCTCGTCGCCGGAGGTGTGGGCGGCGACGGGCTCGTGGCACAGCAGCAGCTCGATCTGCCCGCCGGCGCGCCAGGGCGCGATCATCTCCTCCAGGACGGCGGCCGCGACGCGCGGCTCGTGGCACAGGTGGCTGACGATGCCGAGGCCGGGGTCGAGCAGCGGGTCCGCGGCGGCGAGCGGTGTGAGCGGGTAGTTGCGCCGGTAGTAGTCGCGCACGCGACGGCGCAGCTCGGCGTACCCGGGCGGGGCGTAGCGGTCCTCGATCCAGGTGTGCTCGTCGGGCGGCACGGCCTGCGCGGTGAGCTGGCCGCCGAGCCAGTCGGTGGGCTCGGTCAGCACCGCGCGCCGGCCCAGCCGGGCCGCGGTGAGGGCGGCGGCCACGCCGCCCATGCCGCCGCCCACGATCAGGACGTCGGTCTTGCGTTCGGTCATACCCCTGCTCATTCGGCACTCCCCTTCTTCGGGCCGGCCACGGTCTCGCCCGCGACGACGACGCACGGCACGAGCACGTCCGTCACGGGCTGCCCGGCCTCGTCGAGCATGCCGACGAGCGTGTCGATGGCGAGGCGGCCCACCTCGCGGCGCGGGATCTGCAGGCAGTCCCAGCGCACCGGAGCGTCGGGTCCCACACCCTCCAGGACGGCGACGGACACGTCGCGCGGCACGATCAGCCCGCGCTCGGCGAGCCGCTCGGCCAGCGGGCTGGCCAGCCACTCGGCGTCGGCGACGACGGCGGTGACCGCGCCGTCGGCCACGGCGTCGAGCCAGGCGGGATCACCGTCGGCCGAACCCGGGCTCGCCGGCGAGACGTCCCGCAGCCCGCGCCGTGCGACGGCCGACTCGTACCCGCGCCGCCGGTCGGCGTACGACTCCTCGTCGATCCCGCTGCTCAGGTAGCCGATCCGCTCGTGCCCCAGGTCGGCCAGCCGGTCGACGATGGCGGCGGCGGCCGACTCGTAGTCGGGCACGACGCAGGTGATGCGCGTGCCGGGCACCTCGCGGCGGCCGATGTGCACGAACGGGTAGCCGTCGGCCTCCAGCCGGGCCAGCTCGGCCCGGTCGGCGGCGACGCCGAGGAGCACCGCGCCGTCGGCCACGTTGAGGCGGTTGACGCCGTCGCGGTAGACGCGGCGGCGCCCGTCGCTGCCGCCCGTGGAGGTGAACAGCACCAGGTCGTGGTCGATCTCCTCGGCGCGCTCCTCGATGCCGAGCAGGAACTCGAAGTAGAAGTCCTCGCGTGCCCGCGGGAACACGGCCTCGAAGGTGTGCACGCCGAGCAGGCGGTTGCGGCCGGTGCGCAGCTTGCGGGCCGTCGGGTTGGGCACATAGCCCAGCTCCTTGATCGCGTCCTGGATGCGCCGGACCGTGGCCTCGGGGATGCGGGCCGCGTCCGTGTCGCCGCCGATCACGCGGGACACGGCGGACTGCGAGACGCCGGCCAGCCGGGCGACGTCGGACTGGCGGGGCGCCCGGGCGCGCCGCGGGGTGGTGGTCACTGGTTCTCCTGTGCGGGGTCCGGGGCGGGTTCCGGAAGGGTCGGGTCGGTGGCGTGCAGCCAGCAGCGGGCCCAGCGGCCGTCGCCCAGGTCGGCGCGCGGCGGGGCCTGTGTGCGGCACACGTCCATCGCGAACGGGCAGCGCGGGTGGAACCGGCAGCCGGGCGGTGGGTCGATCAGGCTGGGCGGCTCGCCCAGGCCGTCGGCGTCGGCGTCGAACAGGGCCTCCCGGTCGCGTGCGCCGCGGCCCGGGTCGGGCGAGGACTCCACCAGCAGCCGGGTGTACGGGTGCTGCGGGTCTGCGATGACCTGCTCCTTGGGCCCGCCCTCGACCATCTCCCCGGCGTACATCACCACGACGTCGTCGCAGAGGTAGCGGGCGCTGGCGATGTCGTGCGTGATGTAGAGCAGGGCCAGGCCGTCCTCGGTGCGCAGGCGGTCGAGCAGGTTGAGCATCTCCAGGCGGATGGAGACGTCCAGCATCGAGATGGGTTCGTCGCCGAGCAGCACCTTGGGCTCCACAGCCAGGGCGCGGGCGATGACGACGCGCTGGCGCTGCCCGCCCGAGAGCTCGTGGGGAAACTTGTCGGCGTACTGCTCGGCGGGGGTCAGGGCCACGCGCTCCAGCAGCTCCCGCACCCGCCGGTCCAGCTCGGCCTTGCCGCGCACCCCGTGGTGCAGCTTGAGGGGCCGCTCCAGGTTGTGCCGCACGCGGTGCAGCGGGTTCAGCGAGCCGAAGGGGTCCTGGAAGATGAGCTGGACGTCCTTGTGGTAGCCGCGCTCCACCCGCCCGCGGCGCTGCCGCACCGGCACGCCCTCCAGCACGATCTCCCCGCTCGTGGGTGCGTAGAACCCGGCGAGCAGCCGCGCGAGCGTCGTCTTGCCGCTGCCCGACTCCCCCACCAGCGCCACGACGCGGCCGCGGTGCAGGTCGATCGTCGCACCCTCGACGGCGCGCACCACGGAGCGGGCGCCGACGGCGGAGCGCACCGTGAAGTGCCGGGTCACGTCGGTGGCCCGCAGCACGGGGACCTCGGGTTCGGCGGCTCCCGGGGCGGACGGCGCGGGGACGGTGGTCGCGGTCATGCCGGTCCTCCTGCGGTGGTCTCGGGTCTGACGGTCGGGTCGTGCAGCCGGCAGGCGACGGCGTGCCCGCCGACGTCGGACCGTCCTGAGGTGACCAGCTCCGGCAGGTGCGCGTCGCACCCCTCGAAGCGCCGGGGGCACCGTGGGTGGAACGGGCACCCGGAGGGCGGACGACGCAGGTCGGGCGGTGTGCCCGGGATGCCCGTGAGCCGCGTCAGGGGCGCATGCAGCGGCGGGAACGAGTCGCGCAGGCCGCGCGTGTAGGGGTGGAGCGGGTCGTCGTAGAGCTCGCGGGCCGTGCCGAGCTCCACGATGCGGCCGGCGTACATGATGGCGATGCGGTCGGCGAGCTCCAGCAGCAGGGACAGGTCGTGCGTCACGAAGACGACGGCGAACCCCAGCGTGCGGCGCAGCCGCAGCACCTGGGCCAGGATCTGCCGCTGCATGACGACGTCGACCGCCGTCGTCGGCTCGTCCATGACCACCAGCTCCGGGCCGCACGCGAGCGCGAGCGCGATGCTGGCGCGCTGCCGCATGCCGCCGGACAGCTCGTGCGGGTAGCTGCGCGCCCGGTCCCCCGAGATGCCGACCGTGGCGAGCAGCTCGGCGGCGCGCGCCCAGGCGTCGTCCTTGCTCAGCGTCCGGTCGTGGGTGCGCAGCGCGTCGGCGAACTGCGCGCCGAGCCGCATGACCGGGTTGAGGGCGTCCATGGCGCTCTGCAGCACGATGGACAGGGACGTCCAGCGCAACGCCCGCAGCGTCTTCGGGCTGGCGGTGACGAGGTCGACGGCGGGGCCGCCGTCGCGCGGGTGGAACACGATGCTGCCCGCGGTGGTGACGGCGGGCGGGCGCTGCAGCCGGGTCAGGGCGGTGATGAGCGTGGACTTGCCGGAGCCGGACTCGCCCGCGACACCCAGGATCTCACCCCGGCGCAGGGTGAAGGTGACGTCGGCACAGGCGCGCACCGGGTCGCCGCCGGTCACGTACTCGACGGTCAGGCCGGAGACATGCAGGACGTCGCCCCCGGCTTCCCGTGCGGAGGTGGTCCCGGCGTCGGACCGGTCGGTGTCAGGCACGAACTGGGCGACCATCACACATCGCTCCCTACGGTGGTCTCGGCGGCACGGCCCTGGGTGCGGCGCACCACGGAGCGCCGCACCGCGCGCAGCTTGGGGTTGGCCAGCTCGTCGACGCCGAAGTTCACCAGCGTCGCGGCCGTCGCGACCAGGGCGATGCACAGGCCCGGCGGCACGAACCACCACCACATGCCGCGCAGCACGGCGCTCTGCTGCTGGGCGGCCTGGATCATGGTGCCCCAGCTGATCGCGCCGGAGTCGGAGATCCCGAGGAACGCGAGACCTGCCTCGGTCATGACGCCGCCGATGACGCCCGACAGGAACATCGCGGCGATCCAGCCGGTCAGGTGCGGCAGCACCTCGTGGAACAGGAGCCGGTGGTGCGGTTCGCCGAGGGTGCGCATGGCGAGCACGAAGTCGCGGTTGCTCACGCTCATGGCCTGCGCGCGGATGGTGCGGGCGCCGCCCGACCAGCCGAAGAAGCCGATGATCAACGCGATGACCCACAGCCCCGTGCCCTGCATGTAGCCGGCCACGATGAGGATGAGCGGCAGCACGGGCATGACGATGAACAGGTTGGACAGGAAGTTGAGCCAGGCGTCGGTGCGCCCGCCGAAGTACCCGGCGGGCAGCCCGACGAGGATCGCGAGCGCCGTGCCGATCACGGCCGAGAGGAACCCGACGAACAGGGAGCCGCGGGCGCCCTCGATGGTCTGGGCCAGCACGTCCTGACCGAACTGGGTGGTGCCGAGCCAGTGCGTGGCGCTGGGCGGCTGGCCGATGGCGGTGAGGTCGTTGGCGCGCGGGTCGAGGCCGGGGATGCTCGCCGTCAGCCAGGGCCCGAGGAGGGCCAGGAGGACGAAGAAGCCGATGACCGACAGGCCGACACGGACCTTCCAGCCTCTGACAAGCCCTGCACCGAGGAGTCCGGTTCTCATCGCACTCACCCCTGTTCCCGGATGCGCGGGTCGAGCACCACGTAGAGGGAGTCGGCCAGCAGGTTGGCGAGCAGCGTCGCGAGCGTCACGATCAGGAAGACCCCCTGCATCATCGGGTAGTCGCGCTTGTTGAGGGACTCGAACAGCAGGTAGCCGATGCCGGGGTAGCTGAACACGGTCTCGGTCAGCAGGGCCCCGCCGATGACGCCGCCGAGCGCCATCGCGAAGCCGGTGAAGCTCGGCAGCATCGCGTTGCGGGCGGCGTAGCGCAGGATCACGCGACCCCGTGAGAGGCCCTTGGCCTGGGCGAGCAGCACGTAGTCCTCCCGGACGGTCGTGACCGTCATGTTCCGCATGCCCAGCAGCCAGCCGCCGAACGCGGAGAACACGATCGTCGCGGCGGGCAGCGCCCCGTAGTGCAGCACGGAGGCGAGGAACGGCAGGTTGAAGCCCTCGGCGAGGTTGGCGTCGTAGCCGCCCGACAGGGGGAACCAGCCGAGCACGAACCCGAACACCCACAGGGCCAGCAGCGCGACCCAGAAGTACGGCACGGACGACAGGAACGCCGTCAGCGGGGTGAGGACCGAGTCGAGCCTGCTGCCGGCCTTCCACCCGGCGATCACGCCCAGGCCGGTGCCGAGCACGAACGCGAGCACGGTGGTGGTGCCGACCAGCAGCAGCGTCCAGGGCAGCGCCTGGAGGACGAGCTCGCTCACCGGCACGGGGAAGTTGACAACGGAGACGCCCAGGTCGAACCGCGCGAGCTGCCCCAGGTACCCGACGAACTGCTGGGCGAGGTTCTGGTCGGGGTCGCCGAAGATCGCCCGGATGCTCTCCAGGGTCTCCGGCGGCACCTGCTGGCCGCTGACGCGCTGCAGCTCCTCCACGATGGCGGACGACGGGTCGCCCGGCATGAGACGCGGCAGCAGGAAGTTGAGCACGATCGCGGCGGCGGCGGCCGCGACGTAGAAGCCGAGCCTGCGCAGCAGGAACCCCCAGCGGCGCACGGCCCGCACCGCGGCGGGCGGGTCGGTCGCGGCCGACGGCGCCGGGGCCGGCGCCTCCGTCGTCGTCACGGTCAGCCCTCCGTGGGCTCGAGGTCGAGCATCGTCAGGATGAGGTCCGGCCCCATGCCGACGAACGGGATGTGGTCGAAGTCGTCCGGCGTGGGCCAGCCCGACCAGCGCTTGGCGTTGATCTCGACGAAGTAGAAGTTGTCGTACAGCGGGCTGAACGGCACCTCGTCGACCACGAGCTCCTGCATGCGCAGGCCCAGCTCCTTGAGCTCGGCCTCGTCGTCGGTGCTCTCCATCGCGGCGATGATCTCGTCGGCCTCGGCGTTGGACCACCGGCCCTGGTTGAGCGTGGCCGACTCCCCGACCGGCACCACGAAGTCGCTGTCCAGGAACCCGTAGACGCCGTAGACGCCGGCCCCGCCCGTGGACGCCGCGGTGATGTCGAAGTCGCCGAGGTTCATCGCGTCGTAGTAGCCGGCGGTGGGCTGCCCGGCGGGCTCGACCTCGATGCCGAGCGTGTCGCGCCAACCGTTGATCATGATGTCGGCGTAGCTGCCCCAGGCCCAGTCGTTGTTGAACAGGATGGTGGGGCGGTAGCTCTCGCCGTCCTTGACCAGGGCGCCGTCCTCGACGGTCCAGCCGCCGTCGGCCAGCTCGGCCTTGGCGGCCTCGGCGTCGACGGGCCACGGGTCGGCGAGCTCGGGGTTGATCCAGTCGGCGTAGACCGTCGCGTTCAGCCCGGTCGGGCCGGACTCGGTGCCGGGACGCTGCAGCGTGGTGGTGATGGCGGTGCGGTCCACCGTCATGGCCAGCGCGCGACGCACGTGGACGTCGTCGAACGGGGGCTTGCCGGCGTTGAACATCGCCGACATGGCGCCGCCGTTCGGGTAGAGCTGGTACAGGTTGTGCTCAGGGTCCTTGGCCGTGTACTCCTGCTCGCCGTTGGCCCACGAGCCCTGCGCGATGTCGATGTCGCCGCGCAGCAGCTGCGCCTTGGCGGCGTCAGCACTGGTCGGGATGATCTTGTACGTCGACATCGGCAGCTCGCCGCCCCAGTAGTCGTCGCGCGCGGTGAGGGTGACCTGCTGCGGCTTGAACTCGGCGAGGGTGAACGGGCCGGTGCCGACGGGCTCGGGGTTCGTCCAGGTGTTGAGGTCCTGGTCGCGCCAGACGTGCTCGGGCACCATCGGCAGCAGGATGTTGGCGAACTGCTTGACCGTGGCGAACGACGGCGCGGCGAACCTGACGGTGAACGTCAGGTCGTCGACCTTCTCGGCCTTCTCGTAGGTGACGCCCGCGATCGAGAACTCCGGCTGCTCGATCGGCAGGTTCAGCGAGAAGACGGCGTCGTCGGCCGTGAAGGGCTCGCCGTCGGAGAAGGTGACGCCGTCGCGCAGGTGGACCGTGAGCATGGTGCCGGCGTCGTCGAACTCCCAGCTCTCCGCGAGCCAGGGCTCGACCACGGCGCCGTTGCTGTAGTCGACGCGCATGAGCGGCTCGTAGATCAGCTCCATGTTGGGCGCCTTGTCGACCGCCGGGCCGACCACGTTGTAGTTGTGGACGAACGTGGTGCCGCCGTCCGTCTTGCCGTAGATCATCGTGTCGTCGCGCCCACCGGCGGTCCCTTCGCCGGACGGCGAGCCGCCCGCGCAGGCCGAGGTGAGCAGGACGAGCGAGACGACCAGCGCTGAAACGCGCCGCCCGAACGATCGTGCGTGTCCCATGCCAGATCCCTTCCGCTTCGTCGAGGTGGATCGATCGCTGGTGAGGCGATGCTCATACGTATGAGCAATCGGCCGCGGCGATGCGGAGGTCTGCTCCTACGTATGAGCGAGGACATTAGGGGCGGGTCGGGCAGGGTGTCAACAGTCGTGCTGCCCCGATCTCAGGGCAGCCTACGGGCGTCGGACGGGCCGGGCGGCGACAGACGACGCCGACGACCGCGGTCGGCAAAGTGCGCTTCTACCCAGCCATTGGGCCCGAAACCACGCTGATATCCGGGCCCAATGACTGGGTAGAAGCGCACCTCACCTCCGCCCCAACAGCTCGCAGGCACGTTGACTCGCTCCGTTTCCAGCGGCCAGGATTGCTGCCGTGACCTCGTCGAACAGGAGCCGGGACCGGTTCCGCGCCCTCGCGGCAGAGACCATGGACGCCGTCCGCGACGGAAGCTACAGCGCACACGGCCGGCGCGTCGACATCGCCGAGCAGGTCACCGCTGCCGTCGCCGGCACGCGCCTCATCCTCCCGGACGCGCCGCTGCCGGAGGCCACCCCCTGGTCCGGCCCCACCACCGTCGAGGTGCGCCACGAGTCGAGCCTGGTCGCCGCACGGCGCCTCGGCCCGGGCGCTGCCTGCCTGGTCTTCGCCTCGGCGCGCAACCCCGGCGGGGGCTTCCTCAACGGCGCCCAGGCCCAGGAGGAGGCGGTCGCGCGCAGCTCGGCGCTGTACGCGACCCAGACCGCCGTCCCCGAGTTCTACGAGCACCACCGGCGCGAGACGTCGCTGCTGTACACGGACCGGGTCATCGTCTCGCCCGGAACGCCGGTGATCCGGGACGACGACGGCGCCCTGCTCGCCGAGCCCCACTCCGTCACCTTCCTGACGTCGGCCGCGCCGAACCGTGCCGCCGTCGAGCGCAACCAGCCCGAAGTGGCGAGCCAGGTCTCCGCCACGCTGGCCCGCCGCGCCGGCCGGGTGCTCGACGTCGCCGCCGCCCACGGCTGCCGGCGGCTCGTGCTCGGGGCATGGGGCTGCGGGGTGTTCGGCAACGACCCGGACGAGGTCGCGACCACCTTCGCCGAGGCCCTCGCCTCCCGGCCGTGGTTCGAGCAGGTCGCCTTCGCGATCCTCGACACGCGGCCTGGGCAGCCGGTGCTCAAGGCCTTCGAGCGGGCGCTCGCGCCTACGAGGTGACCCGGGTCCGACGGATCATCCTGTTCGGGTGACGTCGGCGCCCCGGCCATCGACGATGTTGGTTCCGAACCCTGCGGCGAGTACCCGCGGCGGGTAGGCAAGGAGAACCGACATGAGCGACCCGACACCCCTCCCCCGGATCTTCCGACGCCCCGTCGACGACAACGAGTCACGCGAGTCCTCAGCGCTGCTCGTCGGCGCGGGTGCCTTCGTCGTGGGGACCGCGGTGGGGTTCTTCGTGTTCCGCGACGGCGGCGTGCCGATCGCCGGCCGAGGCTCGATCGGGGACTTCGCCGCGATCGGCGGGGCGCTCGTCACCATCGTCGCGTTCCTCCTCGGCTGCGCCCTGCGACGCACCCGGAACCGGCGCGAGTCCGCGGACGACGATGTCCGTCCGCGGCTGCGCTGGTTCGACATCGCGGCCCTGTCGCTGGCGCACGCCGTCATCGCGCTGCTGGGCTGGATCGGCGCCGCGTCGGTCGTGAGCCGGAGCTTCATCGGCGCGACGGCGTACCCGACGTCGGCCGCGCTGCTCGGCGGCGTCGCCCTCGCCGTGACCGCCTACGTGGCGTTCCTCTCCGCGGTGAACCTCACCCCGATGATGTTGTCGCTGGTCCTGGCCGTGTTCCTGACCGTGGGCGTCTTCGCCAGCATGCTCAGCGCCACCGATCCGCTCTGGTGGCAGGAGAACCTCAGCGCCCTCGGGATGAACGACGACGTCTCCTCGATGGCGTTCAACCTGACGCTCGTCATCGCCGGCGCGATGGTCACGATCATCGCGAACTACGCGACCGCATACCTCCCGCACACCACGGCCCGGGAAGTGCGCGGACGTCGCCGCGTCCGCCTGGCGCTCGTGCTCATCGGCGTGCTGCTGGCGTGCGTGGGGATCTTCCCCGTCGACGACTTCCTGATCGCGCACAACCTCTCCGCGACGGGGATGGTGATCATCTACGTCGTGCTGGTCGCGCGCATGCGCCGGCTGCTTCCGTCGATGCCGCGGGTGTTCGTGCTGCTCGGTTACATCTACGTCGCCTGCATCGTGGTCCTGGCGGTCTTGTTCGTCACCGGGTACTACAACCTGACGGCGGTCGAGCTCGTCGTGGCGGTGCTCATCTTCAGCTGGATCATCGTGTTCCTGCGCAACACCGGGGCGGTCGAGCAGGTTCGGGACGATTCGGTGGAGCACCAGAAGGCTCTCAACAACTGAGGGCGACCTTGGGACGCATGATGGCGCGATAACGCAGTGCGTAGCGAATGAAGTCCCAGGTGATCCGGTCGGTTCGTCAGAGCGTTATCTTCGACCTGTGTCGTCATCCCGCGAGTTCCACCTGGCCCACCCCGTACCGCCCCACCCGGCACGAGCGGCCGCCATCTGCTCAGGCATGCTCGTGATCGGTGTCGGAGTCGTGATCTGGGCCTCGCTCGACGCCGCCGGCCCCGCCTCCTTGACGCCGGTCCAGCTCGTGATGGCCTACGTCGTAGCCGCTCTTCTCATCACGATCAGCATCGCCGCACCGGTAGCAGCCTGGCGGCGGCGCCGCGGCCAGACCGAAGAGTCTCCGGCACTCGTGCTCGACGACCAGGGCTTCACGGCGTGGGGCGGCCTCCGGGTCGACTGGCGCGACGTCACCTCCTGGGAGGTCTTCCACCACGACGAGGTCTATGACGACGACGTTCCGGAGGACCACCCCGACTACATCGGCCCGTCCCAGGTCGACGAGCGGCTCATCCTCGTCCACGCCGATCGGCCCGAGAGGTTTCTGCGCCGCCTCGAACCCGAGGTACGCGCCGCCTACGCCGACGATGCCTACGGAACCGGCAAGCGGTTCGGCACACCGATCAGGATCGGTGTCGACGGCCTCGATGCGCCCTCCGACGAGGTCGTCGCGGAGTTCGGACGCTACAGCGGGACCTCCGCGCGACCCCACTGAACCGGCGCCCTCGCCACCGTCGAGGCTCACCGTCGTCATGCGCCCTGCCGATTCACGGGCACCATAAGGTTGTCGGCACGCTACCCCAGCACCCGCGAGCACCACGGAGGACAGCGATGAGCATCGAGACCCCGCGTCACACCGCCACGGCGAGCACCCACATCGCCGAGCCGCCCGAGCGGGTCTGGGCCGAGCTGACCCATCCGGGAGCGCGGTGGATGCTGGGCGCGAACGTCGAGACGGACTACCAGCCGGGCAGCCCGATCACGTTCGAGGGACACTTCTTCGGGCGCGTCTTCGCCGACAAGGGAACGGTCATCGCCGTCGACCGGCCGCGCCTGCTGCACTTCACGCACTTCGCGCCGCTCAGCGGCCTCGCGGACGTCCCCGAGAACTACCACGAGATCCGTATCGAGCTCACGCCCGACGACGGCGGCACCCGCGTCACCGTGACCCAGGAGAACATCGACACCGCGCAGCACGCGACGGCGTCCGAGGGGCACTGGAAGGACGCGCTCGCCACCCTCGCCCACCGGGACGACGGCTCGGGCCCGACCCACTGGTGAGTGGCCCCCGGTGAGGTGACGGGGCTACTGAGCCAGCACCGCGTAGCCCGGGCCCAGCGGCAGGTAGTCCGTGTCGAAGTCGGCGAGCGACGGCGGCTCGCCGCCCTCGACCGCGGCCACCAGGCGGTCCAGGTACCACTCCCAGCCAGGGCCCGTGTCGGGCAGCGTCTTCGGATCGGCGTCCATCTGCCGCAGGGTCAGCGTGGTGCCGCCGTCCTCCTCCGTGAGCTCGGCGCTCAGCCGCCAGCTGCCGTACTCGTCCTCGGCGCTCACCGCGAGCAGCCGTGGCGGCTCGCAGGCGTCGACGCGGAACGGTGCCGGCGCGCCGGGCTCGGCCTCCGCGTTCATGGTCACCAGCACGGTGCCGCTGGCCGGGTCGCCGGTCCAGGTGCCGAACCAGCGGGCCAGGCGGTCCGACTCGGTCACGCTCGCCCACACGTCGTCGATCGGGACGCCGAACCGGCGCACCAGCACCAGCGTCCGCCCGTCGTCCTCCAGGGTTCCGGTCAGGTTCATGCGCTCTGCTCCTTCGCGTTCTTGTTCGCGGTGGTGCCTGAGACAGACGTCCCCCGACGGCGGTCCCGCGCGGCCCGGCGCACCTCGGTGCCGAGCGCGTCGAGGTTCGCGACGGAGACCGGCGCCCGACGCGCGGTGAGCGCGCCGAGGAGCTCGCGCACCTCGGCGAGCGGTGCGGGGTCGAGCACGTAGCGCCGCTCGCGGCCCTCGTCGGTCCCCCGCACCAGCCCCGCGTCGCTCAGCACCCGCAGGTGCTTGCTGATCGCCGGGCGTGACACCGCGTGCTCTGCCGCGAGGTCCACCACGCGCGCCGGGCCGTCCGCGAGCCGCAGCAGCAGCTCACGGCGGATCGGGTCGGCGATGGCTCCGAAGACGTCCACACAGAAATGGTAACCCATGGGTTACCAATATCCGAGGCCGACGCCCACCCCGGCAGACGGCGAGGAGGGCGACGGCGAGGACGGCGTCACTCGCGGGGAGGCCCGACCGAACCGCGCTCGACCAGGTGCACGTCGAGCGCGACAGGCTCGCGGTCGCCGGCCGCGGCCCCGCGCTCGATCTCGTCCAGGATGATGCGCGACGCCTCGGCGACCTTCGCGGGCATGTTCTGCGCGATCGTGGTCAGGCCCGGCGTGGTGTACCGGGCAAAGTCGAGGTCGTCGAAGCCGATCACGGACACGTCGCCGGGCACGGAGCCACCCGCCTCCACGATGCCCGCCATGATGCCGACGGCGAGGTGGTCGGCCGTGGCGAACACCGCCGTCACCCCGGGGTGGTCGCGGCGCAGCCGCAGGCCCAGGCGCCGTCCGTCCTCGAACGAGGTGAGCACCTCGACGGAGCCGACGCCGTCCGGGTCGAGCCCTGCCTCCAGGCAGGCCTCGCGAAAGCCGGCCCAGCGCTGCCCGACCACGCCCATGCCCTGGTAGGGCGGCCCGGCGAACAGCACGCTGCGGTGCCCGGCGTCGGCCAGACGCCGGCCCGCGAGGCGGCCGCCGCCGTGGTCGTCGCTGCGCACGCCGATGGTGCGCGGGTTGGCGGAGTAGCTGTCGATGGCGACCAGGGGCACGGTGTCGACGCGGAGCCGGTCGATCTGCTCGTCCGGGAACTCGACGAGCACCACGCCGTCGAGCGACCAGCCGCGGATCGTCTGCGCCACCTGGTCCTCGTGCTCGATGCCGCGCAGCAGCACGTGGTAGCCGTGATGGCGCAGGTGGGTCTCCATGCCGCCCACGACGGCGACGGTGTGGGGGCTGACCAGCAGGCTGTTGTTCTCCCCCACCGGCACCAGGGCGGCCACGATGTGCGAGCTGTTCGCCGCGAGGCTGCGCGCGGGGATGTTCGGCACGTAGCCGAGCCGGGCGGCGATGCCCAGGACCTTCTCGATCGTGGCGGGCGAGACGCGGGCGCGCTTGCCGTTCATCACGTTCGAGACGGTCATGACGCTGACACCGGCCTCGTCCGCGATGTCGCTCAGTCGTGTGGTCACGCGAACCTCCCCCGTCGGCATCCGGCTCCAGCCGCATCCTAGGTGGACCTTGACCAGGAACTCGGCGTGGCCGTACCGTCTCCACGGAAGTTTACCGCTAAACCTCCGACTCGTGGACGAGACGACCTCGCAGACGAGACGACACAGACAGTGCGCATCCGGTTCGAAGGAGATCCCATGCCGCGCAGTACCCCCACCCGCACCTTTCCCGCCTGGCACAGACGCCTCGCCCTGCTGGCGACCCTCGCGCTCGCCGGTTCCGCCCTCGTGGCCGGCGCGGCCCCAGCGGGCGCCGCGACCACGCGGTACCAGGCCGAGCAGGCCGCCCTGTCAGGCGGTGCCGTCGTCGCCACGGAGCACGCCGGCTACACCGGCGCAGGCTTCGTCGGCGGCTACACCGACGGCAACAAGGGCTCCGCGACCAGCACGTTCGCCGTGACGGCCACGGCGTCGGGCCAGCACACGCTGGCCCTCCGGTACGCCAACGGCACCGGTTCGGCCAAGACCCTGACCCTCCTGGTGGACGGCGCTGCCCAGCAGGTCACCCTGCCCGCGACGGCGAGCTGGACCACCTGGGCGACGCAGAGCACGGTCGTCACGCTGTCCGCGGGCAGCCACTCGATCGCGTACCGGTTCGGCTCCGCCGACTCCGGCAACGTGAACCTCGACGCCCTCGACGTCAGCGACTCGGGCGGCAGCACCGGGGCGGACTACGGCCCCGGGCCCACGTTCGAGGCGGAGGCTGCCACCCTCGCGGGCGGCGCCGTGACCGCCACGGACCACACCGGCTTCTCCGGCAGCGGGTTCGTGGGCGGGTTCACGGACGGCAACGCCGGCTCGGCGTCGGTCACGTTCAAGGTGCAGGTCGCCGGCGCCGGAGCCAAGGACCTCACGGTCCAGTACGCGAACGGCACCGGCTCGGCCCGGACCCTCTCGCTGTACGACGGCGGCACGCGCCTGACGCAGCTGACGCTGCCCGCGACCGCGAGCTGGGACACGTGGGGCACCGTGACGCACACCGCGACGCTGACCGCGGGCAACCACGACCTGCGGCTGACCTACGCCTCCGGCGACAACGGCAACGCGAACATCGACAAGCTCGACGTCTCGGCGAACGTGCCGCCGCAGCCCGCCGGGCCGGGCGAGGCCGAGAACGCGTACCGGTCCGGCAACGCCGCCGTCGCGAGCGCCACCGGCGGCTTCACGGGCACGGGCTACGTGGGCGGTTTCACGACGGCGGGCGCGCGCGTGCTGCGCACGGTCCAGGCTGGTTCGGCGGGCACCGCGACCGCCACGTTCCGGTTCAGCACGCCCGCGGGCGGACGCACCCTCGACCTGCTGGTCAACGGCCGGGTCACGGGTCAGGTGAGCTTCGCCGCGGGCAGCGGGTGGCGCACCACGACGGCGAGCGTGCCGGTGCGGGCGGGCGTGAACACGGTGGGCGTCCGGGCCGCGAGCGGCGGGGCCGACGTGCTGCTGGACAGCATCGCCGTCTCGGGTGAGACGGACCTCGCGGCGCGCGGCGCGTCGACGTCGTACACGCAGTACGAGGCCGAGGCGGGGACGACGACCGGCACCCGGCTGACGCCGTCGCGCACCTACGGCATGGTGCAGGCGGAGTCGAGCGGGCGCAGCGCGGTGCGGCTGGACACCGTCGGCGAGAAGGTGGACGTGACCCTCACCGCCCCGGCGAGCGGGGTGGTGGTGCGCTACTCGATCCCGGACGACGCGGCCGGGACCGGGCAGACGTCGCCCCTGGGCGTGTACGCGAACGGGACCAAGCTGAAGGACGTGACGCTGACCTCGGCGCACGCCTGGCAGTACGGGGAGTACCCGTTCCACAACGACCCGTCGCTCGGCGGGGCCCACCGGTTCTACGACGAGCTGCGTTTCGAGATCCCGGAGCAGGCGGCCGGAACGGTGCTGTCGCTGCGGAAGGACTCGGGCGCCGTGGCGTACATCGACGTCGACCTGATCGAGGCGGAGCGGGTCGCGGCCGCGCTCACGGCGCCCGCGGGCGCCGTCTCCATCACGGCACACGGTGCGACGTCGGGCGGGGGTGACGACACGGCCGCCATCACGGCGGCGGTCGCCGCGGCGAAGGCCGCGGGCGTGCCGGTCTGGATCCCCGCGGGCACCTTCCACGTGAACGACGCGGTCCGGGTCTCGGGCGTCTCCGTGCTGGGTGCGGGCCCCTGGCACTCAGTGATCGTGGGCACCGGCCGGGCGGGCGGGTTCTACGCGACCGGCGGCGGCGTCACCATCGCGGACGTCGCGATCTTCGGCTCGGCCACGGTCCGGGAGGACGCCGAGGGGCAGGCCGCGATCGAGGGCGACTTCACCGCTGAGTCCCTGCTGCAGAACATCTGGGTGCAGCACACCAAGGTGGGCCTGTGGGTGCGGCCCGGCTCCCGGGACCTGCTCGCGGTGGGGCTGCGCGTGCGCGACACGTACGCCGACGGCGTGAACCTGCGCTCGGGCGTGACCAACGCCCAGGTGACCCAGTCGACGTTCCGCAACACGGGCGACGACTCGCTGGCCATGTGGTCGGACGGCGCCGCCGTCAGCGGCAGCGTGTTCTCGTTCAACACAGTCCAGGCCCCGGCGCTGGCCAACGGTCTGGCCGTGTACGGCGGCGGGGGCGGCAACCGGGTCGAGGACAACCTGGTGGCCGACACCGTCAACGCGGCCGCGGGCATCGCGATCAGCACGCGGTTCGGGGTGCCGTTCACGGGCACGACGACGGTGGCACGCAACACGCTGACCCGCACCGGCAGCCGCGAGCCCAACTGGCCCGCCGAGCTCGGTGCGCTGTGGATCTACGCCGACGTGCACGCCATCGACGCGCCGGTGGTGATCCGCGACATGATCATCCAGGACAGCACCTACGCGGGCGTGCTGATGTCGTGGCAGAAGTCGATCCAGCAGGTCAGCCTCGACCGGGTGGCGATCACGGGCTCGGGCACCTACGGCATCGAGCTGCACGCCGCGGGGCGGGCGTCGTTCGCGAACACGACCGTGTCCGGGTCGGGGACGGCGGGACTGCTGAACGACATGGGGTTCGTGCTGGACCGGCAGGGCGGGAACTCGGGGTTCTGACGCCGTCCAGTAGGCTTGCCGCGATGCAATAGCAGCGTCGCCGCACGTGCAGGACACCGTCCGGCACGTGCGGCGCGGCGAGCTGTACGAGGCGAGGAGGCCGACGTGGGTCGACGCGAGGACGTCGCACGCCTCGCGGGCGTCTCGGCCCGCACCGTGTCGAACGTCGTGAGCGGCACCGTCAACGTCGCGGCCGGTACCCGGGAGCGCGTGCTCGCCGCCATCGAGGAGCTCGACTACCGGCCGAGCGAGATCGGCCGGATGCTGCGCTCCGGCCGCACCGGCGTCGCCGGGCTCGTGGTCCCCGACCTCGACAACCCCTACTTCGCGGAGCTGGCCCGCAAGCTCATCGAGGCCGCCCGGGGCCACGGGTACACGCTCATGATCGAGCAGACCGACGGCGTCCGGGACCGCGAGCGCGAGCTCCTCGCCCGCGCCGACACCAAGGCGATCTTCGACGGCCTGATCGTCAGCCCGCTCGGCCTGACCGACGACGACCTGAGCCGGTCCGCGCGCACCCAGCGGCCCGTGGTGCTCCTCGGCGAGGAGCCGCACCCCGGCTTCGACCACGTGCACATCGACAACTTCGTGGCCGCCCGCGAGGCGGTCGAGCACCTGCTGGGCGCCGGACGGCGGCACGTGGTCGCGGTCGGCGCCCAGCGCACGGTGCGCTCCTCCAGCTCGCTGCGGCTGAGCGGGTTCGAGGCGGCGATGGGCGCAGCGCCGAATGCCACGGCGCAGGTCGCCTACGTCGACACGTTCACGAGGCGGGGCGGCGCGGACGCCACCCGGGCCCTTCTGCGCGGTGGCCCGCTGCCCGACGCCCTGTTCTGCTTCTCCGACCTGCTCGCCCTCGGTGCCCTGCGCGCCCTGCACGACGCCGGGATCGCCGTGCCCGAGCAAGTGGCCGTGGTCGGCTTCGACGACATCGAGGACGGCCGGTACGGCAACCCCAGCCTCACCACGATCTCGCCGGACAAGCAGGCGATCGCACGAGCCGCGATGGACGCCCTGGTGCGGCGGATCGGCGGTGACGAGAGCGAGCCGGTACGGGTGCTCGCGCCGCACCGGCTGGTGGAGCGGGAGAGCACGGGCTGACGGCCCGCGCCGTCAGCCCAGCACCGGCCCGTCCGACAACGGCACCGCCGCCGGCCGCTCGCACCGGCTCTCGACGGCGACCGTCGTCCCGGAGTCGGCCGCCGCGAGCAGCGCCGTCATGACCTCCAGCACGTGGTAGGCGAGCACGCCGTCCGCGCGCGCGGGCACGCCGGACGGCGTCGTCGCCAGGTCGGCGACGCCGTAGCCGCGCCCCGCACCGCGGTAGCCCGCACTCGGCGGCAGGGTCTCCCAGGAGCCGCCGAGCTCGTGCAGCAGCACGTCGCCGTCGAACCCGTTCGGGTCGGGGACCACCAGCGACCCGGCCTGCCCGTGCACCTCGATGTTCGACGCGCGGGTGGCGACCGAGTCGAAGCTCATCACCAGCGTCGACAGCGCACCGGAGACGTGCCGCAGCACGCCGGTCACGTGCGTGTCGACGTCGACCGGGACGGTCTCCCCCGCCCGTGGGCCGGAGCCGATCGTGCGCGTCGTGCGGGTGTGGCTGGCCGCGCCGACGACCGACTCGACCGGGCCCAGCAGCGTGACCAGGGCGGTCACGTAGTACGGCCCCATGTCCAGCAGCGGGCCCCCGCCCGGTTGGTAGTAGAAGTCGGGGTTCGGGTGCCAGCGCTCGTGGCCCGGCGTCATCATGGTCGCGGTCGCGGCGACCGGCTGACCGATCGCCCCGTCGTCGATGGCCTTGCGCGCCGTCTGCACGCCCGTGCCGAGCACCGTGTCCGGGGCACAGCCCACGCGCACCCCGGCGGCCTGACCGGCGTCCAGGATCGCGCGCGCGTCCTCGAGGGTGACCGCGAGCGGCTTCTCGCCGTAGACGGCCTTGCCGCCCGCGATGGCACGCAGGGCGATCTCGGCGTGGGCGGCGGGGATCGTCAGGTTGAGGACGAGGTCGACCTCGGGATCGGTCGTCAGTTCCTCGACCGTGAGGGCACGGGCACCCTGCTCGGCGGCCACGGCCTCAGCTCGCGCGGCGTCGAGGTCGGCCACCGCGACGAGGCGGACGGCGTCCAGCCGCTCGAACGTGGACAGGTACTGGCCGGCGATCGCCCCGACCCCGACGATCCCGACCCTCAGCGGCTGGCCCACAGGATGCCCCTCTCGATGATGGTGCGAACGTCCGGGTGGTCGACGACGGCGAGCTCGTGGCCCGGCGTCGAGACGAACACGCGGCCCGCGCCCCACTGCCGCGTCCAGATCGCCGGGCAGGTCACGGGCCGGTGCCACGGGTCGAACTCCCGCGCGGCGAGCGTGGTGGTCGCAAGCACGTCGTTGTAGTCGTCGGACAGCACCCAGTACTGCTCCGTCGTCAGCTCGAAGCCGGAGATCCCGGCGACGATCGGGTGGTCGGCACGCTCGGGCACGATGTCGATCGTGTGCCGTACGAAGTTGTCGGCGGCCTCCCCCGCCAGCTCCGCGCGCGGCGCCTTGGGCGGGTGGGCGGCGAACTGCCCGCCGACGAGCTGCAGGTAGTCGGAGCTGTTCCGGAAGGAGTCGGCGATGCCGCCGTGCCAGCCCGCCAGCCCCGTCCCGGCGGCCACGGCCGCGATCAGGCCGCTGAGCTCCGTGGGCTCGATGGTGCTCATGGTGACGGTCTGGACCACGACGTCGACGCCGGCCAGGTAGTCGGCGTCGGCGTAGACCGCCGTCGAGTCCTCGACCCGGACCTCGTAGCCGTGCTCCGCGAGGAACGGCAGGAACGAGTCGGTGGTCTCGACCGGCTCGTGCCCGGTCCAGCCGCCGCGCACGACCAGCGCGCGTTTGGTGTTCGACGTCGTCGTCATGGGCTCCGCTCCCGAAAGTTGCGCAACTGCGGCCCGATGGGATGCCGCACACCTTTGATACCCGAGTACTTTTGCCGGATCAACCCCCAATAAGTTGCGCAACTTCTGCTGCCGTCACTACCGTCGTCCTATGCCGAACCCACGTCGGACCACGCTCGCCGACGTCGCGAAGGCCGCCGGGACCACGGTGCCCACCGTGTCCAAGGTGCTCGGCGGCCGCTCGGACGTCTCGGCCGCGACCCGCGGCCGCGTGCTGGACGCCGTCGCGGAGCTCGGCTACCGCGGCCGCGCCGGCCGGAACGCGCCGTCGCGGCCGGAGACCTGGCCCTTCGTGGACCTCGTGCTCAGTGGTATCGAGGGCACCTGGGCCAACCGCGCACTGAGCGGCGTCGAGCAGGCCGCCGAGGAGGCGGGGATCGAGGTGGTCGTCTCGGTCGCCCGCCCGCCCGACGACGCCTGGCTCACCCGGCTGCTCGCCCGGCGGCTGCGCGGCGCCGTCCTTGCCCTCGTGGACACGACCGACGACCAGCTCGCGACCCTCGCCGCCGCCCGTGTGCCGGTGGTGCTGCTCGACCCGCTACGCCAGCCGCCGTCGTCCGTGGCGAGCGTCGGGGCCGCCAACTGGGCCGGCGGACGTACCGCCGCCGAGCACCTGCTGGGGCTCGGCCACCGGCGCCTCGCCGTCCTGGGCGGGCAGCGTGACCACCTCTACAGCCAGGCGCGGATCGACGGATTCCGCTCCGCCGTCACGCAGGCGGGCCTCGACCTGCCCGACGACCGCGTGGCCCACACCGACTGGCGGCGCGAAGAGGCGGCAGAGGGCGCCCTGGGCCTCCTGCGCGGCACCCCGGCGTCGACGGCGCTCTTCGCGTGCTCGGACACCATCGCGCTCGGCGTGTACGACGCCGCCGACGCGCTGGGCCTGCGGATTCCCGACGACGTGAGCGTCGTCGGCTTCGACGACCTGCCCGAGGCGCGCTGGCTCAGCCCGGCGCTGACCACGGTGCACCAGCCCATCGCGGAGATGGGCGGCGCGGCGCTGCGCATGCTGCTGCGGCTGGGTGGGGACGTGCCGCGGGAGGCACCGCGCGAGGAGCTCGCGACCCGGCTGGTGGTGCGGGGGTCGACGGCGGCGGTGTCGATGTCACAGGGCTGAGCCGTACCCGGTCATGGGGGCGTGACCTCGAACATCGCCCTCTCCCTCGGCACCCACACCATCTCCGTCCCGCACGGCTCCTCCGTGATCGACCAGCGTTACCACGTCGCCGGAAGCGGCCCCGTGTGCGTCGTCCACCCGGGCGGACCCGGGATCGGCTGGGACTACCTGCGCATGCCCGACCTGGAACGGTGCATGACGATGGTGTACGTCGAGCCCGTCGGCACCGGGGTGTCGGGCCGGCTCGCCGATCCGCGCGGCTACAACCTGGGGCTGTACACCCACTTCCTGCACGCGATCGTCGAGCACCTGGACCTGCCGGAGGTCATGGTGCTCGGGCACTCCCACGGCGGGTTCGTGGCCCAGCGCTACGCGCTCGACCACCCGGACCGCGTCGCCTCGCTGCTCCTGTACGACACCTCGCCCGTGACCGGTGCGGTGTTCTGGTCGGCGGCGGTCGAGAACATGGAGAAGTACGCGCGACGCCACGTCGCCGACCACCCCGAGGTAGCGACCTACGTCGCTGGCCTGACCGGCGAGACCGCGCCGTCCGACGACGAGGGAGCGACGGAGGTGCTGCGCAGGATCTCCCCTGCCTACTTCCACGACTACTGGGGCCACGAGGCCGCCTTCGCCGCCGGGCGCCAGGCGCTGCGCATGTACGCCGCCCCGGCGTGGGGCGAGGGGCCCGCCTTCGACGTGCGAGAGGAACTGCCCGCCCTGTCGATGCCCACCCTGGTGCTGGTGGGCGACGACGACTTCATCTGCGGGGTGCGGTGGGCCCGGATGATCCACGAGGCGGTGCCCGGTTCGCAGCTGGCGGTGCTGGATGGGACCGGTCACCTGGGCCACATCGAGAGCCCGGTGCAGTTCGCCGGGGCGGTGCTGGCCTTTCTCGACGCGGTGACCGTGGGCGGTTCCTGATCCTGCCGTCGGTGTCCGGCTGCTCGGGCGCGGTCAGCCGCCCGGGCAGTCGCTACCTCCGCCCGAGTACTCGACGCAGCCGGTCCACGGCGTGTGCTCGGGCTGCTCGGGACTCGACACCTCGAACGACGGCACCGCACACAGGATCACGACGGCGAGCGCGACGAAGGCGGCCGGACCGTGCCAGAGGTAGATCCAGCTCGCCTCCCGCCGCCAGGCGCTGACCATGGTCCAGACGACCGCCGGCACGACGATCAGGGCGACGACGGTATAGGTGACCTGGTTCGCGGGCACGGGGTTGCTGCAGCTCAACCAGCAGCCGTACGCGGTGAACCAGTTGAACACCAGGACCGGGACGCCGAGGGCGATCACGACGGCGGCGACCGCCTCGAGCGCGGGCATGCCTGAGGCCTCGATGTCCTGGCGGTCGGTGCCGGCGGCGGGCATGGGCCGAATGTACTGGTCAAACCCAGCGCTGACGAGGAAAGATGAGGCAGGTTCGCGGGCCGACGAGGGTCAGAACAGCTCCGCTCGGCCGTCGCCGCGGGACGTGCAGAGCGAGAGGAGAGCCATGACGGACGCTGTGGCACCACGGGACGCGGCCTCGACGGACGGGTGGGAGCACCGCCCGATGTTCTCCACGATCGACAAGGGGTCCCGGATCACCTGGCTGGCGCCGGGCCGGTCCCCCGGTCGCGTGACGCCCCGCATGCACGCGACGGCACTGCTGTGCTTCGTCGGCTGGGCTGCCGCGACGCTGGCCGGCTCGTCGGTGCTGTGCGGCGCGACGTCGGCCGGGTGCACGCCAGGCATCGGCCCGGGCTGGCTGATCGGCGGGGCGCTCGTGCTCGGCTACCTGGCCGTCCTGGCCACAGTCGACCTGAGTGAGCGGGCGCAGGAGAACCTCGGGCAGCGGCGGGCAGCGTCGATGTTCTACCTGGCGCCGCTGCTCGCCGGTGTCACCGTGGGCGCGGCAGCCGGGGCGGATCTCGCACTGGACGCCGACCAGCGGGTGCAGCAGGTGCTCGACGGGGTGCCGGGGACCGAGGCCGTCCTGGTGTCAGCGGTCGTCGCGGTGCTGGCAGCGCTCTGGGGTGTCGTCGTGGCGGTGCGGCTCCCGGGCGCCCTGCGCCTGGCCCGACGCCGTCAGGAGACGATCGCCCGGCTCCGCCGCGACGGGCAGCGCTACGCCGGCCGCCTCGTGCTCGGCGACGTGCGCTTCTGGCTGCACAGCGACCCCGAGCTCGACGTCACCGTCACCTACGACTCGCCGGCCGGACAGCACGACGTCACGGCCCGGATGCGGACCTCGCCCAACCGGGTACCCCGGGACGGGAGCAGCATGATCGTGCTCACGGACCTGCGAGGCGCCGTCCACCTGGAGCTGGACCCGGACGCCGGCGTCACGTTCGAACCGGAAGAGCGGTATGCGCCGAGCGAGTAGGTGGGTACCCCGCCGGTTGCACGTCGGACGCCCGGCGGCGGGCAACGGGCAACGGGCGACTGCGTGCTCGCTCTGGTCGGGCGCAGCCCCCGAGGTGGGGTAGTATTTCCGTCGGCCCCAAGGGGCCAAACCCGGTAGCCTTGGGCATGCTCAAGAACACCGCGGGCTGTGGCGCAGCTTGGTAGCGCACTTGACTGGGGGTCAAGGGGTCGCAGGTTCAAATCCTGTCAGCCCGACCGCATCAGGCCCGGGATTCCAACGGATCCCGGGCCTGAAGGGTTTCTGAGACTTGAACCACTCTCCACTTCGAGCGCTCCAGCGCAGGTGAGCCCTCTCCCCCGCACCCAGGTTGGTTCGGGTCCTGTCGCGTCCTGTCGCGGCAGCTTCCTTTCCTGGAATGAGAGCTTCCGTCACGCCCGGAGCGAGACAACAGTGGTCACTCGGGCCAGGCGTTGTCGTGGATGGTCTGCACGAAGTCCTGTCGTTGGAAGGCGGGGTCGAAGTGGGCGAGCACGTCGTCGTTCATGGTGCCGAAGGTCGTCTGTGGCCGGTCTGCCATGCCGTCGTAGAACGCGTGCAGGATCCGGTTCTTGAAGTCGGGCCGGGGATGAGCCGCTACGACCTCTAGACGCTGCGCCTCGGTGATCTGGTCGAGATCGATGCCGAGCACATCGGTCTCCACGCCCAGCGTGACCACTGCCACCTCCGGTGCCAAGTGGTGCGGGACCTCGGGCGTGGTGTGGAGCGCGATGCCGAGCCAGACATCACGCGCCTCGTCGTGCGAACGGCCGTGCTCCTGCAGGAACCGGTAGGCGGCCTCGGCACCGTCGATCTCGAACCGACGGTCCGAGGTGCGGTAGGACGACGTGAGTCCAAGGTCGTGGAACATCGCGCCGACGTAGGCGAGCTCCGGATCAGTCTGCAGTCCCTGCGCGGCCGCCTTGAGCATCCCCCAGAGGAAGACTCTGCGGGAGTGGTGGAACAGGGTGTCGTCGGTGGACTGCCGCACGACGGTGGTCGCGTCGCGGACGAGTTCGGTGTCCGGAATCGTGATCCCGGCGATGGTTTCAGACATGTGCTTCTCCGTGCTCGTCGATGAACTGGATGATCGTCTTGCCGGAGGTGCGGTGGCGGCGTGCGAACGCGTCCGCGGTCTCGGGCAGCGGCCGTACGGCGCCGACGACGGGCTTGAGCCGCCCGGTTCGGACGCGCTCGGCGAGGTCAGCCAGACGGACGCGGTCGGGTTCGACGACGAAGAAGACCGCTCTGCCGTCCGCGGGCTGCACGGTGGGCGGATGCGCGATCGTGACGAGAATTCCACCGGGGCGCACCAGGGCGATCGACGCATCGAGGACGTCACCACCGATCACGTCGAACACCACATCGACTAGGCCCACCTGAGCCAGGTCGTCTGTCGCCAGGTCGAGGAACACATGGGCTCCCAGCCCGAGGATGATGTCTCGGTCGTCCGCCCGGCCGGTGCCGATCACGTGCGCGCCCGCCTCGTGCGCGAGCTGGACGGCGATCGAGCCGACCCCGCCCGCGGCGCCGTGGATGAGGACTGTCTGGCCGGTCGTGAGGCGGGCATGGTCGAACAGCCCTTGCCATGCGGTCAGGCCGGAGATGGGTAGCGCGGCGGCAACGGTGTGATCGATGCCGGCCGGCAGCGGGGCGAGATTACGGGCCTCGACCGCGACGTACTCGGCGAGGGTTCCGTTGCGGGCCCAGTCGGTCAGCCCGAACACGCGTTGCCCCACGGTCAACCCCGTGGTTCCGTAGCCGAGTTCGGCGACGACGCCGGACACCTCGTGCCCCGGGATGGAGGGCGTGCGGTCGCGGCCGGCGCGGTCGGCCCACGTCGTCGGCCAGTCGAGCTCGCCTGGCGTGAAGCCTGCCGCATGCACACGCACGATGACGTCGTTCTCCGCGGCATGGGGATGAGGCATGTCCGCAGCGGTCAGACCGCTCAGACCTGCGTCACGGTCTCGCACGATGATCGCTCTCATGGTCGTTCCTCTCGACGTCTCAAAGTCGTTGTCAGGTCGGCCACGGCGCGCCGATGATCCGTTCGACGGTCGTCGTGCGCCGGAACCCAGGGATGAAGTGCTCGAGGATGTCGGCGTTCACGGTGCCGTTCGCCGTCTCGGGACGGCGCCGGAGACCCTCGACGTTCGACCGCAGGAACTCGTTCTTGAAGTCCCCTCGTGGATGGGCAGCGACGATCTCCTCGACCTGGTCGTGCTCCAGGTCGTCCAGGCCGAGCCCGAGTACATCGGTCAGGACGCCGAGGTGTGCCATCGCGACCACAGGGGCCATCCGGCCCGGAATGCCCGGCGTGGTGTGCAGCGCGATCGCCGTCCATACGGTCTCCGCGGCGCTCGCCGAGAATCCCCTCTCCAGGAGGAACTGGCGGGCATGGTCGGCCCCGTCGACCTCGAACCGCTGCTCGATGTCGGAGAAGGGCGTCAGCAGTCCGACGTCGTGAAACATCGCCGCTATGTAGAGCAGCTCGGGGTCCGGATCGACGCCGAGCCGGCGCGCATGCGCCAGGCCGAAGAGGAAGACGCGCCGCGAGTGGTGATAGATCAACGGGCTGGTGATCTCCCGAACGAGGACGGTCGCTTCAGCGACCACCGCCGTCTCGGGTATCTCCAGCCCGGTGCTGAGCTGTGACATGGCCTCGTGCTTTCAGGATGTCGTCCGTGGACCGGGTGTCCTGTTTCCATGGTTGCCGGTGGACGACGCGCGGCGCCGCCCTCGTCCGGCCAGGACTCCCTGATATCCGGACAGAGCTCAGCCCCGGCCGTGTGCTACCAATGAACGGTGCCCACACCCCTGCCCCACGACGTCGCGATCCTCGTTCACGACGGGGTGACGCTGCTGGACTTCGCCGGCCCCGCGCAGGCGTTCACCGAGGCGAACAGGCTGGGTGCGAACTACCGGACCACCCTGGTCTCGCCAGCAGGTGCCGACGTCACATCGAACATCGGCGTCCGGATCGCCGTCGACGGTGCGGCGACCTCTCAGCGTTTCGACACGTTGCTGGTCCCGGGCGCCGACATCTATCCCCGTACACCGGTCCCCCGCGACCTGGCAGAGGCCGCGCAGAGATCGGCGGCAGTGGCCGGACGAGTCGTGTCGGTCTGTACCGGTGCGTTCATCCTGGCCGCAGCCGGCCTCCTGGACGGCAAGCGCGCGACCACCCACTGGAAGGCGACGCACGAGCTCGCCACCCGATGCCCGACCTGCACCGTCGAGCCCGACGCGATCTACGTCCGCGACGGCACCACCTACACATCAGCCGGGATCACCGCGGGCATCGACCTGGCGCTCGCTCTCATCGAAGAGGACCGCGGGCCCGACACGGCCCGCGACGTGGCCCGCGCCCTGGTCGTGTACATGCAACGCGCCGGCGGCCAGTCCCAGTTCTCGGCACCGCTGCACGGCCCTCCACCACGCTCGCCGGCGCTGCGCACGGTCACCGACCTGGTCACCGCCAACCCCGGCGGACAGTACTCCCTGGGCGCCCTCGCGAAGCACCTCAATGTCAGCACCCGGCACCTGACCCGTCTCTTCCACGACGAGCTGTCCACCACCCCAGGCCGGTACGTCGAGAACATCCGGTTCGACCTGGCCAGAGCTCTGCTCGACCAGGGGCACACCGCGACCCGGGCCGCGGAGCTCGCGGGGTTCCCCAGCTACGAGAGCATGCGCCGCGTCTTCGTCAGGAAGGTTGCATCCAGTCCGGTCGCGTACCAGCGCCGGTTCACGACCGCACTGGAACCCACCACGCAAGGCAGGTAGAGGCGGACTTCCCTCGCGGTATGACGCAGCGCGGTACGCGAGCCGTACAGAGGCCGCCGCCTGGACGATACGTAAAGAATTGAAGACTCCTAGTTATTCAACGTACCTGGGGGTGGGCCTAGCGTGGATGCCGCGGGTGGACAAGCCCGCGTCAACCGCCCGTCGAACGGGCAGAGAGGAAGCACCGTGTCCGAGTTCGACATCAGAGAGTTCTACGGCCGCTACGTCGACGTCATCAACGCGCACCAGTGGGACCGCGTGGGAGAGTTCATGGCCGACACCGTTCTGGCCCACGGGGTCCCCGTGACCCGCGAGCAGGGGATCGCGAACTTCGCGAGCATCACGGACGCCATCCCCGACCTCACGGTCGAGGTGAAGCAGGTCGTGTACGCCGGCGACACCATCGGCACCCATGCCGTGCACCGCGGTACGCCCGTGCAGGAGTGGCTCGGGGTGGCGCCGAACGGCAAGCCGATCGAAGTGCACGAGATCACGACCTACAAGGTCGAGAACGGCAAGTTCGTGCAAATGTCCAATGTCTGGGACATCGAGACCCTCAAGCGCCAGCTCTCAAGCTGAGGGTTACCCGCTGACCGGGCGGGCTGGTCACTGCCTGAGGTGCCTGTCACCTGTCCGTGCAGCAGTCCCTTCCCTTGCTGACGTGCTTGCCGACGATCCACTCCGCGTCTACATGGTGCCCGACACCAAGCGACGCGCTGCCCACCCTGATCCACTTCCGCGAAGCACTGCGACTGATCACACCCGCACAGGCCGCCCGAGTAGCAGTGCAAGACCGGCAGATGATCGGACTGGCCCGGAACATCGGCATCGAGGATGCCCTCCTGCGCGACGGCCTCTCCGAAGCGGACCTGAACGACGAGACCGTGTCAGCCCTCGCGTCCACCCCGGACGGGCCGGGCCGTGGAACCCTGCCCGCCCGCCGAAGGACGTGAACTGGGTGGTGACGGACTGCAGCACCTCGCCGTGCTGGTCGTAGAGGTCGGCGGTGCTGACGGAGCCGTCCCCGTCAGCCGCGACCAGAAGGTCGACTTCGACGACCAGATCGCGTAGGTGGTCGCCATGCGCGACGAGGGCATCATCGACGGCATCGGACTGAGCAGTCTCAGCTCGCCTCGACCTCAGCCTTCAGCAGGTCCAGCCAGACCTCCAGCCCGCCGCCGAGCTGCTCGCCGGCGGTCTTGGCGTCGGCCTCGTCGAGGGCGGCCAGCAGCTCGGCGTCCCAGGACTCCTCGGTGTGCACGAGGGTGCCCTCGTCGGTCTCCGTGAAGGTCCACAGGTGGATCCCCTTGTCGATCCGGATCGACTCGCCGGTTCCCGGCCCTTCCCAGAGCAGGCACTTGCCGGGTTCCAGCTGCTGGACGCTGGAGGTGACGGTCATGGTGTCTGCGGGGCTGAACGCGGTCTCGGGCACCGGGGTGGTCCACTCGAACTGCGAGTCGGACGTGAACGGGCCGTCGTCGAGTCTCTCGATCGTGAGGACCGTGGGCTGCCAGTCGTCCCAGCGCTCGACGTCGGTGTGGACGTCCCAGACCTGATCGACGGGCGCGTCGATCAGGATGTCGGCGGAGCTCGTGATGGGCGCCGAGCGGTTGATGGTCGTCCCGGCGCACTGCTCACCCGCCGCGATCGGCTGCTCGGCGGACGAGGACTCGGGCGCGCTTGCCGACGCCCTCGGTGCCGCGGCGTCCTCGTGCGATCCGGTGCACCCGGTGACGGCGAAGGCCGTCCCGAGGGTGGTGGCGAGCGCGACGGCGGCCCGGGCGGTGCGACGGGGCTTGCTGGTGCAAGTCATGACTGTCCTTGGTCTCTGGTGGTGTGGGTGTCGGTTGGTTCGGTTGCGCGAGGCGGCGAGGAGCGGCCGGTGTCGGTCGCGCCGGGCCGGCGTCAGGAGTGGTCGTGCCCGGCCGGGACGGCGCCGACCTGCTCACCCTCGGCGAGGACGACGAACTGGCCCATCATTCCGTCGTCCTCGTGCTGCAGCAGGTGGCAGTGATACATGTAGGGCACGTTCGGGTCGGTGTGGTCGGTGAACCGCATCGCCAGCCGGTAGCGGCTTCCCTGGACGAGCAGGACCGTGTCCTTCCAGCCGCTCAGGTGGGGTGGCGGCGCGGCGTCGTCGACCGTGAGCACCTGGAACTGGACGTCGTGGACGTGGAAGTTGTGGATGTAGCCGTTGTCGTTGGTCACCTCCCAGACCTCGACGGTGCCCTCGCGGACGCCGAAGTCGATGCGGTCCATGGCCATCGACCGGCCGTTGATCTGGTCCGACGAGAGCACGAAGGAGCGCTCGGCCGCCACGTCGGCGCCGGCCAGGTCGGGCGCCTCTCCGAGTGCCGCGGGCAGCGCGGTCTCGTCGGCGAGGGTGTCCGCGGCCCGGAACCGGCAGATGTCCAGGCGGTCGGCGAACCCGTCGAGCCGCCCGGACGCGCCGCCGAGGTCCGGCGACGGGTAGGAGCGAAGGTCGACGGTCTCGCCGGGCTCGAACGCCACGACGATCTCCGCACGCTCGCCCGGCGAGAGGTACAGCCGGTTCGTCTCCCATGGTGCGGCCAGCAGGCCGCCGTCCGTGCCGATCAGGGCGAACGTGCGGTCGTCGGAGAACCCGAAGTTGTACAGCCGGGCGTTGGAGGCGTTGAGCAACCGCAGCCGCACGAGCCGGGTCGTGACGTCGAGGTACGGTCCGAGCGTGCCGTTGACGAGGATCTCGTCGCCGATCACGCCGAGCGAACCCGCCAGCGGAAGCCGTTCGACGAACTGGTTGTCGCCGTCGAGCGCCCGGTCCTGGACGATCATCGGCACGTCGTCGACGCCGTACGTGGTCGGCAGGCCCAGCGCGTCGGTGTCCTCGTCGTCGACGATGAACAGCCCGGTCAGGCCGCGGTAGGTGTGGTCCGCCGTCGCGCCGTGCACGTGCGGGTGGTACCAGAGCGTGGCCGCCGGCTGGTCGACGGTCCACCGCGGCGTCCAGGTCTCCCCGGCTGCCACGGGCTGGTGCGGGCCGCCGTCCATGGCGGCGGGCAGGTGCATGCCGTGCCAGTGCAGCGAGGTCTCCCGGTCCAGACCGTTGTGCACGGCGATCTCGACGGTCTCGCCACGGCGGGCGCGGATCGTCGGGGCGAGATAGGTGCCGTTGATGCCCCAGGTGCGGGTAGGCGCCCCGTCCTTGAGCTGGGTCTCACCCGTCTGGATGCCGAGCGCGAAGCTCAGCGCCCCCGAGGCTACGGCCGTGGCCTCGGCAAGCGGCGGGATCCGCAGCGGGGTGTCGAGGTCGATCTTTCCCGCGGTGTCCCGCCGGGCGGCCGCGTAGTAGGTCCCCAGGCCGCCTCCGCCGAGGGCGAGCGCCCCGCCGAGGCCGACTCCGAGGATCTTGAGGACGGTACGTCGTTCCATGAGAGGAACTTCTCGTGTCGGCCCAGGTCATCGCGTCGGTAAGAACTACGTAGGTACTGGTCGTCCTCAGTCGGAGGCGGCGCCGCCGACCAGGTCGGCCCGGTCCCGCAGCTGCCTGCGCGAGCTGATCCCGAGCTTGCGGAAGATGTTGCGCAGGTGCGCCTCGACGGTGCGAGGGCTGATGTACAGGCGGGCGGCGACCTCGTTCGACGTCGCCCCGGTCGCGACCAGCCGGGCGATGTGCAGCTCCTGCGACGTGAGCTCGTCCCGGCTGTGGCCAGACCGGCTACGCGCCGTCTCGCCGGTGGCCCGCAGCTCGTCGGCTGCGCGCCGGGCGAACGCCTCGATCCCCGCGCCGGAGAACAGCTCGTGTGCGTACCGCAGGTGCGGGCGGCAGTCGCGCCTGCGGCCCTCACGCCGCAGCCATTCGCCGTAGAGCAGGTGGGCCCGCCCCCGGTACGGCAGCAGCCGGCTGTCCGCGAGAAGGTCGACGGCCTCGCGGTAATGCTCCTCCATCTCGGTGACCAGTCCCCTGGTGTAGGCGGCGATACCCAGCCCCGTAGCCGTGCCGCTCGCCTCGGTCCGCTCGGTCAGGGAGTCCAGTGCGTCGGTGGCCGCGGTGCGGTCGCCGCACCGGACGGCGGCCTCCACCAGCTCGGGCAGGGAGAACCCGGCGATGAAGAGGTCGTCCAGGTCGACGGCACGCCGTGCCTCGGCCAGCGCCGTGCGGTAGTCGGCCAGGCCGTTGTGCAGCACCGCGCTCGCCCAGTGCACGTTGGCCACGAGCTGGCCGCCGCTGCCCGCCGTGGCGGTCACCGTCTCGAACAGGGCGAGCGCCTCCTCGCGCCGCCCGCGCATCGCGGCGAGCTGCACCTGGTGATAGATGATCGGAGGCCCGCCGGTCGCGTCCGCGATGGCTTCCTCCTCTGCCGCGGCCGACGTCGCCCGGTCCAGGTCCCCCGCCAGCGCGGCCGCGGAAGTGACCTGGGCAAGCCCCAGACGCAGGACGAGCGGCGATCCGGACGCCCGGCCGTTCTTGAGCAGCCACTCGACGATCGTGGCGTGCAGCCGGGGGTCCCACAGCTCGGACGCCAGGACGACGGCCAGCGCCGGGTGCCGGGTCCACATCGCGCCGTCGGCGCCGTCGAGCGCCTCGCGGAGCAGCGGTACCCCGGCACGGTGGCCCTCGGTGGCCAGCACAGTCAGGGCGTCCAGCACGTCGGCCTGTCGGGGCGGCGTCGATGCCGTCCGCGCCTCGCGCAGGACCCGGTCCATCATGCCGCTGGCCCGGCCGACCAGGAGGCTCATCTCCAGGGCGTCGAGGTAGCTCGCGCGCGAGCGCACGGGGTCGACGGTGGCGAGGCGGGAGGCGGCGCGCAACATGTGGGCCGGCCCGTTGTCGTCGCCCACGCGGAGGAACGCGATGCGGCCGCGCAGCAGGTCGGCCTCGGCCTGCCGGAGCTCGTCGAGGCCCGTGCCGTCGACGGCGCTGAGCAGCTCGGCGGCGCGGTCGGCCGCGCCCGCGTCGAGCTGTGCTGCCACCGCCGCCAGCGTCCGTGCTGCGCGCAGGTCCGGGTCGGGCGTCAGCTCTGCGGCACGCTCGAGAAACGCCGCGGCTGCCGCGGCGCCGCCTCGCGCCCGGGCGCGCGACGCGGAGTCCTCCAGCGCTGTGGCGAGGTCGGCGTCGGGCGCCGCCGCGGCCTGCGCCCCGTGCCATGCGCGCCGGTCCGGGTCGGTGCGGGGGTCCGTGACATCGGCGAGCAGGCGGTGTGCCAGACGGCGCCAGGCCGGCCCCGCTGTCTCGTAGGCCACGGCCCGCGCCAGCGGGTGGTAGAAGCGGACACGGGTGCCGAACTCGACCAGACCGGTGGCGGTGGCGGCTTCCGCGGCGGTCTCGACCTCGAGTCCGAGGGCCTGAGCGGCGGGCCACAGCAGCGCGGGGTCGCCGGTCGGGTCGGCGCCGGCGATCGTGAGCAAGGTGCGGGCGTCGTCGGGCAGGCGGTCAAGGGTGGCCGCGAAGCTGCGCTCGACGCGGCTCGGGGCCGAGGCGGTGTCGGGCGGGGCGAATCCGCCGGCGCGGGGCAGGGTGAGCAGTGCGAGCGGGTTCCCGCGGGCCTCGACCAGGAGCCGGTCCCGGACCTGCTCGTCGAGCACCTCGTGGCTCTGCCCCGCGAGCAGCGTCCTCGCGTGGGCATCCGTGAGCGGACCGACGACGAGGCCGGGCAGAGCGTCCAGCTCGACCGCTTCGTGCGGTAGACGCACCCCAAGAACGATCGCGACGGGTTCGGCGGAGACCCGCCGGGCGAGGAAGGCGAGCGCCCGGGAGGAGTCCGCGTCGAGCCACTGGGCGTCGTCGACCAGGCACAGCAGGGGGCGGTCCCTGGCAGCGGTCGCCATCAGGCCCAGGGCGGCCAGCCCGACATGGAACACGTTCGGTGTCACGGCGGTCAGGCCGAACGCGCCGGAGAGTGCCTCACGGTGCGCGGCGGGGAGCTCGGCGAGATGCCCGAGCAGCGGGAGGCACAGCTGGTGCAGTGCCGCGAAAGGCAGCTCGGCCTCGAGCTGCGCCCCGGAGGCACGGACCACGCGAAACCCCGCGGACGCCCGTTCGGTGTGCTCGAGCAGCGCGCTCTTGCCGATGCCCGCCTCGCCGCGCAGCACGAGCGCCCCGCCCCGGCCGTCCCGCGCCGCGCCGGTCAGCTCGTCCAGGTGTCGCAGCTCCGGCTCCCGGCCGAGCATCGGACGAGGGGTCGCCGGCGTTCGCATGGTGCGTAGGTTAGCGGCGCTCGCCCGGCGCCCCTCGGAGGAGGCGGCCGCCCTGATTCTGCATGAGCGCGAACGAGCAAGGATCCGTCCCGCCCGCAGCAACGCCCGTGGGAGGGTGCCCCGGGCGACCGGGGACGGGAGCGCGGGCCGGGGACCTGTGCTGGCGCCCGTGGCCGACCTTTCCGACCCTGGTGTCGAGGCGTTGCTCGGCGAGGAAATCGTCTCGCTCGCCGCCACCACGTTCGTGGCGACGTTCGCCGGCGTCCGACTGGGCCGCGAACGGGCACGGAACGAGGTGGACAAGGAGCTCCGCCGCCGATTCGGGAAGCCCCGGGGAACCGACGCCCACCACGCCTACGATGCGGTAGTTCTCCAGATCGTGCTGACCTGGGAACGAGCACAGGTCGCCGCGCGAGCGCACTCCGGCGTCCTCATCATGCTGCCCGACGGCTCCCGCCTGCTCAGCTCCACGAACGTGGCCGACGATCTGCGCGCCCTGCTCTGATCGTGCCCCTTCTCCGTCATGGAGATCTGAAGAAAGAGCTCGGCACGGACAAGCGGGGGCTCGCCGTGTTGGAGCTCGCCGCGTTGAAAGAGGAACTGCTCTGGACGGTTCCTGGGGGGCACGCGCACCGGTCGCGGGCAGACGGAAGGGTCGCGGGGGGACCCTTCCGCCCCCGGGGTCAGTTCACGGTGATCGAGATGGTCTGCCAGCCCGACGCGCCGTCGGGGGCCGGCGGCGCCTTGGTCTCGGTCTGCACCTGCCCGTCGGCGTCCGTGGCGCGCACTGCGAGGCTGTGGTAACCGGGCTCCAGATCGATCGACGTGTGCCACTGGCGCCAGGTGTCCGGCCCCACCGTCTCGGCGAGCTCGGCGGTGACCCAGTCCCCGCCGTCGGCCCGGACCTCGACCTTGCTGATGCCGGTGTGCTGCGCCCAGGCGACGCCCGCGACGGTGACAGCGCCGGCCGACGGGGGCGCGGACAAGCGCGGCACGTCGATGCGCGACGCGATCTTGATGGGCCCCAGGGCGGACCAGCCGCGCGGCGTCCAGTAACCCTCGTCGGCGTCGAAGGTGGTGACCTCCAGCGAGGTGACCCACTTGGTGGCCGAGACGTACCCGTACAGCCCGGGCACCACCAGCCGCGCCGGGAAGCCGTGCTCCTCGGGCAGCGGCTCGCCGTTCATGCCGATCGCCAGCAGGCTCTCGCGGTCCGGGTCCTGCAGCACCTCCAGCGGCGTGCCCGCGGTGAACCCGTCGTCGCTGCCGGAGAGCACCATGTCGGCGCCGGCCTGAGGCTTGGCGCGCTCCAGGAGCGCACGGATCGGGTAGCCGAGCCACAGGGCGTTGCCGACCAGGTCGCCGCCCACGGCGTTGCTCACGCACGAGAGAGTGACGTAGTGCTCCTCCATCGGCAGCTCCATGAGCTCGTCCCAGGTGAGCGTGAACGGCTCGTCCACCAGGCCACGAACCTCCAGCGACCAGTCCTGCGGGTTCAGCTGCGGCACGATCAGCGCGGTGTCGATGCGGTAGAAGTCCGCGTTCGGGGTGACGTACGGCGCCAGGTCGTCGAGCTTCAGGTCAGCCCCGGCGGGCACAGGCGGCGCCGGCGTGCGCGCAGCGGGCAGGCGAAGCATCTCCCGCACGGCGCTGATCGCGGTCGAGCCCATCGACAGCACACGCGAGCCGGCCAGCGCGAGCACCGCGACACCCACGGTGATGCCCGACACGGTCAGGAAACCACGCCGGTCCACCGCGACGGCCGGAGTCTCGCCCGCCGAGGCCTCGCTCCGCCCTGGCACGGGCCGTAGCCGCGCCACGGCGGCACGCAGCAGGAGCACCGCGGCGCCCAGCCCGATCGCGCTGGGCAATGCCCACAGCGGCGTCGCGCTCGGGCGCAGCAACGCGACCACGACCCCCACGACGCCGACGACGCCGACCAGGACCGCGCCCGCCGGCGGGCGGCGCAGCTCCAGCCAGCCCGCGAGCGCCGCCCCCAGGGCCAGCACCACGCCCATCGTGGCGAGCAGCACGGCCTTGTCGTTGGTGCCGAACCACTCCACGGCGACATCCTTGAGCCCTGGGGGCACGGCGTCGACCACGGCGGCGCCACCTGCGAACAGTGTGCTGGCACCGGGTGCGACGACCGCGGCGACGAGCTCCGCGACGGCCAGCCCGGCGCCACCGGCGAGCACGCCCGCGAGCGCGGCCCAGCCCACGCTGCCCGGAGAGCGCTCGTCGGAAGGGGCCGCGGGGCTCTCAGTTGCCTCTGTCATGGCTTCAGCGAGAGCTCGTTGCTCTCTGCCGCGCCGGCCGGCGCGGCGACCAATGGCAGGCCCACCGGGGCCGCCGTGGCAGCGAAGAGAGCGATCCTTGACGTACGCACAACCGATCCTCCTTTGTGCTGGCGGCAAGCTGCCGCCTGAGCAGGACCTAGAAGGTTCGGAGCGGTAGTCGATCAGGATGGGTCGGGACGAGTTGCCGAGCTTCGTGCGCTGATCGACCGCCCCCGCGGATCCCTGGAACACCGAGCTTCCGCGGGGCCGACAACTGGTCTGTAGCCCAGTGGACGAAGCCGCGGTCGGCAAGCTCCGTCAGAGCGCCGAGATGCCGTCCCCCAGCATCTTCGCGCCGATGACCAGCAGCAGCACCGCCATGATCGGCGCGTTGTGCTGGATCATCCAGCCCTTCAGGTCGTCCAGCATCCGGGCGGCCCGGTCGCCCATGGCGAAGTACACGACCACGGGTGCGGCGATGCCGGTGCTCGCGATGACGGCGAACACAAGGGCAGCGCCGAACGCCGCGCCCGGGTCCCCGGGTGCGGCGGCGGCGATGGCGACACCACCGGAGACGACCAGAAGCAGGTTCTTCGGGTTGACGACGCCGAGGAGCACGGCGAGCCCGGCGGACCTGGCGGGCGTGAAGCCCTCGATGGCGGCCATCCACCCCGGAGCCGGCGGGCTCACGCCGCGACGCGGCCGGCCGCGCCACTGGCGCACGCTCAGGACCAGCAGCAGGACTCCCAGGCCGATCTTCGCCCACGCGCGCCAGGCCGCGGGTTCGCCGCTAGGTGTCGCGGCGCTCGCGAGCAGCGCGGTAGCAGTGGCGACCCCGAGAACAGCCAGGAACCACGCGGCGACGAACGCGAGCGCGTTGGCGCGGGCTCGCTCGCTGACGAGCATCAAGACCACCGCGACGATCGGCAGAGGGCTGACCAGCACTCCGACGGCGACGGGCAACGACTGACCGATCGCGGCACCCACCCGGACCACCTCCACCGTGACGACTCCGACTTGCGTTGCAGCGGACGCTAGGCACCGCCACGGCCCGGCCTGTCACCCGAACAGGGTGACCGCCCGAGAGGCCGGGCCCTCGACGCTGGGACACGACCGCCGCACCGCCGTCGCTCGCATCGGTCGGTCGGCCGGCTGCCGTCGTACGGAAGAGGTGGGAGACGTGACCCCGTTCTGCTGCACCGGCAGCCGGCTCCGCGCAGTGGGGCGGCCTTCAGCGATGAGCAGCACCTCGACCTGGAGCGAGAGGCAGCGGCGGCCTCGCTCGCGCACAGAACCCGGTAGCGTCCCATGACCGGCGACAGGCCGGAAGAGCAGACGACGGACGACGGCTTCGGCGAGCTGTTCCGCGCCCGGGTGCGTCAGTCGGCACGCCGTGCCGGACGCCGGTTGCGGCGCCGGACCACGGAGGTGCTGCCCGAACGGCGGCACCTCCGCAAGGACATCGTCGCGGGGCTTCCGGGCGCCATCTCCAGCGTGCCCGACGGCATGGCCGCCAGCGTGCTGGCCGGGGTCAACCCCGCTCACGGCCTCTACGCGTCGTTCGTCGGCCCGGTGACCGGCGGCCTCATGAGCTCCACGCGCCTGATGGTCGTCACCACCACCAGTGCGGCGGCCCTGGCGGCCGGCTCCGCGCTCGTGTCGTACGAGCAGGCCGAGCGTTCCGACGCGATGGTGCTCCTGACCCTGCTGGCGGGCGGGCTGATGATCGTCGCGGCCTTGTTGCGGTTGAGCCGGTACATCCGGTTCGTCTCCTACTCGGTGATGCTCGGCTTCTTGTCCGGCGTGGCCGTCAACATGGTGCTCGGCCAGCTTCCGGACCTCCTCGGGATCGACGCCCAGGGCGCGCTGCCGGTCACCAAGGCCTGGTACGTGATCACCCACCTGGGCACGACCGACCTCGCCTCGGCCGCCTGCGGAGCCGTCGCGCTCGGGACGCTCGTGCTCCTCGGGCTGACGCGCTGGTCCGTCGTGAGCTCCCTGGTCGCGCTGCTCGTGCCGACTGTCGGCGTCCTGGTCCTGGGCGTCACGTCCGTGGCCGACGTCGCCGACCTGGGCACCGTGCCGCAGGGCCTGCCCGGACCGGCGCTCCCCGACCTGAGCCTGTTCAGCATGGAGCTGGTCGGAGGAGCCGCGGCGGTCGCGGCACTCGTGCTCATCCAGGGGGCGGGCGTGGCCGAGGCGGTACCCAACACCGACGGCTCCCGCTCGTCCACCGCCCGCGACTTCACGGCGCAGGGTGTCGCGAACGTGGCGGCCGGCCTCTTCGGCGGCCAGCCGGTCGGCGGCTCCGTCGGACAGACCGCGCTGAACCTCACGGCCGGTGCGGCGAGCCGCTGGGCGGCCATCGCGTCCGGCCTCTGGATGGGGGTCATCCTCCTGGCCTTCTCCGGCCTCGTGGGCCTGGTCGTCATGCCCACCCTGGCGGCTGTCCTGATCTACGCCGGGATCGGAGCGATCAAGCCCCTGGAGCTCGTCACGGTGGCCAGGGCAGGCCGGATCTCGGTGCTCGCCATGGGGTG
Source organism: Promicromonospora kroppenstedtii (assembly GCF_044389675.1). Taxonomy (NCBI): domain Bacteria; kingdom Bacillati; phylum Actinomycetota; class Actinomycetes; order Micrococcales; family Promicromonosporaceae; genus Promicromonospora; species Promicromonospora kroppenstedtii. The sequence continues at coordinate 76,838 of NZ_JBIRYI010000012.1, read as the reverse complement.
CACCTTCGCGGCGGTCCTCGTGCTGCCGGTCGCCCAGGCCGTCGGCGTCGGCGTCATCGCGTCGCTGATCATGCAGCTGAACCAGGAAGCCCTGGACCTGAAGGTGGTGCGCCTGAAGCCCGACGCGACCGGCGGTCTCGTCGAGACTCCCCCGCCGACCACCGTGTCCGCCGGAGACATCGTCATCCTCGACGCGTACGGCTCGCTCTTCTACGCCGGGACCCGCACCCTGCAACGCAAGCTGCCCACCCCGGTGCCCGCCCCGACCGGCTCGGGGGCCACGCCCGCACCGCCCGTCCCGGAAGGCCCCGTCGTGATCCTGCGCCTGCGCGGACGCACCACGCTCGGCGCCACGTTCCTCAAGGTGGCCGGCGACTACGCCCGCCTGCTCCACGAGGCGCACGGCATGCTCTACCTCACCGGCGTCGACCCGGCCCTCGTCGGTGGTTGGGAGCGGGACGGCGTCATCCGGCGCCTCGCCGGAATCCGCGTGCTGCCGGCTACGCCGAGGCTGGGCGAGTCCACGCTGGCCGCGCTCGCAGCCACCACGGGCCGCGACCCCCACGAGACGGTCCACCAGGTCAGTCCGGCCGATGACGGCGCACCACCGGCATCAGGGTGAACCGGCGAGCAGCCGCACGAGGCCACGGACGGTGAAGACGATCCCGAAGACCAGCAGCACCACTGCCCCGATCGGCCGGTCGTGCCGCACCAGCCACTGCCGGATCTCGCCGAGCTGGCGCCGGCCCGGCACACCGAGCACGGCGTGCAGGACGGTGGGGACGATGTAGTCCAGGACGCTCGCCAGGACGAGCAAGCCGACGGCCGCGGCCTGCGCTCCACGGGTGACGTCGGCCGTGACGACCGTGCTCACCCCGGAGGCGAAGATGGCGACGTTGGGGTTCAGGAGCGCCAGCACCGTGGCGATCCCCACGAGCGTCGGCAGCCGCGGGTGCGCCAGCCTCGTTGCCAGGTCCGGTGCCGGCGCGCCGGACTCCCGGGGGCGGTCAGCCCGCCGCGGCACGGCCGAGGCGACGCCGCCGGCGAGGAAGAGCAGGCCGACCCCCAGGCCGATCCAACCCCTGATCGCCGCGGGTTCCTCGGTCTGGTGCGTCCCTGCTGCCCGCCCGGCGGCAAGAGCGGCCGCCCCGATCACGGCATAGACGATCACGACCGTGCCGCCGAAGACGGCCACGTTTCTGTACGGGCGGTCCGAACCGAGCAGGAGGAAGCAGGCGATGATCGCCGCCGGCGTCATGGCCAGGCCGATGAACTCGGGCGCGAGCTGCACCAGGAGGTCCCCCATGGCTGGACCGTGACCCACGCGGCGGACCGAGCCGTCACCCCTTCCGGGTGACGTACGGCCCGGAACCCGCACCTAACGTCGTCGCGGTCCACACGACCAGACACCGGCAGGCCGCGTGCGGCGCCCGGGGAGGCGGAATCCATGACCGGCTTTCTCTTACCGTCCTTCTCCGGGTACCGGCGCTCGTGGTTGCGCGGGGACGTCATCGCCGGGCTCGCGGTCTGGGCGGTGCTCGTGCCCGAGTCGCTCGCGTACGCGACCATCGCCGGGGTACCGCCGGTCGTCGGCCTGTACGCGGCTGTGCCCGCTCTTGCGCTCTACGCCCTCGCGGGCACCTCGCGGCAGCTCGTCGTGGCCCCCATGTCCGCCACGGCCGCGCTCTCGGCCAGCCTGGTCGCGGACGTGGCCCGCGACGGGGGCGATCCCGTCGCCCTGACCGCCGCGCTCGCCCTGGCGACCGGGATCGCCGCCCTCCTCGCGGGCCTCCTGCGGCTGGGCTTCCTCGCGGCGTTCATCTCCGAACCGGTCCTCAAGGGCTTCATCGTCGGGCTCGCGCTCACGATCATGATCGGCCAGGTGCCCGACCTGATCGGGGTGGAGGGTGGCTCCGGGAGCTTCTTCGCCAAGACCTGGGCCCTGCTGGGCCAGCTGGGCGGCATCGACCCGCTCACCCTCGTTGTCGGTCTGGTCAGCCTGGCCGCGCTCGTCGTCATCCGCCGGACGATGCCCCTGCTGCCCGGCTCGCTCGTGGTGGTGCTCCTGGCGATCGGCGCGGCCGCGCTGCTCGGGCTGGAGGACCGGGGGCTCGCGGTCGTCGGCCACATCGACGCGGGTCTGCCGCGGGCCGGGATCCCCGACGTGACGGGACCGCAGTTCGCCGAGCTGCTCGGCGGGGCGGTGGGCGTGATGCTCATCGGGTTCGCCGAGGGACTCGGTGCCGCCAAGACCTATGCCGCCCGGGAGGGCTACGACATCGACCCGAACCGCGAGCTGGCCGGGCTGGGGATCTCGAACCTCGGTGCCGGTCTGCTGTCCGGCATGGTCGTCAACGGCAGCCTGTCCAAGACCGCGGTCAACGCGGGCGCCGGTGCCCGCTCCCAGGTCTCCCCCCTGACCGCCGCCGCCCTGACCGTGCTCACACTCCTGTTCCTGACCGGTGTGTTCGAGCAGCTGCCGCAGGCGACGCTCGCGGCGGTGGTCATCGCGGCCGTCGTCGAGCTGGTCGACGTCCGCTCGCTGCGCCGCCTGTGGCGCGTGCGCACCGGACGCCTGGCGCGCGCCTACCAGGTCACGGCCCGCGCCGACTTCATGGCCGCGGGCGCGGCCCTGCTCGGCGTCCTCCTCTTCGAGACCCTGCCGGGGCTCGTCATCGGTATCGCCGCGTCGCTGGTGCTGCTGCTGGCCCGCACCTCCCGACCCCGCGTCGCGGTCCTCGCGCCGGTCGGTGACGAACCGGGGCGCCCCTGGGTCGACTCCGGCCGCAACCCCGACTACCCCACCGTGCCAGGTGTGCTGGTCGTGCGCGTGGAGGGTCCGCTGGTCTTCGCGAACGCCGAGTACGTCCGGACCCGGGTCCGGACGCTCGCCTCGGACGTGCACGGCCTGCGGCTGGTGGTCCTGGACGGACGTGCCATGCCGTCCATCGACGTGACCGCCACCACGATGCTCGTGCAGCTCCGTTCCGACCTGCGGGCCATCGGCGGCGACCTCGCGCTCGCCGAGGGCATCGGCCAGGTCCGCGACGTCCTGGCGCGGGCCGGGCAGGAGGACGAGCCGCCGCTGTACGCCACCCTCGACGAGGCCGTGGCGGCGGAGCGCACCGGGGACGGGGTCGGCTGACGGTTCACCGGGAACGGGTGAGGCCCCGGTATCGCCCGACGGCTGGAGTAAACGCGTCAAGCCTTTCACCCCATCGAAGGAGCATCCCATGGCTCAGGCAACGCTGACCGTCTGGAAGTTCAAGAGTCCGGAGGGCGCGCAGACGGCGTCGGAGACGATCCAGCAGCTCGCGAGGGAGAACCTCATCACCGTCCACGACGCGGCGACCGTGCGCTGGGAGGAGGGCGCGAAGAAGCCCAAGACCCGCCAGCTCACCTCGACGACGGGTGCTGGTGCGCTCGGCGGCACGTTCTGGGGGATGCTCTTCGGCCTGCTGTTCTTCGTCCCCCTGCTCGGCGCCGCGATCGGCGCCGCCACCGGCGCCCTGAGCGGCGCCCTGACGGACGTGGGGATCGACGACGGCTTCATCAACCGCGTCCGGGACGAGATCACCCCCGGTACGTCGGCCCTGTTCGTCATGACGTCGGACGCGGTGGTGGACAAGATCCACGACGCCTTCGCCGGCCAGGAGCAGCCCGAGCTCATCTTCACCAACCTCGACACCGCCCAGGAGGCCGCGCTCCGCGAGGTCTTCGGCGAGGAGTGACGGCCCGACGAGCGCGCGAGGACCGGCACCACGCGCCGGTCCTCGCGCCGCACGGCTGAACAACTCACTTTTCTCACGTGTCAGATCAATGTGGGCATATGTTGCAGATGCCAGCGCGGTCATCGTGGCAAGAGCAAGAGCGGCAAGAGCCGCAAAGCTTTTGTTACTGCCCTATCGGCACATGGGTTACAAAACAGCGGCGACGTCCCGGCGCGCTACCCCTGGTCACTGTACGTTTTTCTGTATCTTCTCCGGCCCGGAATGCGTCGCGACCGGGTGAATAGTTTCAGCCCTCGGGCGGGCTCGACAATTCACATGCATCATTGCTGTGGAAATGAATTGTGAGTCTTGCGCCCCTGTGTCGAGCTCTCCGGGCCGGGTCTCAGCTCTGCAGGTCTGTCGCACGCAAGGCGGCGCGGGTTCGGCCGCCACTTCACCACCTGAGTGGAGGACGCCCGGATGGTCTTCACGCCGAGTCTCGCCGCCGTACGCAGCCGTACCCCTGAACCACCTCCGCCGGATCTGACGCTCGCAGGCACCGAGCCGGGCACCGACCAGCCTCGGGCGGAAGCGCGTCGCCTGCCACCGCTCCCGCGGATCTACGTGCCGCGACGACGTCTGTGGCAACGGCTCGACGAGGCAGCGCGGGGTGCCGTCACGCTGCTTGCAGCACCTGCGGGCACGGGTAAGACGCTGGGCGTCGTCGGCTGGTTGCGGCAGACGAGCTCGAGCGGCGCGAGGGACGCCATCTGGATCGACGCCGACAGCTCGTGGTCGCCGGACCGGTTGGGGGCCGCGCTCGACGAGGCCCGGCCCGCCGGCCCGGCCGATCCGCGGCTCGTGGTGATCGACGACGCGCACCTGCTGCCCGGCGCGAGCCTGCACCTCGTCGACGATCGCCTCAGCAACGCGCCGGACTCGGTGCGGCTGCTCCTGCTGAGCCGCGAGAGCCTCCCTCTGACACGACTGATCCCGGAGCTCATGGGGCACTTCACGTTCTTGCGGGGAGACCTGCTCCGGCTCAGCCGCACCGAGAGCACACGTCTCGCCGCCGAGCATGCCCACACCCGCGACAGCACGATCCTCGACGTGGTCACCAGGCAGGCCGCCGGGTGGTGCTCCGCGACGGTCCTCGTCGCCCGGGGCCTGGGGGCCGCTCCCGACCCGGCGCTCGCGGCGCGCCTCCTCGTCCACGACACGTCGCCCGTCGCGGCCAAGGTGGCAGGTGAGGTGTTCAGCACGCTCACACCCCGCCAGCGGCATCTGCTGCTGTGCATCGCGGGCGAGGACGCGGTCAGCGCCTCAGCCGCCACCCACCTGTCTCACGACCAGCGGGCGGCGGAGACGCTGGTCGAGCTGGAGGACACCGGCCTCCTCGTGACACGCACCGAGCGAGACGGCACCGAGACGTCCGCCGCCGGGTACGACGTCCATCCGCTCCTCGTCGAGCTGGTTCGCCAGCGCCTGGCGGACGGAGGTGTCGACGCTGCGCGAGCACGCGCCACCGTCATCCGCGCGGTCGGCCTCGAGATGGCGCGGGGCGACCTCACCAACGCCTTCCGTCGGCTCGTCCGGGTGGGCGCGCCGGCCGAGTCGGCGGACCTCCTCGCCCGGGACGGCGTGCGCATCGTGCTGAACCAGGGCCGGTCCGACGAGGTCGCCGGCTTCGTCCGAGCGGAGCCGGCCGTCGTCGACCAGCGGCCGGACGTCTGGTTCGCCGTCGCCCTCGACTGCTGGATCCGGGACGACGTCGAAGGTGCTCGCCACTGGGGCGACCGGCTGCTCGATGCGACACGGCACCGGGCGCCCTCCTGGCCGGTCGGCGAGAACCTCGACCCCCGGGCCGCGTGCGTGCGGCTGTGGCGGGCCGCGCTCGGGCTCGAGCCGGCGTGGGCGGCGGTCGGACATGCCAAGCGGGTGGTGGTCGCGTCCCAGACGAGGCCCGCGGTGCGGGATGCGAACGCCGACGTCCTGCCCGTCCTCGCACACGCGCTCGGTGTGGCGCAGAACTGGCTCGGGGAGCTCACCGACGCCGAGGGCAGCCTGACGCTGGCCGTGGGGCTGTCCCGCAACCAAGGGCTGCCCTCCCTGGGAACGTGCGCCTTGAGTCACCTGGCGCTCACGCAGTACATGCGGGGGCGGGAGAGCGCATGTGCCGAGCTCGCAACCGAGGTCCTCGACGCCACGAACGCGTCCGGGGCGCGCTGGTCGCGGTACGTCGTCGCTCGAGCAGCGCTGGCCCGAGAGCTCGCAGGCATGACGGACCTCACGGCCGATCCCGATCCCGATCCCGAAGTTGACCCGCAGGTCGACCGGTCGTACCACCGAGGAGATCTCACGACCCGCTTCTGGTTCCGCGTCCGCGACGCCCGCCTGAAGGTGGTCGCCGGCGACGTCGCGGAAGCACAGCGGCTCCTCTCGGGCCCCGGAGAATGCCTCCGCCTGACGGACGACCAGCTGCCCGAGCACCTGCGGGTGGCACTGCTCGTCGAGCGCGCGTTCGTCGCCGCGCTGGCCAGCGACCGCGACGCGCTCAAGGAACTGCACGGAGCCCTCGAGCGTCTCGGTGCTGTCGGCGAGGCATCACTGGTCCAGGGACTACGAGCCGATCGTGACGGCAACCGCCAGGCGGCCGCCGCCGCGTTCGAGGCCGCCTCGGCCGATGCCACCTACTCCCAACCGCCCACCCGCGCGCTCGCGCTCGCCTGCGAGGCGCAGCTCCTGGACGCGATGGCCGAACCCGAGCGCGCGCAGCAACGCCTCTGCGAGGCAGTCGCGGTGACCGAGACCCGCCGCAACGCGGCGCCGTTCCTCGGCTGGACCCGCCAGGGCACGCCGATCGCGACGCTGCTGCAGAACCTGTCCGAGCGACGTGGTGGCACCCGATGGCTGCGCGAGCTCGCACGGGCCGGCACCGGACGTGCGGACCTCACCGCGACCTACGCGTCGGTGGTCGCGACGCCCCGCGAGCTCGACGAGGTGCGCAACGCCCTGGAACCACCGGCGCTGAGCCCGCGCGAGCGAGAGGTGCTCAACGAGCTGGCCCGCGGCGCCACCTACGCGGACATCGCCGCAGCGCTGTTCGTCTCGGAGAACACGGTCAAGACGCACGTCTCCAGCCTCTACACCAAGCTCGCGTCGTCCCGCCGCAGCGAGGCGCTCAAGGTCGCGCGGAGCTTCCACCTGCTGTGACGGCGCACGCGGGCCGGACCTTCCGGGTGGTCGGTCCGGCCGGCGTCGTCAGTCCCGGGCCATCGCCGCCCGGAAGTGGGCCTCGGCGTCCACGTAGGCGTCGTCGGCGACGTCGAACACGACCTTGTGAATGGTGCCGCCGGTGAACTCGAACCGGGAGCCGGCGTACTCGGCGGAGACGGCGTCGCCGCTGTCGTAGCCGATGCACAGGCCCTCGCCGCACAGGGAGAAGTGGCCCAGGACGGTACGGATCTCCTGCTCGGCGACCACCTCGTCGTCGATCCAGAGGCGCAGCGGGCCGATGCCCTCGCGGTGCTCGCCCATCCGTTCCTTGGCGAAGTCCACGCCGATGACGTGCCGGCCGTCGCGCGGTACGGGGGCAGAGATCCGGTCCTCGGGCGGGATGCCCAGGAAGTTGTAGGCGTAGGTCACCACACCGTCCTTGACGAACAGCGCGTGGCCGCCGAACCGCGAGCCGTGCGCGAAGACGACGCCGGCCGTGTCCGCGGTCAGGTCGAGGTCGGCCAGCACCTTGTAGGAGACGCCGTGCACGTTGGCCGCCGAGCGCTCGGGGATCTCGGAGGTGCCCGGATAGTAGGTGTACTGGCCGCTCGGAGGGACCGGGATGTGGAACTCCATCTTCACGAACGTCTCGAAGTCCTTCGGGTTGCCGATGATCTGCAGGTCGTTCAGCGGCAGCACCTGGTTCGCCGCGGCCTCGGACAACCAGAGCGCTTTGAGCTCCTCGACCTTGTCCGGGTGCTCTACGGCCACGTCGCGGGCCTCGGCGCGGTCGGTGTCCGTGTGGAAGAGCTGCCAGGCGTCGTCCTCGAACCGGCCGCGGCCGCTGACCGGGCCGTGCTCGGTGACGGCCTTCCAGCCCTTGTGCCAGATGCCGCGGTTGCCGAACATCTCGTAGTACTGGGTCTCCTTGCGGGTCGGCGCCTGCGGCGCGTCGAAGGAGTAGACCATCGAGACGCCGGACAACGGCGTCTGCTCGACGCCCTCGAACACCTTGGGGAACTCGACCCCGCAGGCCTCCAGGATGGTCGGGACCACGTCGGTGCAGTGGTGGTACTGGTCACGCACCTCGCCGCGGGCGCTGATGCCGGCGGGCCAGTGGATCACCATGGGGTCGCTGATGCCGCCCTGGTAGACGTAGCGCTTGAACATCCGGTACGGGGTGGAGAACGCGGCGGCCCACCCGGTCGGGTAGTGGTTGTACGCGTCAGGGGTACCGAGCAGGTCCACCATGGCGAGGTTCTGCTCGAGTTCGTCCGGGTAGCCGCCGAAGACCTTGCCCTCGTTGACCGAACCGTTCGGGCTGCCCTCCCCCGAGGCCCCGTTGTCCGCGCAGTACAAGATCAGGGTGTTCTCCAGCTGGCCGGACTCCTCCAGGTAGTCGACGATGCGGCCCACCTGGGCGTCGGTGTACTCCGACATCCCGGCGAACACCTCCGCCATGCGGCAGAACATCGCCTTCTCCTTGTCGTTCAGCTCGGCCCAGGGCCGCACCCGGTCGGTCTCGGAGAAGGTGCCGTCGGGCATCGGGTTGAGGTCGGTGAGCTCGGTGCCCTCCGGCAGGATGCCGCGCTCGATCATCCGCGGCAGCACCCACTCGCGGTAGGCCTCGTAGCCGTCGTCGAACACGCCCTTGTACTTGTCGATGTACTCCTGGGGCGCATGGTGCGGGGCGTGGTTGGCACCCGGGCAGAACCACAGGTACCAGGGCTTGTCCGGCTCGGTCTGCTTGGAGTCCCGGATCATCCGCAGCGCCTGGTCGGCGAGGTCCTTGGAGAGGTGGTAGCCGTCCTCGGGCAGGTAGGGCTGGTCGATGTACCGGTTGCCCTCGGCCAGGGACGGGAACCACTGGTTGGTCTCGCCGCCGATGAACCCGTAGAACTGGTCGAACCCCTGCCCGAGCGGCCAGCGCTTCTTGGAGGCACCCATGGTCCACTCGTCGATCGGCACGTTGTGGTTCTTGCCCACCCAGAACGTGCTCCAGCCGGCCTCGCGCAGCACGCTCGCCATGCTCGCGTTCGACGGCGGGATGTGCGAGCTGTAGCCGGGAAAGCCCGTGGAGCTCTCCGAGATGGTCGCGAACCCGTTGAGGTGATGGTTGCGGCCGGTCAGGAACGTCGAGCGGGTGGGCGAGCACAGCGCGGTGGTGTGCCACTGCGAGTACGTCAGGCCCCCTGCCGCGAGGCGCTCCATGGTGGGCATCCGGATGCGCCCGCCGTACGGCGACCAGGCGGCCTGCCCGGTGTCGTCGTACAGCACGACGAGCACGTTGGGCGCGCCCTGGGGCGCCTTCTGCGGGAGGAACGCCTCCCAGTCCCCCTGCGAGTCGCGGACGTCGAGCTGGATCTTGCCCTGGAACTCCCGTGCCATCTCGGTCCTCCTCGTAGCAGGTCTGGCCCTCCGGATCATCCGCGGGCGCGGCAGGACGAGGCCTCACCTGAACCAGGTGAACGCCCCCGCCCTAGACGATCTTGGGAAAGACGGCGAGCAGGCTGACAGCGAACAGCAGGAGCACGCCCGCGCCCGCCAGCACGGTCCAGGACCTACGTACCGAGTCGAACCGGTTGGCGAGCGCCCCGAAGAACAGGACGAGCGCGAACAGCACGGTGAGCAGCGTGTAGTTGTCGCCGCGGCGGTTGTCGACCAGCGCATCGGCGAAGTACTCGTCGGCGCGGGCGTCGGCCTCCTGCGCCTCCACCTGACCTGGCGGGGCGTACGTGTCCAGCGCGAAGGGGCTCGGCGGCGCGTCCGGGTTCTTCAGGGGGCGCGCCGCGAGCCACTCGTCGAAGGCGGGCGTGAAGTGCTCCGTGAACCGTTCCCGCGTGAACTCGGCCAGCACCTGGTCGTCCTCGGCGGTCGCCTGGAGCCAGATGCCGAACGTCTGCAGGTCGATCGCCCGCGCCGCCTCGGCGGTCGTCGCCTGGCGGGTGGCCTCGATGCGCTGGGTGGACGCCCGGGAGAAGGCGATGGACATCTCTCCGCCCCACTTGCTCGCCTCGAAACCGCTCCAGGCGGTGAGCACCGCGGTGATCGCGAGGAGTGCCACGGCGACGTTCTCGACGGACCAGCGGGACACGGTCCGTCGCTGCTGCTCGCTCATGGCGCCCCCCTACGTCGTGACCTACGTCAGCAGCCGAGCTCTTCCACCATCGCCTGGCGCGCGTCCTGGACGTTCGCGGCCTCGTCCCGGATCGACTCGGCGGCATCGGCCACCGTCTCGTCCCCCTGGACGCCGTCGACCGCCTGTTGCAGGCCGTCCCACGCGTCGTCGAGCTCCTGGCGCCGGTCCTCGGCCACGTCGGTGGTGGCGTCGTCCAGCTCCTGCCACGCCTGCCGCACCTCGTCGCGCGCCGCGCCGACCTCGTCCACGGTGGCGTCCGGCGTCACCGTGGTGTCGAGGTCGTCCAGCGCGGTGCTGAGCCGCTCCGCCGCGGCACACGCCTGCTCGGTGTTCTCCTCGGGCGTGTCGTTGGAGCACGCCGCGGTGCCCAGGACCACCAGGCCCACCGTGATCGCTGCCGTGACCGCTGTCGTTCGCCTCACGTCGATCCTCTCTCAGCCCAGGAGCTTTGCTTTGGCGGCCGCGAACTCCTCGTCGGTGAGCACGCCCTTGCCGTGCAGCTCGCCGAGCTGCGCGAGCTGGGTCAGGAGCGCGTCGTTCGCGCCGTCCGACGGCGGCGCGGCTGCCGGCGCGGCGGGCGCCTGCTGTGCGGGTGCGTACTGCGGGGGCGCGTACTGCTGGGCCTCGTACTGCTGCTGGGCGCGGCCCGCCTGCCGCCGGCTGACCGCGCCGGCGGTGGCCTGGGCGGTGCCGGCGATGACGGCGGTGCGCGCGGCCGTGCCGATCAGGCCTGGCCGGCCAAAGCGTCGTAAGGGTGCCATGTCGATGCTCCGTTCTGTGCTGGTACTCGTGCGCGTGATGGTGCTCGTGCTGGTCGGGGTCGCCGCTCAGAGCGAGGACGCCGCGGTGTCCGCCAACGCGGCTATCTCGTTGACCGTCACGGCGGGCACCCGTTCGTGCAGGATCACGTCGGCCTCCGCGGCGACGGCCGCCGCGACCAGCTCGCGCGACCAGGTGTGCTCGACCGCGAGGACGAGCACGGAGGTGCCCGGGTCGACCGCCTCGGCGATCTCCCGCAGGTCCTCGTCGCCGGTGAGGCCGGACGCGGGCAGCTCCACGGCGACGAGGTCGATCTCGTCGCCCAGCTCGTGCGCCTCCAGGATGTCGATGTTGCCGTCCTGGTCGCGGCGCACCACGGCGAGGTCGAGCAGCGTGACGGCGCCGGTCGCGCCGACGTCGAGCACGGCCTGGGCGACCGCCGGCGGGATGCGCGGGGTGTCGAAGGCGAGCGCGACGAGCTCTACGGGTCCGAACGAGGGTTCCATGACTACCTCCAGGGAGAGAGGGCAAGGTGCGAGAACAGGCAGGCGCGGGCCGGCGGTCGCCGACCGGCTTCAGTGGTTTCCGGGGCGGCCCCGCATCCGGCGGCTGATCGTGACGACCATGCCGCCGCCCACGAGGAACAGGAGGGCGAGCAGGGCCGTCGGGAGCGGGCTCGCGCCCGTCCAGGGCAGGCGGCCCGGCGGCGTGCCCGGACCAGCCGGCCCGGCGCCGCCACCGCCTCCTGCGCCGTCGTCCGTGCCGCCACAGACGACGGGCGGCGCGCCGCCGTCCGATGCGAAGGCCGTGGTCAGGGACGTGAGCGTGGGCGCAGCCAGGCCGCCGGCCGACGCGCCCCACGTGTTGGTCACCTCGACGGGCAGGCAGACGTCGTCGCCGGCCGGCAGGTCGAACATCGCTGACCGCGGGTCGCCCTCGGCGGGGTCCGTGTCGGTGGTGATCCCGTCGACCACGATGGTGACGGCATCGGCGCTGCCGGCGTCCGTCTCGGTGACCTGGCACGTGGCGCCCTGCGGCAGGTCCTCGTAGACCGCCGTCCAGTCGTCGGCGGCGGAAAGCGTGCGGGTCGGGCCGCCCGGGACCACGACGTCCACGGCCACGCCGTCGACGTTCCGCGTGCAGGCCAGGGAGACGGTGAAGACGTCGTCCTGGTGCGTGGCGGCGTCCGCCCCGGACAGGGCCTTGACCACCTCCACCCGCCCGACGTCGAACGTGTTCGTCACCGTGAGCGCCGCCGGGTCGCCGGCCGGGATGACGGCCGTACCCGGTGCGCCGCCGCCCCCGGCGGACACGGTCGTCGAGGTGGCGCCGCCCGTGGCGGTCTCGGTGACGGCGCACTCGGCGCCCACGGGCAGCCGGTCGTAGACGACCGGGTCACTCGGCACCAGGTCCCGGGTGGCCCCGCCCGGGATGCCGATCGGCGCGCCGTCGAAGGTGCAGGCGAGGGTCACCTCGAACGGGCCGCCGCCGTAGAGCTCCGCGCCGTCGCCCTCCACGGCCTTGTCCACGGTGAGCGCGCCGAGGTCGAACGTGTTGGTGGCCGTCACCTCGACGGCGTCGGCCGACCCGACGACGACGCGCCGCGGGGAGACGGTGGTGGTCGTCGCCCCGCCGTCGCGAGGTTCGGTGACGGCGCAGACTGCCCCGGTCGGCAGGTCGGGCACCTGCGCCGTCAGCGGCCCGGCACCACCGAGCGTGACGGTGCCGTCGTAGACGACGCGCGGGCGGTCTCCGGTGTCGTCGAGGGTGCAGCGCACCGCGAGCGTGAAGGGGCCGGCGCCGTAGGCCTCGGCGCCCGCACCGTCGACGACCTTGACGAGGTCGAGGGAGCCGACGTCGAACCGGTTGGTGAAGGTGACCTCGCTCGTGCTCCCGTCGGACGAGTCCGGGGTCACGATGGTCGTGGCCTCGGTGCCCTCGGTCAGGACGGGCTCCTCGTCCTCGTGCGTCACCGTGACCTCGACGGCGGCCGCGCCGCCTGTCCCGGTCTCGGTAGCGGTGCACTCGGCACCGACCGGCAGGCCGGCGAGCACGACCTCCTCGCCGTCCTCGATCGTCACGGCCATCGGCCGCAGCGGTCCGTGACCCGTCGCGTAGACCGGCTCACCGAGGAACGTGCACTCGACGGTGACCTCGAACGGGCCGAACGGCACGGGCTCGCCGGCCTGGTCGACGGCGTCGGTCACGACCTCCTTCGACAGGACGAGGCTCGCCAGGTCGTAGCGGTTCACGGCCGTGATCGTCACGACCTCCGGCTCCCGGCCGATCGTCACGGACCCGACCACGAGCTCGGTCTGACCGCCGGCGGGATCTTCCGTCACGGTGCACTCGGCGCCGTAGGGCAGGTCGTCGATCGTCACCGGGGTACCCGGCGACACGGTGACCGGTATCGGGTCGAGCTCCTCCTCGACCCAGGTGCCGACCGCCGAAGTGCAGTCCACGGTCAGGTCGAACGAGTCGGGCGCGTACGCGGCGCCGTCGCCGGCGACCCGCTTGACCACCCGGAGCGACCCGGTCGCCGTGGCGACGCCGACCTTGGTGCCCTCGGTGGGCAGCAGGTTCAGGTTGCCCTGGCCCGTCTGCACCACGCCCGAGGCGGCGGCGGAGTTGTACGCGATGGCACCGTCCCCGGCCTCCGGCGCGGCGGGTGGCGTGGTCGTTGTGCCCTCGTAGGCGATGAACTCGCCCGGCAGGAGCGGGTTCTCCTCGGTGAGCGTCAGCACGGCCTTCAGCGCCGTGATCGTCTCGTACAGCTCCTCGCTCTCGGCCCCGGTGAGCTGGACCCATCCGGCCTCGGCGTCGTCCGTCGGGCACACCGGCTCGCCGCCGGGGTCCTCGATGTCGTCCATGCAGTAGTCGCTGGCGGTCGTGTAGAAGAAGGCGACCTGCGCGCCGGCCGGCGCGTTGACGAGGGTCGGCGGCGGGTCGTTGGTGAGGATCGGCTTCCACTGCGACCCGCGCTCCGACCGGGAGTACGAGCCCGTGTCGCCGGGGGTGGGCAGGCGGTCGTAGCTGACGACCTTCGTGATCGGAAGGTTGCCCACGTTGTCGATACGTACCCGCCACGTCTCGTCGTGCCCTGGAGCGACCACGGGCGTGCACGGATAGGCGTAGAACCCGTCCGCGTCAGGCGCACACTCCGTGCCCGGGCCGGCCGCCGGGTCCACGACGACGTCCAGCTCGTCGCCGTCGGTCGCCCTGACCATCTTCGACTCGGCCAGCACGCCGGCCGGGATGCTCGTCACGTCGGCGTCCGCCTCGCAGGCCCCGGACTCCGCGTCCAGGCGGGCGGCGCACTCGTCCCACGGGCGGTCGCCCGCCACCTCGACGGTGTTGTTCACCACCGTCCGTGCGGGCAGCCCCACGCGGAACCGGACCAGCACCGTGATCGTGTACGTCTGCCCGACCTCGAGCACCGAGCCCTCCGGGAAGGTGAACTCCAGGCTCTCGAGGTCGCCGGTCTGGTCCACGGTCACCTCGTCGGCGTCGGTCGGCAGTGCCGGCCCGTTCGCCGGGTCGGGCACCGCCCCCTCCAGCGCGTAGGTGAACGGTGCGTCGACGTCGGCCAGCCGCAGCTGCGTGCCCACGGTGTCGACCGGCATCGGGTCGGTGACGACCAGGTCGTACACGGGCCGGTTGCCGGTGTTGGTGACCGCGATGTTCATGGGGAAGACGGCGTCGGGCGCCTCGGTGCCCCCGGACACGGTGCCGTCGAAGTCCTTGACGACCTCCACGCCGTTCTCGGCGTGCACGTAGGTGACCTGCGCCTGGGCGTCGCCGTCGTCGCTCACCGGGACGAGGCCGCCGGTCTCCGGGTCGACGACGAGGTCCGCCCCGGTCGCCGTCCCGTCGACCTCGTTGGTCGCCGCTCCCGGCTCGCTCTCGCCGGGCGCTGGCGGGTTCGCGGCCAGGTCGGGCAGCACGGGGCCGCCGGTGCGCAGCTCCTCGCGGCGCTCGACGTCGATCGGCACGCTCTGGGTGGGGCTCGCGGGGTTCTCCCAGATCGACCCGTCGGTCCGCGTGAAGGTGAGGCGCAGCCCCTGCACGTCACCCGGCGCCACGCCGTCGGGCAGGGCGAACGTGCCCGACGCCGTCCCCGTCACCCAGTCGCCGCCCGTGACGGTAACCCCGTCGCCGGTGTCGGTGAAGGTGCCGCCGGTGAACGCGTCGACCTGCACCTGCTGGATCGGTGCGGTGAGGGTCGCCCCGGCGAAGTCCACGAAGTCGTACTGGTTCCAGAACCGTGGGTCGTCGTCGGTCAGCACCAGCTCGACCGCCCGGGAGAGGCCCTGCGGCGTACCCGTGAGCGTCATCCGGACCGGGCCGGTGCCGGGTTCGACCACCTGGTCCGGGTCGAACGACTTGGCGACATCGACGCCGATGCCCGGGGCCTGCAGCACCATCTGCGCGTCGTCCCAGGCCAGCGGGGCGTCGTCAGCGGTTCCGCCAGGGTCGGTCACCTGCGCGGCCGCGACGTCGGGCACCGGTGAGTAGCCGGCCACGGTCACGGGGTCGCCCGTGTACCGGTCCAGCTCGCGCAGCTGAAGGGTCAGGTCCAGGGTGCCGGTGGCCCCGGCGACGACGCGGCCGTCGAAGACTACCTCCACGCCCACGACGTCGGCGAGCTCGTCGACGGCCAGCGCCTCGGCCTGGGCCTCGGTGAGGTCTGCGGTGGTGTCGTCGTCGTACGTCAGCGTGACGGTGGTCGCCTCGGTGCCCTCGGGCGGGGTCACCGCGATCTGCCGCAGGGTGAAGGCGTCGAACGGGGAGGTGCCGTCGGCGGTCTGCACCTCGGCGCTGCCCTCCAGGCCCGGTTCGACGAGCCGGAGCTGGTCGACCCTGGCCAGCGACTCGTTCGTGCCGCGGACGGTGACGGTCGTCGAGGGGTAGAACCGCGCCGGGGTGTCGGCGGGCGGCACGGAAACCGGCCCGCCCGCCCACTCCTTGTCGACGCTCACGTTGATCGGCCGGTCGATGACGAGCACGTCGGCGTCGTCCACGTCGGTGTAGGTTCCGCCCTCGAAGGTCGCGTTCGCCTCGACGGTGTCGTTGACGAGGCCGGGATCGGCGGTGTTGTAGAGGGTGCCGTTCGTCGAGCCGAGCACCGGCTCCCCGTCGCTGCGCCGCTCGTCCCGCACCTCGAAGGTGAGCCGCAGGTGCCGACCGTCGGCGAGCGTCGACCGGGCGACGCCCTCACCCGGCTGGGGCGTGGTCGGGTCGCCGCCCAAAGCGCGGGACGGGGACTCGACATAGGTGAGCCGGACGGAGGTCGCGGACGCACGTTCGTCCGCGGTCAGGGTGTAACCGGGGAACGTGCCGTCGCAGGCCTGCGGGCAGGGGTCGCCCGCGGCCTCGACCCAGGCTCCGTCGACGAACAGCTCGACGCTCTCGACCTGGTCGTACCCGATCAGCGGGTCGACCGACTCGTCCACGGGCTCCATCCGGAGGAGGTCGAACGCGTCGTAGAAGGAGTCGGCGACCTCGGTGCCCGCGGGGTCCGCGATGTCCGAGAGAAGCATCGGGTCGACGCCGGAGAACCCAGCCGTGGACCAGGTGATCTGCGCGGTCACGTCGTCCGCGGACCGGGCCAGCACCGTCGGCGGGTCGCCGCCGAGGAACGACTTCTCGACGGCGTCGAGGTCGCCCGTGCCGTCGACCGGGAACGGGTCGACCGTGGCGCAGCCCTCCGCCGGGTCGGTGGGTGCGACCGTGGTGGACGAGGCGCTCGAGGCGGCACAGTTGGCGATCGGGTCGTCCCGGTCCGCGGGGCCGTCGTACGCGGCGGTGAAGTTGGGCTGGAAGGAGGCACCGGGCGGGAACCCGGCCTCGGAGTCGTAGACGAACCGGACGCCCTGTGCGCCCTCGGGCAGGTCGCAGCTCACGGTCTGCGGGCCGGTCCACGGGCCACAGCCCGGTGCCGGCAACCAGGCGTCACCGTCCCAGTAGCTGACGGTGAGCGTGGCGCCGGAGGGCACGTCCGTCGTCCGCACGGAGGTGGCGGTGAAGTTGTCCCAGAACTCCCCCGGGTCCGCGGGGTCCGTGGGGTCCTGGATCACCACCTGGTTCGCGGACGTCGTCGACCCGTCCGGGCCGAAGGGCAGGACCTGGGAGGGGAGCTGGACCACGACGCTCTGCCCCGGGACAGCGGGCACGGTGGACGGCGAGATGGTCTTGTCCGTCCGGGTGGCCAGCCGGTCGCTCAGGGTCACCAGGTCGGCCGACGCCGTGTCCTGCGCGTTGGGGATCGTCGCGGTGATCTCGTTGGGGTGGGTGACGTCGTCCGCGTCCTGGTCGGGGTCGGTGTCGGCGGTGAACGGCACCGCCGCCTCGCCGCCGGTGACGATCGTCCCGGTGAACTCGACGGAGAACCCGGTCACCACGCAGTCCGCCGGCGGGTTGGGCAGTGTGCCCGCCGTCGTGGTGCTCGGGCTGGGTGTGGAACCGTCGGCGCAGGTGAAGGTGACGGTCGCCGTGTCGGCGTCGGCGGGCCACTGGATGCCGGTCCCGTCGCCCTCCGGGCCGAAACCGGTGAACGTCAGCGGATCGTCCCCCTCGAACGGGCTCGGGGTGCCCGGCGACGGCTCGGTGATGGTCAGCGACGTCGTGGGGTCGCCGGTGCTGGTCGCCCCGAGCGTGACCGTCGTCGGCTCGCCGGCGCTCACCGTCGCCGGGTCGAAAGACTTGCTCGCGGTCACGCTGTTGTCGGGCGGGGTGATGAGGTAGGTGTCCTCGGCCGTCACGGGCTCGGACTCCGTGCCGTCGTGCACCACGTACGAGGAGACGTCGTTGGTCACCGTCGTGGCGTCGGTGAGGTCCGTGACGTTCTCGCGCTGCTCCACCTCGACCGGGATCGTCGCGGTCGACCCCGGCTGGATGTCGCCGCTGAACGTGTAGCGCACACCCTGCACCGTCGCCGGGTCCACGCCGTCGCCGAGGGGCAGCCACTGGGTGCCGTCCCAGTACTCCTGGGTCACGGTGTCCGCGTTCGGCGGGAGAGTGATGTCTCCGGCCCCCGTGTACCCGAGGTAGGTGAACGGACTGGGCGCGGCCGTCGGATCGACCGGGTCCTGCACGACGAGCTCGTCCACCGGGTCGTTCGAGGTGTTCGTCGCGGTGAGCGTCATCGTCGCCGGCGTCCCCGGTGCGGCGATCGCGCTCGCCGGGTCGATCGACTTGGTCGTCTCGGACGCCAGGACGAGCGGCACCTCCGGCGTGACCGTGGCCTCCGAGGAGGCCTGCGGGGCGTTGTCGGCGGTGACCGTGGCCGTGTTGGTGATCGGCACGCCGTCCGCGGCGAACGGGAGGTCGGGGTCCACCTGCGCCGTGACGAGGATCTGGCCCTGGGCGCCGTTCGGCACGCTCGGCCAGGTGGCCGTCACGGTGTCGGTCCCGGTGTCCGCGTCGATCTGGCCGCCGGCCGGACCGCTCTGGATCGACGCGCTGACCAGGACGAGCCCGTCGGGCAGCGAGTCCACGACCTGCGCGTTCGCGCAGGGGTCCGCGTTCGGGTCGGAGCACGAGACCGTGATGACGAACTGCACGTTGTCACCGGGCTCGTACGGGCCGGTGCTCACCTCGGTCTTGCTGATTCCCCACTGGGCCGCCGCCGCGGGCGAGGCGGTCAGGATCGCGAGCGGGAGGAGCAGCGACGCCGCCCCGAGCGTGGCGACGGCGCGGCTCCCCCGTCGCCGCGCTGCCGGGCGTCCGTCGGTCGTGTGGCCGGCCACGGGTCACCCGTTCCGGCCGGCGCGGGCTACGGCTGTCCGCGCGACGCCGGAGACCAGACCGAGGATCGCGAGACCGACGACCACGTTGACGAGGGCGCTCGCCAGCTTGCTGGCGAGCTCGGCGTCGCTCGCGAACGGCGCCACACCACCCACAACGGTGGCCAGGCCGAGGATCCAGCCGAAGAAGGACAGGGCGCGCGGTGTGGTGACGAGCAGCACGTGCACCAGGCCCGTGGCGACCAGTGCGCAGACGGCCGCGACGACCACGAGCCAGGTGGTGGAGGCGTCTCCCCAGATGCCCTCCCCCTCGGGCGCGAGGATCGGTATGCCGAACACCCCCCGGAAGACGACGACGCCCACCAGCGCGATGAGCGCCACGACCAACGCCGTCGCCGCACCCCCCGCCCACAGCGTCCGGGCGTCGACACCGCCCGGGCTCCACGACGGGCCCTGCGCCTGCTGCCGAGGGACAGCCATGTCTCGCCTCCGGTTCCTCGCCACCTTTGTCCGGTGTGCACTGTGCGTGGCGGCCAGGGCGGCGCACTCACCCGTTGTGGGTGAAGTGGCGCGCGACGCTGGTTCCGACGCTGGCCTCATCTCGCCGGAACAGTGCGAGCCAGCCGGAGGAGCAGCAGGATGAGCGACGCGCCCGCAGGTCAGCCCGATGCCTACCCACTCCACCTGGACCGGTACCACCTGCCCGAACCGGAGTGGGACTTCCCGAACGCGACCATCGACACGTACGCGTCCGAGTCCGCACCGGACTTCCCGCCGCCCACCACCGCGCCCCCGGGCTCGCCCAACATCCTGCTCGTGCTGCTGGACGACGTGGGGTTCGGCTGGCCGAGCGTCAGCGGCGGACTGGTGCGGATGCCGACTGCCGAGCGGCTGCACGCGCGGGGCCTGTTCTACAACCAGTTCCACACGACGGCCCTGTGCTCACCGACACGCGCGGCACTGCTGACGGGACGCAACCACCACACCGTGGCGACCGGCGTCATCCAGGAGATGGCGACCGGGTACCCGGGCTACTGCGGCATCATCCCCAAGAGCTGCGCCACCCTGGCCGACCTGCTCAAGCGCGCCGGCTACGCGTGCGGCTGGTGGGGCAAGAACCACAACGTGCCCGACAACCAGACGAGCCCGGCCGGTCCGTTCGACAACTGGCCCACGAACCAGGGCTTCGACTACTTCTACGGGTTCATCTCCGGCGAGACCGACCAGTTCTACCCCTCGCTGATCCGCAACACCACCCCCGTGGAGCCGCCGCGCCGGCCCGAGGAGGGATACCACCTGACCAGCGACCTGGCCGACGACGCGATCGCCTGGGTGCGCTCGCAGAAGGCGATCGCGCCGGACCGGCCGGTCCTGACCTACTTCGCCCCGGGCGCCGCGCACGCCCCGCACCAGCCGCCCCTGGACTGGCGAGGCCGCAACGCGGGCCGTTTCGACATGGGCTGGGACGAGTACCGCCGGACCGTGCACGAGAACCAGCGCCGGATGGGGATCGTCCCCGAGGACAGCCTTCTGACCGAACGACCCGAGCAGATCCCGTCGTGGGACAGCCAGCCGGAGCCGCACCGGGCGCTGTTCGCTCGGCAGGCCGAGAACTTCGCGGACTTCCTGGAGGCGACGGACCACGAGGTCGGTCGGGTGGTCGACGCCTTCGAGGAGATCGGCGAGCTGGACAACACCATCGTCATCTACATCCTCGGCGACAACGGATCGTCCGGCGAAGGGTCGCTGGTCGGTACACCGAACGAGATCATGAGCCTCAACGGCCAGCAGCCGACGATCGACGAGGCGATGGGCTTCCTGGACCGCTGGGGGATGCCCGGTACGTCGCCGCACTACGCGGTCGGCTGGGCGCACGCGGGAGACACGCCGTTCCAGTGGACCAAGCAGATCGCGTCGCACCTCGGCGGCACCCGCAACGGGATGATCGTCTCGTGGCCGCGGCGGATCACCGAGCAGGGCGGTCTGCGCACCCAGTTCCACCATGTGGTGGACATCGTGCCGACCCTGCTGGAGATCGTCGGCGTGCGTGAGCCCACCTCGGTCAACGGGTACGTGCAGAAGCCGGTCGAGGGCACCAGCCTCGCGTACAGCTTCGGCGCCGACGCCGCCGACCAGCCGAGCCGGCACCAGACGCAGTACTTCGAGATGCTCGGCAACCGTGCGATCTACCACGACGGATGGATGGCCTCGTGCCGGCACGGCCGGCTGCCCTGGGAGACGTCGGGCTCGTACTCGTTCGAGGACGACACCTGGGAGCTGTACCACCTCAGCGAGGACTACAGCCAGGCGGTCGACCTCGCCGCGCAGGAGCCCGGTCGGCTCCGCGACCTGCAGGACCGGTTCATGGCCGAGGCGGCCAAGCACAACGTGCTGCCGCTCGACGACCGGTTCGCCGAGCGGCTCGACACGACGCTGCGGCCAAGCTTCTTCGCCGGGCGTCAGCACGTGGTGTTCCACCCCGGGATGGTGCGGCTGCCCGAGGGGTCCGCTCCGAAGATGGTCGGGGTGCCCCACACGATCACCGTGCCGCTGGTCGTCCCGGACCAGGGAGCAGAAGGCGTGCTGTGTGCGCTGGGGGGCGAGGCCGCCGGGTTCACGCTCTTCCTGTGGGAGGGCCGGGTGCGCTACCACTACAACTACTTCGGCATCGAGCGTTACGACGCGGTCGCCGAGCAGGCGCTGAGCCCCGGATCTCACACCGTGGTCGTAGACTTCGCGCCGGACTCGCCGACGCCAGGCGCACCCGCCGTGGTCACCCTCACCGTCGACGGAGAGCAGGTCGCCCGGACCAGGATCGACCGGCAGGTCCCCATGCGCTGCGGCACGGAGACGTTCGACGTCGGCATGGACTGCGTGTCCCCGGTCTGCGCGGACTACGCCGACCGGGGCCTGTTCCCCTTCACCGGCACGCTGACATCGGTCACGTTCGACTTCGGCGGGCCGGACGAGACCCCGGGGATGGAGCGGCTCAAGCTGGCCACGCAGATGGACTGACGGACGGTCCGCACCTGGTGTCGACGGCCGGCATCGGGCGCGGGCCGTCACACGTCCGTGAGCCGTCGCCAGGCGAGGACGACGGCGGCCACGGCCAGCGGGCCGACCGCGGCGGCAAGAAACAGGTGCGGCAACCCGACGGCGGACGCCGCCTCGGCACCGCCCATTCCTGCCCACAACGACGGTGCCGCGTACGGGAACCAGGTTCCCCCGCCGAGCAGGACCACGATCTGGGTGAGCGCGACCATGCCCACCAGGGCGCCGACGGTGCCGAGCTGGCTGCGCGTCACCGTCGCGACCCAGGCGAACGGCAGGGCCAGCCCACCCCCGAGGAGGCCGGCGACCAGAGCGGTCCGCGCCCCGGCCCAGGCCCCGGCGAGGGCCGTGCCCTGCGTGGCGCTGACGACGGCCGAGGCCGCGAGGGTCAGGCCGACGGTCAGCAGCACGCATCCGGCGATCCAGGCCAGAGCGACCAGGCATTTCGCCAGAGCGATCACGCCCCGGGAGACGGCGAGGCCCGAGAGTGCACCGGCCGTTCCGGTCTCGAGCTCACGGCCGAACGACCAGGCGACACAGAACCCGCCCGCAGCCAGCACGGCGACCGACAGCACCTGGGCGCAGACCGCGAGGTGGGTCGCGGCGAGGTCTCCGGTGGCATAGTCCGCGAGCTTGGCCGCCGCCGGGCCGACCGCCTGCGGGGAGCGCGCGAGCGCGACCATGCCCACCGACCCGAGTGGTACCAGCACCAGGAGCAGGCCGGTCGCCAGGCGCGCGACGACGGAGCGGCGCAGCTTGAGCGTCTCGACGGCAAGGGCGGCGCGTAGCGCGGCGAGACCGGTCATGCGTGGCTCCGGGGCTCGGCAGCGCGTTCGGCGCGGCCGGCAGAGGCGTCGGCGGCGAGCACCATGGCGAAGAACCGCTGCTCCAGATCGGTGCCACCCGGCTCCAGGCGGCCGACGTCGCGGCCGGCATGCAGCACCACGATCTCGTCCGCGATCCGCGCGACCTCGTCCAGGTGGTGGCTCGAGACCAGCACGCCCGCGCCGTCTTCAGCCAGACCGCGCACCAGGGCGCGCACCAGGACCACGCCCTGGGGGTCCAGCGCGCTGGTGGGTTCGTCGAGGATCAGCGCGCTCGGTCGGTGCAACGTGGCGCAGCCGACCCCGAGCCGCTGGCGGTTGCCCATCGAGAGCGTGGCGGCGCGTACCTGTCGCCACGGGTCGAGCCCCAACCCGTCGACCGCGGCGTCCGCCGTCGCCACGGCCAGCGGTCGGGGCATGCCGTGCAGGCGGGCGGCGCAGCGCAGGTTCTCGGTGACGGTCAGCTCGGGATAGACGAGCGGGGTGTCGATCACGTGGCCGAAGCGCGCGGCGAGCGCCCGGGGCAGGCCGACCGGGTCGTGGTCCATGACGCGGGCGCTGCCGCGTCCGGGGCGCAGCCTGCCGGCGAGCGCGCGCAGGGCCGTGGTCTTGCCGGCTCCGTTGAGGCCGATCAGGGCCACGACCTGCCCGGGGCGGACCGTGAGCGTGAGCCGGTCGAGGGCGGGCCGGCCGCCGAAGTCGTGCGAGACGGCGTCGAGCACGAGGACCGGAGCGGTCATGACGACGCACCCGCCGGGGCGAGCTGCGCCAGGGCGCGGCGTACGAGGTCGGCCAGCGTGACGTCGGCGGGAGCGGAACCCCACTCCAGCAGTGCCGCCGTGACGGCGGCGAGGCACGCCGAGGCGGCGATGTTCGCCTCCAGCCGGCCGACGTCGTCGGCGAGCAGCCGGGCCGCGATCGCGTCCTGCGTGGTTTGCGTACCGATCGCCACGGCGGCCCGCAGGGACGGCTCGCGCGCGACGAGCGCGACCCGACGCCGGGCCGTGGCGTCCTCTGTCGGAGTGATGTGCCCGAGCGCGGCGAGCAGACCGGCCCGGACCCGTTCCAGGGGTGGCAGCGCGGTCGGTTGCGCGCCGACGGCCTGGGCGATCAGCGGGTCGTACGGGTCGGTGACCAGCACCGCGTCCTTGGTCGGGAAGTGCCGGAAGAACGTCATCGGCGTGATCCCGGCGGCCTCGGCGATCTGGTTCACCGTGGTCGAGCCGTAGCCCTGGCGCTCGAACAGGTCGAGCGCCACGTCGAGGATCCGAGCGCGGGTGCGGAGCGTCCGAGGGGTCACCATCCCTGAATGTTAGTGACTAACATTCAGGGATGGCAAGCGTGCTGCACCCCGTGCGGGCGACAAGCCGCCGCCGGCGCCGTCAGTGCCGGGCGTTCACCGTCTCCAGCGCGTTCCGGTACCGCTCGACGTCGGACCTCGTCGTGTCCACGCCGAGACGCACGGCCTCGACAGCCCGCAGCAGGTCGCCCACCGTACTGCCCCCGACGACCGGGTCGTCCAGGGAGACCGAGCCCTCCGCCACGTTGAGCCACACGGCGAGCAGCTGCCGGTCGAGGACGTCGACCGGTTCGTCGTGGTGGCGCGGCCAGAGAACCTGGACGGCGTCGTCCAGCGTGGTCAGGTCGACCACCTCGTCGAACACGTCGCTCTGTGCGCGCGTGGTCGACAGGAGGCACAGCAGCTCGTCGACCGTGTGGTCCGGGTGCTCGACCTGCCGGTACTCCGACGTCCAGTACCCGGCGCCGCGGGTCACGGGCTCCGGCGTCGGCTGCCCGGTCGGCGTGCCGTAGATCTCGAGCTCGTAGAGGGAGAAGCCCCACTGCGTGGCGCGCTCCGTGGCGTAGAGGCGCACGTGCCGCGCCGTGCCCGAGACGTCGATGTCGTCGAACTGGCCGTCACCGTCCGTGACGGTGTGCACCGTGGTCCAGGTCTCGCCGTCGGGCGAGGTCTGGATCTCGTAACCCGACGCGTAGGCGGTCTCCCAGTCGATCACGACGCGGCTGAGGTCGTACTCGGCGCCGAGGTCCACCGCGATCCACTCCGGCTCGCTCCACCCGCTGCCCCACCGGGTGCCGGCGTTGCCGTCCACCGCCATCTCGCCGGTGCGAGCGGGGTCGTCGATGCTGGACGTCGTGACCGGCCGGCCCAGCGCCAGCGACTCGCCGTCCTCGGCATCGCACTCGTCGCCGCCCCCGCCCTCGGCCAGGTAGCAGCGCAGGTACCGGTAGGACTCCGCGGAGGTCTCGAACGACGGCGCGTCGTCCCACTCGTAGGTGTAGTACTGCACGTACGGCTCGGCCGCCGCGATGATCGCCGGGAGATCCATCTCGCCGCTGCCGAGGGCGACCTGCCGCATGTCGCCCTCGGCGTTCACGTTCACGGCGTCCTTGACGTGGAGGAGCTCGATGCGGTCCCCGTACTCCTCGATCCACGCGGGGACGTCGATGCCGGCGTCCGCGGCCCAGCCGACGTCGAGCTGGAACGTGACGTAGCGCGGGTCGGTGTTCTCCTCGATGACCTGCCACGCGCTGACCATCTCCCCGGTCTCCGGGTCGGGGTAGCGCGTGGTGAACTCGCTCTGGTGGTTGTGCAGCACGATCTTGTTCGCGCCGTTCTCGTGCGCGTACTCGCCGAGCCGGTTCACGTACGCGGCGGTCGCCAGCGCCTCCTCGTAGGTGCCGTAGCTCCCCGCCATCCCGCCGGTCCCGATGTAGTCCTGGCCCAGGGCGACGGCGTAGGCGACGGTCTCGGGCCATGTGTCCCAGTCGGTGCTGCCGTGGCTGGAGGACACCTCGAGACCGTGCCGGTCGAGGATCGCCTGGTAGTCGCCGACCGGCATCGAGTAGGGCTGGCTGAACGGCTCGACGTTGGTGAAGCCGGCGTCGGCCACCTCGCCGAGCACCCGGTCGATCGTCTCGGGGGACGGCGTCCCGGACCCGAGCTCACCGACGTGCGTGTAGAGCTGGATGGAGATCTTGGAGTCGGGCAGCCCGTCGTCGGGTCCGCACGCCTCGCCCGCCACGGTGCCCGGTGCACGGGCCGGGCCGTCCGCGGGGGCAGCGGCTGCCGGGGTGGCGACGAGCGTGCCCGCGAGGAGTGCACCGCCCGCCAGCACCGCGCCGAGGCGTCGCGCGCGAGACGCGTGTGAGATCTGCATGGAGCTCCCCTTTTGACGACCTTGTCATTTATGGCGACAACCATGCGACTTCTGCCGCCATGTTTGCAAAAGCAGTCTGAGGGTCGGTCGATACCGTGTCAAGGGCGGGCGAATCTCCCGGCAGGACCGGGGATCTCACCACGCTCGGCCCGGAGCAGCGAGCGGCGGACCGAGCGTCGACGAAATCGCGTTGACCCGAGGCCACGGTTCCGTCGAGGGTGTCGGGATGCTGATCAGACAGGAACGTCCGTCCGACATTCCGGCGATCCGGGCGGTCACCGCAGCGGCCTTCGGAGAGGTCGAGCACGCTGCGCCGTCGGTCGAGCCTGACGGAGTGCCCGGGGAGGCCACCCTGGTCGGGTGGCTGCGCGAGGACCCGGGCTGGGTCCAGGAGCTGTCCTTCGTCGCCGAGTCGGAGCCTCCCGGACCAGAGGTGGTGGGACATGTGCTCGCCACCCGCGGGCAGCTTGCCGGCCGTCCGGCGCTCGGACTCGGCCCGCTCAGCGTCCATCCCGCACACCAGGGCCGCGGGGTCGGCTCCGCCTTGATGCACACGCTCCTCGGCGCGGCCGAGGCGATGCGTGAACCGGTGGTGGTGCTGCTCGGCGAGCCGGCCCTCTACCGCCGGTTCGGGTTCGTGCCTGCGAGCGATCTCGGGATCGAGGCACCCGACCCGGCGTGGGGCGGCTACTTCCAGGCGCGCCCGCTCAGCGCGTGGCGGGACGAGTACTCGGGGCGGTTCCGCTACGCCGCGCCGTTCGACCGGCTCTGACCCGACGGCGGGCTCGCTCCCGCCGGCCTGGGCGATCTCTGGCCGCGCTTCCCGGAAGTTTTGGCGGACGAGCCATAAGATCGATCAGATGTGCGTCAGCCCATCCGCAGGTGCATGACAGGAGACAGCACGATGACCGTGGACGCTCGATACGAAGCCCTGAAGACCACTCTCCAGCAGGACCCCGACCTGGACGTCGTCGTGCGCGAGGGAGCCCTCGTGGTCCGTCAGACGGCGTTCGCGTTCCTCGCGGGCAGCTCGCTCGCCGTCCGGCTGCCGGCCGCTCGTGCGGAGGACCTGATCGAGCGCGGCATCGCCGAGCTCCTCAGGCACGACCCCGGCGCCGACTGGGTGACCGTCTCGGAGTCCGAGGACTGGCCCGAGCTCGCCGCCGAGGCCCACGAGCTTGCCAGCGGTCACCAGCCCGGCAACAGGTCGTGACCCGGTCTCGTGGGCGAGCCCGGCCCTCGCCGGTAGGGCGGAGGGAGCGCGATCAGGCCAGGCGCCGGGTCGGCCACCGCTCGAGATCGGCCTCCCAGAACGCGGGGTCGCGGGCCGGCGGGGTCTCGCCGAGGATCTCGAGCCGGGTTATCCGCTCGATGCGGAAGCCTCGGATCGCCTGACGCAGCCGGCACCAGCCCGAGAGCAGCCAGGCGTCGCCCGCACGGAGGAGCCCCATCGTCTCGACGTCACGCACGGTGGTACCGGCAGGATCGGGGCCGCCGTTCTCGTCCTCTCCCAGGTAGGTGATCCGAGCATCCCGAGCGGTACGACGTCGTCCGTCGCGGCGACGGCGTCGATGACCCGCATCGTCAGCCACAGGACGAGCGACTGTCGGGCTCCCGCGGTCCTGCGGACGATCAGCCCGGTTCTGTCAGGGACACTGGAGACAGCAATGTCCACCGAGACGAGGAGTCCGAGTTGCCGCAGGGAACTGTCCGATGGTTCGACGCCGACCGAGGGTTCGGGTTCATCGACCTCGGGAACGAGGCCGAGGACCTGTTCGTGCACGCGTCCGAGATCGTCGGCGACGACGGGCCGAAGCAGCTCCGGGAGGGGCAAGCCGTCGAGTTCGAGGTGGGCGAGGGTGAGCGTGGCCCGCAGGCCCGCCGTGTCCGCGTCACGGGCGACCGGGCCGACGACGCGCCCCTGGGCGTGCTCGGCACCGTCACCTGGTACGAGCCGGCCAAGGGATACGGCTTCGTCACGCCCGACGGCGGCCGCGCCGAGGTCTTCGTGCACAGCTCGGCCATCGTCGGGGGCGGTGTGATCTCGGAGGGACAGCGGGTGGCGTTCCTCGTCGTCGACGGGGAGAAGGGGCCGCAGGCGGATCACCTCTTGCCGCTCAGTGCCGAGGCCGCACAGCCGGCGTCCGACGGCGGCGACGGCACGGTGTCCTGGTACGACGACACCAAGGGCTTCGGTTTCGTCGCTCCCGACTCGGGCGGCGAGGACCTCTTCGTCCACGTCAGCGGGCTCGGCCAAGGTCTGACCGAGCTGTCCGAGGGCGCCCGCGTCACGTACGACGTCGTCGACGGCGACAAGGGACCGAATGCCCGCAACGTGCAGCTCGTGCGCGGCTCCAGGGGAGCACGAGCCGCCACGGACCGGGGCCGGCCGAGCCGTCCCGCGGGATCGGGCGGGCCGGTGCGCGGGGGCGAGGGCACCGTCACGCGCTACGACGCGGACCGCGGTTTCGGCTTCATCGCCCCCGATGCCGGGGGCGCGGACCTGTTCGTGCACGTGTCGGTCGTGCGGGGCGACGAGGTCCTGGAGGAGGGTGACCGGGTCCGGTTCAAGGTGCGCCAGAGCGACCGCGGACCACAGGCCGACCGTGTCGAGCTGATCTGAGCTGAGCGCGGCTCCTTCCTCCGTCGCGGAGGGAGGGGCTGTGCCGCACTAGCCTCGTACCCATGGACCAGACTCCCGAACGACGGCGCCGGGTCGACGGCGACGCCCTGATGCCCCTCGTCGCCGGGGCCGTCTCGGGTGTGATCGCGTACACGCTCGGCAGCGGCCTCTTCGTCGCCGCAGTCACCACGGTCGTGGTGGCCTGGATCGCCTTCGGCGTCATCACGCTGCTCAACCATCTCCGCAAGCGCCGCTAGCCGAACTGGTGCGCCCCGCCCGCTCAGCTCGGTGCGAGCGCCTCGACCTCGACCGCACCGGCGGGCTCGGGGCGATCGTCCGCCCGCGCGTCCTGGAGGCACGCCGCGACCGTCCGTACGAACAGGAAGAGCCAGGTGAGTAGGAGGAAGAACCCGAGGAACTCGACGGCGGTCAGGTTGAAGTAGCCCACCGGCCACATGAGGAGCACCACGAGCGCGAAGACGCTCACGAAGAGGGACGACGTGACGAGGAACGTCCGCGGCAGGCGCGGCACCAGGTACGGGGTCGCGACGATCAGTCCCGCGAACAGCACCGTCATGACCGACGCGATGACGGTGTGGAGCGCCTTGGCGACCTCGACCGTCACCCAGCCCAGGCCGACGAGCAGGACGGCCACCCCGATCAGCCAGGTGCGGAGCACCTCGAGCCGCCGCAGCTCCGCGGGCGTCGCCCAGGTGCGCAGGTCGCCGATCACGTAGTGGGTCAACGTCGTCATCGCGAGGCCGGCGAAGATCAGCGTGAGGTTGAACGCGTACGCCGAGAAGCCACCGCCGACGCCGAGGGCGCTGAAGTTGACCTGCCACCAGTGCGGGTCGTTGGCCGAGAGCATGCTCGCCAGGGCGCCGCTGACGAGGAACAGGGCGAGCAGGTTCGCGATCGCGATCGACGTCACCTCGACGGAGACCAGCGTGAGCACGTAGGCGGCGACCGCGGCCGACAGCCCGACGAGGACGGCGGCCATCAGCGCGTCCAGGCGGAGCTCACGGAACGCCAGGTCGAACACCGCGAAGGCAGAAGCGGTCAGCAGCACGACGATGCCGGCTGCCGTGACCGTCAGCACGACGGCGTCGAATCCACGGCGCCATCTGCCGGCCCGTCTCCCGACCCCGCTCCCGAGGCGCGACACCCGCGAGGACCGGACGTAACCGGTGCAGAACGCCGTCGCCCCGGACCCACCCGAGGCGACGGCCGCGACCAGGCCGGCCGACACTCCCCCGAACAACGGCACCGTGTCCCCCGCGAACACCGCGATGCCCGCCACCAGGCTCACCGCCAGCGCGACCAGCGCGGAGAGCAGCGCGTGGTTCTCCGCCGCGACCGATCCGCGTGCGGGGCGCAGCCGCCGCTCACGTAACGACATCCTCGTTCCCTCCCGAGATCCGGACCCTACGCAGATCAACTGGGCTGCCGCCAGAAAGTTCCGGGCTCGTCGTCAGGCGTAGGCGCTGTCGTCCACCGGCGACGGCGCCGGGCCGAGCGCCTCGAGCTCCGCCCACAGCTCCTCCGGGACCTGGGTCGCGACGAGCTCGTCCAGCTGTGCCCGCCGCCCCGGAGACACCACCCCCACGACGGTCGAGTCGATCAGCGGCGACCGCAGGGAGTAGTGCAGCGCGACAGCGGGCAGGGCGACGCCGTGGGCGTCGCACACCTCCGCCAGGCGCCGCGTCCACGCGAGGAGGTCGGCGCCCGCGGGCCGGTAGTTGTAGACGGCGCCCTCGTACGGGCCCTTCGCGAGCAGGCCCGAGCCGAACGGCGCGGCGTTGAACACCGTCATCCCCCGCTCCTTCGCGTCCGCGAACACCGGCGCCGCCGACTGGTCGATCACCGTGAAGCGGTTGTGGATCAGCACGGCGTCGAACAGGCCGGTCCCGACGTACCTGGCCATCAGCGGCACCGGCGCGGCGGCGACGCCGATCGCGCCGACCTGCCCCGACTCGCGCAGCTCGAGGAGCCCTTCGACCGCGCCGCCCGGACCGACCGCCTCCTCGAACGTCACCGAGTACGGGTCGTGCAGGTGCAGCAGCGGCAGCCGCTCGACACCGAGCCGCGCCGTCGTCTCCTCGAACGACCGCAGCACGCGGTCGCGGTCGAACGCGCGCGTCCCGGGGTCGGGGTCGACCTTCGAGACGACGCGGGCGGCGGCGTCCGGCCCAAGGCGCTCCATGGCCAGGCCGAGCACTGCCTCCGACCTGCCGCCGGAGTAGTTGTTCGACGTGTCGAGGTAGGCATGGTCGCTGTTGAACAGGTCGAGCGCGACCTCGACCGCGGCGCCCTCGCCCGCGGACCCCGGCTCCGTGTCCCGGCCCAGGCCTGACGTGCCGAGCGTGACCGGACTGACGTTCATCGTGCTTCTCTCCTGCGCCATCGGGCTCTCCTCGTGATCGGTGTACGGCAAAGTCTGTCCGACGAAGGGCACACGATGCCGCCGGACGCACGAGGCGCCCGCCCCGGAGAACCGGGGCGGGCGCCTCGTCGTTGTCGGGGCCCGGGAGGCAGGGGTGCGGGTCAGCCGGTGACGGCGAGCCCCTGCTCCGCCCGCTCACCGGGCACCGTCGGGACGGGCCGCGGCTCGCCGTCGTCGGACGGCCGGGTCTCGCTCGGAGCCGCGGGGGCGGGCGTGGCTTCGCTCTCGTCGGAGGGGCGGGTCTCGCTCGGGGCGGCCGGGGCAAGCGTCGCGTCGCCCTCGTCGGACGGCGCCTGCCCGGCCTCGGCAGGCCGCGACGCGCCGTCGGCGGCGTCGGAGGACACTGCGGACGGCACGGCGGACGGCTCCTCCGGGACGGCGGCGCTGGCCTGCGTGCAGGCCGTGGCCAGGAGTGCGACGGCGAGCGCGCCGCCCGCGGCGGCGACGCCTCGGGCGGCCGAGCTCCAGGCCCCACGACGGCGGGTCGGGACGGTGGACGGCTGGACGGGGGTGTTCTTCTCGATGGTCACGCAACGGTCAGTGTGCGGCGGGGCGCGATGCATGATGGCTTCGGGATGTGACGTGGTCCACACCGGCGAGCTGTCATGACGACGGCCCTGCCGGACACCGACCATCTCGCAGACCCGCTCCCGTCCACTGGAGACAACCCTGTCCACCCATGCCGAGCAGCGTGACCTCGTCCACGGCACGCTCACCCCTCAGCAGACCGAGGTACTGGTCGACGAGCACGCCCGCGCCGTGCACCGCTACGTGCGCACCCGGCTGAGCGCCGCGGAGGCCGAGGACGTCGTGGCGGAGGTGTTCCTCATCGCCTGGCGCAAGGGCGAGGTCCCTGACGAGCCACGGACCTGGCTGCTCGCCATCGCCCGGCGGGTGCTGGCGAACCAGGTCCGGGCCGACCGGCGGCGCGCCGCGCTCGTGGATCGCGCCACGCGGCATCCGGCACCGGCCGGGCCGGACGACGCACGACTGGTCGACGAGCTCGACCTGCTCCAGCGGGCCCTCGTGCTCCTGCGCCCGGCCGACCGCGAGGTGGTCGAGCTGCTGGCCGCCGCCGAGCTCAGCACCGGCGAGATCGCCCGCGTGCTCGGGTGCTCGGCCGCGACCGCGGCCGCCCGGGTGTACCGGGCCCGACGGCGGCTACGGGCCGCATACCGCGCGGTAACCGAAGGCCAGGAGGACTGAGATGACACCGCTGACGAGAGCGCAGAACGACCCCCTGGCGCGGGCCCGCAGGGCGCTCGACCAGGTCGACGGGGAGCTGGACCTGGCCCGCCTGCACGCCGTCACCTCGGGGCACCGCCGGCCGGACCCGGACCTGCTTCCCCCGGCCGACGACGCCGACCCCCAGGTCGAGATCCTCAGGTCCGGGCAGCGACCCACGCAGCCCCGCCGTCGGGCGGCCGCCTGGGCGCTCGCCGCGACCGTGGCACTGCTGTGCGGCGCGGGGGTCGGCACGGCGATGCTGTGGTCCGATGCCGGCGAGACGCCTCCCGGATCTCAGGTTCCCGCGCCGCCGCGGCCCGAGGCCACCGAGCCGCCCCGGTCGCCCGAGGCCACACCGACCACGGACTCGCGCGCGTGCTCGCCCGCGCGGCCGACGCCGTCGGCCACCCCACGCGAACCGCGGCCGACGGCGAACGAGCGCGCGTCGGAGGCGTGCCGGCCCGGTCCCTCGGACCGGACGGAGGCCGCGCCGTGATGCGCGCACTTGCCTCTGCCCCTGGGGCACATAGTGCACTCGGGAGTGGATCAGCCGATCCGCTTCCGAGAGAAAGATCGTTCACCGTGCGCACACCAGAATCCGGCCGGCCCCAGGGCCTCGACGTCTCGCGGCCTTTCGGCGCGCACCTGCGCATGAGCTGGTGGAGGCCGCTGGTCGTCATCGTCGTGCCGCCGCTGGCGATGGTGGTGCTGCAGGTCGCCTTCTACCAGGTCGTCGGTGTCCTCGAGGGTTCGGACGACCCGATGTCCGCCACGTTCACACCGCTGAAGCTCCTGGCGATCAATCTGAGCGTGGGCCTGGCGGGTGTGCTCGCGATCCTGCTGCTGGCCCGGCTGGCCGGGGTGCCGTGGCGCAGCCTGATCAGCTCGCCCCGAGCGTTCGACGGGAAGCGCCTGGCGCAGTACCTGCTCGGCGCGGCGCTGCTGGTGGGGGCCGGGATCGGCGTCGTCGCGCTGGTCGCGCCCGAGTCGCCGGGCTGGGTCGCGTTCGGCGTCTCCGGGACCACGATCCTCATGCTGGTCGTCACGCTCGTGAGCACCCCGTTCCAGGCCGTCGGCGAGGAGCTGATGTTCCGCAGCTCGGTGCTGCCCGCCGCCGCGTCCTGGGTACGCGCGGTCCGCCCCGCCCTCGCCGTCGGCCTCGTGGTGTCCAGCCTGGCCTTCGCGGTCGTGCACGGCTCCACCGATCCCTGGCTGTTCGGCTACTACACCTTCATCGGCGCGGCCACCGCCCTCATGGCGATCATCAGCCGCGGCATCGAGGCCCCGGTCGCGTTCCACGTCGCGAACAACGTCCTGTTCTCGAGCGTCAACACCCTGATGGCCGACGGCGAGGGCTACACCATCGACCGGTCCACCGACACCGGCGACGCGTCCCTGCTGATCCTGGCCGGCGTCAACGTGGCGATGGTCGTCCTGGTCTGGCTGCGCGAACGCCGCACACGATGACCTGGAGCACGCGCGAGGTGGCCGAGCTGTCGGGCACGACGGTCAAGACCGTGCGGTACTACCACCAGGTCGGTCTGCTCGACGAGCCCGACCGTGAGCCCAACGGCTACAACAAGCGGTACGAGGTGCGGCACCTGACGCGTCTCCTCCAGATCAAGCGGCTGACCGGCCTGGGTCTGTCGCTGGCCCAGGTGGCGGAGCTGGGGACCGCGCGCGCCGGACGTCCGTCCGTGTTCCAGGAGATCGGCACCGAGCTCGAGGCGACGGTCGAACGGATCCAGGGCATCCGGCAGGAGCTGGCCGCGCTGTCCCGCCCCGGCGCGACGCCGGACGTTCCCGCCACCTTCCACGACGTCGCGCGGCCGCTGCGCGACAACGACCGCGCCCTCCTGACGATCTACGCCCAGCTGTTCTCCGCCGAGTCGATGGACACGCTGCGCGACCTGCTCGCGGCCAACCCTCACGAGGGGATCGACGAGGCGTTCCGCGACCTCCCCGCGGACGCCGACGAGGCCACGCGGCAGGCCCTCGCCGAACGGATGGCGCCGTTCGTCGGCGCCAACGGGTCGGTGACGCTGGAGCCGAAGGCCACGACACCCCGCCAGGCCGAGGCGGCGCGGAACGCCGTCGACCAGGCCCTGCAGGCCCTGTACAGCTCGGCGCAGCTGGATGTGCTGCGGAGAGCGCACGAACTCAGTGAGGCTGAGGCGCAGGTGAAGGCAGAGGTAGTGGCGGAAGGCCCCTAGATACCGCGGGTCACCACAGGCCGCCCTTGCGGGGTCGGCCGGGGGCGAGAGCGCCGGGACGTGGCAACGAGCCGTTGCCGAAGGGGCGCGGGACCCGGGGCCCTCCGATATGCGGACGCCGTGCTCACACCGCGCTTGTCTGATGACACCACGCTTGTCCGGACCCGAGGGTCCTCGTCGACGCCAGGCCGACAGCCGTGCAGCTTGGGTTCGGCGACAGTACGGCAACCGGTGCACAGGTGTGCGGCGCAGAGCCGAGAGCTGTCCCGTACCAAGTCGACTGCGGTGCGACGTCTCGCTTGCAGGCATGCGACGCCAACCTGAAGGCGACACGGGGGAACGATCCAGCTGGGCGTCGATCGCCCAGATGCGTCGTCTGGCTTCCTGGCCGGGCCGGGAGCTCAGAACGGCGGCTCGCCGGTTCCGGATGGGGCGGTGAGGTCGGAGGCGTCGGAGGTATCGGAGGAATCGGTCACCGGTACAACCGTGGCGTAGGCCCGGGGTAGCCGGCGGCCGGTCAGGGCACGCAGAGTCAGATTGTGACTGGTATCCGGGTCGACCTGGTCCAGGTCCACCCGGGTGTCCAGGACCGTCGGCGGCCGGACGTGCTTCTTGCCCGCGGGGGTGGTCCAGGTCGTGATCCCGGTACTCGGGTCCCGTTCGACGCCCCAGCCCGCATGGGTCTTGAGCAGATGGTGACGTCGGCAGAGCGCGTGGAGATTGTCAGCACGGGTCTGCCCGGGCGCCGCCTTCCCGGCTGCGTGCTGACTCGCTTCCTGGTCGTGGTCGAACGGCTCGATATGGTCCAGATCGCACGTCGCGGCCCGGGCGTCGCAGCCGACGAAGGTGCACGTCCCATCCCTGGCCTCGACCGCCGAGCGCAGCACCCGGCCCGGCTTGTACGTGGCGGTCGAGTAGTCGGTCAGGACACCCGTGACCGGGTCCGTGAGCAGACGCTGCCAGGTGGAATCCGCAGCGATAAGCCGTGCCGTCTCAGCAGGCACCGGACCGAACCCGTCCAGATCACCTGGCGCATCGTCCAGACCCAGGAGTGTGCACGCCGGGACGGTGACCCGGACGACGGGGCGCGTGGGCGTCACCCGCACGACCTTCTGGTGGACGACGGGCGCCCGACCACCACACGAGCAGACCCGACCGGCACCGGCACCGGCACCGGCACCGGCATCGGCACCGCTCGTGTCGCTGGTGATGCTCGCAGTCGCACTCGCACTCGCACTCGCGCCCGTGCCCGCGATCGAGCTTGTGGTCAGGTCCGCCCTCGTGGTCTTGGTCTCGTCAACCTCGCTCGTCGCCGCGAACCGGTCCCCCGGCACCAACCGCCCGGTCACGATCCCCGTCAGACAGTCCGCACGCAACTGACCCAGGGTCCGCTCCTCACCAGCCGTGTACCGCAACTGATGCGCCAGGTCATCCACCACACCCCACACCGCCGCCGCATCCACCGCCGGCAGGTACGCGGACAGCCACCCCATGTCGTTCTCCGCCCGATCCAGCTGCACATTGCGGTCCAACGCAGCCGCCCGAGCCATCTCCTGCGCGCCATGCCGCGCCTTCGCGAACGCCAACATCTTGTTCCGCAACCACCGCCACGTCCGATACGGCGCCTGCGGTAGGTACCGGGCAATCGCCTCGGCACGCTCCACCACCGTCAGCTGAGCAGCCGACCGCAACAGCGTGTGCGCCTTCTTCACATCGATCCGTCCGGACACAAGAGCGTCGATCACGGTGGGGTGCTCCGCACCCGACTCGGCCCGCACCACCACCTCCGACCCCTCCGCCTGCGTCACCACCAACTCCGCCGTGACCTGCCCGACCAACGAGTTGTGCGCCAACGGACTCGACTCCCGCCCGGCCCGCTCCGCCACGACCACCGCCTGCACACCCGCCGCCCACGACTGCAACCGAGCACACGCCCCCGCGAGGTCGCCCAGCATGTCGTCGGACAACCCAGCCAGCAGGCCGGCCCCGTCCTCGCTAGCGGTGGTCAGCCCGGGACCACTCCCCGCACCAGGTTCGCCAGCCAGCGCTGAGTCCGCACCACCCAGCGATCCGGCACCCAGCCCCGTGACCTCACCGACCACCCGAGCCAGCTCAGCCCCCGGCGCCTCGCTCAACGCTCCCCGCAGCACCTCCTCCGGCCACAACCCCACCGGCCCGAACTCGGCAACAGAGCCCGACAAGCCACCGGCCACGGCGTCACACCACTCCGGCTCCGGCGGCGCATCCAGCCCCTGCCGCCCGTCATCATCGCCGAACAGCGCCTCACACTCAGCGAAGAACGCCGCAAGCCACGCATCGTCAGGCATGGTGCCGTCCACGAACGGATCCTCACGCACAACGGGCACCGAGCCCCCACCGCCGTCCGACCACTGCCTGCCCATAGCAACACCTCCCCAGCCCTTATCAATACTCCAGCCACACCATTGCGGCGGACGTGTGTTCGATCCTAGACGGACCCACTGACACCCGCTCGTTCTTCTGCCCGCCGCGTAACCAGCCCCCACCCACGCGCACCAGAGGCCCGCCGTGGCAGAGACTCCAGGGCGAGTACGAGTCCGATCGCGCCATCCCGCCCGCCGGCAAGAGCCCGCTCCCCGGCGACAGCCGATGCGATGACGCCGCCACCACCTCCGCACCGCTCACGCCATGAGGATCATCCCGACGTCGACCCCGACCTCCGGCGCGCAGTGCAGCAGGAACGCGGGCCAGACGCTGCGTGTGCGGCTCCAGCCCCAGCCGAGCGCGAGCCCCATCGCGGTGGCGAAGAGCCCGCCGGCCACGCTGAGGGTCCATGCCCCCTCCAGGTCGACCAGCACGGTGTGGCCGACGCCGAAGGCGATGCTGCTGATCACCACGGCCCAGCCGACCCTGGCCCCGAGCACGGCCCGGGTCGGGGGAAGTACGGCGACGAGCACGGCGAGCATGACGCCCCGCCAGATGAGCTCCTCGGTCAGGTTGGGGATCGTGGCGTCGTACGCGAGCTGCTCGGCACTCACCGGCTCGACCGGGAGCCAGCCCATCGCGACGGAGAGAACGGTGAGCCCGGCGAACAGACCGAAGGTCGCCCCGATCAGGAGCAGGGCCGGACGCACGGAACCTGGCTCGAGCCGGCGCAGGCCGACCTCGGCCCGCGCCCACCGATGAAGGATCCCCAGCAGGACCGCCAGCCACAGCAGATCAAGGACCTTGCCCTGCCAATGGCGTTCCAGCCCATCGAAGATCGGCAGCGGCGCGATCCGGCCCGAGATCGCCGTCAGCAGGACCAGGTACGCCACCACGGCGAGCCCCGCCCACGTGCGCCCGTCCGGCACACGGACCGCGCCGCCCTGCCTGCCACGGACGAGCATCCTGGCCGCGAGCAGCACCAGCAGGACGACAACGGTGCCCAGCACCACCACAGCGGCGTGCGACGCACCGATGACCAGGCTCTTCGACACCTCGGCCCAGCCACCAGGGTCCAGGACGAAATGTGCGACGAGCACCGCCGCGACCGGAACCAGGACCGGCAACACCCAGCGAGCGGTGTTCGTGGGGTCAGCTACCTGGCGCCTCACCCGGCCGCCCCCGTCGACCCCCGGGCGTGCAGCACGGGCGGCGGGTCCGTCAGGATGTGCCGGCCGCCGTGCGACCCGGCGAGCAGCGTCCTGACCGCGACGGTCCCCACCTCGTGCAGCGGCAGGCTGACGGCGGTCAGCGACGGCGCGAGGTGCTCGTTGATCCACGTGTCGTGCACTGCCGCGACGGACAGGTCGCGCGGGATCACCAGGTCGTGGCGGGCCAGCGCGCCGAGCATGCCGATGCCGACCAGAGAGTTGCCGGCGATCAGGGCCGACGGGCGGTCGACGCCCGCTCCCCAGCGGTCCACGAGCTGGTCGACGCCGGCCCGTCCGCCGTCGGCCGACCACTCTCCGTGCACGCGGTCCTCCTCCCGGAGCTCCAAGCCCGCCGCGGCCAGCGCCGTGACGATGCCCTCCTCGCGGAGCCGGTTGGTCATCGACTGCCGTGGCCCCGAGACCAGGCCGATCCGTCGGTGCCCCAGCCCCATCAGATGCTCGGTGAGCAGGCGCGTCGCGGCCACCTCGTCGGGGTAGACCTGGGTCGCGCCCTCGTGCTCGACGTCGGTCGGGGCATTGACGACGACGGTGGGCAGCGCCCGCGCGATGTCGCCGACCCGCCGGTCGAGCTCGCCGTGGCCGCCCTGCATGACGATGCCGTCGACGCGGCGCCCGCTGATGAGGATCCGGAACGCCTCCTCGTCCGCGAGGAGCTCGTCGACGTCGCCCAGCACCAGGAAGTAGCTGTGCCGGGCGGCCTCCTCGCGCGCCCCGCGCATCAGCTCCAGGTAGATCGGGCTGGACAGGTCGTGGACGACGAGCCCGATGAGTCCGGTGCGGTTGCCGCGCAGGCTCTTGGCCGCCACGTTCGGCACGTAGCCCAGCCGCGCCGCCGTCTCGACGATGCGGGCCTTGGTCCCGGCGGCGGCCCGCGCAGCGGGGTCGCCGTTCAGCACACGGGACGCCAGGGCGCGGGACACCCCGGCGGCCTCGGCGACGTCGGCCAGCCGGACCGGCCCGCTCCGTGGCCCGGGCACTGTTGTCGCCTGCTGCCGGGGTGCGTCCATGTGCCCACTATGCCGGGCGGGACGGAGCGGCGGCCAACCGGCCGCCGCCCCTCCCCCGCTGGTCAGACACGGTCAGCCGCGGTCAGACCCGCACCGACCGCGCGACGGCCCGCGTCTCCGGGAGCAGGAACATCCCGAGCGCGGCGAGCGCGCACAGCACGGCGCAGTACAGCGCCACCAGCCAGGATCCGCCCCCGGCCGCCGCCGTCAGCCAGGCCGCGACGAACGGCAGGGTGCCGCCTACGAGGGCCCCGGTGATCTCGCGGCTGAACGTGACGCCGGTGTAGCGGTGGCGCACGTCGAACAGCTCCGACATGAACCCCGACTGGGCCGCCAGCATCGCGTCGTTGCAGAAGGTGAAGAGCAGCACCAGGGCGATCCAGACGAGCACGGGGGTGCCCGTGTCGAGCAGGAAGAAGAAGGGGTAGATCAGCGCCACCGCGCCGAGCGCGCCGGTGAGGAACACCGGGCGCCGTCCGACGCGGTCGGAGATCCACCCGGCCAGCGGGATCGTCACGAGCTTGAGCAGGTTGCCGATCAGGATGCCGGTCAGGCCGATCCACGCGGGCGCGCCCACCGTCGCGGTCAGGTACGTCAGCGCGTAGACG
Organism: Promicromonospora kroppenstedtii; assembly: GCF_044389675.1. Lineage (NCBI taxonomy): Bacteria > Bacillati > Actinomycetota > Actinomycetes > Micrococcales > Promicromonosporaceae > Promicromonospora > Promicromonospora kroppenstedtii. Next base: position 37,459 of record NZ_JBIRYI010000012.1, on the reverse strand, counting down.
GACGGCAGGTAGCTGGCGACGTTGGGGCCGATGCTCGCGAGCATCGCGAACGGGATCCTGCGCCCGGCCGTGCGGAACAGCTCGCCGATGGCCACCCGCGGCACGGCGCCCTGCGCCTTGGTGCGCTCGTACTCCGGGCTCTCCGCCACCCGCAGCCGGATGACGACGCCGGTGATGCTCACGGCGATGCTGAGCAGGAACGCGACGCGCCAGCCCCAGGACAGGAACGCGGCCTCCGAGAGCGTGGTGCTCAGCAGGGTCAGCACGCCGGTCGCCAGCAGGGCGCCGACGGCGTTGCCCGCGCCGGGGATCGCGGCGTTGAGCCCGCGAGCGCCGTCGTGGGAGTGCTCGGCGGCGAGCAGCGTCGCGCCGGCGTACTCGCCGCCGGCGCCGAAGCCCTGCACCACGCGGAGCACGACGAGCAGCACGGGTGCGGCGATGCCGATGCTCGCGTGGCTGGGCACCAGCCCGATCAGGGTCGAGGAGACCCCCATGAGCACGAGGGTGAGGAAGAGCATCTGCCGGCGGCCGTACCTGTCGCCGAGGTGTCCGATGATGAGCCCGCCGACGGGCCGCGCGAAGAACCCGACCGCGAACGTGGCGAACGACGCGAGGGTCGCGAGCACCGGGTCCTGGGACGGGAAGAACACGGCGGGGAACACCAGCGCGCTGGCGGTGCCGTAGAGGGAGAAGTCGTACCACTCCAGTGCGGTGCCCACGGTGGCACCGACGGTGGCCTTGTTGATCCGGAACGTCATCGTTTCCTTTCTAACCTTTCAGTGCCAGGCGCACGGACACGGTGGCGGACGCCGCCTCGCCGTCGGCCTGCCGTGCGGTACCGGCCAGGCGGAGGAATGCTCCGAAGTGGGTGACGCGGGAGAACGTGGTGCTGGTGGTCTTGAGGTCGGTGCCCTCGTCGATCCAGCGGATGCCGTCGGGGCTGATCTGGACCCGGAGCTCGACGCCGGTGCCGGGCTCGGGGTCGTGCAGCTCGACGAAGAAGATGGCCTCGTCGGCCCAGCCGCACTCGTACGGGTGGGTCTCGATCACCTGGTCGAAGGGCTGCCGGAGCTCGATCACGGAGGTGTAGAAGGTCTTCACGCCGCCTCCCCCCGCTCGACGGAGACGACTACCGAGTCGAGGAACAGGGAGACCCGGCGATCGGTGTCGGCCTCGACGAAGAACACCGGGTTGAGCAGGCCCTCGATGTCGTTGTACGCCGGGGCCAGGGTGGGGTGGGCTCCGTCCGGGAAGCGGAAGCTCCGCCCGCCCACGCGGAACTCCTCGTAGGAGCGGTTCACGAGGTCGACGGTCAGCGAGAACGGTGTCCAGTTCAGCTTGTCGTCCGACTCGTTGTAGATCAGGTGCTGCTCGCCGTCCTCGAACCAGGTCGTGGCGACCGTGGACCCGTCGGGGCCGCGCTCGCCGAACCACTGCGGGTCGACGCCGGCCTTGTGCCAGCCGTCGGCGCCGTAGCTCCACTCCTCGTCGGTGGCGTCGGTGGGGCTGTAGTACTGCCAGCGCCGCACGGGCTCGCCGTCGACGGCGTTCACGTAGCGGACGCCGGGCATGTAGCGGTGCTCGTCGTCCTGCAGATCGACGAACATGCCGAACGCGCGCAGGTCGTCGACGCCGAGGCCAGGGCGGTCCTGTTCGACCTTGTGGGCGAGCAGGGTTTCGATCCGCAGCCGTCGCGCGTCGCCGGGGACGGCGAGCCGCTTGATCGCCAGGCCCATCGAGCCGGCAACCGGGGGCTGGTCGGCCGGCGCTGCGGCGGCGCGGCTGGAGATCTTCAGGGAATAGGTGCCGCTCGCGGAACCATGTGTGCCGCCGAAGGCGAAGGTCGCGGAGCTGAGCATCGTCGGCCCCCAGTGGATCAGGTCGATGTCGGCGGAGTGCTCGCGGAACCCGGGGGCCACGAAGTTCGGGCGCAGGTCGAGCCACCCGCTCATGCCGTTGTCGAAGTCGTCGGCCACGAGGATCCGCGGGAGCGGGTCGAAGAAGCCGGAGGGAAAAGAGGTCATGGGCCAGCCGTTCTGGTCGCCTTGAGGCGACATTGCCAGTGAACAATCGATTTATCAGTTGTACGCGGGTGGGCTGTCGCCTGTCAACAGGGTCTTGCCCGCGCTCGATCAGCCGAGCGCGGCCACGGCCGCCAGCTCGTCCCCGAGGGTCCGCCCGACGACGGCGGCGGGAAGCACGCCCGCGTCGCAGTGCACGGCGCAGCGGAGCACGCCGTCGTACGAGATCGCCGCGACGCCGAGGCGCACGTTGCCCCCGAGCGCGGCCACGGGCCAGATCTGCTCGACCCGCGCGCCCGCCAGGGTGAGCGGGTGCGCGGGGCCGCGCACGTTCGTCACGAACATGACGACGAGCCGCTGCCGGCGCGAGAGCCGCCCGAACAGCCAGGTACCCGGGCGCGTCCGGGTGAGCTCGAACGTGCCGCGCGTGCGCGCCTCCGCCTTGCCCGCGCGGGTCAGCCCTGCGACGCGACGCAGGCGGCCGGCGAGGTCGCCCGCGTCGGCGGGCAGCGGCACGAGCATGACGCCGACGGCGTTGCCCGACCGGCCCCGGTACGGCAGGGCGACGGGCACGCTGGTGGGCAGGACGGACGGCGGGTCCTCCCCGACCGCGAGCAGCGCCGACCGCGCCCCCGCGGCGGCCGCCACGAGCAGCGCGTCGTTCACGGTCGCGCCCGCAGACCTGGCGCCCGCGGCGAGGTCGGCCAGGTCGACGTCGACGAAGGCCACCGCGCGGCGGCGTCCGACGCGGCCGAGAAGTGCGGTGGGCGGGACCGAGCGTCGGAGGACGGCGGTCGTGCGCTCGACGCCCGACACGAGGGCATGAGCCCTCGCACGCAGCCCCGGCCGGGAGCTCGGGCGGCCCGGGTCCGCAACAGCCGGTCCCGTCGGGACCGGGTCGACCGCCACCGGGTCCATTAGTGCCCGGGCCAGCCCCACCGCCGTGATCCCGTCCGCCACCGCGTGGTGCACCCGGAGCACGATCCCGGCTCGCGCCGGGGCGACACCAGGCACTACCAGCAGCTCCCACAACGGCCGGTCGAGCGGGAGCGGCGTGCCGACGAGCCGGGCGCACAGGGCCTCGAACCCCCTCCGGCCGTCGACCGTCGCGGCCTGCCGCACGTGCCGTTCCAGATCCACGGGAACCGGCTCCCACACGAGGGTGCGCCCGGCATGCCGCACCCGCTGCGCGAACCGGGGCACCCCGGGGAGCCGCTCGGCGACCGCGCGCCGCAGCGCAGCGAGGTCCACCTCGCCGTCGGGCCCGACGCACCCACCGGGTGCGAGCACCCCCGCCATCAGGAACGCGTTGACGTGGTCCCGCGAATCCAGGACGAAGTTCGAGGCGTCAGCCGCCGTGAGCCGCTCTGCCAGAACGCTCACCCCCTGCTGCCGGACACCTCCCACGCTAGGTTCACCGCGCCAGCGCGGCCAGTGTGAACTCCTCCGGGTACGGCGAGCGGGCCACGGCCTGCGCCGGGGTGAGCGCGCCGGCGGCGACCTCCCGGCACAGCTCGGCGACCAGGGCCAGCTCCGCACGCTGGCGCCGCACGAAGTCCCGGTCCACCGGGTCGCCGTGGCCGGGCACGACCACGGCGGCGCCCAGCCCGAGCACGCCGTCGAGCACGCCCGGCCAGCCCTGCGGGAACGCGTCGCCGAACTGGGGTGGCGCACCCTGCTCCACGAGGTCGCCCGCGAACACGACGCCCGCGTCCGGGACGTGCACGACCAGATCGTGGTCGGAGTGCGCGGGCCCGTAGTGCCGCAGCCCCACGACCCGGCCGCCGAGGTCCAGCTCCGCGCCGTCGTCGACCAGCCGGTCGGGCAGGACCAGGCGCACGGCCGCTATGCGGTCGGCGACCGCCTGCTCCCCGCGCTCGCGGTAGTGCCGCGCCCACTTCTCCTGCTGGTGCTCGCCGGTCGCCATCAGGTCGGCACGGCACCCCCGCTGCGCCCACACCGCGCAGGGCACGAACACCTCGGTGCCGAAGCTGTGGTCGAAGTGCGAGTGGGTCAGCACCACCTGCCACGGCAGCGGCGTCACCTCACGGACAGCGGCGGCGAGCTCGGCGCCCTGGCCGGCGTCTCCCCCGGTGTCCACGACCAGGCAGCCCTCCGCGCCGACGACGAGGCCGACCGACAGGTCCAGCTCCTCGTACCGCCGGACCAGCACGCCGTCCGCGACCTCGATCCACCTCACCATGCCCCGACCCAAGCAGGCCGGTGCGGGTCCGGACAACAGGACGGCCGGACCCGGGCAGATTTCCTGGACAAAGCAGACAAGTAAAATTCACCCGCACGTCGGAGCGTCGTCGGACCATCGTCGCCCGGATCGGCCAGGATCCTCCCTGCATGTTCCCAACCTGCATGTTCCCCACCGAGAGGGAGGTCAGCGTGTCCGAGAACAAGAGCATCGCGTCGAACCTGGTCCGGATCATCGTCATCCTGTCGACGATGGTCGCTTTCGTCACGGCCGGCGGCGTCGCGGTCGCACCGTCGTCCGAGGCGGCCGTCTACAGCTCCTGCACGCACAGCGGATGTGCGGAGGCCTACGACTCCAGGGCGATCTGGAGCTCCAAGGGCTACCCGAGCACGCGCGGCTGGGTGAGCTGGCCGGACGGCCAGTGCAACTTCGCGGGTGGCACGCACTACAACAACGAGGGCCAGCTCCCGGCGGGCCACTCCTACCTGGAGTTCGACGTGACGCCGCGGGCCTGCGGCGCGGCGCGGCAGTCCTACCGGCTCATCCTGGACCGCACCACCGGGGTGACCTACTTCTCGCCCAACCACTACGGCGACTTCTACCGGATGTGACCGGGCCCCGTGCGCCGCGCCCGGCCCGGCCGACCGGCCGGGCGCGGCGCACGGGTCCGGCCCGGAACGGGACGGATAACCTCGAGACATGAACCGTGACCTGCCCGTGCTCGTCGTCGACGGATCGCGGTTCGACGACCTCGACGGCTTCGCCCGCGAGTTCTCCGGCCTGCTGAGCGGGTATGTGTGGCACGGCAACCTCGACGCGCTCAACGACGTGCTCCGCGGCGGGTTCGGCACCCCCGACGGCGGCTGGGTCCTGCGGTGGACCGGTTCCGAGACGTCGCGGACGGCGCTCGGGCACCCGGAGACCGCCCGCCGCCTGGAGCGGCTGCTGCCCGGCGTCGACCCGTCCAACCGCGCAGCCTTCACGGCCCGGCTCGACGCCGCGCGCCGCGGCGAGGGCCCCACGCTGTTCGACGAGATCGTCGCGATCATCCGCGAGCACGGGCCGGGAGGCCGGGAGGCGGCGGACGGGGTGCTGCTCGAGCTGGTCTGAGGGCCCAGCTATTGTCGTCGCACCCGACCCCGACCCGACGAGGAGGCCCGGTGAGCACCGAACGGTACGAGGCCGTCGACTACCACACGGGCGGTGAGCCGTTCCGGATCGTCACCACGCTGCCCGTGACCGTCGAGGGCGCCGACGTCGCCTCGAAGCGGATGTTCGCGATCGGGTCGCCGGAGATCCAACGGATCCGGCGGATCCTGTGTCACGAGCCGCGCGGCCACGCCGACATGTACGGCGGTTTCGTGGTCGAGCCCGACGACGAGGGTGCGCACCTCGGCGTGCTGTTCTGGCACAAGGACGGTTTCTCGACCGCGTGCGGGCACGGCACCATCGCGCTGGGCGCCTGGGCGGTCGAGACCGGCCTGGTGCAGCCCGACCCGTCGGGCACCACCGACGTCGTCGTCGACGTTCCCTCCGGCCGCGTCACCGCCCGGGTGCACACCGACGGCGACGGGACCGTGACGGCGGTCGACTTCGTCAACGTCCCCGGCTACGTGGTCGCGCTCGACGTCCCGGTCGCCACGTCCCGTGGCGACGTCACCGTGGACGTGAGCTTCGGCGGCGCGATCTACGCGCAGCTCGACGCCCGCGACGTGGGGCTGACCGTGACGCCCGAGCACACCGACGAGATCATCGCGATCGGGCGCGAGATCAAGCGGGCGCTCGACGACTCCGCCCACGCCGTCCACCCGACCGACGAGAGGCTGAGCGGGATCTACGGGACCATCGTCTTCGAGGATCTCGATGGGGACGACGGGTCCGGGCCGCGCCAGCGCAACGCGACGATCTTCGCCGACGGCGAGCTGGACCGCTCCCCCTGCGGCTCCGGGACGTGTGCGCGCCTGGCCACGCTGACCGTGCGAGGCGCGCTGCCGGAGGGTGCGGTCCTCCGGCACGAGTCGATCGTCGGCTCGCGGTTCACGGGAACCGTCCTGGACCGGGTCGACGTCGCCGGACGGGCGGCCGTCGTGCCACAGGTCACCGGTACCGCCTACAGGACCGCCGAGCACGTCTTCGTCGTCGACCCTCGTGACGACCTCGTCCCCGGGTTCGTGCTGCGATGACGGCGCAGCCGGGGGCGATCCCCTACCTCACCGCGGACGACGTCCGGCAGCGCCTGGCACCTGCCGGAGCCGTCGAGGCGCTGCGCGAGGCGCTCCGGGCGGGTCTGCGCCCCGAGGCGGACCACGCGCGTATCGCCGAGCCGCTGACGAACGGCGAGCTGCTCCTCATGCCCGCCGAGGCCGGGGCGGACGCGGGGATCAAGGTGCTCAGCCTCGCGCCGGGCAACCCGGCGCGCGGCCTGGCCCGCATCCAGGGCGTCTACCTCCTGTTCGACGCCGAGACGCTGACGCCCCGCTGCCTGATCGACGGACCGGCGCTGACCGACCTGCGCACGCCTGCCGTCTCGGTCGCCGCCACCCTCGACGTGCTGCGCGGGACGAGCGCGCCGCTCGACGTGGTGCTCCACGGCGCCGGGCACCAGGGCCTCGGGCACCTGGACACGCTGCGCGACGCGCTCGCGGGGTACCGCCCGCTCGGCACCGTCACCGCGGTGGTCCGCCGGCCCGACCGGGTCACCTCCCGCGGCGATCTCACGCGCGTGGTGGGCGCGGGCAGCGCCGAGGCGGACCGGGCGACGGCTGCGGCTGGCGTGATCGTGTGCGCGACGACGGCCCGGGAACCGCTGTTCGACGGCGCCCTGGTGCGCGACGACGCGGTGGTGATCGCCGTCGGCTCCCACGAGCCGGACGCGCGCGAGCTCCCCGCCGACCTGCTGAGCCGCGCCGCCGTCGTGGTCGAGGACGTCGCGACCGCGCTGCGCGAGTGCGGCGACGTCGTGCTCGCGGTCGGCGAGGGCGCGGTCAGCGCGACCGACCTCGTCCCGATGGCGGACGTCGTCACCGGGCGGGTCAGCCTTCCGGCCGACCGGCCCGTCGTGTTCAAGAGCTCCGGGATGTCCTGGGAGGACCTCGTGGTCGCCACGGCGGTCGCGGGAGCGCTGGGCGTGATGCGGCGGGCAGCGACCCGTTGACGTGCGCCGACGCCGCTCATTAGCCTCCCGGATGGCTGGTGGTGCGCGTCGTAGCGCGGGCCGGCCCCTTGGCCCCGAACGAAGGAGTTCTGCCATGCGCACCCCGATCACCCGCCGCACCCTGCTCGTCACCGGCGCCGCCGTCGGCGCCTCGGCCGTGCTGGGCGCACCGGCCGCGGGCGCCGCGACCGCCCCCGCCGCCGCCAGGGGCGATGGCCACCGTGCCGCCCTGGTGACCCCCGTCGCCGAGGTGCTCGACGGCGGCGAGCAGGTCACCGCGCTGGTCATCGCGTCCGGCGCGCTGGGCCGCGTGGAGCGGTCGTCGCTCACGTCGTCGACCTTCGCCGTGCATGTCGTGGCCACCAATCCCCTCACGGGCGACGTCGCCTACGAGCAGGACCGTGTGGTCACGGCGGCGCGGTGGACGGGCCCTGGCGAGGTCACGCTCGACCTGGAGCACGGGTGGGGCGTCGACGGCGGCAGCACCCTGCAGTACATGGGCGCGTTCGGCCGCAACGTGCTCCTGGACCTGGACCACACGGTCACCCAGGCCGAGCCGCTGCGCGGCCCGGGTGCGCGCGGCGTCGTCGTGCTCGACTCGTTCCGGCAGGGCGACCTGTCCGACCCGGAGGTCGACGCGTTCACGTACCACGCGACGACGTCGGGCCTGAACTACCGGCTGTTCTCGCCCGAGCGGCGGCACCGGGGCGGGCGGCGCGGCGCGGCACTCGTCGTGTGGCTGCACGGCGGCGGTGAGGGCGGGCTGCTGACCGGCGGGTACGACTACTACGACAACGAGGCGCAGCTGCGGGCCAACCGGGGCGCGCTCGGCTTCGCCACGCGGGAGGCGCAGGACCTGTTCGGCGGCGCGTACGTGCTCGCCCCGCAGGCGACGTCGGCCTGGATGCAGGACGGCGACGGCTTCGCGCCCCAGATCCTGGAGGCGATCGAGGAGGTCGCGGCGGCGCACCGGATCGACGCGAGCCGCGTCCACGTGGTCGGCTGCTCCAACGGCGGGTACATGTCGCTCAAGATGGTCGCCGAGCACCCCGACCGGTTCGCGACGTCGACGCCGATCTGCTGCGGCATCGGGCCGCGGGACGGCTCGGGCGGCTACTTCATCTCCGACGCGGAGCTCGCGGCGATGACGACTCCGACGTGGCTGGTCGCCTCGGCCGACGACACGACACTGGACCCGGAGGACAACACCGTCCACGCGCACGAGCGGATCGCCGGCTCGATCATGAGCCTGTACGACGGCGTCGTGTGGGACGCTAACACGTACCCCGGGCACTGGTCGTGGATCTACGTGGCCCGCAACGACCCGCGGCACGCGGGCCGGAGTGTCTGGGAGTGGATGGCGCGCACGCGACGCTGAGCGCGCGGCCGGGCCGCGCTGGCCCTCAGCGGGTGAAAGGGCTAACGTGGCGGCAGGAGTCAAGCCACGGCGCCGCACCGCGATGACGGAGGCCCTGATGACGACGACTACCGGCGACACCACCCAGCACACTCCCTTCCTCGGCGACACGGTCAAGAACCTCGCGGTCGGGACGCCCGTACTCGCAGGTCAGTACCGTGTCGAGCTTGCCACGGGCACCTGGTGGTGGTCCGACGAGGTGTACCGGATGTACGGGTACGAGCCCGCACAGGTGGTTCCCGGACCCGAGATCCTGCACGCCCGCCGCCACCCGGACGACCAGGACCGGGTGATCCGCGAGGCCGTGCGCTCGCTGCGGTCCGGGCACACCTTCACCTGCGCGCAGCGCGTCGTGGACGTGCACGGCAGGGCCCGCACCCTGCTCGTGACCGGGCAGGCCGTCCGGTCCGAGCGCGGCCCGGTCCTGGTGGGGCAGGTCGCCGACGTCACGCCCCTGCAGCACGAGGCCGTCGCCCGTGCGGCCCAGCGGTCGGTCGACAACGCGATGGCGACGACGGCCACGATCGAGCAGGCCCGCGGTGTGCTCATGGCCGTGCACGGCGTGAGCGAGGAGGACGCGCTGACCATGCTCACCGAGCGTGCCAGCGCCGCCGGCGTCGACCTGCGGACCACCGCCGCGCACCTGCTCGCCGGCCTGTCCGGCAAGGAGCGGCTCGGTGGCGGGGCGGCCACCCGCGTCAGCCGGATCCTGGCGTCCGTGGTGCCGGTCAAGAAGACCCGCGCGAACGACCCGCTGCTCACCCGCCGGGCGGCCTGACCCGCCCGGGTCATCCGCTCAGGAACCTGAGCAGCGCTCGCTCGTCCGCGCTCATCCAGCGCGACGAGCGGACGGCGTCCGCCCCCGACCGCGCGATCCGCCGGTCGAGCTCGGCGCGGTCGTCGGCCAGGATCGCGGGGTGCACGTAGCTCTTGCGGCACACCGCGGGGGTGTTGTGCAGGTGGTCGGCGGCGATCTTGACCGCCTCGACGCGCTGCGCGTCGTGCTCGGCCTGGTCCGCGGGTTCGAGCCCGCGCAGATGGCCCAGCGCGATCGCGCTGGCGCCCCAGGTCCGGAAGGTCTTGGCGGTGTGGTCGCCCCCGGTCACCCGGGCGAGGTAGTCGTTGACGTCGGCCGAGCCGACGTCGCGGGCCTCGTCCCCGTCCACGTACCGCAGGAGCTGCTGACCGGGCAGCTCCTTGCACCGGCGGACGATGTTCGCGACCCGCCGGTCGTGCACCACGACGTCGTGCGGCTCCCCCGACTTGCCCTGGAACCGGAACCGCACCTCGGCTCCCCCGACGGTGGCGTGCCGGTTGCGCAGCGTGGTCAGCCCGTAGGACTCGCCGGAGCGCACGTACTCGTCGTTGCCCACCCGGATCAACGTCTCGTCGAGCAGCCGGACGACGGTGGCCGACACCCTGTCCAGGCTCAGCCGGGAGAGGCCCATGTCGGCGTCGACCTGCTTGCGCAGCGCCGGCAGCGCCTCGCCGAACCCCGCCAGCTCCTCGAACTTCGCGGCGTCCCGGTACCGGCGCCACCGGGGGTGGTAGAGGTACTGCTTGCGGTTCTTGGCGTCACGGCCCGTGGCCTGGACGTGCCCCGTCGCGTCCGCGCAGATCCACACGTCGGTCCACGCGGGCGGGATGACCAGCGCGCGGATCCGGTCCAGCGTCTCCTGGTCGGTGACCCGGTCGCCGCCGTCGTCGGTGTAGCTGAACCCGCGCCCGCGGCGCCGGCGGTGGATGCCGGGGTCGGCGTCGCAGCTGTGGGTGAGCCCGTTACCGACCGGCTCCTGCATGGGCCACCTCACCACGACGTGCCTGCGGCCGCTTCTCGACCTCGGTCAACCTAACCGACCGGGGCTCGGACGGCTCGCGGGCCGTCGCGCGTGCAGACACCGTCAGGCCACGGTGTACCGGCTCGTGATCGCGACGCGGTTCAGGGCGTTCATCGCGATGACGACCCACGACACCGCCGCCAGCTGCTCGTCCGGGAGCACGGCGGCCGCGGCCTCGTAGTCGGCGTCCGGCACGTGCCCGTCGGCGACCAGGGTGATCGCCTCGGCCAGGCCGAGGGCGGCGCGGTCGGCCGTGGAGAAGTAGCCGGTCTCCCGCCAGGCGGGCAGCACGGCGATCCGGTCCGGGTTCTCGCCCTTCTTGAGGGCATCAGCCGTGTGCATCCGCAGGCAGAACGCGCAGCCGTTGAGCTGCGAGGTGCGGATGCGCAGCAGCTCGATCAGCAGGGGGTCGAGGCCGGAGTCCAGGGCGTTGCTCTCGGCCTCGGCGGACAGGGTGAGCAGGGCCTTGTACGTGTTCGGGTGCTGCTTGCCCAGGTCGACGCGCTGCGTGGTGGTCATGGTTTCTCCTTCGTCTGGTTCGTCGGACGCCAGGGAGACGACGCAGACCGCCCGGACGTGACGCTCAGACGTGCGTGAGCTTGTCCGGGTTGACGACGCGGCGGTACGCGGTGATCCGCCCGTCCGCGATCTGCACCGTGTCCACGGAGAAGACCCGGCCCTCGCGGTGGAACACGAGGGAGAGCTCGCCGCCGACCTCCACCAGGTCGATCCGGTCGGGCGGCAGCTGGTGACCGACGCGCACCATGACCTCGGCCACGCGCCGCCCGCCGACGATGGGCTTGCGCGCCGCGTGCACCTTGCCTCCGCCGTCGGTGACGTAGACGACGTCGGGGTCGAGCAGGCCGACCAGGCCCTCCAGGTCACCGTTCTCGTAGGCACCGCGGAACGCCTCCAGCACGCGCTCGCGCTCGGCCCGCGAGACGCGGGAGACCCGGGGCTCGGCGTCCTGCTGCGCGGCCACCCGTTGCCGCGCCCGGGAGGCGAGCTTGCGGGCGCCGGGCACCGTGACGTCCAGGATCTCGGCGATCCGGGCGAACTCCAGCTCGAAGACGTCGTGCAGCACGAACGCGACTCGCTCGGGCGGGCTGAGCCGCTCCATGACCAGGAGCATCGCCGCGGTGACCGACTCGTCGACGAGCACCGGCTCGGCGGCGTCCGGCCCGGTCAGCAGCGGCTCGGGCAGCCACGGCCCCACGTACGTCTCCCGGCGTCGGCGGGCGCTGTTCAGGATGTCGTAGGACCGGCGGGCGGCCACGGTGATGAGCCAGGCCCGCAGGTTGCGCACCTCGTCGAGGTCGGCACCGAGCGCGCGCAGCCAGACGTCCTGGGTGACGTCCTCGGCGTCGGCCACGCTCCCGAGCAGGCGATACGCGGCGCCGAAGACCGCGGGCCGGTGCTCCGCCCACTCCTGGCGGAGCCGCTCCTGCCCGGGCATGTCGGTCACCGCGGGTCCTTTCGCTCGATCGGCAGCAGCATAGACGGGACGACCCGAGCAGAGACGAGGCATGACGATGAGCGAACGCACCCAGCGGGTGGTGATCGTCGGCGGCGGGTTCGCCGGCTACAACGCGGCCAGGGCCCTGCACCGGGCCCTGCCGCGCACGGCCGACGTCGAGATCGTGCTGGTGAACCGGACCGACTACTTCCTCTACCTGCCGCTGCTGCCGGAGATCGCGGCGGCCGTGATCGACCCGAGGCGGGTGACGGTCTCGATCCCGGCGACCCTGCGCGGCGTCCGGCTCGCGCTCGGCGACGTGACGGCGATCGACGCGGAACGGGAGGTCGTCGCGTACACCGACCCGGAGGGCGCCGAGCACGAGCTGCGGTACGACCGGCTGATCCTGGCGGCGGGCAGCGTCACCCGGCTGCTGCCCATCCCCGGGGTCGCGGAGCACGCGCACGGGTTCCGTGGCGTCGCCGAGGCCCTGTACCTGCGCGACCACGTGATCCGCCAGGTGGAGCTCGCCGCCGCGACCGACGACCCGGCGGAGCGGGACGCGCGGTGCACGTTCGTCGTCGTGGGCGCCGGGTACACGGGCACCGAGGTGGCGGCGCAGGGCCCGCTGCTCACGAGGGCGCTGCTGCGCCGGCACCCCGTGCTGGCGCGGCAGCGGGTGCGCTGGCTGCTGCTGGACCTCGCGCCCAAGGTGCTCCCGGAACTCGACCCGCGCCTGTCGCGCGCGGCCGACCGCGTGCTGCGGGAGCGCGGCGTCAAGGTGCTGACCGGCGTCTCGGTGCAGGAGGCGACGCCCGACGGCGTCCGGCTCACCACGGGCGCGGACGTCGCCGCCCGCACGCTCGTCTGGTGCGTCGGCGTGCGGCCCGACCCACTCGTGGGCGACACCGGCCTCGAGACGCACAAGGGCCGCCTGGTCGTGGACACCACGCTCGCCGTGCCCGGGCAGCCGCACCTGTTCGCCTGCGGGGACGCCGCGGCCGTGCCCGACGTGACCCGCCCCGGCGAGGTCACGGCCATGACGGCGCAGCACGCCACCCGCCAGGGCACGCTGGCCGGCCGCAACGTCGCGGCGTCGCTGGGCTACGGCGAGACGGGCACGTACAAGCACCACGACCTGGGGTTCGTCGTGGACCTCGGCGGCCTCCAGGCGGCGGCCAACCCGCTGCAGGTACCGCTGTCGGGGTTCCCCGCGAAGGTGGTCACGCGCGGCTACCACCTGATCTCGATGCCCGGGAACCGGGTCCGTACCGCCGCGGACTGGCTGCTCGACGCCGTGCTGGGCCGCCAGTCGGTACAGCTCGGGATCGTGCGGGGCGCCGCCGTGCCGCTCGACACGAGGCCGCCCCAGGCCTGACCGGCTCAGGCGACGGTCGCGCCCAGCACCCGGTGCACGGAGGCGACGGCGCTCGACCCCTCGCCGACGGCGGCCGCCACGCGCTTCATCGAGCCGCGCCGCACGTCGCCGACCGCGAACACGCGCGGGATCGACGTCTCGAACGGGAGCGGGCCGCGCCCGAGCCCCGCCCACTGCGCCAGGGCCTCGGGCGCCACGTCGACGCCGGTGCGGATGAAGCCCGCCGGGTCCCGGTCGAGCTCATGCAGCCAGGCCGTGGCGGGCTCGGCCCCGATGAAGCAGAACAGGCCACGCGCCTCGACCCGCCCGGCCGTGTCGATCGAGACGGACTCGAGATGCCCGTTGCCATCCAGCCCGACGATGTTCGACTCGCGGTGGATGTGGATCCGCGGGTCCTCGGTGAGCCGGTTGACCAGGTACGACGACATCCGTGCGCCCAGGTCGCCGCCGCGCACCACCAGGTGCACGGGGCAGCCGTTCGCCGCGAGGTAGAGGGCCGCCTGGCCGGCGGAGTTCGCGCCACCCACGACCACCACGGGCGACTCCGTGACCTGCTTGAGCTCCAGGGGCGTGGCCGCGTAGTGGATGCCGGACCCCTCGTACTCCGCCCAGCGGTCCAGGTGCAGCCGACGGTAGGCGGCGCCGGAGGCGACGATGGCCGCGCGGGCCCGGACGGTCCGGCCGTCGGTCAACGTCAGCACGAGCTCGTCCCCGACCGGACGCAGCGCCGCCGTCTCGCACGGCGCGCAGACCCGCACGCCGAACTTGATGGCCTGCAGCGTCGCCTGCCCGATCAGGGCACCGCCGCTCACGCCGAACGGGAAGCCCAGGAAGTTCTCGATCCGGGACGTCGACGCCGCCTGCCCGCCCGGGGCGATCGCCTCCAGCAGCAGGGTGCGCAGACCCTCCGAGGCGGCGTAGATCGACGCCGCGAGGCCGGCCGGCCCGCCGCCGATCACGACGAGGTCCACGACGTCGTCGTCGGTGGCCTCGTAGCTCAGGCCGAGCTGCTCGGCGATGATCCCGGGCGTGGCCCGCACGATCGGCTCGCCCTGCACGAACGCGATGGGCAGGTCCTCGGGGGCGTAGTCGTGCAACGTGTGCGACAGGCTGCCGTCCGCCGGCATCGGGACGGCCGTGTGGACCAGGTCGAGCCGCTCGGCGAACCGGCGCAGCGCGAGGAACTCTCCCGACGTCTCCTGCCCGACGAACTTCAGGGTGAGCGCCGCCGGTCCTCGCCGCAGCAGCTCCCGCCGCGCCCAGAGCGCGTGCAGGATGGCGTCGCCGAGCTCGTCCTCCTGCGCGAGGATGCGGCGCAGCTCCGGTCGCGCGAGGAACCAGACCCGTCCCGGGCCCGTGGCCCGGGCCGACAGGAACGCGCTCTGCCCGTTGAGCAGCCCCAGCTCGCCCGCGAACGAGCGGGGTCCCATGGTGGCGACGACCTCCTCGCCGATCCAGCGCAGCGCATCCCGCACCACCTCGATCTCGCCGGACTCGACCAGGACCATGGGGTAGTCCCGCTCGCCGGTCCGGAACACGTAGTCGCCGGCGACGACGTCCCGTGGGGTCGCCCGGGCGAGCAGCTTCTCCCACTGCGCGTCGGTGAGCCGCGGGGTGAGCTCGGGGTCGGTGAACTGCTGCTGCGTGGTGGTCATCTCCACCCTCCTCCGGGGTGCCTCATCGTATCGCCGGGTCAGGCCGCGGGGCCCTCGCGGAGATCGGCGAGCGCGGTGATGACCCGCGTGGGGTCCTCGGCGATGCGGTTCAGGACGTAGAGCCACCACTCGTCGCCGAAGATCAGGTACTCCCGGGTGCGGAACCCCTCGCCGTGCAGCTGGTCGAGCAGCTCCGTGCCGCGCGTCCGGTGACCGGGTCAGACGACGGCCCGGAGCACACCGCTGATGATGAGCGCGGTGAGCGTGGTCCAGGCGAAGATCGCGATGGCCTGCCAGACGAGGATCCGGGCCTTGCCGACGCCGGAGGCGGCGAGCATGGTGGCCGTGAAGTGCGTGGGCAGGAGCAGGGGGCCGAGCAGGCTCACGCCGGGGACGCCGTAGCGCTCGTAGGCGCGCTGGAACTTGGCGCGGCGGGCCGAGCCGCGGTCGTCGGCGTGGTCGATGCGGGTGCCGGCCTGGGAGCCGCCGACCAGCACGCCGTCCCGGGCCAGTACCTTCTCCCGGTGGCGGGTCACGACGGCGGTGCGGGCGCCGGCGCTGAGCAGCACGAGCACGGCGACGGTCAGGAAGTTGCCGACCATGGCGGCGACCGCGGCGACGACGGGCGGGAGGCCGCCGAGGATGCCGATCGCGGCACCGCCCTCGCCCTCGACGAAGGGGATGGCGCCGGCGAGCGCGACGATCAGCGGCTGGAGGAGCTCGGGCACCTGCCCGAGCAGGTTCTGGAGGGTCTCGACGAGGTTCATGGGGTGCTCCTTGAGGTGGGCCTGGTGACGATGTCCCTAGTCCACCCGCAGGGGGCGCGGCGCAGAAGTGTCCGCCTGTCACCGCCTTCCGGGCGCTGCGCACACCCCGGCCATGACATGTGTCATGCCCGTAGCCTGGGCGGATGAGCAGCAGACCCGTTGATGCGGGCCCCGCACCGACGCCGGTCGACGCCCGCAGCGCCCTGCGCCTGACCCGGAGCGTCAGCGCGACCTGGTGGTACATGGCGCTGGGGGTCGTCTCGTTCGAGCTGATCGCCGTGCTCCTGACGGTCGTCGTCCTGGTCGAGGACGAGCGCGACGCGCTCACCACGCTCGCCGTCGCGGTCGGCGGGCTGCTGTGGTGGCTGGCGACGCTGCTGCCCGTGGCCGCCTACCGGCACCGGGCCGAGGACGCGCCGCTGCTGGTTCCCCGACAGCACCTTCCGTCGCTGCTGGTCGGTGTGGTGTACGGACTCGGCGCCGGGTACGCCACCGGGATGTGGGTGGTGCTGGCGCTGCCCGTGCTCCAGGCGGTGATCCTCCTGAACTGGCCGCCCGGGGTGCGCCTGCGGGTGGTGGTGGCCGCTACCGCCCTGCTCGTCCTGCTGTGGGTGGTCGACGGCAACCAGTCGCTCGGGGCGGACAGCGCGCCGAGCGCGTTCCAGCTCGCCTTCCTGTCCACCATCCTGCCGATCACATCGGTCTCGTCGCTGTGGTGGTGGGACGTGCTCGTCACGCTGGACAAGGCCCGCGCCTCGGAGGCGCGACTCGCCGCGACCCAGGAGCGCCTGCGCGTCGCGACCGACGTCCACGACCTGCAGGGGCACCATCTCCAGGTGATCGCGCTCCAGCTCGAGCTCGCCGAGCGGCTCATGCCGCAGGACCCGGCCGCCGGCATGGAGCAGCTGCGCGCGGCGCGCGCCAGCGTCGGCGACGCACGCCAGGGCACACGCGACCTCGCCACACGCTTCCGCTCCGTGCCGCTGCGCGACGAGATCGCCAACGCGGTGGACCTGCTGCGCGCCGCGGGCACGGTCACCGAGGCCACGGTGGACCCGGACTCGCCGCAGGCGCCGGCGTCCGCCCTCGGTCCGGTGATCCGGGAGACGACGACGAACGTGCTGCGCCACGGTGGCGGCCGGTGGGCCCGGCTGGACCTGTCGCGGTCGAACGGGTCGTGGCTGTACGAGATCGCCAACGACGTCGCGGACGGCAGCGACGCCGTCGCCGTCGCCGACCCCGCCGGGGCTTCCGGCGGAGCGGGCCTGGAGGGCATCGCGCGCCGGGCCGCCGAGGTGGGCGGCCACCTGGACGTGCGGCGCGAGCACGGCTCGTTCACCGTGACCGTGACCGTTCCCAGCGAAGGAGAGAACGCAGGATGATCCGAGTGCTGCTGGCCGACGACGAGGGGATGATCCGGTCGGCCCTGGCCGCGCTGCTGCGCCTGGAACCGGACATCGAGGTCGTCGCGGAGTGCGCCGACGGCGCCGAGGCCGTGGCCGAGGCCACGCGCCTCAGGCCGGACGTGTGCCTGCTGGACCTCGAGATGCCGCGCCTCGACGGCGTGGAGGTCGCCGAGCGCCTGAACCGCACGACCGCCACCCGCTGCGTGATCGTCACCAGGCACGCCCGGCCCGGCGTCCTGCGCCGCGCGCTGGCCTCGGGGGCCGCAGGGTTCCTGCCCAAGTCGCGCGGCGCCGACGAGGTCGCGGCCGTGATCCGCCGGGTCGCGGCCGGCGGGCGGTACGTCGACCCCGAGGTCGCCGCCGACGCGCTGAGCGACGAGCGCTCGCCGCTGACCGACCGCGAGCTGGACGTGCTGCGCGCGGGCCGGAACGGCGAGACGACGCGCCAGATCGCGCGCACCCTCTCGCTCGCCCCGGGCACGGTGCGCAACCACGTCTCCACCGTGCTGGGCAAGCTCGCGGTCGAGACCCGGCAGCAGGCCGTGCTCCTCGCGCAGGAGCGCGGCTGGATCTGACGGGCACCGGGCGGGGCGAGCCGCCTGCCAGGTCGGTTAGTGTTGTCGCGCCATGAACCCGACCCGCCGCCTCCGCCCCTTCCTCGCCGGTGCCCGGCGCGGTTCGATGAGCGTGCTGTCGGTCATGTTCGTAGCGCTCGCGCTGGTCAGCGTGCACGTGCTGTGCAGCGTCCACCTCGACCGCGGCCACGCCGGCCACGGGCACGGCGAGGTCCCGGCCGTCGTCTCTGCGGCCCCCGTCCCAGGGACGGCATCCGAGCCGCTGGGCGACGAGTCGCACGGCTGCGGAGACCACCACTCGACGTCGGCGCAGTGCGACCCGCTGCGGCCCTCCCCCGTCGTCTCGGCCGTGCTGCCCGAGCGCACCGTGCAGCGGACGGCGCCCGCCGCGGCCTACCTGGACCACCGCACGGCCGACGGCGTGGCCGCCCCGGTCCCGCCGTCGTTGCACGCCCTGGGGATCTCCCGGACGTAGACCACCACCACGCTCCGGCACCGCACGGTGCCGGGCGTCTCTCGCGCGCCCGCACCCGGGTCGCGCGCGTGGTCCACCTCCGAACGAAAGGTCTTGAGCCTTGATGGATCCCCAGAACCAGCCGGCCACCACCCCGCGTGCTCGCGGTCGGCACCGGGCGGTACGCCGCCCCCTCCTGTCCGACGTCAGCGCCCTCACCGGCCGCGGCGCCGTGGTTGCGGCCGCCGGCGGCGGCGTGCTGCTGTCGCTGATCGCGCCGCCCGCCCAGGCCGCGCCCGCCCCCGCGGCGGTCAACGCCGAGCTGGCCGGCAGCCCCGTCCAGGGCGCGCTCGACGCGGCAGCCCTGGACGCCCTGGCCACCCAGGCCAAGGCGTCGGTGGCCGCCGCACCGGTGGTGACCGTCGCCACCGACGCCGAGCTGAGGGTCGAGAGCGCGGCCGTGTCCGTGGTCTCCGCCGCGGACAACGAGGAGTACCAGGCCCAGCTCGCCGCCGAGGCGGAGGCCGAGGCCGCGGAGGAGGCCGCCGAAGCAGCGGCCGCAGCTGCGGCCGAACAGGCCGCGGCGGTCGACGTCCCGGCGTCCGCGGCGGGCTCCGCCGTCGTCTCCGTCGCGATGCGCTACCTCGGGGTGCCCTACGTGTGGGGCGGCAACACCCCGGCGGGGTTCGACTGCTCGGGCTTCACGTCGTACGTGTACGCGCAGGTCGGCATCGACCTGCCGCGCACGTCGTCCGAGCAGCGGTACGCCGGCACCGTGGTGCCGTGGTCCGAGGCGCAGCCGGGCGACATGATCTGGTCGCCCGGGCACATCGCGATCTACGCCGGTGACGGCATGCAGATCGAGGCGCCGGTCCCCGGCAAGAGCGTCCGGTACACCAGCATCTGGCAGTCCAGCCCGACGTTCATCCGCGTCGGCTGACACCCGGGGTGGGGCGCGGGCGGGCACGTCGCCGCCCGCGCCTCAGCCGGCCGGCTACTTGGTCGAGGCGGGGTCCTCGTCGCCGATGTGTCCCGGGGCGTTGGCGGCCAGGACCCGCTGGACGAAGGCGCAGTACTCCGACATGTAGTGCCGCAGGAACGTCGCCGTCGCCTCGTTGACCACGGTGCCGTCCGGACCGAAGTCCGCGGCGTCGTAGGTGATGTAGGCCTCGGGGGCGTTGAGCTGGGGCGCGTCGAGGAAGCTGAGCACGCCGCGCATCGACGACTGCATCACGGCCGTGCCGATGCCGCCCGGCGAGGCCCCGATGATGCCGGTCGGCTTGCGGGCGAACGAGTTCTGGCCCCAGGGCCGCGAGCCCCAGTCTATGGCGTTCTTCAGGGCACCCGGGATGGACCGGTTGTACTCCGGGGACACGAACAGCAGCCCGTCCGAGGCCTCGAGCGCCGCCTTGAACCGGCGGCCCTCGGGCGGGAAGTCGGCGTCGTAGTCCCAGCTGTACAGGGGCAGGTCGCCGATGGGGATCTCGGTGAACGACAGGTCGTCGGGCGCCGAGGCGATCAGCGCCCTCGACAGCGTGCGGTTGATGGATCCCTTGGCCAGGCTGCCGACCAGGTAGCCGATCTCATAGGTCATGACGCCTCCCGCGCATCAGCCGGCCGTCGACGCCGGCCGCCGGCGTGCCGTCACACCAACTGTGCGCTCGCCCGCTCGGACCGGCGAGTCCGGCCGGGGTTCAGCCGTCGCCGTCGAACAGGCCGCCGTCGAGCAGCCAGTTGTAGCGCAGGCGCAGGGCGCGCTCGGTGCTCGCCACCAGCGTGGCGACCAGGATCGAGAGGTTGAGCCACCCGGGCAGCCGGACCGGCGACGTGAAGGTGCTGCCGATCCGCTCGGCGATCGGCGGGAACTGGGAGACCTCCTGGACGATCTGCGGCACCCCGAGGACCAGGCCGATCACCAGGACGACGACGGAGACCAGCCCGATGAACCGGCCCGCGGCGGGGTGCGAGTGCTCCAGCCGGGCGCGGCGGCCCTCGGCCGAGGCGGCGTCGGGCGCGAGCTGGCGCTCGGTGCCGTCGTCGGACACGTAGTGGCAGCGGCGAAGGCCGAAACCGCTGGTGACCACCTCGATGACGCCGCCGGTCACCGGGAACCGGGCCGGGAGCTTCGAGACCGCGTGCAGCCGGCCGTCGAGGTACAGCTTCGCGCGGACGGTGCCGTTGTCGTCCCCGCCGTGCCGGACGTCGACCGACCAGGTCTCGGGGCGTCCGTCCGCGGTGGTCAGCTCCAGGTGGAACAGCGAGCGCGAGAGCGGCTGCCACCACCGGAACCGCTGGAGCGGGCTGCCGTCTCCTGGCCGTACCCGCTGATCAGCACGCCGGCGACTCCAGTCCGAGAACATGACCGACACCGTAACAACGCACCGGCGGGGCCGCACCGAAGTCGATCGACGCGGCCCCCGGGTGTCGTCGGGGCTACCCGGCGAGGGCGGTCTCCGCCTCGGCGAACCAGCGGTCGGCCGCCTCGTCCGCGGTCAGCGTGCCGTAGGCGACCTCCATGGCGATGGTCGTGAAGGTGGCCTCCAGGTTGCTGAGGCCGGCCACGGGCGGCGGCGCCGAGCCCACGAGGTGGGGTTCGAGCGCGCTCTCGTAGTCGAGGATCTGCTGGTCGAGCTCGTCCAGCTCGACGCCCTCCAGCGTGGCGCTCGACGCGGGCACGCCGCGGGACATGCCGAAGATCTCGCCGACGCGCGGGTCGTTGACCAGGAAGTCGACGAGCTTCGCGGCCTCGTCGGGGTGCTCGCTGTTGGCCGCGACCGAGAGCTGGAGGCCGGGCTTGAGGAACATGCCGCTGTTGTTCTCGAAGTCGTCGGCGGGCACGGGCAGCAGCGTCAGGTTCGGCTCCGCCTGCCCCTCGCTGAACCGGACCAGGAAGTTGTCCCAGCTGATCTCGGCGGCGGTCTCGCCCACGCCGACGGCGTCCGCTCCGGAGAGCTGCTCCTGGCGCTTGGTCGGCAGGAACCCGTTCTGCTCGTGGATCGCGGCGCTCTTGCCCCACCAGGTGGCGAGGTCGTCCTGCGTGAAGCCGAGCTGCTCGCCGTCGAACAGCGACCTGCCGTTCTGCTGCAGCCAGATCTGGAACAGCCAGAAGAACTGGGTGTAGTCGACCGAACCGTGGACGGCGGGGTCGTGCTCGGCCCCGGCGGCGGAGATCTCGGCCAGCAGGGCGTCGTACTCGTCCCAGGTCAGGCCCTCCTGCGGCACGTCGACGCCGAGCTCGTCGAGCAGATCCGTGTTGACGAACGTGCCGAGCGTGCTCGCGCTGCTGGCCAGGCCGTAGGTCTGGCCGTCCACCTGCCCCGAGGCGAGCAGCGGCTCGGCGATGGTGTCGACCTCGATCGTGTCGCCGAAGTACTCGTCGAGCGGGATCACGTGCCCGAACTCGGTGTACTCGGTGAGGTAGGCGAGGTCCATCTGGAGCACGTCGGGCAGGGTACGGCTCGCGGCCTCGGTGTTGCGCGCGGTCCAGTAGTCGGTGAATCCCGCGTAGCTGGTCTGGACGGTGATCCCCGGGTTGTCCTCCTCGAAGATCTCCAGCGCCTGCTCGTACCGCTCGGCGCGGCTGGCGTCCCCCCACCACGAGAACGTCAGCGACACGTCCTGGTCCGAACCGCCCGACCCCGAGCCGCCGGACGAGCACGCGGCCACGGCCAGCACGGCCGCCACGGCCACCCCGGCGCGGACCATCCTGTGGTGGCCGCGACCGCGGGCCGTGCCGCGGTCGCTCCTCGCGTGCAGATTCATGTGAGCCTCCTTGCTCGTGTTCGTCGCAGGACGGATACGCCCTGACCCGCGCACAGCGTGCAGCCCCGCACGCACCGCGCCGCGCGAACGGACAAAAGCGGTCACAGCCGGGGCACTGCCCCGCAGGAGGCGCGCACGGTGAGCCGAGGCAGCAGCTCGATGTGCCGCGGCGGGCGGTGCTCGCCCCCGTCGCGCACGTCGGTGTCGCGCTCGCCCGTGTCGTGCGCGATGCGGTCGACCAGGAGCTGCAGCGCCTCCCGGCCCAGCTCCCGGCGCGGCGTCGTCACGGTGGTCAGCGGCACGGCGGCGAGCTCGGCGTTCTCGTCGTCGTAGGCCACCACGGCGAGGTCGTCGGGCACGCGCAGGCCGCGGTCCAGGGCGGTCTCCACGAGGCGCGCGGCGTGGTCGTCGGTGTGCACCAGCACCGCCCGGGTGCCGGTGGCGAGGCACCGGTCCAGCAGGTCGGCGAGCTCGCGCCGCAGCCGGGCCGGGTCCTCGTCGCCCTTGGACAGGGCGACGTCCGGACCCGGTTCGAGGCCCAGCCGGGCCACGGCCGTGGCGTGGCCCTCCCGCACGCGGGGTGCGGTGGGGGTCCGGTCGTAGACGCCGAGGCCCACGCGGCGGTGCCCCAGCCGGGCCAGGTGCTCGACGGCGAGCACGGCACCGTGCGCGTGGTCGGTGCGGGCCACGTCGAGCTCGCTGAGGCTGGTCAGCGCGTCGATACGCCGCTCGACCAGCACCAGCGGCACGGGGATCGAGCCCAGCCACGCGGCAAGGTCCTCCGGGCTGCGGTCGCGCGTGGTGGGGGCGAGCACCAGGCCGGTCGCCCCCAGCGCGAGGAGCCGCTCGACCTGCTGCACCTCCAGCTCGGACCGGTAGTGCGAGACGCCGAGCACCAGCCGCACGCGCAGGGACGGCGCCAGCGCCTCCATGCCCCGGACCGTGTCCAGGAAGTGCGCGACGGCGCTCGGCACCACCACGCCCACCAGCGCCTGGGCGGCCTGCGGACCCCGGTCGGAGCGCAGCGCGATGGCACCGCCGTGCACGCGCCCGAGCTTGCCCGCGCGCTCCAGCTCCCGGATATCGCGGCGGATGGTCACCTCGGAGACCTCCAGCCGCGCCGCGACCTCGGCCGAGCGCACGCTCCCCCGCAGCTCGACCTCGCGGAGCAGGTACTCGTGCCGGCTCCTCGGCAGGTGCATGTCTCTCTCCTCGTGCCCGGCGGCATCCCCGTCGACGCCGGACCACACTGTAGCCAGCCGATGACCGGAATTGTCCGGTCGGACAGATCCGGGCGGTGCGGCGGGTGAGGATGCGCGCGTGACGACCGCACCCACTGCCGGAACACTGCCCGAGACCACCCCACGCTGGAGCCGCGACCGCTGGCTGGCGACCGCCGACGACCTGCTGCGCGCCACCGAGCCGTACGCCTCCCCCGGCCGCGCCCTGCTGCCGCTGCCCGGGCCGGTCAGCGCCTCGGGCGCCTGGAGCGACGGGCTGGAGGGCTTCGCCCGGACGTTTCTGCTGGCGGCCTTCCGGGTACGCGGCCAGGCCGGCGGCGACCCCCACGGCCTGCTGGAGCGGTACGCCGAGGGGCTGCGGAACGGCACCGATCCCACGAGCCCCGAGCGCTGGCCGCGCATCGACGAGCGCCGCCAGGCCGTCGTGGAGGCGGCGTCGGTCGCGGTGGGGCTGGCCGAGACGCGACCCTGGCTGTGGGACCGGCTGGACCACGACGTCCGCGAGCGCGTGGTCGCGTGGCTCGCCGGGGTGGTCGGCACCAGCGGGTACCGCAACAACTGGGTCTGGTTCCAGAACGTGATCGAGGCGTTCCTGGCGTCGGTGGGCGGGCCGTGGGACCAGGCCGACCTGGACCGCAACGAGGAGCTGGCCGAGGGGCTGTACGTGGACGACGGCTGGTACTCGGACGGGCGGGGCCACGACGGGCGGCTCCAGACGTTCGACTGGTACGCCGGGTGGGCGTGGCACCTGTACCCGGTGCTGCACGCGCGCATCGAGGGACGGCCCCTGGCCGAGCGGCACGCGGAGCGGCTGCGGGCCTACCTGGAGCAGGCGCAGCACCTGGTCGGGCCGAACGGTGCCCCGCTGCTGCAGGGCCGGTCGGTCACCTACCGGTTCGCGGTGCTGGCCCCGTTCTGGGCCGGGACGCTCGCGGGGGCGACGCCGTTGTCGCCGGGCGCGACGGGCGCGCTGACGTCGGCGGTGGCGGAGCACTTCTTCGAGCACGGCGCCGTGGACGAGCGCGGCCTGCTGCCGGTCGGGTGGCACGGCCGGTTCGACCGGCTGCGGCAGCTCTACTCGGGCGGGGCGTCGCCGTACTGGGCGAGCAAGGGGTTCGCGGGCCTGCTGCTGCCCCCGGACCACCCGGTGTGGACGGCGCCGGACGACGTGCCCGCGCCCTGGCGACACGAGCACGTGGTGCCGCTGCGCGCGCCGGGGTGGCTGGTCGTGGGGACGCCGTCGGACGGGATCGTGCGGGTGCTCAACCACGGCTCGGACCGGCTGCTGGAGCCGGGGGCGCAGGCGCACGCCGACGACCCCTTCTACCGCCGCGTCGGTTACGCCAACGTGGTCTCGCCGCAGCTCGCGACCGCGGACGTCGCGGCTCCGTCGGACTCGCACGTGGCGCTGCTCGACGGCGCGGGCCGGCCGTCGCACCGCGACGGCATCGAGCGCGTGCACCTGGGCGAGCGGGTCGCCGTCTCGCGGTCGCGCGTGCACTGGCTGGACGTGCCGGGCGCCGGGCCGGACGGTGACCACGCCGGCTGGGCGGCGGCGCGCCGGGGCCCGGTGGTCACCACGGCGAGCGTGGTGCGCGGCCCGCTGGAGGTGCGCCTGGCGTGGTGGACGCCGCCGTCCGCGGCGGGGGTCACCGCCCCGCCGCCGGGGACGGACCTGGACGCCGACGTCGCCTGGCCCGCCGACCCCGGTCCGTGGGTGTTCCGGGTGGGCGGTTGGCCGCTCGCGGCGGGGTCCGACGAGGACCTGGGTGTGGAGGCCGCAGGTGGCACCGTGCGCGTGACCCGGGCCGACGGGACGACGTCGGCGCTGCGAGGGCTGCGCGGGCTGTCCCGGGCGGACGCGGACCGCCGGACCGGCGCCGACCCGCTCGGGGCGGCCTCGGTGGTCCCGTCGCTGACCGGCGCCGCCCCGGCGGATCCGGGCGACGTGGTGGCCGCGCTCGTCGTGCTGACCGGGGACCCCACGGCGGGCCTCGACGCCGTCGAGGCCGTGGTGCCGGTGCCCGCCCGCGGCGTGATCGAGGTGCGCTGGCGGGACGGTGTGGTCGACGTCGTCCCCGGGGGCGTCGCGTGACCCGGCCCCGCGTGCTGTTCGCGCTCCGCGACCCGGCGCTGCTGCCCGACCTGTTCGACGACGCCGCGCTCGCCCGCCTGCGGGCGGCCGCCGACGTCGCCGACGGGGTGCTGACCCCGAGCGCTGCGGAGGATGACGACCTGGCCACCGCCGACATCCTCGTCACCGGCTGGGGCGCGCCGTACCTCGACGAGGCGTTCCTGCGGCGCGCGCCGCGGCTGCGGGCCGTGGTGCACACGGCGGGCACGGTCAAGTCGTTCGTCACGCCCGCGGTCTGGGAGCGGGGCGTCCGCGTCTCGACGGCGGCCGCGGCGAACGCCCGGCCGGTCGCGGAGTACACGCTGGCCATGGTGCTGCTGGCGGGCAAGCGGGTGCTGGAGTCGGCCGCGGCCTACGGCCGGGACCGCACGCTGCGCGGCTGGTCACCGCCGGCACCGCTGGGCAACAACGGGCTGACGGTCGGCGTGGTCGGCGCCTCCCGGATCGGGCGCCAGGTGCTGGGCCTGCTGTCCCCGTTCGACATGGACGCGCTGCTGCACGACCCGTGGGTGGACGCCGCGGCCGCGCGCGCCCTGGGCGCCACCGCCGTGGGCCTGGACGAGCTGCTGGCCCGGTCCGACGTCGTGACGGTGCACGCGCCCGCCCTGCCGGAGACCTACCGGATGATCGGCGCGCGGGAGCTGGCCCGGATGCGCGACGCGACGACGCTGGTCAACACCGCGCGCGGGCAGCTGGTGGACACCGAGGCGCTGACCCGCGAGGTCGTGGCGGGCCGCCTGCGCGCCGTCCTCGACGTGACCGACCCGGAGCCGCTGCCGCGCGACCATCCCCTGTTCGACGCACCCGGGGCGCTGCTGACTCCGCATGTGGCGGGCTCGCTGGGCAACGAGCTGCGGCGGCTCGGCGCGTCCGCCGTCGCGGAGGTGGAACGGCTCGCCGCGGGCCAGGACCTGTTGCACGAGGTGCTGCCCGACCAGCTCGCCACGACGGCCTGAGCCCCGGGCGGAGCCCGAGCGCCTGACCGCATTTGTCCGTTCGTCCGCGGTCCGCGGGCCGCCGACCCAGGATGTCTGACGCCCGACGACGGGCGACCTCACTTCGCGCGAAGGAGCTGAACATCGTGGTTCACATCAGTCGGCGTACCGTCCTGACCTCGGCGCTGGCCGCGGGCGCGGGCGCGGCCCTCGGGCCGCGCCTCGCCACGGCGCACGCGGCCCAGGGCGTCCCCACCCTGGTCCCGGCCGGGCACGGCCCGGTCGACCTGCACTGGCTGGAGGGCGGCTCCCCCGCCGCCCTGGCCGCGGGCACCACCTGGGGCGTGCCCTGGCCGCGGGGCGCGTTCGCCCCCGACCAGCAGCTCGCGCTCACGACCGCGGCCGGCGATCCGGTGCCGGTGCAGACCTGGCCCACGGGCTGGTGGCCGGACGGCAGCGTGAAGTGGACCGCCCACGCCGTCAGCGCTGACGCGCCGCGGGCCGAGTCGTACCGGCTGGCCGCCGGCCGGCCGAGCGCGCCCGGCAAGCGGCTCACGGTCCGGGAGACCCCGGGCGAGATCGTCGTCGACACCGGCACGGTCCAGGTGGTCTTCGCCCGCAACGGCAGCCAGGTGGTCCGCGCGATCCGCCGCGGCGGGCAGGACGTGGCGCGCAACGGCCGGCTCGTCGTCTCGCGGCAGGACGTGCCGGACACCGACCGTGGCGGCAGCGTGCGGCACGAGTCGTTCGCCGGCGCCGTCGACCGCGTGACCGTCGAGCAGTCCGGGCCCGTGCGCGCCGTCGTCAAGGTCGAGGGCCGGCACCGCAAGGGCCAGCGCGCGTGGCTCCCGTTCGTGCTGCGGTTCTACCTGTACGCGGGTTCGGACGGCGTCCGCGTGGTGCACACCTTCGTGTTCGACGGCGACGAGAACCGCGACTTCATCACCGGCATCGGCGTGACGTTCTCGGTGCCGATGCGCGGCGCGTCCTACGACCGCCACGTGCGGTTCGCGGGGGCGGACGGCGGCGTGCTGTCCGAGGCCGTGCGGAGTGTCACCGGCCTGCGCCGGGACCCCGGAGCCGCCGTCCGCGCGGCCCAGGTCGAGGGCCGTGCCCTGCCCGACCCGGCCACGTGGGACCAGCGCGTCACCTCCCGCCTGCACTGGGTCCCCGAGTGGGGCGACTACAGCCTGTCCCAGCTCACGGCGCACGGGTTCGAGATCCGCAAGCGCACCGGCCCGGGCCACTCGTGGATCCGGGTCGACGGCGGCACCCGCGCCGCGGGGCTCGGGTACGTCGGCACGCCGTCGGGCGGCCTGGCCTTCGGCATGCGTGACTTCTGGCAGCTGCACCCCACCGAGCTGGAGGTCACGGGCGCCGCGACCGACGAGGCCGAGGCGACGGTCTGGCTGTGGTCGCCGCGGGCCGAGGCCATGGACCTGCGGTTCTACCACGACGGCCTGGGCCAGGACTCCTACCCCGAGCAGCTCGACGCCCTCGAGATCACCTACGAGGACTACGAGCCCGAGTTCGGCACGCCCTACGGCGTGGCTCGCACCACCGAGCTGATGTTCTGGGCGCTGGCCGCCACGCCGACCGCCGATCGCTTCACCGAGCTGGCCGCCGCGAGCGCCACGCCGCCGCTCCTGGTCACCGGGCCGGGGCACGTGCACTCGGCCGGGGTGTTCGGGTCGTGGGCGCCGGCGGACCGGTCGACCCCGGCGCGGGCGGCGATCGAGGACAACCTGGACCGGATGCACGCCTACTACGTGGACCAGGTGGACCAGCGGTCCTGGTACGGGTTCTGGGACCACGGCGACGTGATGCACGAGTACGACGGCGACCGGCACCAGTGGCGGTACGACGTGGGCGGGTACGCGTGGGACAACTCGGAGCTGTCCACGGACCTGTGGCTCTGGTACCACTACCTGCGCACGGGCGACGCGACGGCGTTCCGGCTCGCCGAGGCGATGACCCGGCACACGGGCGAGGTGGACCAGTACCATCTGGGCACGTGGAAGGGGCTGGGCACGCGGCACGGCGTGATGCACTGGGGTGACAGCGCCAAGCAGGTGCGCATCTCGAACGCGAGCTACCGGCGGTTCTACTACTTCCTGACGGCCGACGAGCGGGTGGGCGACACCCTGCACGAGCTCGTGGACTCCGACCGGACGTTCCTCGTGCTCGACCCGGGCCGAAAGATCAACGGCGGCGGCCCGTTCGACCCTGACCCCTCCGCGCTCGGCGTGGGGCAGACCACCGACTGGGGTGCCCTGGCGGGTGCGTGGCTCACCGAGTGGGAGCGGAACGGCGACCCGATCGCGCGGACCAAGCTGCTCAACGGCGCGCGGTCCATCGCGGCGCTGCCGAACCACTGGGTGCAGGGGTCGGTGCGCTACGACCTGGCCGACGGCACGTTCACGACACCGGCGGGACCGTCGGTGTCGATCGGCAGCCTGAGCAGCGTGTTCGGGCTCATCGAGGTGATGACGGAGCTGATCGACCTGGTCGACGAGCCGGAGGTCGAGGCGGCGTGGGTCGAGTTCTGCCGCCTCTACAACGGCACCGCCGCCGAGCAGGTGGCGGCCACGGGCGCGTCGTGGGGCAGCCTCAACCTGCGGCAGTCCTACTCGCGTGCCACCGCCTACGCGGCGGCACGCCTGGACGACCCCGCGCTGGCGCGCCGGGCCTGGACCGAGTTCCGCACCGGCCACGCCGGGTACCCGGCCGGCCACTCCTTCGAGACGGTCCGCGTCGAGCCGCCGCTGGTGCTCAACGCGGTGGACGAGGGACGGTTCTCGACCAACGCCAGCGCGCAGTACGGCCTGGCGGCCATCCAGTGCCTGGCGCTGGTCGGAGAGGAGCTGTCATGAGGTGTCGCTACCTGCTGTCCTTCTTGCCCTGCCGGCGCGCGCCCTGGGCCCGGGACGAGGCATCCCGCTTGAGGCCGCCGGTGGTCTTCTCGTACTCGCGGTCCCGACCAGGGCCCACCTTGCCGCCCTGCGGGTGGTCGGCGATCTCCGGCCCGGACGACTTGCCCGACCGCGCCCGGGCCAACCGCTCCTCCTTGAGGGCCTCGGCCTGGAGGTGCGCGACGTGCGCCAGCCGCCCGCTGACGATCGCCAGCGCCTCCTCGAACGCGGCGGCGCGCCACCGGGCCTTGCCGCCCTTGGGCGCGGCCTTGCCCCGGCCGCCGGCGGCCTTCACGTCCAGCGCCGCCTTGCGCCGGTAGTTCTTGACGTGCTTGTTGCGTGCCCGGCGCACCCGCCGGTGCAGGTCGAGCAGCTCGTCCTCGTCGAGCGCCTTGAGCCGTTCGGGTTCGAGCTCGCGCACCAGCGCGAGCTCGTCGTCCTTGAGCACCCACAGGTAGTCGTCCATCGCTGACCGTCCTTAGCGCCGGGTCCTGGGCTGCTCCCACCTTCGCAGGTCTGGCCCGGCCCGGCGCGGCGGGCGTCAGTTCCTCAGGGTCTCGCCCGCGTTCTCCAGGACGAG
This sequence comes from Promicromonospora kroppenstedtii, assembly GCF_044389675.1. Lineage (NCBI taxonomy): Bacteria > Bacillati > Actinomycetota > Actinomycetes > Micrococcales > Promicromonosporaceae > Promicromonospora > Promicromonospora kroppenstedtii. The sequence continues at coordinate 7,571 of NZ_JBIRYI010000012.1, read as the reverse complement.
CGGCATGTTCTCGGCCGTCCGACGCAGCGGGAGCACCTCGACAGGGGTGTCGCACACCGTGAGGATCGCGCGCGGTACCCGGCCCAGGCGGGCCGGGTGCCGCATCCCGCGGTGGTGGCGCGCGACCATCAGCACGTCGGCGTCCGCGGCCGCGGCGACCAGCACCTCGTCCGGGCGCCCGGGGAGCACGGCCGTCTCGACGGGCACGGTCGGGTGGGCCGCGGACCGCTCGCCCACGACCTGCTCCAGCAGCCGGGTGGCGACCGCGACCGAGTCGTCGGCGTAGGCGTCCGCGACGCCCAGGTCCGCGGCGAGGTCCGGGACCTCCACGGCGTGCACCACCCGCACCGCGGCGTGCCGTGCGGCCGCCGTGGACAGCGCGTGGCTGAGCAGCTCGCCGGCGCTGGTGAACGTCTTGATGCCCACCACGATGCGGCCGAGCCTGGTCTCCTGCCAGCGTGCGGGGACCACGGTCACCGGCAGGTCCACCCGCCCGACCACCTCGGCGGTCGTCGCCCGCGCGACGAGCCGCTCGGCGCCGCGCCGGGTCTCGCGGCCGAGCACCATCAGGTCACCGGAGGACGACGCCGTCACCAGCTGCGCCACGCGCGGGCCCAGCGCGAGGACCGGCTCGATCTCGAGGTCCGGGGCGGCAGCACGGGCCCGGGCTACCTCACGGTTCACGATGCCGCGGCCCGTGCGCTCCAGGTAGTCGACGTCGCCCGCCTCGGCGGGCCACAGCCCGCTCTCGGGCAGCGGCGCCGGCACCACGTGCACCATGCGCATGCCGCTGCCACGCAGCCGGGCCTCGTTGATCGCATACCGGACGGCGCCCGCGCTGCGGTCGCTCCCGTCGACGGCGACGACGACGGGGGCAGGCCGCCGACCCCCGTCCATGGGCATCGCCGCCTCGCTGGGCCGGGCCACCGGGCTGGTCACGGGATCCTCCGGGTCGGCCGGTGCTGCACGACCTCGGCGCCGACCGTCTTGCCCCAGGCGTGGGCGCGGTCGAGCTCACCGTCCGCCAGCGGGCCGGTGACGTCGGCGACGCGGAAGCTGGCGGGCGCCGCGACCAGGGCGTAGCCCAGCCGGTCCAGCCGCCGCCCGGCCGCCCGTGCCGCGGAACCCGTCAGGCGGGACGTGGTGCGCGTGTCGAACGCCGCGGCCGCCGTCGGCGTGCACACGCCCGGCAGCCCGCCGAGCCACTCCCGGATGCCCTCGTCGCGGGAGATGACGGCTGTGCCCCGGCCCGCGGCGTCGCGCCGCGTCGAGGGCCAGGACATGCTGAAGGCATGGGTCGGCCCGCCCACGACCAGCAGGCTGACGTCGGCCGGGACCGTGCGGGGCGCGGCCCCGACCTCGACGACGTCGGCGTGCATCGACGCCTCGATCCCTTCCGCGACCGCCCGCGCCACCGCCTGCGTGTTTCCGAACATCGACTCGTAGACCACCAGCGCACGCATCGTCATCAGCTCCTCGTTTCCTGTCTCCACGCTCCGTTCCGGGGCCTGCCGCCCGGCAGGGCCGTCCGGCCCCGGTCACCGGGACCTTTGGCCCGTGCCCCGGCGGGCGCTCGCGCGAAGACTGGGCGGGACGGTGCAGCACGACCGACGGGAGCAGCGGACATGGACGTCGTCGACGCACGGGTGGAGCGGATCCTGCGGGCCGCCGCGAGCGCCCCGAGCGTGTACAACACGCAGCCGTGGAAGGTGAGCTTCGCCGGTCGCACGATGTCCCTCCGGGCCGACCCGGCCCGGCAGCTGCGGCACTGCGACCCGCACGGCCGGGAGATGCTGATCAGCTGCGGGGCGTTCCTGTTCAACGCCCGGACCGCGGCGCGGCGCGAGTCGCTGACCGCTGTCGTCCGGCTGCTGCCGGACCCGCACGACGAGCTGCTGGTGGCGCAGGTGGACCTGGAGCCGGGTCCGATCCCGAACACGGACGAGCTGGAGCTGTCGGTGGCGATCGCGCGGCGCACCACGTCGCGGGTGCCGTTCGACGACCAGCCGCTGTTCACGGACGTGCTGCTGTCCATCCAGCAGGCCGCCCGGGAGGAGAACGCGGACCTGCGGCCGATCCAGCCCTCGGAGCCGGTGCGCGACGAGGTCCTGGGGCTGGTGCGGCGGGCGGAGTCGCTCGCCGCCGAGGACCCGGTGGCCCGGGACGAGGAGCTGGCGTGGACGGCCACGGACCGGGACCGCGCGGACGGCATACCGCGCGACCTGCTGGGCCCCGCGCCTGACGACGACGGCGCGCCGGTGCGGCGGTTCCTCGCCAGCACGGGCACGGTCCCGTTCGAGCAGCGGACGACGATGGCGCTGCTGTCCACGCCGGGCGACTCCCCGCGGGACTGGATCACGGCGGGCCAGGCGCTGGAGCATGCGCTGCTGGTCGCGACCACCTACTTCGTGCACGCGTCGTTCGCGACCACCGTGCTGGAGAACCCGACGACGCGGCACGACCTGCGCCGGGCGCTGGGGATGGACGCGGCGCCGCAGATGCTGATGAGGCTCGGGTACAGCTCGGTGCCCCTGCGGACACCCCGACGGACCACGGAGCAGCTCACCGCGCCGCGCGACGGATGACGCGGGCCCGTGGGGGCGTCACCCGTCGCGGCACGGTCGGCTGCTGGTGGGGTCTGCCGGCGTCAGGAGCGGATGAACTCCAGCAGGTCGGCGTTGATGACGTCGGCGTGCGTGGTCGGCATGCCGTGCGGGAAGCCCTGGTAGGTCTTCAACGTGCCGTTCTGCAACAGCTCGGCCGACAATGGGCCGGCGTCGGCGTAGGGCACGATCTGGTCGTCGTCGCCGTGCATGACCAGCACCGGGACCGTGATCTTGCGCAGGTCCTCGGTGAAGTCCGTCTCCGAGAACGCCTTGATGCCGTCGTAGTGCGCCTTGGCACCACCCGTCATACCCTGCCGCCACCAGTTACGCACCAACGGCTCACGGGTCTCCACACCCGGCCGGTTGAACCCGTAGAACGGGCCCGAGGCCAGCGCGACGTAGAACTCCGAACGGTTCGCCGCGAGCTGGGCCCGCAGGTCGTCGAACACGCTCAAAGGCAGGCCGCCAGGGTTGGCGTCGGTCTGCAGCATCAGCGGCGGCACCGCGGACATGATCGCGGCCTTGGCCACCCGGGACTCACCGTGCCGCGCGATGTAGTGGACCACCTCGCCACCACCGGTGGAGTGGCCGATGTGCACGGCGTCACGCAGGTCCAGGTGAGCGGTCACCGCGGCCAGGTCGTCCGCGTAATGGTCCATGTCATGCCCGTCGCCCACCTGGGACGACCGGCCGTGACCGCGCCGGTCGTGGGCGATGACACGGTAGCCCTGCTGCAGGAAGAACAGCATCTGCGTGTCCCAGTCGTCCGCCGACAGCGGCCAACCGTGGCTGAACACGATCGGCTGCCCCGTCCCCCAGTCCTTGTAGAAGATCTCGATGCCCTCGTCAGTCACAATCTTCGGCACGTTGTCGCTCCGTTCGCTGGTGCTGGGGCCCGGCTGCCCGAGCCGTCCTGCCAGCATCCATCGACCGGGCTGCGCGCGCAGGCCAGGATCGGCCCCACGACTGACTTTCCCGGGTGATATCGGAGCTCACCGGGGCGGAGCGAGGATCAGCAGGCGCCGGTCCGGCTCAGTCCTGGATCAGGCCGATGACGTTGCCGGCCGGGTCGGCGATCCAGCCGATGGTCGGGCCCTGGGCGGGGTCGGAGCTGCGGGCCACGCCGTGCTCGTCCTGCTCGAAGCCCGGGTACCGCAGCAGGCTCACCCCAGCGGCCTCGAGCTCGGCCACCGCGGCGTCGATGTCCGGCACCACGAGGTTCAGCACCGTGTACGACGCCGGGGCGTGCGCCTCGCCCTTGGGGTAGACGAACACGGTCGAGCCCTCGGTCAGCTCGATCTCCAGGCCGCCCATGTCGTTGGCCCGGGCGGGCAGGCCGAGGGTGTCGCGGTAGAAGCGGAGCGCCGTCTCGGCGTCGTCCACGGAGAAGCCGCTGAAGCTGCGGAGCGTGGTGACCATGGTGGGTTCCTCTCGTCGGACCGGTTCGCAGGGCTGACGGCGACGGCGGGCGGAACTCATCGCCCCGCCCGACGCGGCGGAGTGGTTTGAGCAAATGCTAAATTCAGTGCCGTGGACACGCAGCCCCTCTACGCGATCAAGGCGGAGCTCTTCAAGAGCCTGGCCCACCCGGTACGCATCCAGGTGCTGGAGGTGCTCGCGGCCGACGCCGATCTCACCGCGCCGGTCTCCCGCCTGCAGACCGTGACCGGGTCCGAGCCGTCGGCGCTCTCCCAGCACCTGGCCGTCCTCAAGCGGGCGGGCGTGGTCGAGGCGACCCGATCGGGCAACGCCGTGCACTACCGGCTGACCGAGCCGCTCGTGGCCGAGCTGCTCGTCGTCGCGCGCGCGTTCCTGCTGCACCGCCTCGCGGGCCGGGACGCCGACGCCGACCGCCTCGCCGCCGCCCGGCGGCTCCCCGCCCTGCCCGGCGCGAGCGCCCGGGCGGTGCTGGAGGCGGCACTGGCTCGGACGACGCCGGCCGAGACCGCACCGGCCGAGGCGGCCCGGCCGTGACGGTCCGCGACCTCCTCCCCCACCGCGACGACTACGACCTGCGGCCCCGGTCCCTCGGCGCGGACCTGCTCGCGGGACTGACCGTCGGCGTCGTGGCGCTGCCGCTGGCGCTCGCGTTCGGCGTGAGCTCCGGCACCGGGCCCGCGGCAGGCCTGGTCACCGCGGTGGTCGCGGGCGTCGTCGCGGCGGTGCTCGGCGGCTCGCGGTTCCAGGTCTCGGGACCGACCGGCGCGATGGCAGTGGTCCTGGCCCCTGTCGTCGCCGAGCACGGGCTCGCCTCGGTCGCCCTGGTCACCGTGCTGGGCGGCACGATCGTGCTGCTGGCCGGGGTGCTGCGGCTGGGCCGCGTGGTCACGTTCATCCCGTGGCCGGTGGTCGAGGGCTTCACCCTCGGGATCGCCGCGATCATCTTCCTGCAGCAGGTCCCCGCCGCCGTCGGACAGCGCTCCCCGGCCGGGGAGAACCCGCTGGTCGCCGCCGTCGGTGCGGTCGGGAACCTCGCCCCGGACACGAGCACGCTGTGGGCGCTCGCGATCGTGGTGCTGGTCGCGGCCGTGCTGGTGCTGCTGCCGCGCCTGCATGCCGCGATCCCGGCCTCACTCGTGGCGGTCGCGCTCGCCACCGTGCTGGCCGAGGCGACCGGCGCGCCCGTGGCCCGCATCGGCACCCTGCCCGACACCCTCCCGGCCCCGGTTCTTCCGGGGTTCGACGGCGCGGTGGCCGGCGACCTGCTGGGCGCGGCGGTGGCGGTGGCGGCGCTGGCCGCGATCGAGTCGCTGCTGTCGGCGCGGGTGGCGGCCACCATGTCTCCCGGCTCGGTGTACCACCCGGACCGTGAGCTCGTGGGGCAGGGCCTGGCCTCGCTGGCGTCGGGGCTGTTCGGCGGCATGCCCGCCACGGGAGCCATCGCGCGGACGGCCGTCAACGTGCGCTCCGGTGCCCGCACCCGCCTGGCCGCCGTCGTGCACGCACTGGTGATCCTCGCGGTCATCTACCTGGCCACCGGGCCCGTGGGGCGCGTCCCGCTGGCTGCCCTGGCGGGCGTGCTCATGGTGACGGCGTTCCGGATGATCGGCGCGGGCACCGTCCGCGCCGTGCTGCGCTCCACGCGCTCCGACGCCGTCACGTTCGTGGTGACCGCCGTCATCACCGTCGCGTTCGACCTCGTCGAAGCCGTGCAGATCGGGCTGGTCGTCGCGGCGTTCTTCGCGCTGCGCCGGGTGGCGCGCGCGTCGTCCGTGCACCGCGAGCCGCTGCCGGGCGCCGCGCGCGAGGGCGACGAGCGCATCGCGCTGTTCCGGCTGGACGGCGCCATGTTCTTCGGGGCCGCCGACCGAATCCTCGGCGAGGTCACCGACGCCTCGGTGCGCGCCGACGTGCTGGTGGTCGTCCTGCGGCTCTCACAGCTCGGCATGGTCGACGCCACCGGCGCCCGGGCCCTGGCCGAGCTGGTCACCGCCCTGGAGCAGCGGGGCATGACGGTACTGGTCAAGGGCGTGCAGACCCGGCACCAGAAGCTCCTGACGACCGTCGGCGTGCTGGCGGGGCTGCGGCACGAGAACCACGTGTTCGCCACGCTGGACGACGCCGTCGCGCACGCCCGCTCGCACGTCGGACGCGCGGCGCAGGGCGTCGACGTGCCCCAGCTCGACGGACGGCGCTGAGCCGCGCCCGGCGGGTGTCGCGTCGTCGACGCGCCGCGATCCGGTAGCCTCCGTGCCGTGCGCGTGATCTCGCTCCTTCGTTCGGCCTTCGCCGGTCCCCACCGGGGTCCCGTCGGGGCGCTGGCGATCCTGACGGTCATCGTCGGCGTGGTCACGATGCACTCGATGAGCGGGTCGCCGACGTCGCACGGGCACGCCGTGCCGCACGAGACCTCCGTGGTCGCCGTCGAACGAGCCGGCACCGCGCAGGCGGCCACCGGCCCGGTCACGACCTCGGGCCCGGTACAGGCCCAGATCCAGCCCCAGGCGCCGGACGGCCACGCCGACGACGAGGGCTCCTGCTGCGACGGCTGCGGCGGGCACGACGCCGCCATGGCGATGTGCCTGATGATCCTCGTCGCACTGCTGGGCCTCGTGGCCCCCGTACGGCGCCTCCTGTGGCGTGCCCCGCTGGAGCTCGCGATGTCCCTGACGCCGGCGCTCGCCGTCGTCCGCGACCTCGCCGCGCCCAGCCTGCACGACCTCTGCATCTCCCGGACGTAGACCCGGGCCCGGCGCGCACCGCGCGCCGGCCCCACGAGCGCGACCGTGCCCCAGCGCGGTCGTGCCGATGAGTGCTACCCGAGATCGAAGCAGAAGCAGAGGAAAGACCATGAAGCGCACCCTCATGTCCGCGATCGCCCTGGCCGGGGCCCTGGCCCTGGCAGCGTGCTCAGGTTCCGAGCAGGCCGGCCACAACGACGCGGACGTCATGTTCGCGCAGATGATGATCCCGCACCACGAGCAGGCGATCGAGATGTCGGACGTCGTCCTGGCACGGCCGGACGCCGACCCGCAGGTGGCCGAGCTCGCCACGCAGATCAAGGCGGCGCAGGCGCCCGAGATCGAGGAGCTCGACGGCTGGCTCGACACGTGGGGCGCCGAGCGCACCGCGGAGCACGACGGCCATGCCGGGATGGACGGCATGATGACCGAGGAGGACCTCCAGGCGCTGGGCGCCGCCACCGGCCCCGACGGCGACCGCCTCTTCCTGGAGCAGATGGTGGCGCACCACGAAGGCGCCGTGGAGATGGCGCAGGCCCAGGTGGAGTCGGGCGAGGACGCGGGCGCGGTCGAGATGGCGCAGACCATCGTCGACACGCAGGCAGCCGAGATCGAGACGATGAAGCAGCTCCTCGCCTCGATGTGACCGACCGGTGGTGGGGGGGGCCCCGCCCGCCCCCCCCCCCCCCCCCCCCCCCCCCCCGCGGGGGGCCCCGCCCCCCCCCCCCCCCCCCCCCCCCCCCCCCAACAAAAACCCACCCCCCCGCGCAACTAGAACAACAAA